>JAJRPG010000077.1 GCA_024280855.1 Planctomycetota bacterium | reverse complement strand
CGGCGTATCAGCTATGCGAGCCGCGATGGAAGAATGTCACGACGCCTCGGACATGATTATCTACCAACCCGGCGCAGACTGGACAGAACAAAAAGAAGATAGCAGCGTACATCGACTACACAAACAATGGCACGTGGCAACCGGCGGTGATGCCGTAGCCTCTATTCCTCTCATTGCCGGTGGCGAAACCGTGGCGGTCGTTAGCATAAGGCGACGCCCGTCTGACCCATTCAAACCAGGACAGTTAGACGAAGTACGCACACGCATCGAACCCTTCGGCGGCTCACTAGTCATGACCCAGCGTGCGGGTCGGTCGTTACCTAAGCACATAAGCGACTATGTAAAAGAATCCATCGACGCCATACGCCAGCCTGGCCGAATTGGCGCACAAATCATGGCCCTGCTCGCCTTACTTGGCACAGTAACCTTTTTCTTTGGCTCCATGAACTACGACCTGCGCGTACCTGCGGTACTCACGCCAGCGACACTTAGACACGTCGCTGCTCCTTACCAATCGGTGCTAACATCATCTAGCGCATTGGAAGGAATGAAGGTCGAACAAGGCGACATCCTTTGTGAACTCGACCACCGCGAACTAGACCAGCAACAATCAGAACTAAAAGCGGAGCTGGTCGTCATCGAACATCGCATTGACCGAGCATTGGCTGATACCATTCCCGTGGAAGCTCAGCTTGCACAAGCGGAAAAAAAACTCGTCCTCACCAAACTCGACATCATAGAAAACCGCATACGACAAGCGGTTATTCGCGCTCCCATCACCGGAATGATCGTCAACGGTGACTTACGCAAAAAAATCGGCGGCGTCGTCGCCCAAGGTGACCCCTTATTCGCCATCGCCCCTCTGGACGCATGGAACTTAGAACTGCTCGTGCCCGAACAAACAGCCGCGGAATTGAGGACGCAACAAGCTGGCGTCTTCTCAACATTTGCCAGCCCGGAAAACACGCATGCCTTCCAGGTACGCTGCATTTTCGGTGAAACGCAGCAACGCTCCAATCGTAACGTGGTCGTCGCAGAAGCGACCATCGAAGCCAAGGGAGGCTGGGTTCGACCGGGCATGGAAGGCGTAGCCCGCATACGCGTCGGGACTCGCCGCATCTGGTGGATCACGCTTCATCGCATTATTGATTACGTCCGTCTCTACTATTGATCGCCCATGAGTACGCAACCAGACAAAAAACCGCCAAGCATGGCCTCGCAACTTGCTAAAGTTCATGTCAACGTGCGCGAAGACCTCGAAGTCACACGACACATGTTTCGCGGCAGCCCGTCTTACATCGTGCGCGATCCGGTTACGTTTCAAACGCAACGCTTGGACCCGCCGGATTACGCTGTATTTATAGCTATTAACCAGAGTATGCCGCTGGGTGAAATTTTCCAGCGATTAGCATCTACAAAAAAAGTGAACGCAGCCGACGAAGAACATTTCTACAAGTTCATTCTTTCGCTGCACCAAATCGGCTTTCTTCACTTACCCATTAACGACGACAAAAGGCTATATCGCCGTCTCGTTGAAAAACAAAAAGCCAAACGTAAACAACGATTGATGGGCTTGCTGTTTCTTAGAATTCCGCTGTGGAATCCAGACGCATTCCTCACCAGAAACATCCGGTGGGTCGCGCCGCTATTTAGTCGAACCGCTTTTGCACTTTGGCTGGTCTTAGTCATGGCTGCAGGTTATACCGTCTTCATGCGATGGGGAGACCTCACCGAACCGCTCAGCGGACTCCTAGCTGCCCAAAACCTAGCCGTCATGTGGCTCACACTTATCGTCCTTAAAGTAATTCACGAGTTCGGACATGCCTTCGCATGTAAACGGTACGGCGGTTACGTCCCCGACATGGGCGCGTACATGATTATGTTCACACCCTGCGCCTATGTAGACGCCACATCCTCGTGGGGATTTACGCGCAAGAGCCAAAGAATCGTCGTGTGCCTCGCGGGCATGTATGTAGAAACAATATGCGCAGCTATCGCGGTTTTCGTGTGGTCTACGACCGGACCATCCACTGTTCACAATGTGGCTTATAACGTTATATTCTTGGCCAGTGTGGTTACCATGCTGTTCAACGTCAACCCCCTCATGCGCTACGATGGCTATTACATCTTCAGTGACCTGACAGAAATTCCAAACCTGCGATCGCGCTCCAGCCAATATCTGATGGCGAGATTGAAGCAGTCATTGCTAACAATACCTGCAAAACAAGAGAATTTGCCGCGCCGCCTGCGTTTTACATTACTGACATTCGGCATCGCCTCAACGCTCTATCGCATGACACTATTGGTAGCCATCGCCGCTGTACTCGCCTCGAAATTATTCTTTGTCGGTATCGGATTAGCCACGATTTATTTAATGTCTACCATCGTGAAAATGGTTCGAGGCTTAACGCAGTACTTATGGCACAGCGAAGAAACCGCTCACGTTCGCCGACGCGCCATCGCCATCGGCGTCGTAGTGCTAATCATCGGGCCTAGCTTGATTTGCCTGGTCCCTTCCCCTAATCGAGTCCATGCAACCGGCGTACTCACTACGCAGAACGAATCAATCATAAGAACTGAAACTGCTGGGTTCATAGAAAACATAGCGATTAAACCCGGAGACACGATCAATATCGGCGACCCCGTCGCAACATTACGCAATGACATGTTACGAGAGTCGGTCGCACGCGCGACTGCAAATCTTAAAGCTGCTGAAATACGTCGCGACGCATTCCGCCAAGACCAGCCTAATAAATCCATGCAGGAGGAGGCTAAAGCCACGGCACTTGCACGCGCACTTCAAGAGGCCAAGCATGATCTAAGTCAACTTAACGTACAAAGCCATGAAGCAGGAATGGTCATATCCGGCATGAATCCTGAGCATCAAGGCCAGTACATTGAAATCGGCACGCCTGTCGCAACTGTCGCCAGTGGGGGCTGGCGCATTCGTGCCTTATTAACAGATGAGGAAATAGCCAATGCCCAGCCCACCGTCGGCGACACTGTTCTATTCCGCTCCTACGCCAAGCCCGGAGAAACACACAAAGGTTTTATCGTAAGCATTGATGAAGTAGGATCACGTCTTGTTGAATTGCCCGCGCTCACGCAAATGGCAGGCGGACATATTGCAGTTGACCCCGCAACTCATGAAGCCAATAAGCCCTATTTTGAAATAGCCATCGAATTGTCCGACTTAAAGCGGGACTATTTTAGACATGGCACTACGGGAGCCATCATCATGGATGGCCCCCCCCTACCCATCGGCACGCGCGTCGCAAGAAAAGTGATCCGCTTCCTGCAACGCATCATGCACGATTGATGCACCAGAAATTTTCTAAGCTAGCCTGAATCGACCGCCCATTTATTACGGACAATTTGGCACGCATGTGCCCGTCAAACAGCCCGTCACGCCATAGCCGAAATCACTACCGGCGAAAGCCTGCACTTCTCGCAAAATGTCATTACTAGCTATTAGGCCATTAGGCGTCTGACCATCATTATCAACTCGTGAAATATGCGGCGCGATACTAAGCAATTGGAATTTCTGAACGACCGCAACAATATCATTAGCCGTGACAAATCCTTCCGCAGCCTTCCACGCGCCGTTCTCAAATGCGCCAACCAAATCGCCATAACTTCTACTAGCCGCAATCTGAGGCGCGGTCGTGAATAATTGAAGAGATGCCGTGAATATGGCATCACAACCGGCTGCTTCAACCAAATACTCGTTTCCCGGCACAATTTCGCAGCCTCGGATGTGAATAGCCGAAGTCGTCCACTCACAAAACTCCGCCGTCGGCACTAAATTAGCAAGCATGCCATCCGCCCCGGCATCTTGGAGCGAACAACCTACATACCATGACGTCGATGAACCTACACGCGTGACACGCAAAGCCGTTAGCTCCCCAGGGCTATTATTTGGATTAACAGTCAAGTAGCGATCTTTTGTCACCCTGTCGATACCCGTGGCAGCCAAAGGTGAAGCGGTGTTTCCATCGCAAGTATATGTATATGCCGAACCACAATTATTACCCTCTGAGCAGTCATCGTTATGAGCCCCCAAAACAATCGCATCGCCATCAAAAAACACTGAATACCCCAAAGTGTCATAAGAGGCGACATCAGAAGCAATCATACGTTGAACATTCACCCAGCTGTTGCCGACATTTAGATACTTATACGCCGAACCACAGCTAACACCAGTTGAGCATAAACTCCCTATCGCCCCTACGAGAATGGCATCACTGCTAACAGAAACGGAAAACCCTAATTGGAGATATCTATTGGTATTTGCAGAAAGTTTTTGTTCTTGAATCCACACGTTTCCGTCGAAGCGATACACATATGCTGCCCCACATGAACTATTTCCCATTATTGACTCGTCTTCGCAACTACTGCCGCGGGCACCAATAACCGCCAAATCTCCACGCATAGAAACAGAAGCGCCATAATTATCAAAACCACCTGCGTTTAAAGCCGTAAGTTTCTGTGTCTCAATCCAGGACGTCCCATCGAATTTATAAACATAGGCCGCCCCACAATAAATACCATCAACACAATCATCGTATTTTGCCCCAATCAAAATGGTGTTGCCACTGACTGATACCGAAGTCCCAAACTGGTCGTCCGCCGCCGAATCTGAGGCCGTAAGCTTTTGCTGTAGCACCCAATTAAAACCTTGGAAACGGAATACATATACTGAACCGCAATCAGCGCCATCCGTACAATCATCTTTAGGTGAGGATACAACAGCAACATCACCATTCAATGAAACAGCAAAACCAAAGCTATCATTAAATTCATAGTCTGAAGCAGCTACCGTCCACCTTCGTTCCCATGAGAAGCCGTTATACCAATAAATGTAGGCCTCCCCGCCAATATATCCCCCTGCTAGAAGATTGTTGCGCTCCAACGACACAGAAGTCCCTATTTGTTTACCGGCGGCTGGTGAAACCAACAACTGCTCTTCAACCCAAGAGGTTCCATCAAATTGGTAAACAGTCACCGCCCCACAACCGAATCCAGCAGTGCAATTATGTCCAGGCGCGCCAACGGCAACCCGATCTCCGTTCACTGAAACCGCTCTCCCAAAGTGATCTTCGAAATCAGGAATGGAAGCAGTTAACTTTTGCTGCTCCACACTGTCGGCAAAAGCCTGCGCACCAATCAACCCTACTAACACTGTTACCAATGAAACCACAACCGCTAACCGTGAAAATCTAGACATCGGTACTCTCCAAAAATTTCATCGCAAACAACAATAACGCAATCACTTACAAATTAATATCATGGACAGTTCGGCACACACGTGCCCGTCAAACAGCCCGTCACACCGAAGCCAAAATCACTACCAGCGAACGCCTGCACTTCTCGCAAAATGTCATTACTAGCTATTAGGCCATTAGGTGTTTGCCCATCATTGTCCACGCGCGAAATATGCGGCGCGGTGCTAAGCAATTGGAATTTCTGAACAACCGCTACTATATCATTAGCCGTAACAAACCCTTCCGCAGCCTTCCACACACCGCCTTCAAACGCGCCAACCAAATCGCCATAACTTCTACTAGCCGCAATCTGAGGGGCTGTGGTGAATACTGACACGGATGCCGAGAAAGCGACACCATCTGTCGTAGCATCTACCAAATATTCATTGCCCGGCACGATTTCGCAACCACGAATGTGAATAACAGAATTCGTCCACTCGCAAAACTCAGGAGACTGCACCAACTGGCCAACTCTGCCATCCGCACCCACATAATCCATTGTACAGCTCACATAGCTTGGTGTGGTCGAACCAACGCGCGTGACTCTTAACGCTGTCGTTTTTCCGGTGTTAGTACTAGGATCAAAGGACAAATAGCGATCCTTAGTGTTGCTGTTAGGGGCTGTGGCAACCATAGGAGATGACGCTGCAGAATTGTTTCCTGAGCTATTGTAAACGAACGTCGCACCACAGGAACCAGCATTAGGAATGTCGCCACAGTCTGCGTCCTCTTTAGAACCTACGAATACCGTATCTAAGTTTGCAAAGACAGAATCTCCAAATCCGTTACTGCCATTGATGATAGGGGCTGTAAGCTTCTGCTCCTCCTCCCAAGAGGTTCCGTTAAAAGTGTACACATACGCCGACCCACAAAGACTGACTGTAGGGCAAGCATCGCTCGCTCCCACCACAATCATGTCTCCACTTACTGATACGGATTCACCAAATAGATTGAACTCCCCTTCGACTGACTCGGTCAGTTTCTGATCCAGAACCCAAGAAGTACCGTTGAAGCGGTACACATAAGCTGCCCCACAACGATTGCCAGCCGCACAGTCATCGTCCGTCGACCCTATAACGACCACATCTCCGCTAATTGATACGGCCCCCCCAAATAAGTCTATAGCCGCCGCATCGAAGGCGGTTAGCTTCTGCTGCTCTACCCAAGAAGTTCCATTATATCGAAAAACATACGCTGACCCGCAAGCATTGCCATCCGCACAGCCATTACGGGCTGCACCCACGACGATCGTGTCTCCGCTTACGGAGATGGATTCCCCGAAACCATCTTGTGTATCCACATCGGAGGCAGTCAGCTTCTGCTGCTCTACCCAAGAAGTTCCATTATATCGAAAAACATACGCTGCCCCGCAGAAGGGGCCAGCCGCACAATCTTCACCCCTTGCCCCCACTACGGCTATATCTCCATTTAAGGTAAGCGATGCCCAGGAATCCGACGCTGGAGGATCTGCGATGGTTAGCGTCTGTTGCTCGATCCAAGAAACACCGTTGTACTTATACACGAACACGTCAAGATTAAGGCCTTTTATCATGACCGTGTCACCGCTAACAGCCACCCAACGGCCAAAATAAGTCTCTGCCAACTGGTTGGACTCGAGTAGCTGTTGCTCCTCAACCCACGAGGTTCCATTGAACCGGTATATGTATGCCGCCCCGCACCATCTTCCCGCATCGCAGTCTCGCTGCTCTGCCCCAACAACCGCGATCTCTCCACTTACAGAGACAGAACTTCCGAAGTAGTCACCACTCGCCACGTCTGAGGCATTAATTTTCTGTTGTGCTATACTGCCGGCCAATGCCCGCGCACCGTTCGATACGACGCAACAAGTTACCAGTGAAGTTATTACCACTAACCGTGAGAAGCTAAACATCTGTACTCTCCAAAAATTTCATCCTAAAAAACACAAACGCAATCACTAACAAATTAATATCATGGACAATTTGGCACACAAGTACCCGTCAAACAGCCCGTTACGCCATAGCCAAAATCACTACCGGCGAACGCCTGCACTTCTCGCAAAATGTCATTACTAGCTATTAGGCCATTAGGCGTTTGCCCATCATTGTCCACGCGCGAGATATGAGGCGCTGTACTAAGCAATTGGAATTTCTGAACGACCGCAACAATATCATTAGCCGTGACAAATCCTTCCGCTTCCTTCCACTCGCCGTTCTCAAATGCGCCAACCAAATCGCCATAACTTCTACTAGCCGCAATCTGAGGCGCTGTGGTGAATATTGATACGGGTGCCGAGAAAGCGACACCATCCGCCGTAGCTTCAATCAAATACTCATTCCCCGGCACGACATCACAGCCGCGAATGTGAATGACGGCATTCGTCCACTCACAAAACTCTGGAGACTGAACCAATAGGCCAACTTTGCCATCTGTGCCATCTGTGCCAGCATAACCCAACGCACAGCTAACGTATCTGGATGTCGTCGAACCCACGCGCGTCACCCGCAATGCAGTCATACGTCCCAGATTTATACTTGGATTAAACGATAAATAACGATCCTTGGTCACATCGTGAGGGGCATCCGCAATTAACGGAGATAATGCTACAGAATTGTCGCTCGGCCCATTAAATGCATAAACCGACCCACACTCTACCCCCAAAGCGCAACTATCATTCTGGGCTCCAGATATGGCCTTGCCCCCGTAAATGGAGACGGAAGCGCCGAAAAAGTCACCTGCTTCAGCGTCGGAGGCAGTTAGCTTCTGCGCCTCAGACCAAGTTGCTCCATCAAAATTGAATAAGTATGCAGACCCACATATGTCACCGCCCGTACAATCATCTCGATGAGCACCTACCAAGATGTTACCTCTATTCAGGGAGACGGAAATGCCGAACCATTTATCAGTTACAGCGTCTGTAGCAGTCAACTTTATCTCTTCATTCCACGACACGCCATCGAAGCGAAATACATAAGCAGAACCGCACTCAATACCATCCGCACAGTCATCGAGGTTAGCGCCTATCACGGCAGTGTCACCTTCCAAGGACACATCTGTCCCAAACCTCGCTGCAGCTTGAGGGTCGGAGGCAACCAGTTTTTGCTCCTGTATCCACGACGTGCCATTATAACGGAATATATAGGCGGCTCCGCTGTTAGCCTCAGATGTACCGTCCGCAAATGCTGCACTCACCAAGATCGTATCAACACCAACCGAAACGCTCCACCCAAACGTATCGCTGAAATCTTTGTCGGAGGCGGTCAGCTTTTGCTCCTCCACCCAAGTTGTACCATTGTAGCGGTACACATACGCTGATCCGCTATTGATGACCAAACCATTATCAGCCAGATAAGCACCAACGACTGCAACGTCTCCTTTTATAGAAACATGAAAGCCATAAAAATCGTCAGCTCCCGCATCAGAGGCCGTTAGTTTTTGTTCTTCTATCCATGACACGCCGTTATACCGATAAATATAGGCTGCCCCACAATCATTGCCTGCTGTACAGTTGTCCAGCAAAGCACCCACGATGATTGTATCCCCGCTAATAGCCACGTTATTTCCGAATAAATCTACCCCGCTCGCATCGGAAGCGGTCAGCTTTTGATCCTCGATCCAAGAAGTTCCGTCGAAGCGATACACATACGCCGACCCACACGCGAAGCCAGCCGCACAATTATCAAACCTTGAACCGACAACGATCGTGTCCCCGTTCATGTGGATGCTAATCCCGAAATTATCATTTGCCTCCGCATCCGATGCTATTAGTTTCTGATCTTCTAAGAACTGGGCCTGCACAATCGTCGCGTTAAGACCCAATACTATCACCAATACAATCATTCCTGTTAACCGTGCGAAGCAACGCATCTGAACTCTCCTAAAAATATCAACGCAATCTACAAATACGCTGCCATGAACAAATGAACATCGATTTCCGTCAGCAGAAAAGGTGTAGAGCGAACGGCACCAGACTGAGGCCTATAATATCATGCAACTATCGCACTTACAAGAAAAAAACCGTGTTTGTGCAAACGCACTATCGAATTGTGCTGTTTTGCCAGCTACATCGCCGTATTTAGCCTACTGGGAGAGTTTGGTAATACATTTCCTAATCAAAAACGAGCCGTCATCTCCGATGGATGACGGCTCGTGGCACTAGAAGCTAAATACTAATGTCTAACGACAGTTATGAATCCGCAGCCTTATCCCCCGTTTCTGAAATAGCGTTGCTTGCATCGCGGGCTAACTGCTGCGCGGTCGCCAATGTTCAAGCGTCGCCATCGCCGCACCGCTATCAATAGCCTGCTTCGACCTTGCTACACCTTCTTGAAGATCATCAACGACCCCAGCGACCACGAGCGCCGCACCACTGTTAAGAAGCGTATGATCACGAGGCCCGCCCGACGCCCCCGACAACACATCTAATACGACCCGCGCAGAAGCTTGCGGCGTAGATACACAAAGCTCATCTAAACCACATCTCGCTAAGCCAACCATCTCCGGTGAAATTTCAAAGGCGCGAAGCTGTCCATCTTTTAACTCTATGACTTTCGTCGTCGTTGTCGCTGTAAGATCGCATAGCCCATCCCCACCGTGAACCATCCACACATGTACCGCGCCTAGCGACTGTAACACCAACGCCATTTTTTCCATCAGCGATTCATGGGGAACGCCAAGCAGTTGTCGCTTAGCCCCAGCCGGGTTTGTCAAAGGCCCCAATAAATTAAAAATGGTTCGCGTAGGTATCGCCGCCCGAACCGGCACCGCGTGCCTCATCGCAGGATGTAAAACCCGAGCATTAAGATACCCGATGCCATGCTCTCGCAAGTCACGCTCAACCGATGCCACGGGCGCGTCAATATCAATCCCCAATTCACGCAACACTTCGCTACTGCCGCTAACCCGCGTGGTAGACTGATTGCCATGCTTCGCCACAACCGCCCCAGCCGAGGCGGCCACAATCGCCGCCGTCGTGGAAACATTAAACGTGCTAATCCCGTCACCGCCCGTACCACAGGTGTCAATACAATCAGCCTCACACGCAACCCGCGTCACCCGCGCCCGCATCGACTCCGCCGCCCCAATCAACTCCTCAACGCTTTCACCTTTATCCCGCAAGTAAACCACAAATTCAACAACTTTTTCTACAGGAAGTTGGCCATCCATAATCAGATCGAACGCATGACGAGCCTGTTCGCGCGAAAGGCCCGCACCACCCCCAACCTGTTGCACCATGTCATCAAATCGCTGATCCATATCCCACAACTTCCCATCTATCGCCATCCATTGAATTCCATTCACCCAGCAGCTAACATTCATGCAATGAATAGACATCACATAATCAAAGCCGCAAGAATCTTCACGCCATGATCGAACGAACTCACGAAACTATCGTAGCCATTTCCTCCCCACCCGGACATAGCCAAGTTGGCATCGTCCGTCTGAGCGGGCCACAAGCCATAGACATCGCCCAACAATTAACCAGCCAAAACCTTGACACCCCGCTTGAAAAAATACCCGGCTCCCGACGCATCGACGCCAACTTGCTCCTTGACGACGACCTGCAACTACCAGCTACGCTATACCTTTTCCGTCAGCCACACTCTTACACAAGGCAAGACCTCGTCGAAATTTACGCGCCAGGCTCACCCCCCTTACTCGACATGATAACTAATCACGCGGTTTCTCTAGGCGCTCGACACGCTGAACCAGGCGAATTCACCGCCCGTGCTTTTTTTAGCGGTGCGAAAACACTCGAAGAAAGCGAAGCCGTAGCCGGTATCATCCGCGCAGAAAGTGATGTGCAACTTCGAGCCGCCCGAAAATTAGCCGACGGCAGCGCTACGAAACAGGTTCTAGCCGTTCGCCAGCAAATCGCTGAACTGCTTGCACTCATCGAAGCCGACATTGACTTCGCAGAGGAATCTATCGACTTCATCACGCCCACACAGTTGAAAACCCGCCTGCACAATGCCCGGCTCGAACTCGACAAACAAATGCAAGACGCCCAAGCCGTTGAGCAATTCGACAACCTCCCGCGCATCCTTCTGTTCGGCTCGCCCAACGTCGGCAAGAGTTCCTTAATGAATCGTCTTAGCGGCATCAGTCGCTCGATATGTGCAGCCGTAGCCGGGACCACGCGTGACATCTTAGCTGCGCCGATAAAACTGGGGCGTAGCGAAGCCATCCTGCTAGACTCAGCCGGGGTCGATCAATCCATCGACACCATCGCCGAAGCTGCCAAAACCATGACACTATCCCAGGCCCAGCGCGTAGACGCGATATGCTTAGTCATAGACATCACCCAGCCCGTTGACTCGCATGTGATTGATTTGGTCCAACAATTAGACATGGGCAACATCGTGATAGCTGCGAACAAATGCGATCTCATGTCCGGCGAAACCTCAGCCCTGCGCGACACCCAACAATCGCTTCAACGCCTGGGCCTAAACGTTTTTCTAAACAATTCAGAAACAGTGAAAGATGATTCTCATGCCGACGCGATTCCCCTGTGTCCCATCAGCGCAGTCACAGGCCAGGGCATCGAATTATTACAGTCCGCCTTGTTGGATGCTCTATCCAGCACAACCACCACCACGTTAACCCAGGCTATCTTACTCAGCGAGCGACAGCGGGTTGGCATCAACCAAGCCTCAGAGTCAATCGTCCGCGCCATCGCACTATGCCAGTCAGCCAAGGAAACCATCGACTGCGCAGACCTGCTAGCCTTCGAGCTACGAGAAGCCCTGGAACACCTCGGAACCGTAACCGGTGACATCACCACCGAAGACCTACTAAGCCAAATCTTCGCCAAATTCTGCATAGGAAAGTGAAAAACTCCAAGGATGAATGTGGCAAGTACCATTCCAGGAAATAGCCATTCCTTATTTACGTTCTAAGCTTTTCTGATAGGTCTGGAGTTGGCTTGTAAAACCATACCCTATCAATTTTCGTTTTACTCAACAGCGACCGCTCAACCAGATTATTCAAATCCGTCCTAGCCGTTTGATGAACCACGTTATGACTATTGCCATGAGAATAAATCGTGTACTCATGGCGTGGGTTCCGAAGCGCGTGACTAATGAGCGCACGTTGGCGATGATTCAACGTCGCCATCCCCTGTAATTCTTCTTCCAACTCCTTCAATTCTTTGGTTTTTCGTTCTATGTAATCACGTACTTGGTCTAATGCGCGAATTAAAACATTTAGATGATACAGGATGAAATATGTTAAATCGTTATCATCCGTTTCTGTATACAAAAATGCACGACCGTATTTAGCTGGCGCCTTGCGAATAATTTCAGATATAGACACATATTCAAACAACCAATAATCATGTTGGAGCATGGACCAATAGAATAATGCCCTCGCTGTTCGGCCATTTCCATCTTTGAATGGATGATCGTAAGCCAACCAGAAGTGCAGAATGATCGATCGTATGACTGGATGTATATAATAATCGGGCGATTCACTATTTGCGAAATCACACATCGCCTGAATACGATCCTCAAGCTGACCAGCCGGAGGCGGAACGTGATAAACATCCCCGTAATTCGGATCTCCAATATCTATTTGCTCATCTTCTCTGCGAAACCGCCCAACGGCAGACGGATCGTCCATCGTGCCTTCTGTCACCATGCGATGAATTTTCAGGATCAGATCGAGACTGATTTTCTCATGCCTGATTTTCGCAATGTATTGCATCGTATGGTAATTATTGAGAATCATTTGCTCATGCACATCATGAGGCCGACGTTTCGTTCGGATCATTTCTCGCGCCACCTCACGCGTAACTGCAGCCCCTTCTAGCTGACTAGATGTGATAGCTTCTTCTACTAGCGAATGAACTAGATACCGCTCTTTCGAATGGTGATCCTTATTCGGGTCCGACCACGCACTCGCCCGTTTATCGATAATGTGCAACTGCTCCGCTATCGGGTCTGGTAATACAAACGAAAAAGTCTCATCTCGATTATCAACCAATGAAACGGAATTACGGTTAGACTGCCTGTTGAATTTCGTGACAAACCACCATTGCCTGTGAGTAAGGCCTTCTGGTGATGAATAACGAAGCAGCTTATCCCAGTGCAGATAACCATCTGGCCGATGTTTGCCTATCATCTCAACTATAAATGTCCTCTGCTCGGAGTCGCCCATTTCCCGGAGATCGTCCAAAAGTTCCGAAAACGGAGGTGGTTTTTTTGGTTTTTTCATTCTTCAACCATCTGCAAACAAAGGACTTACATGCTCATGCTAATCTATGCTAAAATATCAACAATTAGCATATAGACGTATAATCGGAATGTCTATGCTAATTGTTGATATCTTAGCATAAATTAGCAAATGGTTATCGGACCATCAAAATCAAAACATCAACCCCTAAAACAAAACCGGCCAGCGTCTCTTGTTGAGCACGCTGGCCGGGCTGGACTTTTTGGATGGTTAGGCGGTCTCGATCTTACGCTCGCGGATGAGCGTCATCATAAGCGGCCTTGAGTCTTGGCGTTGTCAGGTGGGTGTAAACCTGAGTCGTGGAAATCGACTGGTGTCCCAACAATTCCTGAACGCTTCGCAGGTCGGCTCCGTTATTGAGCATGTGCGTCGCAAAACTGTGCCGTAAAGTGTGCGGGCTGATCGTCGGATCCAAGCCACACTCGGCCAGATACTTATCAAGCTTACGGCGAACACTTCTCGTACTCAGTCGCTGACCATGCTTGTTCACGAACAAGGCTTCCTGGTCAAAGCGAGCGGAACGAGCATCAGCGCGTCGCAACTCCAGGTATCGCTGGATCGAAGCAATAGCCGTTGGCCCGATAGGCGCGGTTCGTTGCTTCTTGCCTTTGCCGCGAACACGAATGGTTCGATTAACCATTTCTATATCCGCGAAGTTTAGGTCTACCAGTTCGCTGACACGAACCCCGGTCGAGAACATCACTTCAAGCATCGCACGATCGCGCGCTCCGAGTAGTGTGTTACAGTCCGGCGTAGCCAAGAGCCTGTTGATGGCATCGAGATCGAGAAACTTCGGCAGGCGCTTGTCCTGCTTCGGAGTCTTGATCGTAGCTAGCGGGTTCGCTTGCACGTGACCGCGCCGCATACAAAACTTATAAAAGCTTCGTAGCGTAGCTAGCTTTCGAGCGATGGTAGACTTGGAATAGTTCTGCGTTCCCAGGAATGCCAGGAACGACCGAACTTGTTCCGTATCAACCTCGCTAAGCTTAGCTTGTACCGCAGGTTCGACAGCCACAGCGGACACCATTGCACCGGGAGGCGTAGAGCCTGACGATGTTGATGCGCTGCGGTTAGGACCTAAGCTGAAACTTGCGCTAGCACCGGCAGGGCCGCCACTCAAAAATGCACAGAACTGCGATAGGTCCGCCGCGTAACACTTCGCCGTGTGAGGCGAAAAGTGACGCTCGAACTTGAGGTAGTTCAGGAACTCGTTTATAAAAGAATTCTCACCCATGATCGATCTACACGTCGGCGAATGTGACTACGTCAACGATAACCATTGTCCCCTGGCTATCATTACGCAACCGCAAGAACCCTTAACCACATCATACTACGTGGCGACCTGATCGAGCTCCGTCTCGAGTCTTCGGCCCATCTGGTAACTCAGGACAGCCGCATCAAACCAGTCAAATTCGTTCGACTGATTCGCTGCCATCGATGCAAAAGAATCGATGACATCTGCTTCCTGTCCAGGTTGATATCGGAAAACAAACCGCTCGTCTCCCTTTACCAACGAAAGTTGCCGGATGACACTCATAGCTTCCTTACTCAATCGCGAACTCCGTTCGCGAGACCGGCATCAAGCCGACCATTTAACAGATCACGAACCGTGGCATAACAGCAATAGCGAACATACGCTTGCTGGTTAACAACATACTTCTTCCAGCCATAAGGGCTGTCGTCGGCATCCCGCAACGAGGCGAAACGCCGAATATCTCTTACAATCGCATCGTGCGAAGCATCAAACACTCTTTGTGTCTGAGCCAGGACTCGCTTAGACGCACCGCGTCTCGAATCCTCTGTCGAACTAGCACTACGCGACAACGCAATCGGATCCAACCCGCCACCTTGGCCGGGTCTTTTCCCGAACAGTTGGGCAGTGATCCCAATGCTTGGCGGATCGTACGGATCATATTCCGTGACCGAAAACACCAGCATCGCATTGGCACCGAGCAACTTCGCAAGCTCAAGTGCCTGACCGGGCGATTCAACACCGCTCAATCCCCTGGCAGACAGCATCGTCAACACGCGACTAACAGGTATCACGGATATTCCCGTGCCGTAAGTCAGTTCACTCGCCATCAGGTCGGCAAAACGATTACTATCGAAATCTGCCGAACCGCTCAGGTTTATCGCCGGTGCAACGGCTATTGTCATTGGCCCCAACGCTTCGTTGGGAACGACAAACCTTCCCGCCAAGTGTTCTTTGTGACAGCCGCTTGTCGCAGGCAACATCACAGCCACTATCGTGGCACACTCTAGTAAATACCGGCTAAACTCTCTTTTCGTCATCCTTGACTTTCTCGTGTGCGACGCGGCCAAACCCGGTGTCGCAAGCGCTTACCTTTGTGCACCACGATGAGAATCCAATACTCAGTATTCATCGTCAGATTCTCGGGCGCGCTTTTGGTTTATGTTGTAGTTTTCGCCTCCGCGAAAACTTTTTCCCTTAATGCCCGTCCGGTAACATAACTGGTCTGTCATTTACCGGCGTCATAGACTGCGAAGCACTTGGCATCACAGGCTGTGCTACATTTTCACTATCTGCAGGCTCATCAATAATCGTAGCGGCCAGCGTGCCCGTCTGAGCATGAACCGACCAAATATTGTCAAACCCACTGCGACTCGTACTGAAAAACAATCGACCGTCCAATGCAAACGCCGGACCGTAGTTAGAAGTAAAACCGTCCGTCACGCGAACCTTGCCTCGACCGTTCGCTTCCATCATCCAGATGTCTGAAACATGGGTATCAACCGGCTGACCATTTTCATCAATGGCCTGAATACTTGTAAACGCGACATAGCGACCATCCTTGCTCCAACCTGGCAACGTGTACGCATGAGTCGCTGAAGCAGCAAGCTCAGTTGGGAACCGAGGTTCACCATCAACCAAAGTCATCGTCCAAACGCTGAACATACGGCTGCCGCGCTCGCGTGCACGCTGGTACAAAATCGTTTCGCCTTGCGGAGCCCATTCCGGGAACAATCCATAACCCACAAACTTTCGACGACCAGCCGCCTCTGCGTCAGACAACCAAAGCTCCCACTGCCCGCCTTGGGCAGGTCGACTGGAATAAACCAAACGTCGACCATCTGGCGACCACGAAGGATGAATTTCATCAGAAGGTGTATTTGTAATTTGCACCGGCTGACCGCCGGAAATATCCATCACCCAAATGTCCCAGTTACCGCTGCGATCGCTTGCAAAAGCTACCCGCCTGTCATTAGGACTAAATTCTGGATGAACGTCAGAAGATGGATCACTTGTTAGCTGCGTGACGGCTAAGCCATCAACGGATTTAATATAAATATCAGGGTTGTTGTTATGACGAGTGGACGAAAAGGCCATCCGCCTTCCTTTGGAATTGAATGTCACGTCGGCGTCACCGCCTACTTCCGTAAACGAATGCTGACGTAACGAAACAACCGTTCGCGTAACGTAAGAATTCGGCGCTGCGCCATCAAAATCACCGAACATTGTAATCTTATCAGCTCGGGCAGCCGTGAGAATCGGATGTTCCTTAGGCGCAGGCGGCTTCTCGATTTGAGCGGCAGGTTCGACGGCTGGTTGCGCACCAAAAGTTTCGTGCATCAACGAACAACCATTGACAACGAGAACGGAATACAACCCTACTAGACCCACACAGTTGCGCAATTTGCAATCAACAAATAATTTCATGTCTCACCCATCGATACAATTCAAACCGGCCACGCTGAACGGGCGCTTCGTAACCTAACCCAATCCACGCATAAGCAATCAGCCACCCTCACAATGAGGCGCGCTCTTATGCAACCTATCGGTTTGTAAAAGCTACAAACCAAGTTTTCGCCATACGATGCTTTTGCCGATCCACATCGCAGGCCATTGTCCGATAACATATGTATCGACCTTACATAGTCCTCAACTTCACGGGGGAAACACTTAACTCACAACCCCGAGTAAACTCAAAGGCTTATCCGATTGATGCATTCCCCGATATTCCGAAAACACTTTAAGACGATAATGCCGACGTCTCTCAGCAGCTAAAAAAATGCCCTTTTCAGCCTGTTTTTACCTATAAAGCCGCTCAACTAAACCCAAATCCGATCAACATTGAACATCCCCATACAACCAAAGCTTCGATATGATATTAATCCGCAGGATTCACATCTCAAACACCGAGAAAAACTGCCGTAAACTATTTCAAATAAACATCTTAGAGATTTATTTCACACAAAGCTCGTCAGACGCCATACACCCTGCTAGACTCTGACACAAGCTGGCAAACGGGGCATCCATCTACTGGATACCCAACGCAGGCTTGTAGGTTTGGGAAGGAAGGGAAAGAAGCGCCGCCTGCTCACATCTACTGTTAGGTTTCTGCGCGGAATATGCGCCAACAACCTACGTTTACGGTAGTGCGGCTGACTGGAGGGTTCGGGCATGGCTATTACAAGATGCGAGAATTCGCACGATTGTATCGCTATTGATCTCAATACGCAGCATGACTTCTGTCATCCAGAAGGCATCTGCCCCGTGATAAACGCGCGGACTGTGTACCCGTTATTACAACGTGTGGTCAGCTGGTTGCGTACTTATGATATCCCCGTTGTATCTTCTATAGACTCTCGCCGCCCTCACGAAATACACGAACAAGGCCGAACGCGATACAGTGTAGATGGCAGCAGCGGGCAGGAAAAAGTAGATTTCACGCTGATGCCTCTTCATCAGTTAATAGAAATCGATAATACGCTAACCGTCCAGCCGAATTTGCTACATCAATACCAGCAGCTCATCTTCCGGAAGCGAACAGATGACTTACTCTGCAATGCCAAGGCGGACCGCTTCTTGACACAAATCAAAACTGATAGGGTCTACATTTTTGGAAACACTCTGGAGCGTTCGGTGAAGGTACTTGCCTTGGGCTTATTGGCTCGCCATAAGAAGGTATCCATCGTCACAGATGCGTGCGGGGTCTGGAACGAGAACGAAGCCCAATGGGCTATCAGGCAATTCGTGACTAAAGGCGGAGACCTCACAACAGTTGACGAACTGACCGCGATAATCCCCACGCAAAAATATCGCCGCAACGGGAAATCAATCCTCAGAAACGGCGATAATAAGCGCAACGGAACCCATGTTCACTCCCCTGATAAAGGTTTACCCGTGAGCATTAGCCATGATGAGTCCGCGAAGTTCGAGTCGGAAGTAGCCAGACATGCCCCAGGGCATCAGAGCGACACCGGCGATTCCAGAGCTAGCTCTAATCAACTGTAGACACCAAACGCATTATCCTCCGTACTCAAAGACGCCAGCCAGCGTAAAGATTGTTGCCGCCCCTCGGCTAACCCCTTACAATCTGCGAGCTAGAACATAGACCGATTAGGGTTTAATCCGGAATCGCATGAAAGCGTAACAAGAGTCATGGCCAAGAAGAAAAAGCTGCCCAAACAATTAGCCATCCTGGACGAGGATATGTGTACTGGCTGCGACGCCTGCGTGAGCGTCTGCCCGGTGGACTGCATCGACAAGATAGCAGACCCCACGCACCCGGCTTACGCGATGGGTATTTGCACCATCGACCTACCAGTATGCATAGGTTGCAAGCTCTGCGCCCAGGTCTGCCCATGGCATGTCATTACAATGGTCCCAACCGATCAAGTTGTCATGGAACCCAAGTACGCTGAATTGCTTGGCGTCTAAAACTCGGCTGACATACTTCTTATATATCTAAGGCTTTAATAGCGACTCGACTAATTCGACCAGCTTTTCAGTTTCTGGGTCTCGCGCTCGAATAATGCCCTTTTGATCCAGCAAATACCATGTGGGCAATTGACGCACGTTGTACATGACGCCGACCGGGTTCTCGCCGTCTTTGATGTCCCAGGTGTGGATGCCGGGCGCTTTCATACGCTTCACGAGCCGCTTAGCCATGTCGCCGCTTTCGTCGAGAGAAACAGAAAGAATTACGAAAGGCTTACCTTTTAGTTTTTTCTGGACTTGTTGTAGATGGGGAAACTCAACTACGCAGTTTGGGCACCAAGTTGCCCAAAAATCGATCAGCACCACTTTGCCTTGTAGTGACGAAAGTGACAAGGGCTTGCCATCGAATGTTTTGGTCATAAAATCAGGGGCGGGCATTCCCACTTGTAAGTGCTGAACTTCAAAGAGCAATCCCTTAGCCTGCCCGGATAATTGGATGAGTAAATCGGGGTCGATATTTTTCTTTTTATTGTCGGAAGTTTTTTGAGCGGCGGCGGTTTGTAATACATTACGAAGCCAGGGCAAAGCTTGGCTGGCTTGGTCGGTGCCGATGACGGCTAAGCTGGCGTAGTAATCGGCAGAAAATTTTGTTTGTGGCCTTTTGGTTTTCTTGGCTAAGACTTGCAGCGCCTTAGCCCAATCTTGCGGCGCACCAGAATGGCCATAAAAAAGCTCGAATTGCTCGAGTATTAAATCCATAGCGGGGTCGTTGGTGAAATGTTCGGAGAAATAGGTGAATCGTGGGAGAATCATTTTGGGCGCTAAGTCTACCGACCACAGCAAAGTATTGGCAGCCATGTATCCGCCATCTGGCGTGTCGGCATACTTTTTGGCTAGCGTACCCATCTTTTCGAGAATCGCAGGCCGTCCGTCGTGTGGTAATTTGGTACCTTTTTTGAGTTGGCCATCTCGACCGATGGCTTCATGGAAGGCGTCGTAAAAATCGGCGACAGCTTCTTCCATGTCATCTTCTAGCAGCACAAACATCGCCTTGGGGCTGGGGCCTGCGAGCGCTTTGTGCGGTGCGATGACGATTGTTGTTGCGACAATAATCATGCAGGAAATTTTCAAATGTTTGGTAAGCCAAGATTGCATAGCGTTCTTTCTGGTTTTTGTGATAAGTTGTCATCAGAGCCGCACGGCGCAAGCCTGCGGGCATTTTTTATCAATAGTGATTTCGTGACTCATGCCACCAGGCTCGCGCCAGGTGCTCTGGTTTATTTTCTCAAGCTTACCCTTTAGGCGCTTTCACATTTGGAAACTGCTTGGCTAACCATTCCTGGGCTTGCGTGACTGACGGTTTGAAACCCCACGGGCCTCGGTCTCCGCTTACCACAACTTTTCCAGCTTTGTCTACGACAAAAAGTCGGTCGGGCCAACCTGAGTAATGGCCATCCACGGAATCATCGAGGTCATCAATCACGCAGGGGATGTCGATTTTTAGTTTGGTTAAACACTTCTTAGCATTCCCCGATCGCTGGTCCCAGGTCTTGGGCGTGTTGATCGTTTCACCAGGGACAGCCATGGGCCAATCGCTGTCTGCGGCGTGGGCTTCTTTGATGTAAACCACCAAGAACTCAGCCTGTTCACCGTAGGCTTTGTACATATTGTTTAAGACGCCAACCTGGCGCCGAAAGGGAGGTCATGTATAGCTGCCGAAAATCAGCACGACCGGCTTTTCTCCCTTAAACGTAGCTAACTCCGTTTCGCTTTTTCCGTCTAGCGATTTGAGTTTGAAGTTCGGCGCGACATCGCCAATCTTAGGGGCTTTGTCCGGGCCATGTTTTCCTTTGCCACGACCGCGACCCGAAGGTTGTGCTTCTGCTGCGGCTATGCCAAGCATGAACACCACGGATAGTGTCATGAGTATATAACCTGATTGTCTACATTTCATGAGTAACTCCTGTTAATCAGACCAATCTGAATTTCGCATAGGCACGCTCACGCACTTGCCAGCTTGGCTAACCATTCCATAATCTATTACTTATGATCGACGAAGCCATGCAAAATAATATAAGTCGCACCTCGCAGCATTTCATCCTAGGTACTGCGGGGCATATTGACCACGGTAAAACGTCGCTGGTAAAGGTTCTTACAGGAATCGACGCCGACCGTCTGCCTGAAGAAAAACGGCGTGGAATGACCATTGAGCTGGGATTCGCGGAGCTGAGCATTGGCGATGTTCAGTTCGGCGTGGTCGATGTGCCGGGTCATGAGCGGTTTATTAAAACGATGGTCGCTGGCGCGACGGGGATTGACGTTGCGCTGTTGGTGGTCGCGGCTGATGATTCTGTGATGCCGCAAACGCGGGAGCATGTTGAGATTCTGCATCTTGTGGGCGTGAAACTATGTGTAGTAGCTGTGACGAAAACTGACATGGTTGAGGCTGACATGGTGGAGCTGGTCATTGAGGAAGTGACGGAATTGCTCGATGGTTCGCCCTTGGCTGATTCGCCTATTTGCCCGGTGTCGTCGATTACGGGAGTGGGCATTGATGCCTTGAGGCTAACACTTGTTGAGGTGGCGAAGTTATCTCATCAGGAAAGTCCGCCCAGCCCGTTTCGCATGTGTTTGGATCGAGTGTTTACAGTGCCAGGACGTGGCACTGTGGTGACAGGGTCGATATTGCAGGGGCAGGTGTCTGCGGGTGACGAGTTGCAAGTTTGGCCCGGCGGGCAGACCTGTCGTGTGCGAAGTTTACAGGCTCATGGCTGTTCTTGCGAGGTGTTGGCTCGTGGACGTCGGGCAGCTATCAATTTAAGTGGCATTGATAAAGACGCTTTGTGGCGAGGGAGTGAATTGGCTACGCCGGGTTATCTGGAGCCTGTTCATGTGGCGGATGTGAAGCTGACGTATTTGTCGTCTAATCCCAAATCGTTGAAATCGACGCAGACGGCGCGTTTGGGTATGGGGACAGCTGAGCTTCCGGTTCGTGTTGGGTTGTTTGAAGATAAGCTGCTTGCTCCGGGCGAGGCTTGTTATGCACAGTTGCGTAGCGGGCAAGCTTTCGTGGCTAACTATGGTCAGCGATTTATTTTACGAGATGAATCCGCGACGCGGACCATTGGCGGCGGGGTTATATTGCGCACTTCGGTTCGGCGACGGCGGGCATCTATCAAGGACACGGTCTTGGCACTCTCAGTGATGGAAAGTGGCGAGGATGTTGATCGTGTCGCGCAGGTGTTACGAGAATATCGATTTACGGCACCGACGGATTTTCACATGTGCGCTCGAACGGGTATCCCCCTTTCGCGTGTTGGTGATTGTTACGAACAACTGAAAGCCGATGGTCGGTTGATAGCTATCCGAGGTACGAAGGTATGGGCCACGCCTGGTGCGATTGATGATTTAGGTGAACGGTTGTTGCGTTGGCTAAAGCGATATCATCAGCGTCATGCGGACGAGCCGGGCCGAGGTAGTGACGCGGTGATTGGATGGTTGGGGCGATTGAGCAGTCCGTCCCTGGCTAAGCCGTTGTACGATCTTTTTGTGAAGCGCAAAACGATTAAACCGTTTGGCCGGTTTACTTGTCTGCCGGAGTTTGCGCCTAAGTTATCGAAGGCCGATGAGCAGCATCTGGTTGATATGATTGATGAGATGCAGCGGGGTGGTTTTCAGCCTCCGTCGTTGGATGGGCTGGCTATTGCGAAGAAGGTTGACCGAAAGCGGGTTGAGAAATTGGCGACGTTAGCGGTGGCGATGGGAGACTTAATAAAAATCGAGGCTAAAATGTTCATGCACGTTCATAACGAACAAAAGTTGCGAGAAACGGTTAGCCAGTTGATTCGTAGCCATGAATCGGTGACGATTGCCCATGTGCGGGAGGCGTTGGACTCTAGTAGGAAATTTGTGGTGCCATTTATGGAGTATCTCGACCACATTGGTTTTACGAAGAGACAGGGTGATGGTCGAACGCTTGTGGAGTTGAAATGAAAGAATCCAGAAGGCGGTGTTGCAGAGCCGCACGGCGCAAGCCTGCGGGCAATTGTCAATAGCGAGTGTGGGGGGTCGTGCCACCAGGCTCGCGCCAGGTGCTCTGATTGGAAAGTAGTCATGCGAAAGTCATGGATGTTCTTATGAATGCTGAGACGAAAAAAATGCTGCGGGCGTTACCATCTGTAGCCTCTTTGCTTGAACATGAAGAGGTTGTCGATTGGCTAGCTGGTTCGCCGAGGTCGTATGTGGTTTCCTCACTGCAAGAGGCTATCGACGAGGCGCGGGAAGCTATTCTTGATGGCGACGACATTTCTGTTGACCCAGACGATTTGGTGGCTGAGGCTGAGGTCTATTTGCTTGAACGGTCTACGCCGAGTTTGCGTGGTGTTATTAACGCGACGGGAATCGTGCTGCACACGGGGTTAGGTCGAGCGCCGCTTTGTGAAGCTGCTGTTGAAGCTTTGGCAGAAAGCATCGGAGGCTATTGCAATCTTGAATATGATCTGGAGACCGGGCAGCGTGGCAAGCGACAGGTTCATGTCTCTGAGCTTCTAGCTGAGATTACCGGGGCAGAGGCCGCGACTGTCGTTAATAATAATGCCGCAGCGACGCTACTGATTTTGCAAACGCTAGCCAACGGGAAAGATGTCGTCGTATCTCGAGGCCAATTGGTTGAGATTGGGGGAAGCTTTCGGTTGCCAGATATCATTCGCGCTGCGGGTGTTACATTAAAAGAAGTCGGCACAACCAATCGAACACGGATTAGCGATTATGAACAAGCGATTGGTAGCGACACGGCTGCTTTGGTTCGTGTGCATACGAGCAACTATCGCATCGAAGGATTTTGTGAGAGCGTGGGTATTGATGAGTTGGTTGAGTTAGCCCACCGTTTTGATTTGCCGGTGGTGGACGATTTAGGTAGCGGGGCGTTGTTTGATTTGAAGCCATTGGGTTTGCCGGATGAGCCTCATGTGCAAGCGTCGGTGGATGCGGGTGCGGACCTGATATGTTTTTCTGGTGACAAGCTTCTCGGCGGTCCGCAGTGTGGCATTATTGTGGGTAGGCAGGATTTGATCGATCAGATTGAGGCTAACCCGCTGATGAGAACGTATCGCGTGGGCAAGCTGACGCTGTTGGCTTTGGAGGCGACGCTTCGATGTTATGCTGACCGGGAGCAAGCACCAGAACTTGTTCCGACATTGGCAATGCTGACGGCGACGACGGAGGACTTGGCTAAGCGGGCAGAGAAACTGTCTGAGTTGCTGTCGCAGGTGCTTCCTGAGGAGCATTTTTTCGTGGGGTCAGACGTGGCTTATGCCGGCGGCGGGACTTTGCCCGCGCAGGAGTTGACTACGGTAGTTGTCCAGTGGCGGCCTGCGGGGGCGGGGGCGACCGAAATCGCAGCGGCTTTGCGAGAAGCGGAAGTTCCCGTGATCGCTAGAATCCGTAATGAGGCGATTTGCTTTGATCTTCGTACGATTGGCGATGACGACTTGGAAAGTCTGGTAGATTCCGTTGCGTCAGCTATTTTGGATGATGAAGAGGAGGAAGACGAGGATACGAACGACGTCTCGTTGCCGATTTTGTAGGCTGTGAGGGCCGGTTTCCGGCGTCAAAGGCCGATGAGGGTTTGAGAAAGCATATCACAGCCCCCTTGGCATAATTGAGATTCGGCTGTATAATTCGTCTTTTCGTGGGCAGATACCGCGATGGGACATCCGTTAACTGAGAAATGAACACTTATGCCAAGACCTAAAAAAGCCTTACGACGAGTTAGAATGAGCGCCATCGTAGCCTGGAAAAAAGGCGACAAGAAAGAAGCCTACACACTCTGGGAAAAAGCGGCTGCCGGTCGTAAAGAGCATTACGCCAAAAAGCGTGCGAACAAATCCGCGTCCGCTAAAACCGAGCCTGAAGCTGCTGAAGCTTAGACCGTCTCATCCCTGAGAAATTCGCAAATATATCTGCCTATTTTCACCATTTTTCTTGAATATAGGGTGTTCTTGGTGTACAGTTAGACTGTTCGATGTCAATTTACCACATAAGTGTGGTGGGCACAGCCGGGGGCGGTTATAAGGAGCGAGCCATGATCAAGCGAACGTCAATACTTTTCGTATGTGCGATTGTCTTTAATTTTTCAATTTCCAGTGTACAAGCAAACTTAGCTTTCGATTTGGTGGGTACACCGACGCCAAGTGGTAGTTGGTATCAAGGATTCCATCTAACCACACAAACCAACTTCAATAACCTTGGCCTCATTCTTACGCCGATGGCAACGGATGATGGAACTTCCGGGTTCAAACCTCCTGCTTGGGATTTATCCGTATCTCCGCTTGGGTCGGCTTCTGCGACGTTCAATGAATCTTTGAGTCTGGGTAGCTGGCTAACGGTTGCATCGGGCGCGTCTACGGATGAGCTATACTGGCGTTCTCATTTTCTGGGGAATATGGCTACCCAGGATTTTGTGCTGACTGCTTTCACCTTCGACAACTATCTTTCACCAGATTCCGTTCAAGTTGCGGCGGCACGTTGGGATGGGTCGGTTTGGGATTTCTACACACCGCCAGCGGTTACTTGGGATGAATTCGTCACCTCGGCGGGTACTGATCTAAACTCAGTGGTCGCCCCGGTCCCATCAGCCGCCTTACTAGCCCTGCTTGGTTTGATAGTGTGTGTTCCGTTGGCCCGTAAGTTTTCCGTGATTCACTAATCGCCCAACCGAACAGCCAATAGATTTTAACGCAAGAACCGCGCCGCCATCAACACATGAACTGCGGACATCAGCTGCGCAGCGTCTCTGGGGTTAATAGCGGCTTCTAGCGAACTCGTTTACCCACGCTTCGACTCACTTGGTCTCTCTCGGCTTGTTGCAGTGGGATCCGCATGCCGCACTTCCTGAATGCACTCAGACTTAGCTGCTCCAGCCGACCGTCTTTGATCCATTGGTTAGCAATGGCTACGACGCAATCGACTGTTGCATCACTACCAAGTTGATGTTGAGGGCAAGATTCAAAAGCGTCAGCCATGCTGCACCCAAAGCTATCCAACTCATTTGGCACGCCCGTGTCGCAGCCATTGATAATAATCGTAGAGGAAATGTCAGAGGCAAGGCACTGATCGCAATCGTTGGGAATTAAGTCCCCGTCGTCGTCCAAGTCGCATTCGTCGGGTTTGCGGTTGGCGTTGCAATCCATGCTTAAGCCGCTTTCGATGTCGCATTCGTCAGGTGAGCTGTTTAGGTTGCAGTCGATGAAGGGGAATGCGATAGCCATGACGGATGGCGGGCGACCGTTGTAATAATAGTTAAGTGCATACGGTGCGGCTACAAGGGCGGTGTCATCATCAATGGCCACTCTTGTGCCGAGCCTGTACACATTCAAAGAATTAGAGTCGCCATCGTAGTACGGCAATTCGACCCAGGAATCTCCATCGTACTTAAATAGATAGGCGAATCCTCCCGAGCTATAATTACAATCAGGACAACCTACGACCAAATAATCCCCCTTCAGGCTAATGTGCGTGCCGTCTGCTAAGTAGATAAAGTCATCTTGAGAAGAGATTTTATCGCATTGAATCCAATGGCCGTTGTCAAGGCAGTATAGATATATGACACCTGTCCCCCCGACGGCTGACCGCTCCTCTGGCGATACAACCGCAAGCCTATTGCCGTCTACTGATAATGATTCTCCAAATCGGATGTAATCGTAGTCGGTAAATTCCGAATACAGCCTATCCACCATATTCCATGTTGATCCATCAAATTTGTATATGTATACACTGCCACGATACCCATTACTGTGATGAGCGCCAACGAATAACCACTCACCTGATAGTCGTACTGAGACTCCAAACTCCGCTCCGATGTCATCAGTATCGGGATGTAAAATCTGAGTCTCCTGCCATTGGTCAGCGATGCGCTGTTGGATATACACAGCACCGTCTCGGCCATTCTTTCTGGCAAGTCCAACTGCTACGGTGTTTCCTTCGATGCTAATGTTATCGTCGCCAAGAAGGTAATCATAATAACTAGTACTTTCACCATCATTATCGCTTCGATCTGAAGGAACGAGTGTGCCATCTAAGTTCCATGATGCCCCGTCATGGCGATAAAGATGGACCATGCTGGAACCGTAAAACCCTGTGATACGGCCTTTACTTACCCCGTTAACTGCAATAGTGTGCCCATCTGTTGCCACAGCTCGGCCACAATTGTCTGTATTGCTTTCGCAGTCGATTTTTTGCTCTAGCAGCCATTCGCCATTTTGTTTTCGATACACATGTGTCAACCATGTGTCGGAATCACCTATTACAAGAATATCTTTTGCCTGTGCCAAGCCAACGCCAAACTTTGAATCTCGAGGATCGGAATCTGCAAACGCGCCAACGGTATAGGGCACATTCTCGCACTCATCCAATCTCATGCTGGCATCACAATCGAGGCTCGAGTCTGCATCCATCTCGCAGGTATCGAATTGGCCATTCTGGTTGCAATCAAGAAACGGTGTGTCGATGTCGCAGTCGTCTGGGTAATTATTATTGTTACAATCTGCACTGATGCCCAACTCTATGTCGCAATCGTCCGGAATTTTGTTGCCGTTACAATCGGAGAAGGGTACATTGAAAATATATGCTTTCGCATCCCCCTCGTAGTACCAATTTAGATACCAACCAAAATTGACAATGGCACGCCCTTGGTCCATGGCTAATACCAGACCGTATACGCTGTTTTTTTGAACTTCATCCCCAGTAAAAGTTTGTTCATACACCCATTCATCTACTATCAGACGATACAGGTCAACTTCGCCGGTACGAAAAAAGCCGGTCGTTTCTTTGAATTTACCAATGAGCAATACATCATTTTGCATAGCCACAGATTTTGCGTGAATCTTATTCGTTGTCTCACCCAGAGCGGGAAGCTGTAGATTCAAAACCCATTCGCTATCAATCCTCTGATATATATATACTGAGCTATCGCTCCAGCTATTTGTAATTCCTGAAAAACTATCCTTAGCTTCAACCACTGATAGCCAGTCACCGTGAATTGATAAATCGGTACCAAAGTATGCGCTTCGCCTCGCGGCCGGCGCACTAAATTTAATCACTTCTTCCCACTGATTGCCATCACGCTCAAATATGGCCACCGCGCCACTATTATCCGAATCATCTTCAGCAACATCGGCCCTACAATAGCCAATGGCCACCGTACCTTGATCGCCGGATATACTACAGACATCACCCAGGAAATCTGGATTACCTTGCGGCAACAAAGAAGCTTCTCGGCCCCAATTCTCACCATCGTAATGAAAAACTAAAACCTCTTCGCCGCTTGCTATAAAAACACGTTCCCCTTCTATGAAGATATCGCCAGTATAAGCTTTCAGGCCGTCTGAGTTTGTGAACAGAAAATCCTGGACCCAACCAGAATCTGTACGGCGATAGACATAAACACGAGGAACCTGGCCAATAGAGACTACCGCCAAGTCTCCATCGATCGCGACATTGCGTCCAAAGTTATTGATCCAGGCGGGGTCTGGTTCGCTTAGAATAGCTTCCTGATTCCAATGACCACGTTCCTCGGCGTAAATATAGACCACGCCGGCACCGTCGAATTGGCCTTCAGCCGGAGACCCGAGAATTACACGGTCCCCGCTAATATCTATGGAAGAGGCATACCAGGGAAATGGTCGATAAGTAGGTGCAGCCAGTTCTTCAATGGAACGTAATATGCCCAATTGTACTGGCTCCGTTTCGCACTCATCAAGTACACCAGAGTAATTGCAATCGAATGCATCGCCCGCCAGAATCTCGCACGGATCTGGTACGCCATTACCATTACAGTCACCTTCGCAATCATCGGGGATACCATTTTTATTGCAGTCGTTAAAAGCAACTTCACATTCATCTGGAATGCCGTTACCTTGGCAATCAATACTATCACCAGCCATCAAGTCGCATTTGTCCGACACTCCGTTGATGTTGCAATCTACTTCACAGGCATCAGGAACCGTATTGCCGTCGCAATCAATTGCTTGCTCATTTTCTAATACGCAAACATCAGGGTTGCCCATTCCATCACAATCATTAAGTGGTAAAATGTAGGGCAATACGCTAGGAGGTTGTCCTGTAGAATCACCAGGAGTGTACACCAAATAATTAACGCCATCGATCGCTGGCAATGCATCATGTTTAACAGTAACAGTGAACTTCCAAGATTGGCCATCGAATTGATATATACGAAATCCGTCCGTAACTTTTATCGCTAAATTTGAGCCATCAATAGTAACATCCTTACCAAACGAATAGAATGGGTCTGAAATGTTTGCGGTTAGTCTGTGCTGCAGGAACCATTTACTTCCGGTCCACACATAAATGTAAACAGCCCCTTGGGATTGGTCTCGTCCATTGCTTTCAGAGGGCGACCCAAGAACTAGAGTATCTCCATAGACGCTTATCGTACTGCCAAATCCAGCAGCAACATTATTCGGCGCAGATATCGTCGTGGATTCGATGGGTATCCAGTAATCATATATCGTGCCATTCCAGCTATGGGTTACATGTTCAAATGTGTAAACCAAACCTGATCCACCGCGCGGATTAATTCCTCTATCGACAGCTGATGAAACTATATTATCGCCATGAATCGCCAAAGCGCGTCCCAAGGCTCGAATATCTACTGCAAGTTTATTCTCGATTCCGATGTATTCAGTATCATTCCAAACCCCATTGATACGTCTCCAGACATGAGGTAGATCCCGAAAATTTTGAGTACGTGCAACTATTAAGTCCTTTCCAAATTTGAAATTTTTCAAATTGAAAACCGATATATAGTCTTTGAGCTGCCAAGTCGATTCAGTAAAATGATAAAAACTAATACCCACATTTGATATGACAGCTATTTCACCATCGAAAATAGCTACTTCTAATCCAAAGTCTCTTTCCCCATCTATCGATGGTAACAGCGTACTTTCATATCCCCATGTCGTATCAATCTTGCGATATACATACACCACTTTGGACACCCTTGCACTGACAACAAGTAGATCATGTTGCACATCGAAAGACCAGCCATAAGTATTATCTTGTAAAAACGGATCAGACAGCATATCTAACGATGTCAAACCACACGCATCTATTACACCATTTGAATCGCAATCAAGAGATGGGTCGGTTACGATTTCGCATGCATCAGCTATGTCGTTGACATTGCAATCAATCTCGCACTCATCAGCTACGCCATTTTGATTGCAATCGTTGTTCGGCCTGATCGGCGTGTCGCAGTCATCCAAACCCAACGTAACAATTGAGCCGTCTATGATGTCGCCGGGGTCTTTTCGTACTTGCGGTTCTGATCGGGTTTCTATCGGCTTGGTAATTCCCTCGCTTTGCGGAGGAAGAATCTGCGGAGCGATGGCCTGCCTACCCGGCAACGCACTCATCGGCTGTGGCACTTCGCCGAGGGCTACGCTGCTTGAGGCCATCACAAATAGCGACACGAAACGAATACAACTGAACATAAATTTCCCCGACCTGAACATGCAGGCTAACCATTCAACGTTTCTCAACAGACCTTACGGATGCCCCGGAGAACTCCGCAGCACGAAAAGGCAGTATAGCAGATTCCATACCCTATATTCAAGCATGTTTATGGGTTTTGGCCTTCAAATCTTCGAAATAGGGCAGAAATGACGATTGTGACAGCACTCTGTTCACATTTTCCATTTATTGGGGAAAGGGTCTATTCGACATTTCGACTCCATGACACGCCAACTCCGCGCGGGTTGAAACCCGCGGCTCGATAGGAAGGGACTTAGTGTTTGAAGTGTCTTGTGCTTGTCATTAGCATAGCTACGCTGCGGTCGTCACATAAGGTGACGGTGTCGCTATCGCGTTTTGATCCGCCCGGCTGAATGATGGATGTCACGCCGGCGTCAGCTAGGATTTCCGGCCCATCTGAGAATGGGAAGAAGGCGTCGGAAGCTGCGACGGCTCCGCTAAGTTTATCGCCGTGGCCATTTTCCTTGGCTAACCAAGTGGCGATGCGACAACTCATGACGCGGGACATCTGACCTGCACCATTACCAATTAACATACCGCCGCTGCAGATGGTAATCGCGTTGCTCTTGGTGTGTTTGCAGGTTAGCCACGCTAGGCGCAGGTCGAGAAGCTGCTGCTCAGTTGGCTCACGCTTGGTGGCCGTCTTCCATTCGTCTTCATTGAGACCTACGGTATCACGAAGCTGTAGCAGCGCGCCACCAGCAATATTCTTCAAGTCCAGCTCACCGGCCTGCGGTGCATTGTCGTAGTTGCCCAGTTGGAGCAGGCGTACATTAGCCCCCCACTTCTTACGGTCTCGAATGATGTCGACAGCTTCATCAGAAAAAGCAATAGCTGACCATACTTCGACAAAGAATCCGCCGGCGCCGGCAGCCTTGCCCCAGCGGTCGTAGGTTTCCATGACAACGGTAGCGAATTCGGCTTCGACCTTAAAATTGCAGGCTAAAATGCCGCCCATCGCGGCGTTGGGATCGCCCAAATACGCCTTGCGATAGGCCTCTAGCGGGTCATCATCTACGCAACAGCCACAGGCGTTGGTGTGTTTTACGAAAACGCAGACGGATTTATCTGCAAAGCCGCGATGCAAATCTTCGCACAAATCCACGGCTGCACTGGCGTCCACATAGTTGTTGAAAGACATGGACTTGGCACTGTCGAACCCATCTTCAGCTATGGTGAGATCAATTTTTCTTGCGTCGTTATCATGTTGCAAAAGGTGCGCGGTTTGATGAGGATTTTCTCCGTAGCGCAGCGGCTTGCCCAGGACAGGTTGAAATTTTGGTAACGTGAGTGAGGCCGCAGCATTAGCCTGTCCGTCTACATTGCCTTGCGATTGCAGTTGATTCTTAAACCAATCTGCCACCGCACGGTCATAGTCGGCTGTTTGTTGGAAGACGGCTAATGCGCCACTTTGGCGTGCCGATTGGATAGCTTCCCCCCCTTTGCGCAGGGCGGCTAGGGTTTCGTCGTAACGAGAGGCGTCGCTGACGACTAGCACATGTTTATGATTTTTCGCAGCGGCCCGCATCATGCTAGGCCCGCCTATGTCAATCATTTCTATCGCCTGGTCGAACGTGCAATCTGGCTGGGCGATGGTTTGCGAAAACGGATAGAGATTAACCACCACCATATCAATTGGTTCGATGCCCTGGGCCTGCATCTGTTTCATGTGGTCGGGATTGCGGCGGTCTGCGAGTAGTCCTGCATGAACTCTGGGGTGGAGGGTCTTAACTCGGCCATCCATCATTTCGGGGAATCCGGTCAGGTCTTCAACGAGTGTCACTGGAATGGCATTTTCCTTGAGAAGCACGGCTGTGCCTCCGGTGGAAATAATGTCGATCTGAAATTCGTTGACCAGTGTTTTCGCAAAGGCGACCACGCCGGTTTTATCGAAAACGCTAATCAAGGCACGTCGGATGGGTGATTGGCTCATGGGGTATCCACAACTTCAAGGAATTCGCTTTTGATAAATCTAATACACGTCACTACGCGCCGCGTATTTGACAACGGAAAAGCTATTGGGGCAACGGTGTGTTTTCTTGGGTGCGAGACAGAGTTGGCGGCGAGTCATGCCAGAGCACCTGGCGCAAGCCTGGTGACATACCAGCGGCTGGTTGCAATTGGCCATGTTGACTCATCAGGCCCGCAGGCTGGCGCCGTGCGGCTCTGACCCCTCTCGGTGTACCCATCCCGCCGAAACTGTCTTGTACCCTGTTTTCTTGGGTGCGAAGTAGCGACTAATTGGCGTCGAATTCGCTACGCAACGGATCATTCTTTCCCGAATCGCCAGTCGCAGTGGCTGGGAATGGGTCGTTGCTGCCGTCGCCTTTTTTAAGTGGCGGTAGCGTCAGTCTCTCTTTCATGACGGATACAGCATTTTGTCGGAGATAAGAAACACCGCTGGGTCGGGCGCACAACACTTGGCCATGATTGCCGATTAGAAAGACGGCGTCGCTTTGGGCATTAACCGTAGCATGATGGGCATCCGTCAACGACACGCGACCATTCGCTTGGCCAGTCTCGTGATTGATGCACATGAGAGATGGGCCATTGGCGAACAGGTATACCATTCGCTGGTCCTGAGCTGCGAAAGCCAGGCCGTTGGGGTACTGCCATGCTTCCTTGCCGCTGTCACGATTGATGGCTGCGATGCCGTATCCCTGGCAATATTGATAGACCATTTTGTCTACCACGACGGGCGCGTCACGAAGGGGGCTTGGCATCCGATGACGCCATAGCAATTGCCCGTTGTCTGCGTCGATTTTATAAAGAGAACGATCCAAACTAGCGACATAGACGCCAGTTTCATCAACGGCTGGCGAAGCAACCACGGCTTGGCCAATGCGATAGGACCAGTTTAGCACCTTGTCACTCATCGTGCATGAAAAAACATGGCCACTTTGTGAGGCGAAAAGCAGGCTATCTCCGCTGAGAAACTGTGGCGCAGCCGTAACTGGTCCACCAGCGCGAACTTCCCATCGCTTCATCGGTATCGTGCCGCGCTTCGGTTGCCAGGATAATGAATAGAACAAACTGTCTGCGCTGCCAAGGTACAATTCGTTTTCTATGCCGATAGCGGTGCTGCCTGGTGGGAAAGCTGGGGTGAAGGAATTAATGCGCTTCCCCGAATAACGATCCATGATATGAATCTTTGTCGTCGTCGTGACAATCACCGGCCCAGTGCCGTCAGGCGTCCAGGCATGGCTCGGTGCGTAGATGGTATAACTTTTGTCGGCGATTTTGTCCGCCCAGCGGATCAATCCCGCTTCAGCGACTAGAGCAAATATCGTGCCGTTTTTGGTTGTGACATATAGCGCTTCGTCCACGAGGAACGATTGCACGACGGTATCGTCAGCGGCTAGGGGTAACTGTGCCCGCCAATAAGTCGAAAGACCGATGTCACGAAGCGTAGCATCTTCGACCATTTGTGCCTGGCCCGCAGCGGGTGCGATGGCAAGGCATAGGACGGCGAACAGTGATAACGTACGAATGACCTTTACAGGCATATCGATAAACTCCGTAGACTAAATTTTAAGCGCAAGCCCCCTGCCCCCAATTCACCCGACAGAATACCCCGTCGGATACATTATTTGAAAGTAACAGGCGCATTCCGTCAAGCAGAACCCGTTGTCGATAGCCCCTGAGAGGCTATAAAGACTGAAATTGGGTTGAGGCTGGGCTGTCTGCGGGCTGGATGGTTACGCGATGGTCTGGATTTGCGGATGCGTGACGTAATATGTGGTATAGGCTTTCCGCGATTTCGGGCTGACCGATGGCGTCGGCTAGTGATTGGGCGGTCCACGGTTTGTCCGAATTAGCTCGTAGATGCGCCAGGGCTAAGGCTTGCAGGGCGATGGTTTCGCTGGCGGCTTGCTTGCCGTGTTCGACGCCTGGCTGATGGTAGGCGTTTATGTTGATGATCTCTGCGTATAAGCCAACCGCGCGTTCGAAGAGTGCGATTAGCCCGCCAAGTGCGCGGGCGTCGAGATAGTCGAGGGTTATGGTTAAGGAATCCCGGCTATTGCTATAAAGCGAGTTTCGGGTTCCGTGAAGAAAAGCGTCCAGGTAATCCCCGGCTGTGACGTTGGGGGATACCATGACCGAGGCTTCATCCCGATGTTTTAATATCTCGATGAACGTGACGAAAAAATCGCTGGGGCCTTCATGGAGTTGTTGCACAAACGCATGCTGGTCAGTCGTTCCCTTGTTGCCATAAACGGTTAGTCCTTGGTTAACCTGCACACCGTCTCGGTCATGTGATTTGCCGATCGACTCCATCACCAGTTGTTGCAGATATTTTCCCATAAGAGCAAGTCGGTCACTGTACGGCAGCACGACCATGTTGCGTGAGCCTTGCCCTTCGCCGGCGTAGTGCCACATCGCGGCTAACATAGCTGCAGGGTTTTCTAATACGGTCGCGCCGCGCGTGAGGACATCACATTTGTGTGCTCCGTAAAGAAGGGCCTCGATGTCTGCGCCTTGCAACGCAGCAGGTAGAAGCCCGGCTGCGGACAGTACGGAGGTGCGACCACCGACCCAATCCCACATGGGAAACGTCCGAAGCCATTGGTCCTGGGCTGCTAATTTATCTAGCTGACTATCTTTACAAGTAATAGCTATGGCGTGCTGGGCGAAGGATAAACCGGCCTGTTCATAAGCCTGCTTCACTTCGAGCATGGCGTTTCGAGTTTCCGTGGTGCCGCCGGATTTTGATACTACCAGCGTGAGCGTTTGATCCAGCATGTCTGAGAGTTCATCCAGAATGCGATCGATGCCCTCCGGGTCGGTGTTGTCGATAAACCTTACAATCATAGGGTCATCCGACGTGCTTAGTGCGTCGCAAACAAACTGTGGACCAAGGGCTGAGCCGCCAATTCCGATAAGTAATACGGCATAAAAGCCATCCGACTTATTAGGTTTGATCGCGCCGTCATGCACGTCTTGAGCGAATTTTTTTATGTCTTCGACGGTTTTTTCGATGTCCTCGCGAATGACATCGTTCGGCGATAGCGAAGGTTGCCTTAGCCAATAGTGCCCCACCATGCGGTCTTCATCGATATTGGCTTTCGCGCCACCTTCAAGCAATGACATGGAGGTAAACGCCTGGGCAAAAGGCACATTCAGCCGATCAAAAAAAGTTTCGTCGAAACGCATTCGGCTAATGTCGAGCGAAAGCCTGATATTGTCTGCGCGCAATATGTATTGGTTATAGCGATCCCAAAGTTGTAATGTGTTTAATGTATCCATGTTATGTTTTCCTGATTCTTAAATAGTCACTACCCACAGCCTATTATAGGGGAGTTTTATTATTTTCAAAATGGGACGGTGCAAGCGCTTGGACGGCTGCGTAAATTTTTTGCGTCGCCTGTCGAATTTGCTCTCGACTGGCTTTTCCCTCTCTAAACTCGGACAGGTCCACAGCTTGGCCCATGCGCACCCGCGCATGATGCCTCATGATAAAGGCTAGTAGCATACTATCATAATAGGTTAAACCGCTAATATAAGCCGGAATCACCGTCGCACCGGTTTTGAGTGCAAGCATCGCGACGCCGTCCTTGGGTACGCCAACTTCGCCCGGAGGTACGATTCCCCCTTCGATGAAAATGCCGACGACTTTCCCCTCGCGCAATAACCGCATCGCTTGTTTCGTCGCACCAGTATCTTGTCCATCGCGCTTCACGAGAATGCATTCGACTTTTTTGGCGAACCATCTGATGAACGGTTTTTCGGCATGTTCTTTGGCGAACATATACGAAGTTAATCTATAAGTCGCAGCCGCGTGTAATAAAAATGGGTCTGCGGAAGAAGTATGGTTCGCTGTGACGATTACACCTCCTGTGCGTGGCAATGTCGCTGGGCCTAGACGCTGCATGCGCCACCAGAACCGCGAGATGAATTGGGCTAGGTGGCAACATACCAGCACCATGGCGTCGTCCATATAGTTTCGTTTAAGCCTTGTAAAAAAGGTATATAGTCCTGCGGAAAAAGTGAGCAGCGTGACGACCAAGAGAATCTCTCCCACCCAGCGGTCTACGCGGAATGATGTGGGGAACCCCAATGCCCCGGTGGCTAATAGCAATGCTCCGACGGTGGATACGTCGGTCACGCCAAATATGCGGCCTCGATATCGATTCGTTACGGTCCGCTGCAACATGGCATTAAATGTAGCCATGATGGCCACGGTGAACATGCCCGCCCCGACAACACCGCATCCGCCGATGAAAGCCAGAGTGCTAGCTTGGAATCCCCATCGTGAGAAAATAACCGAAGACGCCAGAACAGCTACGCTAGCTGAAATGCCGAATAAGCTCCAGGTGATGATGATGCCGCTTTGTAGTGATCCCGCGATTACTGACACGATAACGGCACCAAATATAAAGCCCAGGCCCAGTAGGGCGCGGTAGTTGCTGATGTCTTGATAGGTTCCTTCGTAAACGTCCCGCACGATGGCGGGGAGTACGCTATTGACCAACGGCCCGCAAAACCAGACCAGGGCAGCGATGGCTATGAATTCGGCGACGTGGCGATGCGATTTAGCATAACGAAAGCCCGCGCGAAGGTCGGTTAGTACGCTGTTTTTTTTGGCCGAAGCTTTAACGGGTGGCGTACCATGTGAGGTCATGAGCATCAGCAATACGGCGCTGACTACGAAGGTAGCGGCATCGACCCGAAAGGCGACTGAGGGTTCGTAGTAATCGGCTAAGTATCCACCAATCTTCGCCGCAGCCATGGTGGCGATGATTCCCAGACCACTAATCATACCGTTGGCGCGGGCTAATTCGTTGGGATGAACGATATTTGATAGTAGCGCAGAGCGGGCGGGCGAGAAGATAGCCGCGAAAGCGCCGACCAAACTCAAGGGCAAGAACACCCCCCATACGCCCCAGTCCTGGGTCCATAGGATGAGCGCTCCGAACGAAGCTAAAATGATGCAGCGCATGAGGTCGGCGCTGACCATTAGCGCTCGTCGCGGCAATCGGTCGGCTAATACGCCAGCGGCTGCGCTGAATAGAAAGAATGGGAGGAAAAAGGTGAAAGTCATCCGAGCGTTGAGCGCGGTCATGTCTACATTGGCGTCGAGAGCGTTTTGTGTTTTGAGGATAGCCATCTCTGATAAGTGGTCGCCCATGGCGCTGACAGCGTAGGCGCACCACAGGAGGATGAAGTTACGATTTCGCAACAAACTCGTTCCAGCGTCGCTATGGACCTCTGCACCAGCCGTCAAAATGGGGCGACCTTTCTAAAAAGCGTCTTTATGGCAGATAGCCTGAGGCATCACCGACACATAAGCTGTTCACATCGTACCCCGCGTAATTCTGGTTGGACAGCGAAGAACGCCAAATGTCTCGTCTGAGGTTCCTTTATCTGTACCCTTGTGATAAGTTTGCATACTATAGATAAATATGGACAATACCGCCTCTTATAAGGGAATGGACCTGGATGAAATATTAAACCAAACTTAGGGGAACAATAGATCATGATTAGATTTAACACTATGCGAACCAGCGCGTTGGCCGTGGCGGCTACGCTGGCCATAATTACCATGACGCCAGCTCAGGCAAACGCGGAAGACCTGAAGCAGGCTTCGGTTGAAGGTCTCAAGGAAGTTGTCACACCTTCCGGTCTAAAGTATTGGGACATCAAAGTAGGGGACGGTAACATGCCTCCTAACTCGAAAACCAAAGTAAAGGTACACTATTCCGGCTGGTTGCAAGATGGAACGCTGTTTGATAGTTCTGTTCAACGAGGTCAACCAGCAACGTTTGGCCTCAACCAGGTCATCAAGGGATGGACTGAAGGCGTTGGCTCTATGAAAGTCGGCGGTAAGCGCCGCCTCGAAATCCCCTACCAGTTAGCTTATGGCGAAAGTGGCCGACCTCCGAAAATTCCGGCGAAGGCTACCTTGATTTTTGAAGTAGAATTATTGGATGTTATTATGCCCCCAAAAGCACCAGAGCAGACGTCGGTTGAAGGCCTTAAATTGGTTACTACAGAATCGGGACTAAAGTACTGGGACATCAAAGTTGGGGATGGCCCATCACCTGAAAGCGCGCAATCCAAAGTGACGGTGCATTATTCCGGTTGGCTTACAGACGGCAAGATTTTCGATAGCTCTGTCCAACGTGGTCAGCCTGCGACGTTTGGCCTCAATCAGGTAATCAAGGGTTGGACAGAAGGATTAGCGACAATGAATGTAGGTGGGAAACGACGTCTGGAGATTCCTTTTGACCTGGCTTATGGCGAAAATGGCCGACCTCCTTCTATTCCCGCTAAGGCGACGTTGATTTTTGAGGTTGAACTTATTGCACTACCGTAGCGTGACACGATTACGACTAAGACTTTTACGACTTTTTTAAGGAATATATCAAATGCGCACCATGACAACATTATTGGCTATGACTTTGATCTCGGCCTCAGCTTTTGCAGAGGGGAAAACCAATCCCCGAGTTACGCTGGAAACCTCACTAGGTAATATCGTGCTTGAATTGGACATCGAAAAAGCGCCAATTAGCACGGCTAATTTTCTACGATATGCTAAGGAGGGGTTTTATAATGGTACGGTATTCCATCGCGTCATCCCCACCTTTATGATTCAGGGCGGCGGGATGGACAAAGACCTAAACAAAAAGACGGCTGGCATGCATTCGCCGATCAAGAATGAATGGAAAAATGGTCTTAAAAATGTCATAGGGACCATCGCGATGGCCCGCACCGGTGCCCCGGATTCTGCGACGTCACAGTTTTTTATAAACGTAAAAGATAACAAAAATTTAGACATGCCCAGCAGCGGTGGCGCAGCTTATGCGGTGTTTGGTAAGGTGGTTGAGGGGATGGACGTGGTCGAAAAAATTCGTACTACCAAGACTGAAGTAAATCCAAAATATCCTGGCGGCAAGGTAGTACCTGTTACGCCGGTCATCATTAAATCAGTAATCGTCAAAAAATAATATGCCACTAAGCAGTAAGTAAATTGGCCTAATAACGGAACATGAAACTATGACAGATAATGCGCAATCAAGCACAGGCCTATCGGCTGTTATCGCTACGGACAAAGGCGAGATTCATGTGGAACTTTTTCCAGATGAAGCGCCGGCTACAGTAGCCAACTTCGTCAACTTAGCCCAGCGCGGGTATTACAACGGACTGAACTTCCATCGGGTCATTGCCGATTTTATGATTCAAGGCGGCGACCCAACCGGTACAGGTTCTGGTGGTCCTGGATATCAGTTCAAAGATGAATTCCATCCCACGCGGCGTCACGATTCGCCTGGTATGTTGTCGATGGCTAATTCTGGACCGGGGACCAACGGCAGCCAGTTTTTCGTAACCCATATTGCTACGGATTGGCTCAACGATAAGCACACTGTCTTCGGGAAAGTCACCGATGGGCAATCCGTTGTCGATGCGGTATCAGATGGCGACTGTATGAATAGCGTTACGATTTCAGGGGATGCGGCTTCACTGTTCGATGCGCAAAAAGAGCAACTCGGCGAGTGGAACAGTATTCTCGATAAAAAGTTTCCCAAAAAATAACCCTTGATGGATTGATTTTCATGTACCGTTCAAATTGGACATGCTCAACATGTTTCACATGCTCGAAATGGGCGACAGCGGCTTTGCTTATCCTATCCTGCCAGGCTACTACTACCCTTGCCCAGTCAGGCAAGTCGTCTGCCGACGGATTACACCCGCGCGTGCGCATGACGACTACGCTAGGCGACGTGATTATGGAATTGGATGCCACGACCGCACCCAAGTCTGTCATTAATTTCCTGGACTATGTAAACAAACGTTATTACGACGGGCTTATTTTCCATCGCGTACTGGAAGGTAAGCTGATTCAGGGTGGAAAGTTCACGACGAAGATGAAACCGCGAGAGAACGGACTGCGACCCGGCATCAAGCTAGAGTGGACAGAAGACATGCGACACCGTCGTGGCACGGTAGCGATGTACCACGCATTTAATGTTACCAACTCCACACAGGCGGAATTCTTTATCAACACCCGCAACAATCAGTCGCTGGGAGATCCCCGCGACTTCGGTGGATATACAGTCATAGGCCGCGTCGTAGAGGGTATGGACGTAGCCGACAAAATCTCTGGCGTATCACTAAGTACGCACCCTGACTTCGCCAATGGCTTATTAGACGTCGTACCAGTCTCGCCCATTAGGATCAAGACTATTCGCTTGGAAGGTAATTACGATCGTAAAGCTGCCCAAGGCGTCGTGGAAGCACTCCAAGCCGAGACTGATCGATTACGACAAGAGGCTATTGATGCCAGGCAACGCGTGCTCGATGACGCAATGATACGAATCGAAAAAGAAGCTGGCTCAAAATTCACCACGACAGAGTCCGGATTAAAATATGCCGTTATGCGAAAAGGGACGGGCGCGGCCCCCATGCTAACCGATACGATCTCGTATCACTATAAAGTATCGGGTCTCGATGGCCGCGACATCGAAAGTACCTATCGAGGGAAACAAGCCCCTAGTAAAATACTGTCCAACCTCGTCAAGGGATTGGAAGAAGGTGTTTCCATGATGCACGAGGGTGGAAAATGGATGTTCATTCTCCCTCCCCATTTAGCCTTTGGAGATCGTGGCGTCCCGGAGATGATCGCCCCCGGAGAGACCGTCGTTTTCCAAGTCGAGCTATTTGAAATCCTGTATCCAGAGGACAATGAGTAGCCGCGCGATGCCTGATTCCATTCCTGCAGTCCCACAGCCGAGCGATACCGTTCGTATCGTTCGCAAGTTCACCTTCGAGGCGGCCCACCTATTACCCAACGCCGGCGAGGGTCACAAATGCGCCAGACTACATGGCCATAGTTTTCAGGTGGAGCTTGCTTGCGAGGGAAACATTGATCCGCAAAAAGGTTGGCTAATTGACTTTGCGCAGATCAAACAACTTTTCGCTCCTATCTATGATCGACTGGACCATCACTATCTCAACGATATCGAAGGCCTGGAAAATCCAACTTCGGAAATCCTCGCCCGTTGGATATGGACCCAGCTAAAACCAACGCTTCCTATCCTGTCGCAAATCAACATAGCTGAGACTTGCAACGCCCGTTGCGAATATCGCGGTTAAAGATTCTAAGCACCGCACAAGCTGAAGCATGCGGCTCACTTGATTTAACTTACAAAAGCGACTGTGCTGCTAAAGCAACCACAATACCGGACGTATCATCGCCTCCGCTAAACATAGGGAAATCTCTGGTCCACCGACGCTACGTATTCTACACTAACGCTGGAGGGGCCGGGCACGTCAAGTATTGATTCCATCGTGCCCGGATCAATTACAAGGGGAGAGGCATGAGCGCGAAGCAATATCGCGTGGTGATAGCCGATGCGGACGATGCGCCTCGCGCACATCTTAGCGATCAATTAGAAGATGCAGGGTATCGAGTAGACTCTTTTTCTCTCGGTGAAGACGCCATCTGGCACGGCGAAGTCAGCTTGTGTCATGCGCTCATTCTCGATATGAACCTCACAGACATGGACGCCTTCGAGGTGTGTGCCAACGTGCGTCGCTGCTGGCAAAACCTCGACGCCATGATCGTTATGATGACCGACGCCAAAAATAAGCTATCACGAAACTACATCGAACAAATGGCTGACTACGCCGGCGCAGACTTTTTCTGCACTAAACCCTGCGACCATCGTGTGTTATTCGCGCTGCTGGACGAGCTTGATGCAGCCAACGAATCGATGGAAATAGCCCCGATGCTCCATAGTTGAGTTAACGCACAACCCGTCAACTGCCCACTTTCCAATTCCGTAGCCGATTCGCGCAAAAATTATGGTGAAATACCTAAGTCGTGATGACCCGTGTCTATTATTTTTGTGCTTGGGAAATCGGTGACAGGCTTACTTCTTGTAGGGCACGGTCGTAGACCTGCCTTTACCGTTTTCCGTGAGGCTTGTTAAAGTGCCATGTTCGCGGCATTCAAATAGTAACGGTAGGGCGTTTCGATGTACACCGGGAAGCCTACCTAGCTAAACAGGTCTACCAAGAAAATCCGAGCGGCGAGCGCGAGCGACCCGTGTTTTCAATTCGACATAGACACCGAAATCATATGATAAGTTTGTTATTCTGTGACAATTCGAAGACACCGGGCGCTTGCGCTACCGGCTCCGACAGAACCCCTGGTAAACGGAGATTGTTTCGAGATTTGCCCCACACGCCGCACAGGAGACAAAAATATATTTCATTTTTTCCTTGACAACCCCCGGGGGGGGGGGGCTGGTGCGTTTGTGGTATCAGCATATATAATGGGTGACTAAGAATTCGTACTATACGCAAAGCGCAGCCATTGATAACATAGATGGTAATTATGCGAAATACTAACCGCGCCATTACGTTGATGTTTAGTGTGTTGGCTGTATTCGCATGGATTTTCGTTTTGTACTGCATGTACAGAAAGGGTGTGCAGGGTATTCGCGGAATGTATTTTTATTTTCCGTGGCCTGTTATCCCGATACCCGTCATGCTCACCGCTTGCAGCCTCGTTGGCTGGGCGTTGATGACGTTTGGCGAATCGCGGGGTGACGGTGAGCTTCGTTGTCGGAAATGTAGCCATATTCTCAGGGGGCTTTCGCAGCCTCGCTGTCCGGAATGTGGTGAGCCTATTTGAGGCTTTCCATTACATAGGCATCTAAGCCAAAGACAACCACGCGGCCTGCCTCTCTCACTATAAATGAGGCAGGCTATGTTTTGGATATTCAAGGTGACACACATGCGAAAAATTAGCGGTATCATCACTATTGCGTTGAGCGTACTAACCGCGATCCTGTGTATTTATCTTGCATACGACGCTCGAGTGCATAAAAATTATGACTTTTCGCGTTTATTTGGCGCATGATACCCATTGCGCTCGTCGTGATGTGCGGGCTTGGGTGGGTGCTGGTAACGATTAGTGCTGCCAGAGGGGACGGTGAAACACGTTGCCGGAAATGTAGCCATATTCTCAGGGGATTATCGCAGCCCCGATGCCCGGAATGTGGTGAGCCTATTTGAGGCTTTCCATTACATAGGCATCTAAGCCAATAACAACCATGCGGCCTGCCTCATGAAAATCCATGAGGTAGGCCGTTTTTTTACTGCCTGAGCGGATAGTCACATCCTCACCGTCTTAATCCCTGGCTGAATAATTGTTACGGTCAGGTGCAGCGTTTGTTTTTATCTGTGTGTCCATTAACATTCAAACTCCGCGCAAGCTGAAGCATGCGGCTCACTTCGCTTACGCTGTAATTGCAAAAAGGTATTTTGAACAATGACCTCACTTTCTCGCAATAATTCAGCTTCCGTGATGGATGAAGACCACCCGGATTATATGCAGGGGCTACATATGGCGATGGGCGAATGCTGGAGGCCTCATGGGGAGCCTGGGGCAAAAGTCGCAGGCTTGATCTCCAATCGTCAGCGAGGTACTGAGGCTGACTTATTTTTGTGCGGTTGCTACATTGGCTCGCATCTGGCCGCCGCTGCCTTGGTTGTTAAGTCTCCCGGCGGAGCAGGACTGGTCTTCTTTGGAGTCGATGACCAGCAAGAAACCGGGCGGTCAGAGGCCGCGGTGGCGTGCCTTAATGGCCTGGTAGCATTGGTCAGGACCAAAGCAATCGGGCTTTTAGAGGCCTTGGTTGATCCAATTTTACCCTTCGAGATTGACATTTTGCAGCAAAGCAAGTTCTCTCATCTTACCAATCTAATCTATCTTACGCGCGGCGTTTCTCGCCAAAACGAATCTTATGCCCGCCAAGCCCCGTTGGATTGGGTTTCATTTAGCGAGGACAAAGTAGGTCTTTTTTGTGAAGCGCTCCAGGCCTCGTATTCGGAAACCCTTGACTGTGCAGAACTTAGCGGTCTTCGGCCTGTCGAGGAGGTGTTGGCGGACCATCGTGCCACGGGGATTTTCACGCCATCGCGATGGTGGGTTGCCCTAGCCGGTGGAAAACCAGCGGGTGTGGTTTTGGTAAACAAGATAGAATTTCAACCTGCTGTGGAAATCGTCTATATTGGTGTGGCTAAGCCTGTCCGCGGCCAAGGCGTGTCTGATGCACTACTCTGTCGCGTTATTGACACATCGAGAGAGGCTGGTGACAGGTTGGTGACACTTGCTGTTGATGCGCGAAACCATCCGGCCCGGCGCATGTATGATCGATGGAATTTTGAACACGCGCTGGAGCGCCAGGCGTGGATCGCTACCTGAACACCGCTTAATCATTAGACATTTTGCGAAATAAATTAAAATAAATTGCTGTTATCCACAAAGGTGCCTCGCCGATGTGGATGGGTTCGTGGGCAAAGATTTATTTTTTTCGCTAAGTCCTTATGGTTGATAACTTGACAGCGCTCGCGCTCTAATAGTACAAAAAAAGTGTTGACTATCGTTATCAGTATTGGTAAATTGATTCTTGTTGGGTGCAAGGGCATCACACGCAAGGGCACAACGGGATTTGCCAGTATGACTCGGTCACTGTACTGCAATCTACATTTGTCTTGCACGTTTGGTTAGATTCGTAGCAATATATTTTGGTTTCTATTTTTTTCCTATTCTTTTTTTGAAGGAGGTCGCGGTGACTGTCTGCGCTACTGACGCCGTTACGCAAGTGGAAGCACGTATAGCCGACAAAATTGGATCGCAGCGATTCAATGTTTGGTTCAAGAACGCCACCAGGTTTTTGTTCACGGACCAATACTGTCGGGTGAATGCTCCCAACCACTTTATTAGTGATTGGATTGAGCGACACTTTTCTGACACTATTTTAGAAGCGATCGAGGAGGTGACGGGACACCGATACACCCTCAGCTTCGCCATCGATCCGCTGCTTGCGAAAGACCTTCGTAAGAAGCAGCCTGATCGTCAATTGGATTTTGTGACCCACAATCCGGAAAGGTTGGCTAGGCAACCTCGCCATCCTGGGCAGGTGATAGCTAGACCGCGATTGAAGGGTAAGTTGTCCTCCTTTGTGGTTGGTGCTTCCAATCGCATGGCCCATGCCGCAGCGGTAGCAGTGGCTGAGGCTCCGGGTAAGACTTACAACCCTTTGTTCATTCACGGTGGTTGCGGGCTGGGTAAAACGCATTTACTTCAAGGCATCTGCAATCACCTGACCGAACATGCGCCACAGTTAACCTGGAAGTATGTATCCGGCGAAGAGTTCACGAACGACTTCGTGTTCTCCGTTCGTGCCCGTGAAGAAGGTGCGTTCCGTGAGCAGTATCGTAATCTTGATGTTTTGATTATTGATGACGTACACTTCTTCGCCAACAAGCGTGGTACGCAGGAAGAATTCTTAAATACGTTTAAGTCGATTGACGCAGCTGGTAAGCAGATTGTGCTAGCTTCCGATGCTCACCCAAAAATGATCGGTCATTTTTCCGAGTCGTTGGTGAGTCGTTTCCTATCTGGCATGGTCGTCCGTGTAGATTCGCCTGACGTAGCGGTACGAGCGGAAGTGTTGCGTCGTCGTGCGTCACTGTTGCAGGTCGATATTGGTGAAGCCGTCATCATGCACATTGCAGAAAACTTCCGGGCTAATATCCGCGAGTTGGAAGGCGCGTTGTTGAAGGTCGTGGCTCAGGCTCAGGTGATGGGTCAGCCTATTACAGTATCGCTGGCTGAGCGTGCGATGCGTGACTTGGTTCGTCAGACGGCTCCGGTTGTGGTGCTTTCTGATATTGAAACCGTCGTAGCTATCTTCTTTGGCTTAACGCCGGCTGATTTACACACGTCGCGGAAATCTCGCACGATTGCCCTGGCCCGTGGTATTGCGATGTATCTTGCCCGCAAGCATACGGGGATGAGCTTCCCGGAAATTGGGCGGTATATGGGCAATAAGAATCATTCGACGGTTATTCTTGCGTGTCGGCGTATCGGAAAAATCCTCAAGGCTAGTGAACCTGCCCGTTGGATGACCCCGGCTGGTCAACGTGAGCAAGACCTTAATGTGTTGGTCGAAGAATTAGAAGAACAATTGGGATTGGTTTCCGCTGACAAGGAACAGTCTATTGCCGGCGCTGCTTAGCGCCGCATGTCCCACAAGGAAGTGAGACACTAGGAGCGTCCTACCCGACGAGTCAAGGATTGGCTACGTCGGTTGGGGCGCTTTATTTTTGCGCATCGCCCGCTCAATCCAGCCTCCGCCAATGACCACATCGCCGTCATAGAAAACGCAGGCCTGTCCGGGCGTGATTGCTCGTTGGGGTTCGTCAAAAACAACTTCGACTTCGCCGTCATTGGTGACTTGTACCGTAGCTGAGGCGGCTCGATGCAAGTAGCGAATTTGTACGTTTGCTCGAAAAGATTTTCCTGGTTCATCGACGAGAAAGCTGACGCGCTTAGCAATGAGGCCAGTGTTAAGCAAGGAATCTGCTTCGCCGACCGTAACCGTATTTTCGCCGACGTTTATTTGGTTTATGTAGATAGGGTTTGGCGCAGCGATGCCCAGACCTCGTCGCTGGCCTACGGTATAGTGGCCAATGCCGTTATGCTGGCCCATGATATTACCTTCGTTGTCTATGACGTCGCCTGGCTTGAAGGCGTCGGGGCGGCGTTCTTTGACGATGCGGGCGTAGTCGCGGTCGGGTACGAAACAAATTTCGACGGAGTCGGGCTTGTCGCGGTTGGGTAAATTAAACTTGGCAGCTAGATCACGAATTTGCGGTTTGGTGTATTGGCCTACGGGAAATAGAACGCGGTCCAAGACATCGCGCTCGAGTCCAAACAGAACGTAGGATTGGTCTTTGGCGCTATCGATGCCGCGCATGAGTGAAGGCTTGCCGTCGCGGGTTGAAATTTGGGCGTAATGACCGGTAGCGATGTAGTCTGCGCCAACGGCGTCCGCGTATTCGACGATGCGGCCAAACTTGAGTTTGTCGTTACAGACGATGCAGGGGTTGGGGGTTCGGCCTTGAGCGTATTCGTCGGCGAAGTAGTCGATGAGTTCGTCGAAGTCGTGTTCAAAGTTTAGTGAGTAGAAGGGGATGTCTAACATGCCAGCTACGAATCGTGCGTCCCCGGCATCGAGGGCGCTGCAGCAGCCTTGATGGGTGCGTGGTGCGATTTCCAGGCTGACGTCATTGGTGTCGCAGGTTTGGGCTGGGGCTTCTTCTTTGACGCCATGTCGCATGAACAGGCCTATGACCTCGTATCCTTGCTCGACAAGCAGGAAGGCTGCGACGCTGGAATCAACGCCTCCGCTCATAGCTACGACTACTTTTCCTTTTTTCTCACTCATGGGAGTTATTGTAGCGGGCGGCGCGATGTACGACAAAAAACAGGGGGAAGAAGGCCTTTTTGGTCGCGGAAAATGGGGGCTGATGGTACATTGGTGGCTGGGTGAATAGCATCGAAGTTAAGGATGCGGCGATGCGGCACGCACAATCATGAGGTTTTTGTCACGATGACGACGCTTGAGGCCAATTCGACTGGAATCACTGCTAAGGCGGCTAGCATGGACCCGCAAAAGCTGACGCCGGCGATGCGTCAGTATGTCGAGCAGAAAAAGCGTATTGGGGATGCGGTTCTGTTTTTTCGGATGGGGGATTTCTACGAAACGTTTTATGAAGATGCGGTGCTTTGCTCGAAGGTGTTGGGCATCACGCTGACATCTCGATCAAAAGATAATCCGGTTCCGCTAGCTGGCATTCCTTATCACGCGCTTGATGGGTATCTCTCAAAACTTGTCGCTGCGGGATATAAGGTTGCTATTTCGGAGCAGATGGAAAAAGTCTCTGAGGCTAAGGGTGTGGTGAGACGCGACATCGTGCGGGTCGTCACAGCTGGCACGCTGACGGATGATAATCTGCTAAGCGACAGTGACGATAATCTGCTAGCTGCGATATGCGTGACGAAAAAAGAGGTGGGTCTTGCACTGGTGGAATTAGCCAGTGGTCGTTTTGAAGTTATTGATCTGAATCAAACCACGCTGCTGGACGAACTCGTGCGAGCGCACCCGGCTGAGCTTCTTATTGTGGATGGTCGGGCGGATGTGAAAACGATTGCGGACGATCTTCATAGCTTATGCGGGGTAATGACCACGCGCCGGCCTGATTTTGAATTTGCTGATTATCAAGCCAAGCAAACGCTGCACGAACATTTTGACGTAGCTACGCTAGCTGGTTTTGGATTTGAGGAGATGACGCCGTCGCTTTGTGCGGCTGGGGCGTTGATCCAATATTTGCAGGAGACGCAGAAGACGTCGCTGGTGCATATCACCAAAGTGACGCGACGTGCGTGTGAGGATTATCTTCAGATCGATCATAGTACATGGCGGTCGCTGGAAATTGACCGAACGCTAAGAAGCGGCGCGCGTGAGGGGACGCTGCTGTTTGCGATCGACCAAACGGTTCATCCGATTGGGTCGCGTAAGCTGCGACATTGGCTGCGAAGGCCTTTGATCGATTCGGCGCAGATTTTAAGGCGGCAGGACGGTATTGGTTTTCTAGTTGAACATAGCACGGAAAGGCAGCAGGCGCGAGATCGTCTCAACCGCCTAGCTGATGTTGAACGCATTGCGAGTCGCGTGGCGCTATCACGGGCGAACCCTCGTGATTTGCTGGGATTAGCTAATGCGCTAACTGCTCTGCCATCGTTGCAAGAACCGGTGATGGGTTCACGGATTGAAATCCTGGAAGATATTCATAAGGATTTGGACGGGCTTGGTGAGCTAGCCGACCAGCTAAAAAGTGCGCTGCGTGAGGAAGTTCCTGCGACGACTAACGAGGGTGGTTACATCGCGGATGGTTTTGATGCGGAGTTGGACCGTTTACGAAACATCCGAGCCGACGGTCAAACCTGGCTAGCGGCGTATCAGAAAAGCGAGAGTGAGCGCACGAAAATTACTCATCTCAAAGTCGGGTTCAACCGCGTCTTTGGCTATTATCTTGAAGTGACTAACGCCTCTCGTGATTTGGTGCCGCCGGAATATGTGCGTAAGCAGACGATAAAGAATGCGGAGCGGTATATTACCGAGGCGCTGAAAAAGCATGAAACCGAAGTGTTGACAGCGGCGGATCGCGCGATTGATCTTGAAAGAAATTTGTTTGAACAGCTTCGGAGCGAAGTAGCTAAGCGTTTGCCGGATTTGATGCGTGTTGCGAATGCGATTGGCGAATTGGATTGTGTCGCTGGTCTGGCTGAGTTAGCGGCGACGCGGCGATATACAAGGCCCGTGATGACCGATGATTGTGTGCTGGATATTCGTGACGGCAGGCATCCGGTGTTGGACCATATCTTGGGCAGTAGTTTTGTGCCTAATGACTGCATGATGGCATCTCCCGAGTCGATGGTGTTCGTCATCACCGGCCCGAACATGGCTGGTAAAAGTACATACATTCGACAGGTGGCGCTGCTTACGTTGCTGGCCCAAATCGGCTCCTATGTGCCAGCGTCGGCAATGACTTTTATGCCGACGGATAGGATTTTTGCGAGGGTTGGCGCGTCGGACGAAATCATGCGAGGGCAATCTACGTTTATGGTGGAAATGTCTGAGGCTGCGACCATTTTGAATCATGCGACGAAGCGTTCGCTGGTGGTGCTGGATGAACTTGGTCGTGGGACGTCTACGTTTGATGGGCTTTCGCTGGCTTGGGCGATTACCGAGCATCTCAGTAGTGATATTGGCTGTCGAACGCTGGTGGCGACGCATTACCATGAGCTTACGGAATTAGCCGATATGCTCAGAGGTGTACGCAACTATAATGTTGCAGTGCGTGAATATAGTGATGGCGCGACGAAGAGCGATGGGATCGCTTTTTTACATCGAATCGTGGAAGGCGGCGCGAGCAAGAGTTACGGTGTGCATGTGGCTAAGCTGGCTGGCATTCCTAAGCCAGTTATCGTGAGAAGCTTGGAAGTATTAGACGAATTGCAGCGCGGGTTTGAGCGAGAGGCTAAGTCGCCGCAGCTGTCGCGTAAGAAAACTAAAAACGACGGACAACTTGCCCTGTTTCGCGATCAAGGCGAGCAAATGTTGGAGCTATTACGATCGACCGACCCCAATCAACTCACGCCGCTTCAGGCCTTGCAACTCTTGCAAACGTGGAAAGACCAACTCCCATCGTAAAAGAAACGCCTCGTCGAGGTTCGTGGAAAATTATCATACCTGCTAGCGCGTGCGACACGATGAGCTTAGCTCGCTGCATGCGATTGGCTAACGTAGCATTCATTTGCTTGGCTTACATAGCTATTCTTCTAGCTGCGCTGGGGCCTGTAGATGTTGTGCGAAGTGGTCGAATGTATGTGGGTTTTTGGTACATAGCCTTCGTGTGTCGCACCGCGATTTTTCACCTGGGAATTTTGAGTCTAGTAGCTGTGGTGCTTGCTTTGGGGCTTCGACAATTTCGTCTGGCGTTTTTCGCATTACCATTGCTCTTAGTTACATTAATGCCCAGCGTTCTAGCGACGTTGCAGCCGATACCGTCCATGATACCGCCATCCAATTTGCGGGTAATGACATATAATGCGTATTGGCATAATGCGAACTCAAAAGACACTATAGCTGAGATTTCTCACTACGAGCCTGACGTGGTAATAATTCAGGAATGCTCGCCTGTGTTGCAAAGTGATTTGCCGATTAGGCTGAGGTCGCAGTATCCCTATACATATATTGGCGACCTGCGCGGCTCATACAGCTCGGCTATCTTGTCGAAATTCCCCATCCTGGGTAAGCCAGAAAAGTACGCCGGCCATCTTAGAAAAGGCCTGCCTGCCGTGCGCGTCACGATTGACGTGCGGGGTCAGGAAGTGGCTTTGTATAACGTGCATTTATTTCGGCCTATACCAAGTCGATTAGGAAAAATGAGAAAGCAACTGAGTGTGTTGCGTGATCGTGTTGTAAGTGAAACCATACCAGTCATCGTAGCCGGCGATTTCAATTATACCGGCCTATCGAAATTACACGAGTCTATGTTGGAAATAGGATTAACCGATGCACACGACGCCGTGGGACAAGGTCGCGGCACTACTTGGCCCAAAACAACTTCGATAGATTGGTTGCCCGGTTTTCGGATTGACCATGTTTACACGTCCAAAGAAATTTCGCCAACGAGCACGCGCATTGGCTATGGCGCAGGTTCGGATCATCGGCCTTTGATAGTAGAGATGGGTTTGGCAAGAAAGAATTTAACAATAGAACAATAGAGGGCAGCCACCTATTTTCGTGCAATTATTTCGTGACTGTCCCCTATTGTTCGTAGGTATACGTTGCTTGAGATATTTTCTTCATCCTGACACCTTTTCTTCTCTTTTAATGCGAGAAAATACCAAGCACAAAGAAAAAAAACCAGAATCCCAGTAGTGAAAAACCGGCAATCCACATTCCGAGGCGATGCATCCAAGAGTATCGGTTCCTCCTCGATTGTATTGCCCCAACAAAAAGTACTCCTAACTCGGCCGATTGCGCGAGCTTCCAAACCAGTCTTTTTTTCTGAACCCAGTCTGGTCGATAAAAGGACTCCATAGGTTCACTCGCAGAAATGAACCAAATAATCACGATCAGCCCGATGCAAGCAACACTTAAATAGCCAACGCCAGATCGCAGAGGTCGTCCACGCGGATTATTAAGTGCATACGTCTTGTTATTACCTATATTGAAAGTACGACCACACTCCGGGCATCGATTAATCGACAGTCCATCAAGGATATAGCCGCAATCTAAGCAATTTTTAACTTCTAAGGTCATATATGAAATCTTGTCCATAAGTCTACGATTGAGCGTGCGCATCATTTTGCAATTTCGGTAGAGCAGCGTTACATTTCGCAACTAATATCGCTCATCCATACAGTCTACCCAACTTCGGCGGTTACTAATGCGCATACTATTTCCATGGAGCGTCCTTAATGAAAAGGATAAGGACAAAGGGATAAGATAAAGGGGGACAGTCACCAATTAATTCCTCATATATAGGTGACTGCCCCCTATTGTTATGACCGACGTAATTGTCGTGGTTGTTTATACTCACAAGAGGGGAAATGTGAGGCGAAATCGAAATCGTTGAAATCACGGTTGTAGCGACTACATTCAGCCAAGTGATTGTATGCATGAGAGCCCCCCTTTCAAATTAGCTTCCTAGTCACCCATAATTTTATGGTAACTAAACATGCGAAGTCAATTGAATATATCAGCGAACGAGGAAACCAGCCAGCAAGCCAGATTGTTAATCCTCAGATACAAAAAAACACCCCGCCAGTTTCCTGACGAATAAAAAGGTGTCAGGTTGAATATATTTCCTTCCTCAGTGGACAATTAATTCAACCTGACACCTTTTCTTCCTGACATGAAACTTGACGGACGACCGTTACCCACTGAGATTAATTAGCTAGCTCAAAGCGATCAAGGTTCATCACCTTGTTCCAGGCCGCCACGAAATCGTTGATAAACTTCTGCTGCGCGTCGGCGCTAGCATATACTTCCGCGATGGCTCGAATTTGTGAGTTCGATCCAAATACGAGATCGACGGAAGTGGCTGTCCATTTAACCTTGCCCGTCTTGCGGTCTCGCCCTTCGAAAATGAATTCGCATTGGGGGGACTTTTGCCACGCCGTACTCATGTCCAGCAGGTTAACAAAAAAGTCATTGGTTAAAGTCTCTTGTTGCTTAGTTAAGACGCCAAGTTTGGTGGCGCCAACGTTTGTACCCAGAACCCGCATACCGCCAATGAGGACAGTCATCTCTGGAGCTGTGAGTGTGAGCAGGTGCGCTCGATCGATCAGCTTCTCTTCCGCCGGCCGGTCAAGTTCGTGACCGAGGAAGTTGCGGAACCCATCTGCGGTCGGTTCGAGCACGGCGAATGAGTCCACGTCGGTCATTTCCTGCGTTGCGTCAGTACGCCCGGGCGAGAAGGGAACCTGGACGTTGTGCCCAGCTTTCTTCGCTGCTTCCTCGATAGCTGCACACCCGCCCAGCACAATCAGATCAGCGAGCGAAACCCTTTTGCCGCCAGATTGCGAGCGGTTGAAATTCTTTTGGGTTTTTTCTAGTGTCTGTAAGACCTTCGTGAGTTCATAAGGCTGATTGACTTCCCAATTTTTTTGCGGTGCGAGGCGAATACGCGCTCCGTTCGCGCCTCCCCGTTTGTCAGTCCCACGGAATGTGGACGCCGACGCCCAGGCTGTTGAGACCAGTTGCGAAATGGACAGTCCCGATGAGAGGATTTTACCTTTGAGATCAGCCATGTCCTTCTGGCCGATCAGTTCGTGATCAACATTTGGAACAGGGTCTTGCCACAACTGAGGCTCTGGAACCAACGGACCGAGGCATCGCGAGACAGGCCCCATGTCGCGGTGAGTCAGTTTATACCACGCCCTCGCAAAGGCCTCTTCGAATTCTTTCGGGTTCTCGAAAAATCGTTTTGAAATCTTTCCATAGATTGGGTCCATCTTTAGCGCCAAATCAGTCGTGAACATCATCGGTGCGTGGCCCTTCGACGGATCGTGAGCATCCGGCACGGTTCCCTGGCCCGCGCCGTCCTTGGGCGCCCACTGGTTGGCACCTGCCGGACTTTTTACCAGCTCCCATTCGTAAGCGAATAAATTTGAGAAGTACATGTGTGACCACCTCGCCGGGTTGCTGGTCCATGCCCCTTCCAAGCCGCTGGTGATGGTGTCCTCGGCATTGCTCTTTCCATAAGTGTTCATCCAGCCAAACCCTTGTTGCTCAAGGCTGGCTGCTTCGGGTTCAGGGCCAACGTGTCCTTTCGGATTGGCCGCGCCATGAGCTTTTCCGAATGTGTGCCCACCGGCAATGAGAGCAACAGTTTCCTCGTCATTCATAGACATGCGAGCAAACGTCTCTCGAATATCCTTGGCCGCGGCGAGCGGATCAGGATTACCGTTTGGTCCTTCCGGGTTCACATAGATCAAGCCCATCTGAACGGCGGCGAGCGGATTCTCCAGTTTTTTGTCGTCTGTGTAACGCTTGCCGCTAAGCCATACGCTCTCAGGCCCCCAGTAAATATCCTCCTGCGGCTCCCAAACATCTGCTCGACCGCCAGCGAAGCCAAGCGTTTTGAACCCCATCGACTCAAGTGCGCAGTTACCAGTGAAAACCATCAGGTCGGCCCATGAGATTTTCTGACCGTACTTCTGCTTGATTGGCCAGAGCAACCGACGCGCTTTGTCGAGGTTGGCGTTGTCGGGCCAACTATTGAGGGGAGCAAAGCGTTGTGTCCCGTAGGATGCGCCGCCACGCCCGTCTGTGACGCGATATGTACCCGCACTGTGCCAAGCCATTCGAATGAAAAGTGGGCCATAGTGACCATAATCGGCTGGCCACCAATCCTGTGATGTCGTCATCAAAGCCATGATGTCTTTTTTCAGGGCATCCAGGTCAAGCTTATTGAACGCCTTAGCGTAATCGAAGTCCTTGCCCATTGGATTACTCTTAGCCGCATTCTGATGAAGTATCTGCAGGTTCAACTGGTTAGGCCACCAGTCTCGAATCGACAAAGCCCCGGCGGCGGTGTGTCTGTTTGGTCCTGCCTGCTTGCCCATCACTGGGCATTGGCTGCTGGTTGCCGATGGTTTTCCATGCGTAGATTGTGCCAACACTGTGTCGCCAACAAGTCCTATCCCAAGGCTAAGGGCCAAGGTCGCAAGCCAAATTAGCTTTGTGCTTACGATTGTGCTATTTGTCATATGTTTTCTCCTAGTATTTTGATTGAGCGTTGGTTAACTCTATTAAGCATGCTGACTCATAAGTCAGGCTTTGGGCCCTGTCAAGAATTTTCTCGGTAATCATGTTTAGCCGTTTTTTGTCTGCGTGGGTGTATTACATGACGACAGTTGAGGCATCGCCAGTAGGCGAATCAGCGACGTGCCCTACGGGGCAATAATCGTCCCGCATTCCGGGCAGACGCCGGATTTGTTGCCGGTTAGATTGTACCCACAGGGGATGCAAATCGGGATGCCTGTTTGGGCAAGTTGTGTACGCAGGCGGCGTCTGATGTCTAGCCGGGTGTACCATATGACCATGCCAAGGCCAATTAGAAATAATACGAGAATGATGAGCAGTGACCATGTCGACGGAATTGATGTCACCAGCTTGTCCCACAATACAAACAGGCCAGTAACGCTGACAACCATGATGAAAGCTGTGATGCCTGTCCTTGGCCCGTAAATTGCGTAAGCGAGCATTCGCTGACGTTCAGGCCCCGGTTCAAGTAGAATCAGTTCTGGCAGAATTTTTTCTATAAGTGACATTATTGCATATTCCGTAATAGTGCGCTGCCGTTTTGGCACATCCTGCTATCGATCAGAGTGGATTCTAGCTGGCCTGTGTTAAAGATACAGGCGATGGCACGGGCAAGAGGCTCGTTGGCGGTCTTCGTGTCATGCGGTGAGGGCGTTCGAGACGATCTTTATAGTAAGTGCGAGAAACGTAACCCCGGCCTGCTTTGGGGGTATACAGATTGCAGGGGATTATGAGCGGGCCTGGATGAACAGACGGACATTGATTTTTCACAGCTAAGCCCTAAAATACCAAAGGCAGCTAAGCCTGAGATGCGAACAATGGTGGTTTGCGGCGCGGTAGACCAGATTGTGGCTGCGTATATTACTAAATGAAGGATATTAGGTAGCATGGAATCCGCAAAAGAACGGATGAATCCGCAAACATCAACAGACGAAAAAGCCGAGTTGGGTAATAACGCAATCTCGGAAGATACATCAGCTCCTGAAACGGGCGGAATTCGCAAATTTTTCCGAGCGGTAGGCTGTTGGTTTGACAACTCTGGTATGGAATACTCCGTCGATGAGACGGCTGACAAATACGCAGTCGATTGGGCGCGTTTGATTCCTTATGCCGGGATGCACCTCATGTGTTTAGGGGTGATTTGGGTAGGCTGGAGTTGGATTGCCTGCGGAATCGCGGCTGGGCTATATGTCGTGCATATGTTTTCCATCACGGCTTTCTACCACAGGCTGTTTTCACACTGTGCGTATAAGACCTCGCGGGTGGCGCAGTTTATCTTTGCGGTCGTGGGGAATTCGAGCGTGCAGCGCGGGCCTATCTGGTGGGCGGCTCGCCATCGTCACCATCACCGTAACTCCGACCAGGAAAACGACGTTCACTCGCCGGTACAGCATGGGCTGTTTTGGAGCCATATGGGCTGGATTACGTCTAAAGGGGCGTTTGGTTTTGAAGAAAAGTCCGTGCCTGATTTGATGAAATTTCCAGAGCTTCGGTTCCTTGATCGATATGACAATCTCGTGCCACTACTCGAAGGTGTAGGCCTGTTTTTCCTCGGCGTTTATCTGCAAAATCAAGGCTGGAACACCTCCGGCGGACAGATGTTGATTTGGGCGTTCTTTGTTTCGACGATTGTTTGTTCGCACGCGACGTTCACGATTAACTCGCTCACGCATGTGTTCGGTAAGAAGCGCTACAAGAGCAAGGACGAAAGTCGTAACAACTGGTGGCTAGCGATCATTACGTTCGGCGAGGGATGGCACAATAACCATCACTATTATCCCGGCTCAGTTCGTCAGGGCTTCTATTGGTGGGAATACGATTTTACTTATTATGTTTTATGGTGCATGTCGAAGGTCGGCATTATTTGGGATTTGAACGGCGTGCCGGAACATATTCGAGAAGCGCATCATATCGATGCCAAAGTGAAAAAAGCTGCCTGAGTTAGCCGTTGCCCAAATGGGGGCATGATCGAGGCTACTAGGCATAACAAACCTAAAACGGCCTGCCGTTCGTTATAAAATAACGCTCGACAGGCCGTAAGCATTCATATTGGTCAGTGGCTAAGTATTTTCCTAACCCCGCAGGGACTATAGGCCTGTAAAGTCGCGGTAGACAAGTAACTACGGGCATTTTTCTCGGTATTAACGTGTAACGTCTGATAATCTGTTGATACGAAGGGTTAATTCTCGATTTAGTTTTTGAACATCCTTCCCCCACCCTTCGGGAGTACCCGAACAATGGGGCACCCTGTTCACTAGAACTTGGCGCGTCGTGAGGTCTGCACGTTACATGAGTGACATGTTTCGACACAATCGTTGGTGATACACTGGATGAATCGGAAGGGACCGTGGGTTATACTGGTAATGTCGTGGGCCGCGATTTTGCACTGTTTGCCATCGATCGGACCACTGGGCGCTTGGTACAATGTTGGCTAATCATCTAAGGATTTATGTAATGGGAACTATTAACGTAATCTTGAGTCGCGCCTGGCGCACAGGTATCCGAGTGGCTGTCATGTCTGTGGCACTTTCAGCGATGGCTAATGGCGTGGCGAAGGCGCAGTGGACGCAATGGGGCGGTCCGAATCAAAGCTTCAAAGTAGACTCGAAGGGTCTGGCTGACAAATGGCCTGACGATGGTCCTAAGAAACTTTGGACGCGGGATATTGGTGAAGCGTACTCGGCGGTCCTCGCAGAGAATGATCGGCTGTATACGATGTATCGTGACGGCAAGAAAGAAGTCACCATCTGTATGGATGCCAAGACAGGCGATACGATTTGGGAACACAAATTCAAATCTATTATTAATGAAGAGCATGGTGTTCAGTTTGGCGTTGGTCCGCGTAGTACGCCGCTGATTGTTGGTGACCGCATCTACAGCATAGGCATGGCTGGGAAAATGCACTGCCTCAATAAAGAAGATGGTAAGAAGTATTGGGGCGTGAATTTATGGAAAAAGTACAAGGGGAATTTCCTCAATCACGGTTACTCGTCTAGTCCGATTGAATATAAGGATACGATCATCGTGCTTGTCGGCGGCGAAGATCAAAGTATCATCGCATTGGATAAGCTTACGGGTAAGTTAAAATGGAAACAGCTTAGCTATAAGAATAGTTATTCGACACCGAAGTTGATTAAGCTTAACGGTGAAGACCATCTGGTTACGTTCATGGCTGATGAGGTTGTAGGCATTGATCCCAACAACGGTAAGTACATGTGGTCGTATGAAATCGGTAATCAGTGGAAACAAAATATTTGTATGCCGGTTATTGATGATGACATTTTGTTTATCTCGACATCTGGCGCTGGTTCTCGCGGTTTGAAGTTGACGAAGAACGGCGAGAAGATTGATGTTGAAGAAGTTTGGACGTCGAGGAAGGTTCAGTTCTATCATGTGAACTCGATCAAGGTCGGCGATTATGTATATGGCTCGACGGGGAATCGCGCGCCCAATTTCTTCTCTGCGATAAACATAAAGAGCGGTGATATAGCCTGGCGTGAACGTGGTTTTGCTAAGGCGACGTGTGTATATGCTGATGGCAAATTCATCCTCTTAGATGAAGATGGCGTGTTGGGATTAGTCAAGGCTACACCGGAAGGATTTACGATTATCTCTAAAGCGCAAATGCTGGATAAGGTTGCATGGTCAGTGCCTACGCTGGTTGGGAAGACACTAATTATTCGCGATAAGACGAAAATCATGGCCTTGGATATTGGATGATTTGGCTTAGCAGAAACGCAGATAAAAATATTTTTAGAGGTCGGATAGCTTGGTGGCTGTCCGGCCTCTTTTTTTGTTGCTTAGTCATTCCCGCGCAGGCGGGAATGACGGCATACTCCTGCCACCCAGATGGTGCAATAGATTTAGTTGCCTAGTATTTTTCTGAAGTAGCTAGGTCGAATCCTTCGTGGGTGGTATTGGGGACGCACTTACGATATTCCGCGCGACAAGCATAGCAGGTCGTGACCTTGCCGATGAAATAGTAGATGGCGAGGTCAAGCAAAATGGCTGAGGCAAGGATAGCCCATGAGGTCAAAATGTTTTTGCTGAAGTAATAAATAGCCGCGGCTCCGAATACGACGACGATGAAAAGGCCTAGCTTTTGCGGAAAATCTTTTCTAATAAATAACTCACGGCCTGCGCATACCGCGCATTGATCCACGCTATGCTCGTCACGCAGTGATTGCGTAATGTGCAATTTATGCTCAGTCTTACAGCGTGGACATTTCATGGTGTCGCCGCATTCTTCTAACGGCTCGAATTCGATGAGGGCTACGCATTTATCTTCAGGACAATCAAATCGTAATTGCATGATGTGATTCACTCTCCACGACCCGCATTGGGCGAGTCAACCTTTATATAGGCCAACCGCATTCTACAATGAGATGTTGGTTGGCTAATTCCCCGACGTAAGCAAAAATCGAGGCGAAATACAATATACCCGTCGCGGATTGCGTAGCCCGGAGCCTGACGCAATCTGAAACCATGTACGCAAAAATCCCCACAGCGACGACGCCTAATCCTATTCTAATGGTAATGATAATCCATTGATTTTGCAGCAGGTTCATTACCCAAACACCGGCTGTGGAAGATGTTTCCGATGCGCTTTCCCCGCCGACCAAGTAGGCTATGCCCAGACTGGCAATGGTAAACAATGCCCTGGCGCTTATCGAAATTAAAAGCATTTTGCTGAAATGTTGCAGCGGTGCGATGGTCATTTTGGTAGCGGTGAGGTATGCATGACCTAGTAGCCAAGCTACGGTGATGCTGCCCAGTAGCATGGCTGCTAGCAACTCGTTGGCGACAACCAGGGCGAGTAACCCGATCGAAAAAGATTTTCCTGCGCAGGCTAAAATTGTTGCGCTGCCCAGGCTGGCTGCGCCGGTTACGATGCAACAAGTACGAAAAATGGATGCGATACGCCCGGCTAACGGAGCCAAGAGCATCATGCCCATGGCGCCGAGCGATGCGACTGCGCCAAGTCCGGTAGTGATATTTACGAATGAGCCATCCGTAGCTGACTGATTTTGCCATAGCCAAGCTGTGGCGGGGACGACCAGGACCAAGACTAGGATGCCCGCGAGTCTGTGGAATTTCCATGCAATTTGTTGCGGGTTGCAGGTGGCTAAGATGAGGGCGACACCGCCGGCGAGGGCATAAAGAAAAGTTGTAATCATGGGGCTGCTGAGTCTCCACACGATATGACATGCGAGCCATTTTCGTGAGGTGTATTGTCTGCGGGGGAGACGAACATGGCAACTATGCGGACGGCGTCTGAGCTTGTGCGTCCGCGCGGAACGGCTAGCAACTTGCGCTCGTAAATCACTCATACCTCACATATGACGCCATCTGAGTATCTGACGCAATCGAGGTGGCAATTATTCGCCGACACTACCAAGCTCGGAAACATGCCCGCAGGCTTGCGCCGTGCGGCTCTGATGGCAATTAATTGATGATGATAGGAGATTAGTTTTGTGCGTCCGCGCGGGCTGAAGCCCGCGGCTCATTTGGATAGACACACTTGTTTGCCGCTTGGCTGATGCCGGTGACTACGAGTTCCAGCTTGCTTAATTCGTGACGCCATTGGTGATGCACGCTAACGTAATGCCTAGCTCGCTGGCCAATCTGCTCTCGCACGATGGGCTGTTGCAAAAGCGAAATGACTGACTGAGAAAATTTTGTTGGATCGTTTTGAACCAAGAAATGTTGGCCTGGCTCGCCATGAATCCCCTCGGCAGCCTGTCGGGTCAGCACGACCGGCTTACCGCAGGCCATGGCTTCCAGCACTTTGTTTTGTAAGCCGCGTGCTAAAAGAAGCGGAGCCACGCTGACGTCGAAGGCTGAGACCGCTTGCTGGGCGTCGGGAACATTTCCGATAACGCGCACACCCTCATAGCATGCTAACTTTTTCGCCTTTGAATTTGGTGAGCGTCCGACAATATGAAACTCGGCTTGGGGCATCTTCTTTCGGATAGTTGGCCAGCATGATTTTACAAACCACGCGACGCCTTCTACGTTGGGCTTGTAATCCATGACGCCCATAAACCCAACAACAGTCGCAGCGTTGGCATTTTCTTTCGATGGCTTTTTGACGATTGGCGAATCTGAAACTTCGACTCCGTTGCCCACAACGTGAACTTTTCTTCGATCAATGTCGCTACTTAACTGGTCACGTTCCGAACGCGAGATGAGAATCGTAGCGTCGGCTTTATCGATCCACTGTCGTTCCAAGTTAGCTAGTCGTCGCCCTTCTGTGCGATATAGTAGACGTAGAGGCCATCGTGATTGATCAGCGAACTGCGACCATTTGGCACTATCCAAATCGCAAAAATCTAGTACACGGCGGCGACATGGCGCGAACATGGCGTAAGGAGCCATGCTCGATGAAAAGGCGACGACGACGTCGAACGTAGTACGCTTGTACCAATCATCTAAGACGCGCCTCATGCCTTGATGCTCGTAGTACGATTGTGTAAGAGATTTCCCGCAGGCTAACCCGGCTAGACCACGGATGGTGGCTAGGCGCGGACTCAGTCTTACAGTGGTTAGTTGCGTGCAGTATTTTTGCAATATAGGAATGTGAACTTCGTCTTGTGGATCATCCACGAAACAAGCGCACCATACGCGGTGGTTGCGGGCGAGGTGTTTTATTTGATGAAACGCGCGCAGCTTATCACCTTTGTTGGGCGGATAAGGTAAGCGATGTGCGAGGTAGAGAATGTTCATGGCTTATCCTGTCAGGTGTGGTGACACATATCGGCCAAGGATTCGCGTCATGGAGATTGGTAGCATGGGCCAAAGACTGCGAATCGCTTTGTATCGTGCGTCGGTTGGTGAAGTCTTTGGGGCAGATGCGCCGTTCAGGATGAATCGTTGATAGCCTAGCACTTTCGGTTCAAAGCCATGGAAACGTTTGAAGTTTGATGAGCCAACGTTGTCGATGCGCGTGCGACCGAAATCAAAAACGCGATAGCCCTGAGTCACACCTCGTTCCATTAACGAGAGATAAGCGAAGTTAGCTGCGCTGCATGACTTTGCATCGTCGGTCGCACCGATGAAATAAGGCATGACGCGGTCGCGGTATAATAGTGTCACTAAGCCCGCGACAGTTTCCTGGCCCTTTTTGACCAGCATCACCCAATGATTGCCTGGCGTATGCTTGATAAGCGATTCAAAAAACTTGTACGGATAACTGATGGAGGCTAATCGCCGCATACTTTGGCTATATAACTTCCACACATCGCGCAGGTGCCCGTCTCCGAAAACCGCTTTGAGCTTGTACTTGTTTCGTCCATTACGCGCAGCGGCCCGGGCTTTGCGCGGCAACCAAGCTAGCACATCTTCCGCGCGATCGGGTAAGGTGCGTTCATAGATGGCGTAGTCGGTTAGCTTGGGCACATGCGAAAGTGATGCAAGACGACTTCGTAAATCAATGGATCGGCAAGAACGCTGCTGCGCTAGTTCCTGAGCGCGATCAAAAAGTTTTGAAGCGGCTACGTCGTCATCAGCTAGGATACCACCGCCTACACCATAGGGCACGCTGACGAGCAACTTCCCCATGATCCAACTATTCATGAAAAACAGCGGCAATACGCCCACACATTTTTGGTTTCGCATAGCAATCAAATAAATGGACTCGTGGCCAAAGGTTTCACGGATGGCATCATGCCAGGCAAGAGTATGGCCAATGGTGCTGTCGGCATGGTTCTCGACATATTTTTCCCACACATCGCGCGTCGATGATTTTATAACTTCAATACGACAAGGGTACGGTGCGGGCATCAAAGCGTGCGCACATTTAATAGATACTGGATCAACTAGCGTTGAGGGATTAGTCATCGCTACTGATTTCCTGCGGGATTGTTATCGTTGGCAACGAGACATCTGAGGTGACGTAATGAAACTTGCCGGACCGCGTGACCGGAATGCGGTCCACCAAGTCTATTTGAAGATCAACCTCATGGCCCAGAACAGGAAGCACGCTACGAGCTACCGCTTCTCGCGTGACGCAAGCTTTTTTATTTTCGCAAACGATATCAACCGTCACGCTATAGTCAGCTTGTTGCAGCACGCGAAATTGTTTCACGCCTTCTAATTCGCGCAAGGGATAAATGATAGATAGTGCATGTTTAATAGAGCCATCGGGTAGATAAAGAAAATCTGTCGTTCGCCCTTCTACCACGTCCATCATCGGCAGGCCTCTTCCACAAGCACATCGGCCAGGCTTGAGTTTACCGATGTCGCCCGTTTGATAACGAATCATAGGCATGCCATAGGCGTCGAGATGAGTCACGACAATTTCACCGGCTTGGCCCTCGGACACGCGCTTGCCATCACGAATGATTTCGACAAAAACATTTTCAGCAGTGACGTGGAGATTTCCTTCCGGGCATTCGTGGGCAATGAACCCGGCTTCCCTGCTGCCGTATCCGTTTGTCACTGGGGCTGAGAAGTATTCGCTGATGGTTTGCCGGTGATGGGGATAGCATATTTCGCCCGTCACAAAAATCGCTTTTAGGTTTGGCAGATTGAGTTTCCGGCCTTGTTCCAAGCCATGCTCTGCTAGTAAGGCGATGCTGCTGGGATATCCGTAAATGCTAGCTGGCTGAAATCGCTCTAGTTTGTTGAGATAAATGTCCATTCGTTCGGGTGACATCTCGAAGGCATCTAATAACTGATGATGAGTGATCCAATCGCGCATGCGTTTAAGGGTATCTGTTCGCGTATGTTCTATGGGCGATCCCCATAAATACAACTCACGATCACCGACGCGCACATCGTACCATTCATGGCTTCTCATGCGGGCGGCTTGATCGTATGCCTGGCGTCTTTTGTCGATGTAAAACTTGAGCGGCTCACCACTAGAGCCTCCGGTATAATTGGCGTAAACACCGCCGGGCGTCTGCTGCCATATCATATCTTCGCAATGATCTCGAATGGTTTGTTTGTCCAAGAGCGGGATGTTCATCAACTCAGATACGGCATCGTCGGCATGCACATCAAATTGATTCTGTGCGAATCGATCACGGTAGAAATTTGTATTCTCAGCCGCATGAGCAATTAGCCGTTTGAGCTTTTCCTGTTGGAGTGCATACAGCTGGGTGGGTGCGAGCCATTGCGAATCGCGCAGCTCCCGCTGATAACGCATGGTCGCTCGATTGAGCAGCCATTCGTGCGAGGGAACAATAAAATGTCTAGCGATCCACGACCACATAAATCCTGGCGCACCTTTCTTATTGAGACGTTGCCGCCTCGACAATCCCCAAGCCTTAAAAAGCTGAGAATTATCGCACCCTTGTCTATCGACGGATTCCTAGGGGTGAATTTGTAAGTTGCGTGCGAAATAGAGACAGGTCCGATAATCAGATGATTATCTGTAGCTAAACGTGCCATAAGCGCAGTTTGTGCTTAGCTTTGCGAGCTTCTTCATAGGCCATGGCATGACCATTCGCGCTGCCCTATGAATTAGTCATCCATAATGCGAGTGGGTAGGCCATCGATACTGGTTTGATTTCTTTCTTTCCAATATTTTTCGATGCCCAACTTTTCCTTCTTTTCGCCATTGAGGCGCAGCGTGTCACGCTCTTTGACGTAATCGTAAATGGGCACGCCATAGCCACAGGACTTTTGGACTGAGGTGATTTGTAACTGAAATATCTGCCGAGCGCCTGGCGTGTCCGGAAACATCTTTACGAAGCGCTCCCACTCGGCATCGCGCGAATGATAAACTTTGGCTATTCCATATAAACGTAGAATGATGGGCTTTTCATCAAAGCCGCAAAACATGATTGTCATACGGCCATTATCTTGAACATGGGCCGAGGTCTCGTTGCCGCTCCCGGTCAGATTTAACCAGGCCACCGAGCGACGATCTATAACACGCAGACTATCCATGCCTTTGGGCGAGAGATTGATTCTTCCCTCGGCTGCGGCGGTAGCTACGAAGAACATTTTTTGGTCTTGGATGATTGATAGATGGTTGTCTGAGATTTCATCGAAAAATGGCATGAGATTGCTTTCGGTTGATATTTTAAATGTGGCATCTGACTAATCTAGAATTTCTTGAATGGCTAATATCCGTACACCGCGTACTGTTTGGTTGGTCTTGTCTACCTGCTCAAGCGCATGAGAGTAATCACGCAGAAGAACCGCATCTTCATAGTTGTCAAGCAGGCCATATTGATTGACGCAGAAACGAGCGTATCTCGAAATCATATCCCATAGGACAGCCAACTTTTCTTTGTACGGTCTATTTTCCCTCCAAACAGCAATTGGCATGAGAACGGAGTTTGGCTCCGTATTGGATACATCAAGGCCAAGAAATCCTTTAAGCTTCTTAGCTTCCTCCACGTTGTCGGTAGATTCGCAAACGTGAATGGCTATTATGCCAAACGAATAACCCAGCCCTCGGAAACGTGTTTGAAAACCTGTGGCTATATCGAGCGATGGAAAGTACCCATCCCACTCTTCATCGAAGTCATAGTTAGTTGTCCCTAATTCCGCCATCAAATCCCAGGCTGGATGATCTTCCTGTGTCGCTCCCACTTCTGCAGCGAAATGACGCCAAATCCCGAAATACTTATGGCCATTTACGATTACCGGTTCACCAACGAGACCAAAGTAGCATTGCATAATTTCCCTTCAAAATTAAGGGGCTTTGGTTAAAAGGCGTAGGCCGGGACATCGACCTACGCGCCTTCTAAATTTAATCAGTTGGAAATTCGCACCGGTATACAGCATTCTCCCCGTCTGTAGTTGCACCAATCGTCACGCATCTCTCGTCTGGTTCACGCGGTTCGTGGTACAGCCAATTGGTACGATCATACATTTCTCGTTCTACTTCGATGGAACTCAACTCCTTTGTATCTCGGAAATTCTCGGTAGATGTGGCCCAGCAATCGTAATACAATTTTACAAAGTTGCGTGCAAGTAAATAGCGGACGAAGGCTCTTGCAACATCGATCTGCTCATCGACACATTGATTAGGTAGATTAACCTTTACGACATTGGTGACATCGTATAATGGTGTCCAATCTTCGACGGTAAGATCAAGAATCTCATGCTTCGCCTTTTCATCTAGCGTCATTTCATCCTCCAGTGGCGCAGGCAGGCAATAGCCTGCCCTACGAAATTCATAGCAATTGGCGCTAAGAAATATTCGTCTAATGCGCACCAGCCATGAATGTTTTGTACTGCTCGGCATCCATAAGCGATTCCAAAGAAGCTGTGGACGAAACTTTGATTTTAGCGATCCAGCCCTTGTCGAATGCGTCGTCGTTGATTAGCTCCGGATGGCCTGCGAGGTTTTCATTTACTTCTATAATCTCACCGTCTACCGCGCTGAAAATCTCCGACGTCGCTTTGACCGACTCAACCTCTCCCACGACGTCGCCGACTGATACGACCTTGCCGATTTCTGGAAGCTCGACATATGTAATATCTGTTAGCTCATCCGCAGCGAACTGGGAGATGCCCATCGTGATGGTATCTTCTGCGCCGGCAAACCATTCGTGTGTTTCGCAATATTTACGATCTGTTGGTATCGACATCTTTTTTTCCGTTTATGTTTATCGCAGGCGATTCACAGATAGCCCGCAACATTAGACTCTAGTTTAACTACTTTTTGGACGTTTGTAGAACGGTAATTTCACGACGGTCGCGCCAGTACGCTTACTACCCATTTCTACTTCCAGCGTCGTCCCCACCTCAGCTACATCCGACTTAATAAAAGCCATAGCTATGCTCTTGCCTAGCGTTGGGCTTAGGGTTCCGCTGGTGACTTCGCCAACTTCTTTCCCACCTGCAAAGACTCTGTAATGCTGGCGGGCAATGCGTCGCCCGTCAAGTTCCAGGCCAACCAATTGGCGAGGCAGACCCTCATCGCGGACTTTTCGCATGGCGTCCGCGCCAACAAAATCTTTTTCCAAGTCTACGCACCAGCTTTGCCCAGCCGTCAGCGAATCCCAGTCTTCGCTTAACTCATGGCCATAAAGTGGCATAGCTGCTTCGATGCGAAGGGTATCGCGTGCGCCCAGGCCTGCGGGTTTTATTAATGGATTAGGACTACCTTTACTGCCAAACAATTTGGGCAGCATCATTTTGATCGCTGACGCCGGGACGACGACTTCGAAACCGTCTTCACCAGTGTAGCCACAACGGTACACGGAGACTTTCATGATGAGGTATGTGTATTCCGTACATCGGTATCGTTTTAGGCTAGACAAATCTTTACCCGTAATTGCGTTGGCGAGTTCCAACGTCTTTGGCCCTTGCATAGCAATCATAGCGGTACTGGTGGTCTGATCCTTCAACGAGACATCCATGCCTCTTGATTGCTTATCGATCCAGGCAACAATTTTTTCTCGATTGGAAGCGTTACAAACAATGCCCCATCGTTTCTCAAAACGTGACACGATGACGTCATCTAAGATACCGCCATCCTCACGGCAAATGTGTGAGTAGTAGCTTCGGCCAACTTCGGCTTGGTCGAGGTTACGGGTGCAGAGTCGATTCAAGAACGACTGGCAATCTTTTCCCGTAAGAGTAAGTCGGCCCATATGTGATACATCAAAGACACTACATGCCGTGCGGGTGTGGGCGTGTTCTTCGTTGATACTGGTAAAGCAGATGGGTAAATCCCAGCCCGCAAAATCGACCATGCGACCGCCCATCGACACATGAGCATCGTAAAGCGGCGTTCGTTGGACAGTCTGGGTTTCAGCCATACGTTTTCTTCCTTCCGGCGTATTTTCAAAGTCGCTTAATCACTAGGCTGATACTCTAGAAACGCGGCGAGTTCGTGTCAACGTCGAAGGTAGTATGCTAACCTGCGTCCCACTGAAGTGCTTCAGATAAAGGCTTTTTCGGGATGTCTGGCACGGTGCAATCTGGTGCGGGATGTCCTATGGGTAACAAAAGAAACGGTTTTTCATTGGCCGGTCTACCGAGAATTTCGCGTAAAAATTTCATCGGGTTAGGTGTATGCGTAAGCGTAGCTAACCCTACCTGATGACACGCCGCGATGAACATGCCAGCTGCGATGCCGGTTGACTCAGCCGGGTAGTAGTTGAGCACGCGCTCGCCGTCGATCATTTCCCAATCAATCCGAAACATGATGACTAGCCAAGGTACTGTTTCCAGGAAAGGCTTTTCCGCGTTGGTACCAATGGGTTCGAGTGCGTCTAGCCAAGCTTGTGGAAAACGATGGTCATAACTCTCTCGCTCTTCCGCCTCGGCTGCTAAACGTATTTCTCGTTTTAATTTAGGGTCACTAACAGCTACGAATCGCCAGGGTTTTCTATTGGCGCCGCTGGGCGCGGTATGGGCAATATCGATAATCTTTTCAATCAATTCTTTCGCCACAGGCTTATCACTAAAATAACGACAGCTTCTTCGCGCCTTCATCTGGGTAAGCAATGCTTGAGCGCTTTGCAGCATTTGAGATTCGCTTTGTGAAGCTACTGAATATGGAATCATGTTAGCTGGCATGTCTAAGCACCTTATGGCTGGTTACTTGTCCACTGTTTCATTCGTTGTTCAAGCATGTCGATGGGCATGGCGCCTTCGGATAATAGTGCATCGTGAAAATTTCTTAAATCGAATCGATCCCCAAGTTTTTCTTCAGCTTCGTGCCTGATAGCTAGGATGCGAAGCTCACCGATTTTATAAGCCAGCGCCTGACCAGGCCAGGTGATGTAACGGTCTATCTCCGATTCAATATCCAACATCACCAGCGAAGTATTAGTAGCCATGAAGTCAATCGCACGTTGTCGTGACCAACCTTTGACGTGCATGCCGGTATCAACGACCAATCGACACGCCCGCCACATCTCAAAGGTCAATTGCCCAAAGCGCGAGTAGACATCTTGATAACCGCCAATTTCATAGCCTAACTTTTCAGTATACAACGCCCAGCCTTCTACGAATGCGGTGAACGAACCGTAACGGCGAAATTTTAGTAAGTCCTTTTTCTCCTGGTGCAAAGCCATCTGCAGATGATGGCCAGGGATAGATTCGTGATAGGTCAGCGCTTCCAACGTAAACCGTAATCGCTTCTTCGGCGCATAGGTATTGATGTAAAAATAGCCCGGTCGTGACCCATCTTCCGGCGTGGGATTATAGTAAGCTACTGGCGCTGCTGGCGCACGAAAAGCTTCAATCTCCTTCATGACTATATCCGCCTTGGGCAATTGGCCAAAAAGTTTTGACATCAAAGGCTTGGTACGATTCAAAATTTTCTCGGCGGCGTCATACAACTCTTGGCTAGAGGTAAAGCGATATTTGGGATCGCTACGCATGTGAACAATGAACTCATCCAACGTGCCAGAAAAACCAACCTCTGTTTGAATTTTTGAAAACGCCAGCCTAATGCGGGCTACCTCAGCTAAACCTATTTCATGAATCTCGTCAGGCTCGATCGACACAGTCGTATGCAACCGGGCTAAGGCTTTGTACAACTCTTTCCCACCGAGCAGCGCACCAATACCCACCGTCGAACGCGAGGCCGGTAGATATTCGTCTTCGAGGTAAGCCATGAGTCGCAGGTACGCAGGAATGACATCCGCCTGTATCGCGTTTTGTAAATCATGATCTATGTCACGACGTTGCTCCTCACCCAAAAAATCCGCTTGAAACATAGGCTTATAAAACTCGCTCCTGGTCACATCACTCACAACATGTGCCCGCACCTGCGGAATGACCTTCTTCACAATCACGCGCGGCGATACCAGATCGCGATTGATACCGTCGCGCAAGTTATTGATCGTATCTGTGATTTGCTTAGGGAAGCCGTTCAAGCGTTTGATGTAATTGCGATAATCCTGAACGTTGCGAAAAGGTTGTGACACAAGCAAAAGCGGAAATCGAACTTGAATACCGTCAAGTGGATCGAGCGGCATATAAGGCGAAATCACGGCTAATCGCAAGATGTCGTCTTGAATGGTTCGATCGAGTAGTCGGTGCGTGAGTTTGTCGGCTTCGTTGAGCAACGGCTTTTGAACGCGCTTCAAATCTGATAGCAAATTGCGCAGAGAATTCTCCCACGCTTTTCTGGCTAAGATACTCAGATCGGTTAGTTGATCGTTATAGCGATGATCGCCCATCGCCGTAGCTCTCTCCGGAAACCGCTCAAGCGTCGCTTCCCAATATCGGTTAGCTACCTTTTCCAACTTCAGATTGGTTTGTGCCAACGCGAGATGGCTACCGCTGCTCAGTCCACTAACGATGATAAGCCTCATGGCTAACGATGCCCGCTTGATTATCCATGTACGCATAGTGAATCTCTCATACTGCCTGACGACCCTTATTACAAAGCAAAAGCAGTATCTTAGTTTCGTGCTAACCGTCAATGGGCAAGCTTGATGTCGTGGCGCGGGGGGGGCACGACAGGATTGGCGGCGAGTCAGAGCACCTGGCGCGAGCCTGGTGGCATGTCTTCACTACGCTAAACCTTCACAAGATTTGCCCGCAGGCTTGCGCCGTGCGGCTCTGACTCCGGCTCGGTGCGCCCATCCCGCCTAATCTGTCTTACCCCCCTAGCGCGGATGCCCCATTCTTTGCGCGGGTGTCTTGGTTAGTGCGAACGGTCAAAGAGCCAGCGTAATGTCGTGGCAAAGGCGCTTCTCAAACCATGCCAGCGACGACACCTTAGCTTCTCGAAGAATTTCAACAGCTTGGTCAAACCCCGCCCCGATGTCCGCGGCCCGATGCGCATCCGAACCAATCGAAACCGACACGCCGCCTAATTCGATATACCGCTGAACGGTGGACAAAGCGGGCATCGGCTCATCCAAACCTTGACGAAGCGTAGAAGTGTTGATCTCCGGCGTTAAGTCTGCTTCCAAACATGCTTGAAGAATTTCCGTGATAAGATCATCACACTGCGCAACATCAACCTGGCCAAAGAACCGCTGAGTGTATCGTTTTACAAGGTCCAAATGACCAAGCACATCAAACACCCGGCCATGCTGCTGCTTGATTTTTGCGCACCATTGCACGGCTTCTAAAACCGTTTGCAAATAATGTCGCGTACCGCGCGGCACGTCCCACCCCTGCCAATTTTTCTTATGATGAACCTGCGCCTGGCCAAACCGATGCACGCTGAGCATCACGAGATCAAATTCGTGCGTGTCGAGAAACTTCAATATAAAATCTTCTCGCTCAGGCGCGTAATCAACCTCGATGCCCTTCCCAATAAAAATATTCTGGCCATGAGTTTCTCGGAGTGCGGATAAAGCCTGCGAATAGGACTCATCATCATACACGCAGGAAGACCAATCTTCCGGGTCCGTATCGAAATGTTCTGTAAACGTCAGCCCAGCTAACCCACGGCTAATGGCTTGTTGCACATTGTCTTTCGGGTCCGTGCGCGAATCAAACGAAAACTTGGAGTGTAAATGCTGGTCGTAAAGCTTCATGATTCATCTAAAAAAATATCGCCGTTGATGAATTACGCAGGCAAAATCTTCGCCCGCACATCACCGAACCCCACACGGTACCCCTCGCCTTCGCACCAACCATTGATGATGACCGTGTCGCCGTCGGCGAAAAACTTTCGCTCTGAACCATCTGGTAGGGTGATTGGCTTCGTACCTTTCCAGCAAATTTCCAACATACTCCCACGAGAATCTTCAGTCGGGCCAGAGATGGTTCCAGAGCCGCATAAATCGCCCGTGCGCATGCCCGTACCATTGACCGTATGATGCGCGAGTTGTTGAAACATGTTCCAATACAAATATTTATAGTTCGTGGCAGTGAGACGCATAGGCTCAGTCATTTTTTCGCTTTGAATAAACGCCTGAAGTTGAATATCAAACGCGCCCGCGCCGTCCAAGCCGAGATAGGGCAATGGCGTTGGGTCTTGCTTAGGACTAGCCACACGAAACGGCTCTAGCGCGTCCATCGTCACCACCCACGGGCTTATCGAAGTGGCAAAACTTTTGCCAAGGAACGGGCCAAGCGGGACGTATTCCCATTTTTGAATATCGCGTGCGCTCCAATCATTCAATAACACCATGCCGAAAATGTGGTCCTTGGTTTGATTGATCTCAATAGGCTCGCCAGGCTGATTCCCCGTTCCAAGAAAAAATCCCATTTCCAATTCAAAGTCGAGCAGTCGAGAGGCTCCGAAACTGGGGGCGGCGGCTTCGTCGGCTTTGGTTTGACCTTTAGGACGGCGAATGTCCACGCCCGAAGCAAACACCGTCGAAGCTCGGCCATGATACCCCACGGGAAGATGAAGCCAGTTGGGCATGAGCGCGTTGTCCTTGCCGCGAAACATCGTACCCACATTCGTAGCGTGTTCTTTTGAAGAATAAAAATCCGTGAAGTCGCCGATAGCTACTGGCATGAGCAAATTCACCTGCGACATGGGCTTCAACGCTTGACTGCGCAGGGCTGAGTTATCACGCAATGTAGGGTTATCTGAAGAAAGCAATTCGCTGATGCGCTGCCGAGCCTGAGTCCAAGCCTCTCGCCCTTTACTCATAAACCCATTCAGACTTGACGAGGCAAAAACATTTTCGTCAGCCAGCATCGTATTTGAAAACAATCCCGCATCATGGATAGCTGCGAGGTCCAGCACGCTATCGCCGATAGCTACACCAACCCGAAGCCGTTTGTCGTTTGCATCGAAAATACCATAGGGCAGATTTTGAATCGGGAAGTCGCATTCCGAAGAAACCTCAACCCATGAAGTAGCAGCACCATCAATCATATACACGTCGAATCACCTTTCTCAAGCAGGTAAGTAATAAGTTTCAAACACCGAGCCGCGGGGGAAATTAAACCCCGACTCGTCGGGAACCCGCGCGGTCTTGCGAAAACCGTTTCGCTATCATCCGTTATCCCGCCAAGTCTTTGACATACCATCCCGTTTTCGCCACGAAAATCCGCGCGGGTTGAAACCCGCGGCTCTCTGCAAGAGAGGCGAAGCTGCGATCGAACCTAAGCCAGGATGATACCCCCTCTCCGATTCCCACGCACGTCATTGGATTTGTTATCGGAGCCTATCAAGGCTAACGAGCCATATCGTATGATTCATCCATACGGGATAGACCTCGTCGCCGGGTGGCATGGGTACGTCCCGATCTTTTTCGGGACTTACCCGTGTCTTCAATAACCGAAGGCGCAAGACATAATTTTCAAGAATCGATCATAAAATGCAGCAGGCAAATGTCATCCCAGTAGCTCGCCCTTCCCCGCCAATCGCCGCCCCACCTCAGACTGTACAAGCTATCGTTCCAACAGCCACCCCCCTCGAAGCCAACAGCTTACACGTCGCAATGCCAGGTTCAACCTTGACCCTCACTAGTTCTGAGCGAGATTTGCTCATCGTCAAAACACGCCGCGCGGAGTCATTTGCCGTCGCTTCTGCCGTGATTGGCGTCACGGGATTCATCCCCATCGCCTCCCAGGTAGCTTCGATTTGGATGGGCGTACTAGCCATCCTCCGCATCCGAAAAGCGAAACGATACGGGTTGGATGCCCGATTCAAGGGTTGGGCGATTTTAGGGCTAATCAGCAGCGTCATAGGCCTACTCGGCTGGGTGGGGATGGCTATCGGAGCCATGTTCCTTAGTTCAACGATGGGAAATTCCACGGACATGCTGCAGGGACTCATACCAGCTTTGCAGTAGAAAAGATGGCTGAATCCCGTCAAGCGTCGAATCTTCGCTCTTAGCTACTAACGCTCGAAAAAAGCATCTATTTTTAGCCGGTGCTTGACTAAAGTGCCTGTCAGTTTTACCTTGCCTGTCCCTACGAGGGCAGGTAGCTCAGTTGGTAGAGCAACGGACTGAAAATCCGTGTGTCGGCGGTTCAAGTCCGCCTCTGCCCAATACACAATAGCCTATTTTTATAGGTTATTATTCGTTTTCGAAAAACCCCACAAATTAAAGCCACACAATACTTGCGTACCAGAGTGTGCCCAAATAGCGCCATCAACAGACGGAGCGGAGCATTATGCATCCAGTGGTCGTACACCCCCCCACGAAAATAATAGGGCGGGTTTCAATTCCGTGCGGGTGATGGACACTATTCCAGGAGCGTTGACAGGGGGGCGTCTTCACTTGGCTCACCATGCCGGCAAAATGCGGCGCAGCATCGCGTGGTAAAACGTTACAAGGTGTCTTGACTTACTATGACATATCCATGTCGCAGGCCATTCTTGCCAGGTGAAAGATGCCGCCCCCTTATTTTCCGCGAACGCCGCAGGTCGATCATCACTGTGCTATGAAACCTCGTGGCTACATCCGTAACGGTAGACGAACGGTAACGGTCGTGCCTTGGCCGAGTGTGCTGTTCAAGTCAATGCGGGCGTTCATGGCGGTGGCGGCATGGCGGACGATGGAGAGCCCCAATCCAGTTCCCCGATCGGGGCCTGAGCGCGCTTGTTCCACTTGATAAAACCGCTCAAACACCCGTTGCTGTTCAGTCGATGCAATCCCGCACCCGGTGTCGGCTACCTCAAACACAATCGTTTCCGCATCCTGCTGAACCGATAGCTCAATGTAACCTGTGGGTTCAGTGAATCTGATGGCATTGTCAATAAGGTTGCGCAAGATCATTCGGAGCAGCTCTGGGTTGGCCGACAGTGTGGCATCCTCGCTGGAGATAGATATTTTCCATTCCAGGTTTTTCGCGGTCAGGACATCGACATAGCTCGTGTGGAGTTCTTCTAGAAGTTTCATTACCGAAATAGACTTTACGTTGAATCGGCCTGTCCCTGATTCCAACCGGGAAAGGTCTAGTAAATCGCCGATCATGGCTTCCATTCGACCGCTATGCCTATCAACAACATCAACGAACTTGGCCGCGGCGTCGGCGTCGCATGTCCAATCGACTGCACGGAGTGTTTCGACGGCTGCTCGGATTGCGGACAAAGGAGTTCGCAGTTCGTGCGATGCGTTCGCAGCCAAGTCAGCCTTGACCCGCATAACCCTTGTCAGTTCAGTGACGTCAGTTAGAACGAGGGTGCGACCGATGTGAGCGCTCGTGCCGGGCAATAGCTCGTCACTGTTGGCGTCTGGTAGACGAATATCGAAAGCACGAGCGAGAACAGACCTAACGCCGGTGTTCGTCGCGAGTTGCAGCGAAATTTCCTGACTCTTCATTTCGATGTTTTCATCAGCGTTATTCGCGGATTGGCGGAATGATTCATCGCCGCCGACCGTCGCTTCATTTGTAGTTCGGCGAAGTAGGCCTTGAAGTTTGTGTTGCGGCACACATTGTTCGAACGTTTGACCGACAAACGAGCTGCCCACTTCGTCTGACGAAATCTGCAATAATTCAACGGCTTCGGAATTGATTAGGACGACGCGGCCATCGGCATCCACGACGACGACTCCTTCTCTGAGTTGCGACACGAGCGAATCGAGTGTGCGACGCTGTCGGTCGATCGTGCCGAGTTGCCCCGACAGCCTTTCTCGCATTTCATTGAGTGATCGACCGAGTACGGCTATCTCGTCATGACCGGACACGGCCACGCGAGCTGACAGGTCTCCGCCGGAGATGCTGCGCGCCGCCTCGGTAATGCTTTGGATTCGTCGGCTCCAAAGAAGGGCAATCGCCAATGCGAGTAGAATCGCAGCAAGAACCGACACAAGGGCTATCGCAATAGCCAATCGCCGTGCGGGCTGCGCGCGGGCCGCGATGCTCTGGACTGCCATCGACACTCGCACCACGCCGCGCGGCTTGCTGGCAGTTCCAACCCTAACCGCCACATACTTCATGTCCTTGGCGACCGTGTGCGACCAGCGAACGCTCTCGCCGAAACCTGTGGCTAATGCCTGCTGGATTTCCGGGCGATCAGCGTGCGACTCCATCTTGCTCACGCTGGCCTCCGAGTCGCCAAGAACCGCGCCGTCAACGAGGACAAACGTAACGCGGACGCCTTCGAGTTCGGTCGAGCCGACCTGTTGGGCCAAAGCGTTCAACTCTTCGGCATGCGCTGGATCGAATCGATCGCGTACGGCTACTTCCAGTGCCGACGCCTGTGCCGAAAGATGGTTCGAGAGTTCTTCCTGACGAAACTGATCCAACTCGGAGACGATAATCCAGACACAACCCGCAAGCACGATGCCCATCACAACGGCGTTCGCTAGAAAAAGTTTCCAAAAGTAGCGTCCAAGACGTAGAGGCATGACAGTTATTCATCACCTTGATCCGGCATTCGCCAGATGTAACCTGCGCCGCGTACTGTTTGTACCCATGCCGCTGCTGATCCGAGTTTCTTGCGGAGCGCGGCAATATGAACATCAATGGTACGATCGACGACAGCCACGTTCGGGCCAAGCGCTGCGTCGATCAACTGCTCGCGCGAGCGCAGACGACCGCCTGCAGACATGATTGCTTTGAGAAGTCGGAACTCCGTTGCGGTGAGCGTGATAGCCGCGCCTTCTACGCTTACACTGTGTCGCTCGGCATCTAGCGTGACCGGCCCAGCAGAAAGTACGCTTTCTTCGGCGTTAGAGACTCCCTCGCGAGAACGTCGTAGCAATGCGCCGACGCGGGCCATGAGGGCCTTCATTGAAAATGGCTTTGTCACATAGTCGTCCGCGCCCATAGCGAAGCCGACCAGTTCGTCGGACTCGTCAGCCTTGGCAGTAAGCATTAAAACAGGGACTGCGGCAGTCCGCGGGTCTTTTCTCACTCGAGTTAGAACTTCGTCTCCGGACGTAATCGGGAGCATCCTATCCAGGATGACCAAGTCGGGGATAGACTTGGTGATTTCGGCTAGCGCCTCATCACCATCGGAGGCCTGGAGACACCGATATCCTTCTCGCTCCAGGTTGAAGCCGATCAGCTCTCGCAAATCAGCTTCGTCTTCCACGACAAGAATGGTCTTTGGCGTTTTCATGGGTTCTACGCTAACGGTGGTCCTACGGATCGGCAAGGCAAACGCCTGTTCTCCGTGTTCCGGCTCTTGATCGCGTGGCTGAGTATCACTTTACATTCGGCTGCGGGATGCCGTCCCCGTGCCGGACGATCTCCCCGGTCGAAAGGAAGATTACATCTTCGGCGATGTTTGTGGCGTGATCCGCGATCCGCTCAAGATTCTTGGCCACAGACAATACATCGAGTTGGGCAGCCATCCCCTCCGAGGAGGTTGCCCCTTCCGCAACAATTTGCTTGATGGTTTGTTCGTAGAGCGCATCGACATGCTCATCCTCGGCGAATGCCTTGCGAGCCAGCTCCATATCCTCGACAGCGAAGGACTGGATCGCATTTCGCAACATGCCCCGAACGAACGCCCCCATCTCCGTGATGGTGTCACGGTGGCGGGCCAAAGCGCTACGTTCCATGTGTCGCGCTCGCTCAGCTATGTTCACGGCGCAATCTGCGATGCGTTCCAAGTCGTTGTTGATTTTGAGAATGGCGCACAGCAACCGCAAATCCGACCCCACCGGCTGATACAACGCCATGAGGCGGATGACTTCCGCCTCCACCGCGACCTCCTCAGCGTCCACATCGTTGTCCCGCCGGATCACTCGTCCGGCCAGCTTTTCATCGGCGTCGATTACCGACTCACAAGCCTCCTGAACCATGTCCTCGACGAGGCTTGCCATTCTGGCAGCGCGACGGCGAAGCTCCTCAAGCAGATTGACGAAATGCGTAGTCATATCGTTATCCAAATCGTCCGGTGATGTAGTCCTGTGTCCGTTGCTGGTTAGGTTTGGTGAAGATCGTGTCCGTCGCGTCGAACTCGATTAGCTCGCCCATATACATAAAAGCGGTCAGGTCAGAAACACGAGCGGCTTGCTGCATGTTGTGGGTAACGAGTACGACCGTGTATTGAGATTTTAATTCGTCAATCAAGTCCTCGATCTTGGCTGTGGCGATGGGGTCTAACGCTGAGCAAGGCTCATCCATTAAAAGAACATCAGGCTGCAATGCTATCGCCCTGGCAATGCAAAGCCGTTGTTGCTGACCACCGGACAGCGCGAACGCGCTCTGATGGAGTTTATCTTTTACTTCATCCCAGAGGGCGGCCTGTCGCAACGATCTCTCCACGAGTTCGTGAAGGTCGCCGCGATATCCGTTGATGGCTGCACCCCAAGCGACGTTCTTGAAAATCGTCTTGGGGAACGGATTGGGCTTTTGAAAGACCATGCCTATCCGCCGACGTAGATCGACGGGGTCGCTCTTTGGGGCGTAGATGTCTGCGCCGCGATAGGTCAGCGAACCGCTTAGAGTCATAGAAGGTATAAAGTCATTCATGCGGTTTATAGCCCGCAAAAGCGTACTTTTTCCGCAGCCGGATGGTCCAATGATGGCAGTGACCTTGCGGTCGGGAATGTCGAGCGTCACATCTTTGACGGCTACGAAGTCGCCGTATCGAATCGTCACGCCCTCCGCGCGAATCACGGTGTCCGAAGCATGCGCCTTTGGAAATTCGGTATGCTTTCTAACGCCCAGCAGCGCGGCACGATCTAATGCTCCTACGCCTTGTCGTTCTACTTTTGATTCGGATACCATTACCACGCCTTTCTCCTTTGATGCCACGCACGGATACCGACCGCTACGGCGTTCATGGGCAGAAGCAGCCCCAGCAACACGAGGATACCTGCTCCGGCTAGTTCCTGAAAGATCGCATCGGGTTCGTCGCACCAGTTGTAAATCTGAATCGGCATGGCGGTAAACATATCCATCGGACCTTCGGGAACAAACGCGATGAAGGTCAGCGCACCGATCATGATGAGTGGCGCTGCCTCACCAATGGCCCGCGAGAGCGCCAGAATCACACCGGTCATCATACCCGGTAATGCAGCCGGCAATACATGCGAGCGTACGGTTTGCCATCGAGTCGCTCCCAGCGCGAATGCGGCTTGTCTAATAGAGTCGGGCACGGCGGCGAGGGCTTCTCGGCTGGCGATGATGACCACCGGTAGAATGAGCAGGCTGAGCGTCAGCGATCCGGCGATCACACTTCTGCCGAGATCGAACAGCCTGATGAACACGGCAAGTCCAAGAATCCCATACACAATCGACGGAACTCCGGCGAGGTTGGCGATGTTCAGCTCGATGAACCGCGTGAATTTATTCTTTCGGGCATATTCGTGCAGATAAATTGCAGCACCCATACCAAGCGGAACTGACACCGCAGCCGTCAGACCAATCAACCATAACGTGCCGAATAGCGCGCTCTTCACGCCCGCCTTCTCTGGAGTAAGTCGCGAAGGAAAATGATTGAGGAAATCAAGCGACAGCCAATGCCACCCTTGTTGTGCGAGACTGGCTAGCAGTACGCCCAGCACAACAATCGCAAGAACGACCATGCTGCCACAGGTGACAGAAAAAAGAAGACCAAGACGCCGCCGACGAGCGAGCTTTGGTATGAAATTATCATTTGAAGGCATCATTCATACGCCTCCCGAAAACGACGCAACACGCCTTGAGCTACCATATTGAACGCGAGCGTGATTAGAAACAGAAGCATCCCGACGGCGAAGATAGTTTGATATTCGATGGTGCCGTGCGGCGTATCGCCCAGACTAACTTGAACGATGTAGCTGGTCATCGTCTGAATGCTGACAAACGGGTCCAGTGTCAGACGAGCCATCGCCCCTGCTGCGAGCGTGACAGCCATCGTCTCGCCGATCGCTCTAGCGAACGCTAAAATGACAGCGGCTACAACGCCGGACATGGCCGCCGGAAATACCACCCGCGTCGAGACTTCAAATTGCGTGGCGGAAAGTGCATACGCAGCTTCGCGTAAAGTTCGCGGCACGGCTCGAAATGCATCGTCGCTAAGCGATGCGATCGTGGGGACAATCATAATGCCAACAACGATCGCAGCACTAGCCGCGTTGAATAAGTCCGCGCTGGGAACGAGAGGCTGGATGAT
>JAJRPG010000001.1 GCA_024280855.1 Planctomycetota bacterium | reverse complement strand
GCCACCCATAGGTTCTGCTGCTCACGTTTACGCTTGCCCAACGCCATGAATTACCTCATCCTTGAGTTCAATCCTACTCCTCAATCACGCGACTCTAACATTATAACACAATTGCCAAAGAGTTCTTCAACAGGCTGCTATCCACACCCCCCTGGCACGCCCCATCAACACAAAAGGTATCCATCGTACATAGGTCGCCGTCATCACATAATCCAAAATGCGGTTTACTTGAGCAGACTCCTTCGTTACAGGAATCGATAGTGCAAACGTCGCCATCACTACAGGCTGCGTCCGACAAGCAAGCGCCGAGATCGAGAGCAATGTTGTTGGGGCCGTTTACACCACTGACGTCAAGATTTTCGATATTTGATCCATCGAAATTAGCTCTTTGGAGCCTATTATCCGATGTTTGTGTCCAATATATTTTTCCGTTTGAAATATCCAATGCTATTCCAAATGGAGTTTGCCTAATTACATCCACAACTTTCACAATGTTGAAACCATCTAGCGTTGCGCGAGATATGCCTCCTGCCACAATATCCGCCCAATACATCAACCCAGCATCCAAGTCGAGTGCTATATGGAACGGTAATGTTAGACCAGTTACGAGAGTTTCAAGCACGCTGCCATCAAAATTGGCCCTTATAATACCGGTATTCTGTAACAGCTGATCTATAACCTCGCCTTGATTGGTCAAATACATCTTACTATTTTCAATGTCTAGCGCAATTCCTAGTGGATTGGTAAGGCCCGTAGAAATTAAAAGCTCTACACTACTACCGTCTAAATTTGCGCGCCAAACTTCGTTACTGTTATGATTCACCCAGTACATCTTTCCAACCACCAAGTCCAAGGCGATGCCTCGAGGATCATTCACTCCTTCAGATGACGTAATGAGAATCTCCACTTGGCTACCATCAAGATTAGCGCGATTAATTTGACGAGCACTGGCATCAGTCCAATACATCTTCCCTGCTGGCAGATCCAAGGCTATACCACGGGGTGCAGACAGGCCGACGTAAATCAAATCTTCCTTTTGTGATCCATCGAGATTGGCACGCCGTATTTTTCTATCGCCAGAATGTGTCCAATACATCTTCTGCGCATGTGCCATTCGAGTTACAAACGCCGACGCAAATAACGCGACAACAAAACTTATCTTCCGGGCACGAATCATGCGTTCTCCCCCCAAACAATACGAAACTCAAGACAGGTGGCGATAAAGCCTCCGCCATCGTAACAGATCGACCCTCAAAATCAAAGAAAATTGTAAAAGTACAAAAAAAACAGACTTGTTTGGCGACAATTCACAAAAAATTACCGCGAAAACCCATCCCCCGCTTTTACATGGCGGCCATTCACAAACGCAGGCCAGTTCATCGCGCGACTCCCTGCAGGCTTTATTTCTAGTATTTCAATAAAACCATCAGCCGCAGCCACATACAACCGCCCATCCAAAACCCCCGGCGCATCCGTCGGCTTACCCGGCAATTCGCAAGGCCGGGCACTGACAATCGTCACCACCTCATCTTGCTCCGCACTGCCACGAAACGTCGCCCGCGCACCAGGCCAAGGCGTCATTCCGCAGATATGGTTTAACACTTCAAATACAGGGCGATCAAACGAAATCAAACCATCATCCTTCTTGAGTTTTGGCGCTTTAGTGGCTAGCGCATCATCCTGCGCCTCTCCCTCTGGATTCTGGCCATCATCAAAAAGTTTTAGTGCCGAGTCCACGGCATCCACACCAATCCCAGCTAACCTATCATGCAGTTGGCCCGTCGTTTCCTCTGGCTTAATGTACGTCCACTTGGAAGATAGGCTAGGCCCGGCGTCCATCCGCTCGACAATCCGAAACACGGTGCAGCCCGTCTTCTCCTCGCCAGCAACAATCGCCCAATTTATCGGCGCAGCCCCACGATATTTCGGCAGCAGCGAAGCATGAAGATTGATGCACCCGCCCGGCATCATCTCCAATAATTCATTCCCCAACTTCTGACCAAAAGCAATCACCAAACCCAAACGCGCATCACAAGATTTCAATCGCTCTAGCATCTCCGGCGTGTTCACATTCTCCGCTTCCAACACCGGCATGCCTAACTCATTTGCCATCTCCGCAACTGGTGTTGGCGTAATCTTCCGACCCCGGCCACTACCACGCGCAGGCTGAGTCACGACAAGCGCTATCTCATGTGCACTTTCGTTCAACCAGCGCAGCGTAGGAACCGCAAACGCTCCAGAAGCCATGAATATAATTCGCATGATATTTTGTCGTGCTATCAGTGAGACGCGGCGTAGTCTTCGCGTAATTTCTTCAGTAAACGACGATTCGTGATTTCGTCCGAAGTAGACATATTGTCAACAATTAGCTTTCCGTCGAGATGGTCCGTTTCGTGCTGCCAAATTCGCGCAAGCAAATCTTCACCAGCCTCTTCAAAAGCCTGGCCCTGCAAATCGACCGCATGAATCACCGCCTTCGTCGCCCGCCGCATCATCGACTGCACCAGGGGCAATGACAGACAACCCTCCTCCGCTTCCTCGCTACCTTCTAAATCTGATAAGACAGGATTGACATACACCAAATCGTCCCCAGGCTCACCCGTCGGATTACAAACAAATAGCCGAATCGCCACCCCAACCTGAGGCGCAGCTAACCCAACCCCCGGCGCATTGTGCATCAGTTCAAGCATGCGCAGCACAAGACCAGCCAGCGACGGAGAAAAATCTGTCACCGGCGCACATTTCACCTGCAATACCGGGTCCGGATAAAAGACGATGCCAAGTTGCTCTGGGTTTGGTAGATTCACTTTTATAACAGCACCTGGTCATTACCAGCATGGGCTTACCCAGCTTGTCGGCTTGACACTATTTTCAAGGGGGATAATATCACTTGGTTAACGAGTGTAAAGGACTCAATAGAAGTGACAGGCAGCGGTCTAAGCCGGTTTGTGGGTAGACATCCAACATTGGTTTTGTGTAATACCATTATGTATGGGTTGATGGCTGGCTGAGCGTTGCATGAGCGGGTTTCGGTCTTCCTCCGATAGTAACATAGCCGACGACTACTTCTTAACATCATAAAATTTCATGGCTAAGAACAAAAAAGATGATTCAGCAACCCCAGCCGAGCTAGCTGCGCGATATGTCACGACTGACGAAGATAAGGTCAAAGCCAAAAAGTGGTTCTCGCGGGCCAGAGAACTCGGCGACAAAAGACAATTTGACTATGCCATCGAATACTACGCCAGCGGACTGGATTTCTGGCCCGACGCCGTCGAAGAAGCTTGCAAACCCCTTCATGGCTGCGCTGTCGCACGTAAACAAACCGGCGGCAAAAAACCCGGCTTCAAAGATTCGCTCAAACGCTCCATGACCGACAAGGACGTCAAGAAAGCCTTCGTCAACGCACTTTGGCTATTTGGCCACGACCCGGACAATGTCGCTTATGCGGAAGGCCTAACTAAGTGCGCCGCCAAACTTCGCGCAGAAGACACCTGCCAATGGGCCGCGGGCATTTTCCAAAAATCGCTTGAATCAAACTCCAAAGCCTCATCCAAACAGTTTCAGTCCTTAACTACATTAATAGAGGAACTAGGAGACCGTGGTGTCGAGCGCGATGAAACAGATTTCGCCGTGGCCTGTTTTGAGCAAGGCGTCATGCTGCTTGGCGTGTGGCGTAACCGGTTCCCCAACGACCACGCTCTCGAAGCTGCGATCAAAAATCTCTCTACCAAGCTAACCATCACACGCGGCAAATACCGAAAAGGCGCATCTTTTGTTGATAGCATCAAGGACAAAGATGCCCAAAAAGAATTGCACGATGAGAAGCTGTCCGTTCAGGCTGAAGACCAACTGGATTCACTCATCGACTCTGCGGAGAAAGCGCACAACGACGACCCCGAAAATGCAGGCCACCTGCGCCGCCTGATTGATTTACTATGTCGTCCAGAGCAGGAAGACCTCGAAAAACGGGCCATCGGCTACCTCGTCGCCCAGTACAAAAGAACCCAGGACTATGGCTGGAAGCAATACGGCGACGACGTTCGCATGAAACAGCTCGCCAGACGAATCCGAAAAGCTCGAAAAGCGGGCAATGCCGAAGCGGCTAAGGACGCCAACATTGCCAGTTTGAATTTCGACTTAGCCGTCTACAAAGAGCGCGTGCAGCGTTTTCCAACCGACAATCGTCTAAAATACGAATATGGCCAAAGACTTTTTCTAGCTGGCAGATTCGACGACGCCATCCCTCAGCTCCAGGCCGCCCGCTCCGATCCTAAAAATCGAGCCGACTGCGCCCTGTATCTGGGGCGCTGCTTTTTCCACAAAAAGTACCATTCCCAGGCCATCAGCACGCTTCATGGCGAAATTGAGGTCTACCCGATCCCGGACGACGACAAAGCCAAGGGCCTTACTTATTGGTTAGCCAGGGCATTTGAAGACAACAACGACGCTGAAAAAGCCAAAGAAACTTATGGAAAGATTCTTGAAATGGACTACAACTATAAGGATGTTCGTGATAGACTAGACGGCTTGCCAGATAGTTAGGAATGCTGGCTGACAGGGTCAAAGGACCATTGGATTACTTTTAGCACGAAGATTACGGAGCAACATCTGTGGCGAATCTGGATTCATCGAAGAAACGTATTAGACAAAACGAGAAATGTCGAGAGCGTAACCGCGCTCGTAAGTCGCTCATCAAAACAGCTACCCGGCAACTGCTCGACGCCATCCATGATGGTGACATGCAGACAGCTAAGTCATTGCTAAGCACGGCAAGTAAGCGGATCGATCAGGTCGCAGCCAAGGGCACGATCCATCGAAACACCGCTGCTCGAAAAAAATCTCGCCTAGCTAAGCGCCTTAACAAAGCCGCTGCCGCTAAAGCGTAATATTTTTCTGATCGAGCTGCGGGCGAATTGAATAAAAGTTTCTTACGAAGCGGAGATGCCTTGTCGTATCCGCTTCTTTTTTTGCGCGCTAGAACAATCTGGTTCACAAGGTAACGAAGCGTCATGCCCACTTCTTCCAACTCACGCTTCGTATCCCGAGGCGGGGAAAAGCTTGACGCCGCCCTCACCCACTTTCAAATTGACGTTACCGACCTCATCTGCACAGACCTCGGTAGCCACGTCGGCGGCTTCGTCGATTGCCTATTACAACATGGCGCAAAAAAAGTTTTCTCCGTAGACACTTCTTATGGTACGCTTGCCTGGACCCTTCGTCGTGATTCGCGCGTCGTCGTCATGGAACGCACCAACGCCATGCACGTTGAAATGCCAGAGCCTATTGACCTGGTCACCATCGACGTCGACTGGACGCCGCAAGCTAAGGTTCTAAAATCCGTAGCCAAATTCGCAGATGCTAACACGCGCGTACTCACACTCATCAAACCTCATTACGAAGCTGGAAAAAAAGCATTGCGCAGCGGCGTCCTACCAGATGCAAAAGTCGAAGAGGTTGTTGATAACGTCGTGACAGTCATCAAGCAAAATGGCTGGTCAGTCCACGGTTTAATCCAAAGCCCCATTCGAGGCCACGGCGGAAATCGAGAAGTCATCGCACTGCTTACTCGCGGTGAGAGCAGCAACGACAATAGACATTCAACAAAAGGAGAAGAGAGATGAAATTTCTATTCGGTATGATCTTTTTGATCGCCTTGGTCATTGGCGGCATGTATCAATTCGGCGGCTACTTCAACTTCGACGCAACCCAACAGGGCAAAGACATCCGGGCTAAGTTAGGTCCGGGCATGACACACAAACAAGTATTCGACATCACCGGCAACCCTCGAAAGTATCAGGTCATCCAACGCAAGGTTAAGAAATTCGGCGGTCAGGAAATCGAGTCTTTCAAACCCGGGCCAAAGAACACCTTCAAACGAGAACGATACGACGAAAGAATCGCTGAAAACAGCATGCCCCACGGCAGCATGGTCACCTTCCATTATTCAGATAGCCAGGCCTTCACCATAACTTTCGACGGAACAGGTACCGTCACCTACATAGCAAAAGCCGCAACGATGTCCGACTTTTTTCAAATGCCAGAAGATTAAATCGAGCCACGGGTTTCAACCCGAGCCGTACGTGGAATAAAATCCCGACTCGTCGGGAACCCGCGCGGCACAGTCATTCCCGCGCAGGCGGGAATCCAGACAGGTGGCATGGCTATTGCCTGCCGATTACGAACGTCTCAAATGTTCACATACTTAAACAATGCAGGTGGCAAGATGAATGCGACAACTGTTGATCCTGAACGCATGATTGAGTTGGCAAACATACCGCTGGACAAGATCACCTTTGAAGACGTGCAGAAGTTCTGCGCCCGTCAAATCGAAGAGCATGGACGGCTTGAATATAAGAGACAACTTTCGTCTAAAGATGGGCCGGGAGCAGCTGCTAAAATAGTTTCAGCGATGGCTAACACGCAAGGTGGAATTATCATTTTCGGAGTTGAACAAGAAAAAGCACCCTCTAAAAAACCTGAGCTTCAACAGGATGGTGGAAAACTTAGCGAATCTTCACGAGACGCAATTGCACAGGCATGTCTCGACCATCTGACTCCGCCTATGGTGACGGACATTGGACCGTTTTTGGCAAATCCCAGCGATTCAAAACGTGGTTTTATTGTCATCAAGGTTCAGCCCAGCGAACAAATTCACGCGATGAAAGGTGGCAGTTCGATATTCTTGCGACTGGGTGACAATTCCAAACCGTATCCAACAAGTACCGATACGATGGAACGGTTGTTGAAACGACGACTCGATTCAATCGATACCCAGTCAAAACACCGCAGCACTATAGTTGAGCAGCTAGGACGTACAATAGGAGTTGCGCGTAAACGCGGTGCATTCTGGGTGACCATTGGCCCGAAAATTTTGGACCAGCCATTCGCTACTTTGCATGAGTTGAAGGACCGCGTTCAAAATTGGAGTGTCAAATCACAATGCGATCCTTTTAGTATCCCAGTGAATAGCGCCTCGTATTTACAGACGGCTTACCAATACATATATGGCGTTCAAAAAGATAAGGGGGCTTGCGCTATCGATGTATATGGGAACGTAGCATTATTCGCAAACCTTGCACGCTCAATGCTCCCATCTGATGTAGAACACGGCTTCCCAAACGATGTATCTGTACCTGCTGAAGCAAACGACCGCATCCTAATACTTGAAGCGGAATCTATTTGTGAACGGATCATTACTGCTAGTCGTATTGCCAACAAGGTGTATAGTGATATTGGCTACTCTGGCCTGTTGAACGTAAGCGTCATATTTGAGGATATCAACTGCCTTCCGTTAGTTTGGCAATACGGACTAAGCCATTGGGGGGCGAATTTTTGCGGATGGGCACCATTAGTTGATTCTATCCAAACATCAACCATTGTATCACCGGATGTATTTTCCAATTACGATATTACAGTAGATGCGTTGATACCAATCGTCGATTCTATTCTTTGGCAGTGGGGTGATTCAAAAAGTGATCGAAAACTCATGCTTGATTATGGCGAACAACGACATTTTGGAAATACTCCGTGCGAATCATGTCAATACATGTGCCCCAATAATCGTGACAAATGCTATAAATGTCGTAACAAATAGTCGGGTAGGTCATCCTATTGCATGACGTTACGCCCCAAAGCCAACGTGCGACCGTGCCAATGATTCGATGCCAGACAATGTATTCCGTTGAGGCAACAGAAGATATTCCACTTTCAAAAATACCGTTTCTCTTATGAGCTAAGCGAATCAGCATTACATCCGGCCGGGTGGCCTAGGTTCTTCTTTTTGGGCCAGTGATTCGAGTGCGCGTCCATAGTTCAGGCAGGTCAACCTCCCACCAGTAGGCGGAAGAACGACCGTGCCCTACATGCTTTTAAACGGATCGGTCGATGTCCGCGGCATTAGGATCGTAGCCGCAGACATGAGTAGCAATGCAAGACAAATCAGACTCCATGTCGATGCCGTGGGAATCGCGCAACCAACGATCGCATCGTTTTGACAGCTACCAGAAATTGCATCGCAGTCGTTTGTGGTGCAGGCCATACCGTCATCGCAGGCGCAGGCATTGCACACGGTTCCGCCAGTATTGGGTTGAAAAGTTTCTGCGGCGCAAGGGCTACAAAGCGTTGATGCAATCGTGTCTGCAAATGTACCAACTACACAATCCATGCAGGATGTTGCGCCGGCGGCGGGCTGGAAAGTTCCCATGGGGCATGGATCGCAGGGGTCTTCGCCCGTCGCGCTAAAAGTCCCTGGCTGGCAGGGGCCAGCCGCCGCTTGCTCGTACGCGCCTAGATCAAGTCCCATTCCGACTATGCGGGCTGCGCCATCAAGATCGAACGGGATAGGTTCGGTGACGTCCCCGTCTCCGTCAATATCGAACTCGTCCGTCGGCAGCAAGCTCAAATTCGCTGCGTCCCGCGCGGGAGAGCCCGATGAGAGTCGCAGGTCGTCGTCTTCGGTTCCAAGTACGCCATCCACACCGGCAGCGTTGAAGAATAGCGGATTGGCGTCAAAGTTACCGACGCCAACATACCCATCCTGCACGAGGCTCGTCGACACAGCCATCAAAGTACCCAACTCATCGACTATCACAGGCCCGCCCCCTAATGAGGAATTATCCCATACAATCGAGTTAACAACGGAAATGTCGCTTGCTTCCGCATGCAACACTGGCGCTCTGTTGTCAGTTGTGTTGTGCGCAAACGTCGAGTTTTCGATCACCCCAGTAGTAGCAGCCCTCGTATAAATCGCAGCGCCAGAGCTACCCGCATAATTACCCGCGAATAGAGAGTTGGCAACTAAAATCTCAGAACCGGAAACGTACAGCGCGGCTCCGTAGCTATAGGTAGGCAACGCACTCAAGCGATTTTGGATGAACCGGCTATTATACATATTTACGCAAGCGCCATTTGCCCCCGCAATGTACAACCCCGCCCCCTTCACTTCGGATGTGTTCCCCACTAACTCTGTTCGGATCAGTGTGGCCGTCGAAAGCCCCGGGGCGTAGTTGGCACAAATATCCCCCGAAACGAACAATCCGCCGCCACCGTCAGGGGCGTAATTGTTGCGGATGACACAATCTTCAAGGCGCATCGAGCCAGGTTCCGTCTCCATCGAAACCGCTGGAAATGCTTCAAAGGACATTCCTCCGCCTCTCGCAAGATTGCCATTGGGAATTGCGTTGACGACTCTGTTGTCCTCAATAACCACGCGGCGCATGATTAGCCGAATTAGGCTCCCAGCAAAAACACCGGCACCCCGTCCCGCCTCATTGTCGCGTATGACGCAGTCTTCAAAAACCGTAACGCATTCATCCCCAATGCACTTGTTGTTAAGAAAATCCTGGAACACGAATGCCCCACCACCCACTGTGGTGCCAGAATTGCGTTCAAAGGTCGTTCCTACGACGTTTAGCGACCCTGTATAAGTCCAGATTCCACCTCCGGCCTGTGTTGCTTGGTTATCACGAAACGTACCACTGCTAATTCTTACCTTTGAGGCGGTTGAATTTTGACCTAGCCCTCCGCCGCTCTCGGCAGTGTTCAATTCCCAAACGCAATCCTCTAACAATACATCTGAAGTAGGACCAAAGATCCAGATGCCGCCACCCACCCCTGTAGCCGTATTGGCTCGAAAAATGCAGCGTTTGAATGTTGGTTCGCGGTGCGTGAGACCAACACCTGCACCGCCTTGTGCTTGATTGGCCTCGAACAAAGTATCTTCCACCAGTGGTGTAGTTTGTACAGCACTCGGCAGCTGACCCGCCGTTTGCAACCATAGGCCTCCACCCGAACTATTCGCCGAGTTGCCGTTGAAATTGCTGCCGCGAATGATGACGTTAGATCCTTGATCGAACATGCCTCCGCCTAAACGGCCGCTATAGTTGTCTTGAATCGTACAGTTTTCAAACACCGCTGCACTGGTCGGCACGCAGGTCGGATCGCTGCTGTGCCCGGTCCAAACGCCGCCCCCTTCAATTAAAGATTCGTTGTTACTAATGACACAATTGCGCACCGTCGCATTCCCGCTCTGGATGAGCAATCCTCCACCGCGAAAGTCGCTGTAGTTGTTGCGGATGATACAATTTTCGATGAGGGCTTGGTCGGCATGGATGTTGACTGCGCCGTGATGAGATGACCAGTTGTCTTCGATAATGCAATCACGAATTGTTGGGCCGCCTGGAATGCACATTTGTGAATCGAGGCGGATGTGGATTCCCGGTCCCTGGTTGGTCGCGGTCCCTGCGGGGCCGGTGCCATCGGCATGACCGCCGCTGACGGTGAAACCCTCCAGCATCGAACCTGTCGCGCTGGGGTCGTTGTATATGACGACGTGATAGCTATTGTCGGATCGGTTGATTTTTATCGTAGCAACCGTTAGGTCATCCCCCGAGAGATCGCCGCTGAGGATTGTCTCGTACAACACGGTATCCCGTGCACCGGGATTACTCGCACCGCAACCCGCGTAACCGCCGCGAATCGTGACACCGCTAGCCAACTGGAACGACGCAAGGCGATCTCCAGCAACAACCGCACTGCCTTGGTCCGGCTTGTAGACACCTGTTGCTACAAAACCTCATCTCCAAACGACGCAGCCCCCAGCGCATCTTGAAGAGATAAGTATCCGCTGCACCAACTCGAGCCGTCGTGCGTGGCAGAGGAAGCCGATTCATCTACATAGATGACGCTAGCCTCTACCGTTAATGTACAAGCGCAGATGCTCAGCATTCCAATGAAAGCGCAAACGAATTCCCGACGTGATGAGGTCATTGCATCAATCCTTTTATACGGCTCTTGGTCCAAGAGCGATAGTTGAACGATTTCCCCTGATCATTCGTACCCAAACAAGGGACAACCCATGGTATCTTATCCGCCTCCTCGATACAAGGATATTCTTGAGCGGCCGGATAGCCCGGGTCCTCTTTTTGGACCTGCGGGAGTCGATGATTTAGCCTACAAAGCCGGGTAGGTCAGCGTACGACCGTGACAATAATTCGTTACCAAACAATGTATTCAGATGAGAAGACATATAGATATTCCATTTTCAAAAATACCGTTTATCTTGTGAGCCAAGCGAATTAGCTTTACATCCGAGAGGGTAAACGGCCACCGTCATCGTCATGCAATAGCATGACTTACCTCACTTTATCCAATCAGCGAACGATACGCCTGCAAATAATCATCCGGCGTAACATCTTGGCTAATCACCGGATCACCCACATCGCGCAAAAGCACGAACGACAGTTTCCCGGCGACCACTTTTTTATCGTTCAGAATCGAAGCCGCAATCTTGTCGGCATCTAACGCTTCGGGCAATGTCGTAGGCAATTGCAAGTGCCGTAGTAGTGTCTCTACCCGCTCAACAATTTGAATATCTAGCAGGCCAAGCGTGTGTGATAGCCTGCACGCGCCGAGCAGGCCCAGCGAAACGCATTCGCCATGCCTCATCGCATAACCACACTGCGACTCAATCGCATGACCCAGCGTATGGCCAAGATTCAAAAGCATCCTATCATCGCCTCGCTCAAACGGGTCGCGCGAGACAATGTCAGCTTTGATTTTCAGATTGCGCTCAATCAAAGTTTCCATGAGGCCCGGATCAGCGCGAAGCAGCTCGTCGATGTGTTGCTCGTGCCAAGTCAAAAATTCCGGCGAAGCGATCAGCGCATGCTTCACAGACTCAGCTAACCCTGCCCGGATGTCTCGCGCATCAAGCGTCGTTAAACAATTCGGATCAACGCAAATAAGCGCAGGCTGATGAAACGCGCCGACCAGATTCTTACCCGCAGGTAAATTGACAGCCGTCTTTCCGCCAAGACAGGCATCCACGTCTGACTCCAGCGTGGTAGGGATAATAACAAATCGCACGCCCCGCTTATAAGTAGCTGCGACAAACCCCGCGAGATCGCTAACCACGCCACCGCCAAGGGCAACGATCAGCCCGCTGCGATCAAAATGTTTATCCGCCAAGGTTTGGAATAGCATCTCAGCTGTCGCCAGCGTCTTGGAAGCCTCCCCAGCCGGGAAAACGATCAACTCAACTTCAAAGCCAGCCTGCTCGAAACTCTTAACCACAGCAGCGCTATATAGAGGCGCGACCCGATCATCGCTAATCAAAGCCACCCGCCCGACATCAGCTAACCCTGCTTCGCCCTTCGCCAATTGGCCAACGCCAGCTAGCACACCCCGCTCGATGACGACGCGCGTAGCTTGGCTATTAACTTTGAACTCAAACCCCTTCATGAGCGTCATTGTATATAGATAGGCAATGTTCGCACGGGCGGGGGAAATCACCCATGATTTTGAAGCCTTAGTGTATTTTTGTGCAAACGCGAACAAGCCATATTGGGGGCGTCGAATAAGACGAGTGGATTACAGAACTTAATACAATAAGTAAAGCCTTATTAAACTGTAGGTCACATAATATAACCACCAGTAAACCCGTAGGATTGACGAAAACACGGTTTCGTAGTATCATTTTCTCACATGGTAAAGGCAGCTCTTCAACAACCAAAAGGTAAACTGAGTCCGAAAAAATCGCAGCCTGCTGGCAAGCAGTTTCGCACTTTTCGTTCGGCAGTTAATTTTTTAGATTCTCTCACGAATTACGAGCGATCCGCGCGAACGCCGTATACCGCTAACAATTTTGGCCTATCCCGCACGAATAGGCTCTTAGGTGCGATGGGGAATCCTCATCACAACTTCAAAACGGTTCATATTGCGGGGACCAAAGGCAAAGGCAGCACAGCTGCGATGCTCATGGAGATGCTTCGCGGGTGCGGCCTGAAGGTTGGGCTATATTCCTCGCCGCATATCCTCAACATCCGCGAGCGAATTGTGGTGGATAGCGAAATGGTGAGCGAGCCTGACTTCGTCAAGCTTGTTTCCGCCGTTTCAGAAGCCTCGGCTAAGGCTCGAATCGCTGGCCCAACTTATTTTGACATGCTCACCTCGGCTGCGTTTTTGCACTTCAGCCAGTCAGAAGTTGATATTGCGATTATCGAGACCGGGCTTGGTGGCCGATTGGACGCGACGAACGTCATTACGCCAGAGGCTATTGGTATCACTAATATCAGCTACGACCACTTAGCTCAGCTTGGCAAAACACTCCCTCTTATCGCAGCCGAAAAAGCTGGCATTATGAAAGAAGGCGTCCCCGTCATTAGCGCCCCGCAAGAGCCTGAGGTTAGGGAAACGCTCGAAGCAGCGGCTGCGGCTTTGAATGCTCCGATTAGTTACTCCAACGAAAATGTTGATTTCAGCTACCGTTTTGAGTTTTCTCGAACGATGGGCCGACATGCCCGTATTTGCCTTACCACGCCGAACTGCAAATTTGAACATCTTCACATTCCGGCACCGGGCTTGCACCAGGCAATTAACTGCACACTTGCATTGGGATTATTGGACGTACTCAAGAGCAAGGGCTTTCCGATTGACGACCATAAGGCGATGGTCGGCGTAGCTAACCTAAAACTTCCTGGCCGAATGCAACTGATTTCCGAAGACCCTCGTATTGTGGTCGATGGCGCGCACAATGGTGCCAGCATCGAAGCGCTCATGAGGGCTGTAGGCCAGAACATCGTCTACGACTCTATGGTGGTCATTTTTGGCTGCAGCAAAGAAAAAGATGTGGCGCGCATGGTTCGCCAGGTTCAGCTTGGGGCGGATAAAATTATTTTCACGCCCATTAAATCGCCCCGTTCGGCGGACCCACACGAATTAGCCGCCGAGTATTCGGAGGTGTCCGGTAAAATGGTACAAGTTGCTGATAGCTTGGAAGAAGCCCTCGATATCGCTACCAGGGCGATTTCTCGTGAAGATGTTATCTGCATCACGGGTTCATTTTATCTTGTCGCCGAAGCCATCAACAAATTCGGTCGAAAATCCTAACAGGGTGTTGTTTCATTAACGCGGAATCGACCGACCGATAACACCTCAGTGATATAACGCGCGCGAAAACTGATTTGGGTTCAGCGCGTTTTTTCGGCGTGCTTTTTTGCATGTTGTTTTCGTGAGAGGCATTCGTTGGACCCGTTATCTCTACAATCTCATACGGCGGTGTACGAAAATGGGCAAGTTGTGCTTCAAGGTCAGCCAGATTGGCCTTCGGAGACGAAGCTGCTCGTCCTCCCGGTAGCGGCAGCCAACCAGGACCATCCGCTGAATGGCCATGTGATTGTGGTGGGGTATGGGCTGGTAGGTCGCGCGGTCACGGAATTGCTCGATAACGCCTCTATTCCATTTACGCTGTTAGAGCAAAACCCTGCCACCGTAAAGACGCAGCGTGCCCTAGGCCGTAGCATTATCCAGGGCGACGCGGTGAACGCCAAAACCCTCGCCGAAGCTGGCTTACATACTGCCGCCGTTCTGGCACTAACTATCCCTAACGAAGAGGCTGTCCTACAGGCGATCACCATCGCACGACGATTACGGCCAGAAATATATATCATCGCCCGTACTAATTATTCTTCGATGGGCATGAAAGCCAAGCAGCTTGGCGCGGATGATGTCATCAAGGCAGAACAATCGGTAGCGATTCATTTCTATCAACTGCTCGCAGGACGATTGCAATCTTCTATCCGCACACCCGAAAAAGATACCGCCCCATAATTTCGGCAACTCTCCTGATACTAACCTAAGAAAACAATGACTATCAAGTTCGTGGGCGTACTCATTAACATGGCTGACGAGTCATGCGTGATACCCAATGGCGGGGCTGAAACCCGCGGCTCGTTAAAAAATGTACTTGCGGATGACAAAAAGCTGGAACGCGATAAAGTAGTTGCATGACGACGTCACCTAACCGAAATGATAATGCGCCGAGCGTCTCTGTAGTCATCGCCTCCTTCTCCGGGGAATCGATGCTCTCGCAATGTCTTGATAGTATTCTTACTCAGCCCGGCATTTCTCAAATCATCGCAGCTACGAGCGCTGACGAAAAGACGGTGGCGCGTTTAGCCAAGCAATTCTCAACGGTGACATTTATTCGCGGGACCGCAGGGGCTAGCGTGTTTGCACTGCGTACGCTTGGCGCGAAGGAAGCGACCGGCCAAGTTGTTGTACTCACCGAAGACCATTGCACGTTTGCCCCCAACTGGTCAACAGCGATTATTCAGGCATGGCTAGATGGACATCGCATCATCGGCGGCCCGGTTGACAAAGGCGCGTCGCGTGGGGCCTATCTTTGGGCGCTCTACTTCGTCGAGTACGGCTATTACACATCACCGCAGCCCGATGGCGCTGTACCCGTTGTTTCCGGAATTAACGTAGCCTACGATCATGAATTATTGAACACCTGCCGTGAAACATGGGCAGTCAGATTTCGTGAAAACGAAGTTCACGAAGTGCTTTGCCGTCGCGGCGAATCACTGTACATGGCTAATGATGCGAAAGTGCAGAGTTATCTGGGTATGAGTTTCGGCGTGGCGATGAAGCATCTGCTAGGTGGCGGAAGACACTACGGGTTCTATCGCCGTAAGCAATCACCTATGGTGAAGCGTGTGGCGCTGGTACTCGCGTCGCCGTTGGTCTTTTTTGTACTCCTAGCCCGCATCGCACGGCGGGCCGTTAAAAGTGACATGGCGATGGCTCCGCAACTTATCTACTGCGGGCCATTTCTTGCGTGCCTGCTTTGTGCCTGGTCTCTGGGAGAAGCGATTGGCTATATTGGCCCGAAACCGTCGAAGATTGAGTCCGCCGAAAAACTGTCTTAGCTATGTCCCAATTCTCAGGTAGTTGCAAGCGTGGCACTTTCCTGAACCCAGTATTGTTGTATGAGTGCAATCAGCTTCGCTCGATGAATAGGCTTGGTTGTATAATCATCACAGCCAGCGTTTATGCACTTTTCTTTATCGCCCACCATGGCATGCGCGGTAATAGCGATGACTGGACCTTGGTAGCCGTCCAGGCGTAATCGAGTGGTTGCTTCATATCCATCCAACACCGGCATCTGCATATCCATGAGAATTACGTCGAATGGATTTCCTTCTTGAAGTGCCTCAGTTGCGGCATTGTAAGCTTCCAGGCCATTTTCTCGTACGGAAACATCTGCGCCTGTCTTACCTAGTATAAATGAAATCAAACGACGATTATCTTCGCCATCATCCACGAGCAATATACGACACCCTTCCAGGCTTGATGAAGAAAACTTCACCTCGACGACGGCTGTGGGCAACTTCAGCATGGCAGCTTTGGGGTCATCAAGCATGTTAATGCCATTCATCGGCCCCGTAGTAATCGTCGCACGCATGACGGTGCCCGTGCCCAATTCAGAAGTTTGCACCACGACGTCGCCGCCTAGTAGCTTGGCAAACCGTTGGCATATGGTTAACCCCAAACCTGTGCCGCCGAATACTCTGGTCGTGGAATTATCTGCCTGGGTAAAAGGCTTAAAAATACTTTCTTTCTGTTCGTCGCCGATGCCGCGTCCGGTGTCTATCACGTCAAACTGCATGTACGGTATACCGTCGGTATCAACAAATTGAGTGACGAGACGTACGGACCCTTTGGTGGTAAATTTAATGGCGTTACCGACAAGATTAATTAGGATTTGGCGAAGGCGGGTTATGTCAGTTTGAATGGTTTCCGGGATGTCGCCAATGAAATCGGTTTCGAACAATAACTTCTTCTCATCCGCTCTCACCCTCATCAACGAAGCCACGTCTGAGAGAACCTGACATGGATGGTATTCACGATTCTCGACCGTCATTTTACCGGCTTCGATTTTTGAAAGATCAAGAATATCGTTGATGATACCCAGCAGGTATCTTCCATTACGCTGTATCGTGTTAATCGCATCGATTCGTTCTGGAGATGCATTCGCTAACGAGCCGTTCTCTAACAGTACGTCGGTGTACCCCAGTATAGCTGTCATGGGTGTACGGATTTCGTGGCTCATATTTGCAAGGAAATCATTCTTGGACTGATTGGCGGCATTCGCCGCAACCAGGGCACATTTCAGTGCTTCCTCCACTTGCTTACGTTTCGTAATGTCTTCCCTGATAGCTATATATTGCTCGATACGACCTTCCGCATCGATGTAGGGGATAATGGAAGAATTGACCCAGTAAAGCGACCCATCCTTCGCACGATTACATATCTCACCATGCCAGACATTCCCGCTTGAAATCGTAGACCACATGTCTTTGAAAAACGACGCAGGATGATAGTCGGATTTGATGATTTGATGCCCGTTGCCTATAAGCTCGTCACGGGAGTATTGGCTTATTTCGCAAAATTTGTCGTTCACCTCGGTGATATTACCTTGAAGGTCAGTTACAGCCACGATGGCATGAGAGTTTAATGCGAACCTCTGACACTCAACTTTCGCTAAGGCTTGTAACAACTTATCCTCGGCGAGAAAACGGCTTTCGACCATGTCGTTATACTCGTCCCCCAATTCTTCAAGTTCCCTCGACCCTCCGATGCTGGCATGTGCGAACTTATCCCCGTATCGCGCGTCGCGTACAGCCATGACAAGTGTGCGCAACGGATCAGTAATTCTTTTCACCAGGAACCTGGAAAAGATTATCGATAGTACAATGGAAGCTACACTCAGGATAAGACCGAAACGCCAAATTCGCTGAGCACTGGCAAAAAAGTCCGCATCCGCACTCTCAGTTACAATAGCAAGCAACGACTCAACCTGAAAGATGGCATCTCGCGTTTCCTGTGCAAGGCCAACGTCTCGTGTGAATCCTATCTCTTTTTGGATGTCAACAACCTGGCGAAAGGTGTTGGAATAAGTATCTATCAGCGGTCTTAATGATGGCGCAACAATTTCCTTCAAGGCTTCGCAATGGGCGAATAATTTATCTGCATAGGCTTGTCTGTGACGCAATAAAAAATCTTTTTCTCGTCGCCGCGATTGTAGCAACAAGCTCAACTGTTCATGGTCGTTAGCCACAAATTTTTCAAGTTGATGAGCCGCGTCGCGGAATTGGCCAACCAATCCGTAATTAGCCGTACCCATCTTTCGATGTAATTCTGTCATTTTATCAAATGACGCTTTGTATTGGAGTGTAAGAGATTTAATTTGTTGAATATTCTGAACAGATTCGTCGTCGCCATACAGCCGTTCAAAGACCAAGTCATTGTCGAGTGCGACTATAATTTTCCGGAAAGATTTTTTCCACTTCGTTAGCGAATGGCATTTCCCTTCGTTATAAAACTCCGTGCATCCTTCGCCCGTCACATCGTTAGACAGAAAATCTTTTTCATATCGTCGTATCTGAATGGCGCTAACCTCAGCTACCGCAATGTCAGAAATGTGTTTGAAATTTTTGTAGCCCAAGAAGTGTAGTTGGGCACCGATAATACCGGCCGATATCGTGAACAATATGGTCAGGCAAGCCAGACCAATAGCCATCTGTTGACTCATTTTTAATGATCGAAACACTTACTACTCCATCTTGTCGCGAATTCCGGTGCTTAACTCATTAACATCTATGTTGGCTTGCAGTATGCCTGCTTATATTGCACAAACCGTATGCCCGGTTCACAACACAATATCGGATTGCGCAGATATCAACTTCATTTGCCGTATAGTCTCCAACGTGTATGGGACGTCGCTTTTTCGTCCAATAGTAGACGAGCTTAATGATGCAGGCGATTGTGAAGTTAATTAACTTAAGCGCAAAACAGTCTGTAATGATTACACTTAATTTGCGGTTTCATTTTGTTATTGGGCGATACAGGACTTGAACCTGTGACTATACGCCTTTATGATACCGATAATGCTGTTTTCGACCTGCTTTAGGTCACCTCTTTAGGTCACTGATATTCCAGGCTCTCGCGGCTGCAAGCAAGCTCCTCCACTGTTTTAATATTTTCTGACAAATGTACAAAATGTCAAGAGTTTTTCCTTGACATAAGTATTCCGTTCGAATATATTTTATGGTCTCTATTCATGCAATTGACATTTCTTGATTGATCTGATACACTGCCTTCTATGCTAGTGCGGCAGTAGACTTAAAGGATCGCATCCTGTAACAGTCGAACCTATATCTAGCGCCTAGCTTACGCAGCAGTATACTTAGGGATCGCATCCCGCAAAGTTGAACCTATACTTCGCTAGCCAAAAATCACAAAAAGCTTGCGGAATCGTTCTGTCTATCAAGTGATAGATGGAAAATAACTAGGCTAGAGGTACGTTTGGAGATAAATCAGATGTTATTAGAAAACGAGCAACAAGCAGTCAATCAACCAGAGGTTGAGCGGTATCCATCTTGCGTCAGATGCGGAGAAAAGTACGGATCATTAGGTGAGTTGTTCGCAGCCGATGATGGCTTCGTTTGCGAGCAATGTTTCGATACTACAACAGATTGCATGGATGAGGCGTAACAATGAATACCAGAGCTATAACGATTGCCGATCTAATGCTGGATATATATCTGCAATGCCAAGACTGTGACGATTGCTTTGAGGGATAGCAACTGGGAGGTGGACCACTTGGCGCACATTCCAAACAAGCTCGCATGGAGGGGTATAGCATGTACAACGGATCACCGATTTGCAGTGCATGTCTATCAGATAAACTACAAGGAGAGGGATAAGATGTGTCAGAAATGCAAACCCCGAACAGTAACAAACGAATATCAAACTCGCCACTACAAAATCTGTAGGTTTTGCGGCTGGGATCAGTGGGGGTGGCGAGACGGTGGAAAGTCATGTTGGGATATCAATGGAAAAACCGAATGGCGACGGGATCGTATATATGAGCGTCAACCCGACTTCTGTCAGTGCCACCCATGCTACGGTTGCAGGCATGTTGTTTTTCTTGATTCCAACACTGTCTACGTCTGCCACTCTTGCGGCACTGACGACAGACGCAACGCTTACTTTTTGGATAAATTAGGAATAGATAGAGGCTCTAAAGATAAGTACCTTTGTCTCAGATGCTTCCGCAGCAAAATGACGCATTGGATTGAATCCATCGCCCCCAAACCACAACCAGCACAACTACAGAAAGTTGCAACCAATGGATAAGCTTTACCCACCGTTTGTAAACCTAACATTTAGCATTAACGATGAGTTGCGTGAACTAGATCATCATCTCATACCTGCTAATACGGCTACCGAATTAATTGTTTGCAACGGCTACGTTTGTCGCCACGCTCAGGCTGATCACCTCTGCTGAACATGAGCGTCGCTACCAATAGACCGGGCCCGGTCATTTTGAAATTTATAAAAAACACGGGCTGAATCCCCGCGCATAAGGAGAATGATAGTGAAGTACAAGACAATACTGGCAGATCCCCCTGACATTTTCGCCATCGCACCACACGCGGTGCCGTGTAAGTCCGCTGTAACCAGCAGCCCATTAATGGAGGAATACCAAATGGAATTACAAGTCGAGGAACTAGAACCAATCATAACAGCAACGGCGACTGCCCGATTGCTTTCCAATTCTTCACCAAGCAGGCAAGAGGAAGAAGCGGAACCGCGCATTGTGCGCCGATTGGAGCGCGTGGCACACGTGTGCATGGCGCGGATGAGGAACATGGATCGAAGCCTGTTTCTCCTTGGGAAGACTGTCAGCCGACTTTCCCGACACTACGACCGAGATCGTGGGCTCATGGCCTTATCCGCTTACATCACGAAAAAAAATGGGAATGCCGTCAGCGGTCAACGCCTCGGTCAGGCTCGGCTCGTTTATGATACTTACGATCGTGACGAATATGAAAATCGAGTTTCACATTTGTCCAGTACCCATCTCTTGAAGGTTGCCCAGGCATTTCCCGGTGACAACGAATGTGATCTTCGCAACGACCTGCTCGATGAAGCAGTGAGAGACAACTTGGCGGTCTCGGAACTTATCAGTCGCATTAAGCGTCGCAAAAATGCGAAGGTATTGGAGGATAGCCCGGAGTCTGCACCGACGACAGACGAAGCTGCCGTCGAAGAAGCACGTGGCTATATCTGTGACCACGAGCTAACGGAGTTAGGGACGCTGCCAGATCGTGAGGTTGAGTTTCTGCGAAGTCGTTCAACGGTCTCAGTTAAGATTGCAATAGCTGAAGCCGGTCGCGTGTTGTCTCCCACAGGCTTGATGATTGTGGAGCTGCCCGGATTTGCTGGTTACCACGACGCTCATATGGCGGTCAAGGAAACGGGACGACTTCGAATTCTTCACACGCTCATTGTGCTTACACCGGCAATCGACCGCCCCGCACCGCGTGATCTGCCTGTAATGGATGGCTTTCGCGTAACGGTACTCATTGGTGGCAACGGATTTCGCTGCGCTAAGTCGAAGCACAATCCCGTTAACAACCCAATGAGTGAAGCTATTGCGGATGAGTTGATTTATTCACTAGTTCCTGATTCTGGGCTCATCGTGGACATCGGCACCGGCAGCATTCGAACGGCTGAGTGGGCAAGAGACAATGGTCGTGATTTCCTGGCTGTCGAACCCAACGAAGACGTGCATGCCAAGGCTCTGGCTGATTTCGAAGCAAATATTCTCACTGACACCAGTAGCGAACCGACCACACCAGACTTATGGCCGATGGTGTCCAAAAACCAGCGTGAGCAAGCCTCTATCGCAGGAAAGCCCTGGATTGATATGACATGTTGCGACCGCACCGGAGTCGAGATTGTTGCCACCGGAGTCACAAAAATTGCCTGCCCTGTTTGTGGCACAAAGCAATCGCGAACCAAGGGAGGTTCACGATGCTAACGATGACAGTCAGGGCGAAAGATCTGGCGGGCCTTCATGAGCTACACCGCGCCGCTAGCGGACACGGGATGTATTACACCAAACCGTACCTCACCGACCACCAGATCATTGGTGCCGATGGCACGTTGTTCACGGTCAGCGAGAACTCCTTGGTTGCCTGTACAATGGCTGCTTGGAACCGCATGATTATCCATGCCCGCATCCTCTGTGCCAACGTGGACAATAACAATGGCGATCTCTATGCGATTGAAACCCCTAAAGACTTTGACAGCATATTGCGGCGATTCGGTGACCAGCATCTGGCGCTACGATTTGACGACAGCCGCTTGGAAATAGTTCTACCTAGTCCAGGCAATGCACGGAAAATAATCTGGCTGCCGCTGAAGCGTGTAACTGGTCGCATGCTCTCGGTGAATTTCGGCGAAGCTGCAACGACTTTTCGCTTGAACATTGACCCGCTGATCGCCGCGTTGTGCCGGGTGCCTCTCGGTGAGCGGTGGCATCTCCTCGCCATACAGCCCACGAAAGCTGGATTCAACTTCCAGTATCCGGTCATTGCTGGAGTCGCATCTGAACGCGTGCCCGCAACAATACTGAATGATTGCGGCACTATATCTCGATTTGTTTGCTCCACACGTTCCATCACAAAACTTGCTCATGTCCTCAAGTCTCTGAGAAAGCAAAGCCCAACGATCCAAGTTCAGATATCTTCGTCCACGCTCACAGCCTGGAACGACTCCGTGACGTTGCAATTCTTCGCAGATCGCAAGCCCAATACTTGGAAGTGTCCATCGATGCCGGACACGGACATGAACATCCCTGAGATCCAATTGCTAATGGATCTGCATAAAACGGATCTTCCTAAGCAATCCGGAAAGTGGTTACGGCGACTAGTGCGAAGTGCCAAGGCAAACCGCCAACAGATGGAAACCACATGGATTCTCTCTCACGACCGCGTCGTGGTTGAAATTGAAGGCGGCATTCAAACTGCGTTGGAAATTCTGTGCACCTGCGACCGCTGGTCACTGGCGGAAAACGAAGTCTCCCTTGTTGTAGATCCGCTGGCAACCGCCGCCATTTTGGAGATTTGTCAGAAAGGCACCGATGACTGCCGTCTTATCTACCAAGATTCGCTTCTGACCATCCAATCCAGTTCCCCCAGCCACGAAATGATCGCACATGCAATCCTAAAGAAGATTAATGAGTCAGTCAGTCCACGTAGGACGGATGCTCACACTACCCGGACCACCACTTAGGTGGTACCCACCCACGAAAGGGGTAAATAATGTTGAAGTTGAAACAAACTCATGAATCACAAGCGAGACGAGTAAGGACACCTGCGCTAACGGACCAGCCGGACTTTGAGCAGCTCATTCGTCCGGTCGGCGGTCGCGAGTTTATGGAAGGATTGGAAGACAAGCGAACAGATATCATCTTCCTGGACCCACCCGACCAGATTGATCAGACTGTTAGGCAAATCTCATCTTCCAAGGGACTGCTCAGACAAAGTGCCGAGACGCTACATCTTCTTGTTCCGGTTGTTGATCGGATACTTGAAGACAACGGCTTCGTCTTCTGGTTCCCTCCAGATTGTCCGTTTGCCACTACTACTCAATTGGAAAATGCAATACCCGCAGGCATTGGATTTCGCCGGATGATCTGGATCAAGTCCTGCTCTGCCCAAGCGGTAGTTCGTAAAAAAGTACGAATGTGCCACGAATTATTCTACTTGATCTGGCCAAGCGGGCGCAACCAGCCCATTCCCCATCAATCTTTGCCGGATGTGTTACGGTTCATCGCGGATGACCATGATGATGCAAGTTTGAATCAATGCATCAAGCCTGTGGCTCTGTTTGAACGCCTAATAAAGGCATGCTCACATGCCGGAGCGAACATTGTGGACCCGTTTGCTCGAACAGGCACTTCAATTGAAGCCGCGTTACGACTCGGACGCAATGCCTTGGGTGCGGAACTTGATTCGAAAGCCAGGGCGAAAGCCAAAGAGCGCCTTACTCGGCTTCGACCGGATTTTTCTGATGATCCTGTGACTGCTGCATTTGTTAATGAGAAAGGAATTGAACAAATATGAAAATCTCAAAACTATTTCCGTACCCGGGGGGGAAGCATTTTTTGGTCAAGATTTTGTTGCTTTGCTTACCATCATACAAACGATATCTCGAAGTCTTTGGCGGAGGCGGAAGCTTATTGTTCGCAATGCCGGCAAAAAAAGGTGTTGTCGAGATCTTAAATGATGCAGACCCGGACGTGGCGAATATCTATAGTCAATTTATTGAAAACTATAAGTTATTTCGGCGTCGTGTTAATCAATTGCCAAGATCATCTATAACTGGAGAAGAATACCTTCGTTCATATGTAGATAGAGCCGCCTGGCATGATCTTGATGCTTTCGAGCGTGCATATCGTCACTGGTTCCTATTAAAAGTTTGCGTTTCATCACATATACGGCGGACAGGATCGACCATATCGCGCCAGAAACTCATGGCCTTGTACAGCAAGATTTCACTACGGTCCCAGCATAATCGTCTAAAAGATGTCAACATTGACAACCTAGATTTTCGTATTGCGATTCAACGTTACGTCAATAAGAACACATTCTTATATGCAGATCCTCCGTACTATAAACCCAAGGAGGATATGTATGCCCATGGGCTTACAAGGCGAGACCATATTGCGCTTGCGGCCCATCTGCATGCATGCAAAGGAAAAGTTCTTGTGTCATACGATGATGTCCCAGCTGTTCGTAAGCTGTACGAGGGTTGGAATATGGTATCGATACCGTGGACTTATATGACCTCTACGGCTGGCCCCACCGATGGGCAGGAACTGCTCATTGCAAACTACCCTCTTAAGCATAAATCGATCTCTAAATTATTGGAACGCAAGGTTGAGTACATAGCAGGCAGAACTGCTACATAATTGTTCAGCGGTGCTCGAATAGTCGCATCGATGCAGACGCTAAGCTGTGGGAGGCCCAAGGGCCTCCCACTCTCTCTTCCTGATTCCACTCAAGTTTCTCTACGACATCTTCCTTCAGCCGGAAGACCGACTACAGATACGATGGGAACGACCCTCGACGCTCGCACTGGAACACTGGCACTCCATACTGTTCTACTTGCCTACGAGAAGGCAAGTAGCGATAGTGACCTGCTACCCAAAACTTGATCCAGTTGTTATGAGAGTCCTATCGGCCCGTTGATCGGGCAGGGAGGACTTGGATATGAAACGTAGGCTACACAGTCCTGAGCAGATAATTCGCAAGCTTCGCGACCTGGAAGTCTGTTGTCCATGTTGTCTAAATTTCATCGCGATTCGAATCACCATCGAATTCTCCAGGTCAACTCTCCGCCATTACCCGTTCAGTCGTCAAAATAACAAGCATGTGCTTCGCCCTTGAACATCCAACGTAAAACTCCGATATTGAGAAGTGCGGTGTTGATTCTGGACTCGGCACATCAGTCATGATTATTGCGTCAGCCTCCAATCCCTTGAAGCTGCGGATCGTGGAAAACAAAACACCAGTATTTGCACGCCACTCGTTCAAGTCGGTGCAGACAGTCGTCTTGCCAAGTTTGCTCGTTGAGGAAAGGCACGACTTACTTTTGCTCAACGGTGACAAGATGGCGACTTGAGACGGCTGCATTCTTCCCTTGCCCAGCCAGTCCGACACCAATTTACCGATCATCCGTAATCGTTCATCCGCTTGCGGTACGGTCTTGATTATGCAATCAATTCCCTCTGGTGCGTCTGGGCGAACAGGAATCTCCACTCCACGGATCTTAGCGCAAGTCGCTGCGATTTTACGTGTGTTGCGACAGTTCGCAGGTAATTCAAACGGCGAGCCGAGATATGGGATTGCCAGAGCGTCGTTGACGAACAGGTTTTGAGCCGGGTCGTAAAACACGTAAAACGGTCCCTTGTCACCACCGCTATTGATCATCTCCAACGCGATCCACCACTCGGCGTGGAAGTCCTGTCCTTCATCAACGACCACGGCATCAAATCGATCTGGGATACTGTCGAGAGCTTGCAGTAGGAGGTCAGGGGCTGTTGTTTGCCAGAATTCGCCACCGTCGTCCCATTTGGGGGCAAACGGAATGTTCGCCTTGCGACACCATTCGGCACAGAGCCCATGAAAAGTGTTTACTTTGATCGTGTTCTCGAATTCGTCCGGCTGTGCTTGCTCTAACCACTCGGCCAATGGCTTGTTGAAACACAAGAGTAGAGTCTTCTTGCCTTCTCGGGCAAACTTTTGAGCCTGAGCGCTCGCGAGAATCGTCTTGCCAGATCCGGCAACCCCTTTAATCGCTGCCCGTTCATGTGATCCCATGAAGTCCAACAATCGCATCTGATCTTCAGTCAGACGATGAAGTCTTTCCTCTTGCTCTTGAATTTTTCGAAAAAGAACTGGTAGGAGTTGGAAGGCAGGCGAAATAGCAAGTTGAATGCCTGTCATCTGTTTCTTGCTTAGATCCACTGGATTGGAACCACGTTTCCATAGTCCCAGGAGCTTTGTGACTCGCTGTCCCAAATGTTCAAGATCAGAACCTGAGAAGATCATGCTCGTGTCAGCACCGGGGGGGACTCCGCCGCTATACTCGCAGTGCGGGAAGACGACGGCGTAACCGTAGGGACAGGGGATACGACCTTGCCCCCGAAACGATTCTCTCTGTATCTCTTTCTCCAACGCATGCATATTCCGCCGTGCTTGTTCAAAGGGGTCCTTAATCTCGACGGTTCGATTTCGCTCCTTACGAAACCATCCTCGACCTTCATGGTCGTAATGGATTTCACCACCTTTAACTTCGAGGATCAGGATTCCAGCCTTGGGATGTACGATCACGAAATCAGTCTCGCCCTCCCGAAGCGTCACCTTCTTGCTTCTGTCGTTTCGATCAGCACGAAGCCACGGAAAGCTGTGGTAGACGATGCAGCTATCGGGAAGCTGTTCGACAAGCGCAGTCGCAACGTCACGCTCTCCGACGTTGGAAATGTCCTGCGGCAGGATTTTTGGGATCAGTCGGGCCATATTCTGGTACTCATTTGTTAATGACTGCAAGTGGTCTGAATCGTTCCCATTCTTCAGCGGTTAATCTCAGTTTCACCGATGGTCCGGCAGCACGAATTGTCACCAGCACGCTGGTTCCCCCACCATCGGCGTCCACCTGTCGAGACCACAAAATCTTACCGCAAGCAAGTCGAATGGTTTCGTTACCCTTTTTCATGCCTTCATGCAGGACGATGACGATTGACTGCTTTTCCGGCATCTCCGAAGTAGAATCCAGAAACTGAAACTCGGTCAGCGGGGAGGGTAATCGAAGCGCATCAGCGATAGCGTTCGGCAACTTGATGGTCGCCTTTGATGCTGTGATTGGCGTAATTAACAGGTCATACAGGTCTATGTGGTCGATTGTTTCCGAATCATCTTCCTCTGTCCCATGTGCGGGCTCGGTGCCCGTCGAATCTTCAGCCATCGCCGCTTTGAAGAAAGCGAACTTATCCTGATCGACGGTAGGGACCAAAACTGTTCGATCCAGATATTTGTTGCCACGTTCACAAGAGGTTTCCGGAGCGAACAGGCATGCATGGCAAGAAGCACCGTGCAAGCTCGTCTCCTCCTGTCCAGGATGATGTTCGGAGCAAAGTGGGTCGCTCGAGCACAGCCGCATCGACTCCAATGCTTGATTCAAGTGCCGCTCCAGAACTGCTGGCTCGCCGAGTGATACGAGACCACCGAGCGTGCCCTCGCTGTCTGGGGCCGCAGTATAAATCAGAACCCCGGCCATCTCACAGCGGTCACCACCGGAGTTCCGAGAGTAGATCCTTTCTCGCAGAGAAGCTGCCGTATAACCACATTCCAATGAAAGTTGTCGTATCAAAGCATGGGCGAACGAGTGCAAGAGCACAAACCGAAGTCCCGGATATCCATCCTCAGGCGGAACCAAACCTCGATCTGCCCTCCAGGATTTATGCGCCTGGAAGAATTGGAAATCTAGATCGTTGCCTTGGAGCAGCCAATTCTCGATTTGAATTTCTGAAAACTGAAAGAAAATGCCCTCTCCACGAATTTCATTCGCTGGAACCCACGGCGGTATTCCACGAGATAGCCGCATTCTTTGCTTGGTGGGGAAGTCGGCGGGACTGTCGTAGTCGCCCGGCGATTCAATTCGAGTGAAGCCAATCAAAGCTCGGACTTCACGCAGCCGCTCGACTAAAACAATTCTATCGAAATAGTTGGCAAACCGATTCGGCGGTGCCACTTCTCGCAACCGGAAGTCCTTTGTTCGTATCGCCTGATCCGGGTTGATAAAGACCTCCCACTCTGGCGTTTTCAGATCTGCCACGTCGGAGCTATGGTCTTCATCGTCTTCATCATCGGTTTTCTTCTGCTGGATTGCTTCCCACAATTCAGCCTCGCTAAACTCGGAAAACGTTCGCAAGAGGTTGCGGCGACGGAGCTTGACAATTTCCTTCTCACTTTCGATATCGTCAAGCTCGTTCCAGTTGTCGATCACAAGCTGTTTGAGCAAATTGGAACTCTGGGGCACTGACAGCGCGGAAAGCATCACGGGGAACCACGAGTTTGACGCTCCTTGCAACATGGCCTTCACTTGAATCTGTTGGTTGTCGTCGTCCTTACAACCGGCATCGTCAAAGTCTCGCAAGTGGGGCCGACGACCTCGGCACATGGGCAGATCGCTGTTCTGGAGTTTGAAGGCGTCCGACATGGGGCGGGACGTATCGCAAGTCTCGCATTTCACGAAAATGTCGGCGGCTTCTCCGGATGGACCTAGCTCCAGTAGCTGCAATTTGTACGCGCACTTTGTTGGTCCACTGTGAACGAACTCAACCCAAGGGAAGTCGTCCAAATGACCGTTCTTGCACGCCACGATGAATCGGGCGGGGATTGCCGTGGGCAGCTTGCCTGGCATCCGGCAATTCTCATGGATGTAACGCACACGATCTGGCCGGAAGAGATCTGACTTGAGCACGAATTGATTGCTGCTCAAAGGTGCCAGCCGCCGACAGCGCGGGCACAACATCCACCGTGGGAATGGAGCAACGGGTACGCCGATGTTTGACTGTTCCTCGAATGGGTTTGATCGATCCGTTTCGGGCACAACGGGTGGTGATCGCAGTTGTCGAACTTGCGGGCCAGTGACGTTCCTAACGGATGCCAGCAGCCGCTCTTCAGTGATCTCACGGTAGTCGCTTGCGGGCCAATCTTCAAGTCCCATCACCATCACGGAGATGTGGGGAAGGTCTACAATCGCCCCAACTCCATACGTGGTAAGGATCTGGCTGGGTCGGAGTTCGCCGACACGTGGTTTTTCACGAGAGGTACTCATCCGTTCCCACCTCCTTCGGCGATCACAAAGTCGCCCTCATCGTCGAGGTTGTGGTCGTCCAAGATGAGCATTGATGTCGGTTCCACATCACGCAATGAGTTGAGGCATGTGAATTCGTCCCAGTTTTCAATTCCGGTTTTTTGCAACAGCGCGACGGTCTCGCTGTCTTTTTTACTCTTATAGCCGAGCGTGCTTCCGCCCGACAATCGCAACGCCCGGTTGCGCCAATGGCTAACCTTCTCCTTCAGATCTTTCTCGACTCGCTTGGCAGTTTCATCGCCACCGATCAACTTGGCCCGCTTCACGATCCATTCGACCGCTTCTTGTACATATGGGTGCGTAGACTCCGTCGCCAGTCGCATCGCTTTGTCGTTGGAGTTGAATTCGTCGCTACGCAGGCGAATAAGAGAAACCAGCAACGCGCCAAGTCCACGATAGGTAGCTCCTTCCGAGAAAGGCGTCACCGACAATGCTTCAACATGCTGGTAAAAGGTGCTGTGATAGTGTTCGAACGTTTCGTAATGGCTCAGGTCACGTGGCCTGGCCCAATTGAAGACGGTGACGACCAACCCCGGATGCTTACGACCAACACGGCTGGTTGCCTGAATGTATTCCGAAGTTGTCTTCGGCTGACCGCTGCAAACCATTAAGCCTAGTCTCGGAACATCAACACCAACTGAAATCATGTTCGTTGCCAGCAGTACGTCCAATGGTCGCGGCTTGAGATCTATGGGGCGTTTGCCAGTCTTTCCGGCTTCCTTGCGTTTCTGTTCCTGAATGGGATCGAAGATGTTCTCCAGTCGATCCAGCGTTTCCGGAATGTCTGTCGATCCCAATCGTGAAGTCAACTCCTTCACAGAATCTGGCGAGTAGATGATTCGCTTCGCCAACCCACGGTCAGCCATCTTACCCAATCGAGTTCGCACGTCGTCATCGACCAATCGCCTCGTACCACCGAGTTCACGAAGGCTGCTAAAGTAGCCGACAAGCGTCATCCACGGATCAGCGGCACCGCCATATTTCTCGAAGAGAACTTGTCCGGCTGATAGAAACGCTACGTACACCCGGATCAAAGCCAGCTTGAGTCTACGCCCTGGAGCACAAATGCCGATGTACTTTCGACCCGGCGTGTCTTTGTTTGATGGGCGTTGCAATGAAAAGAAGTTATCCCGCACGTCCAACCCGTTTGGCGGAAAGACATTCGTATCTCTCATGAATAAGGCATGGACTTGATTCTTTGCTTGGCGAATCGTTGCTGTCGATGCGATCAACTTGGGGCGAACGACTTTGCCGTCTACTCGCCAAGAGCTTAGTCGGTCGATAGCTGTTTCATACAACCCAACCAAAGTTCCCAATGGACCACTAATGAGATGAAGCTCGTCCTGGATAATGAGATCCGGTGGCCGCAGAGGTTTTGCTGGAATCGTCTTAGCGGCGGGAAACTTGCCGTCTCTGGTCTTGGGATGCCTATGCGCATCTTCAATTTCGGGGGAGCGGAAACCATGACGTTCACAGTAGCCATCCACCTGACCAAAGAGCATCTGGGTCTCGCCCCTCCATGGCATCTGGGCGAACTTATCCACCGTGGCGATCAAGAGCGACGGAAGACGGCGGTAGATTTCCTCATCGACAACCAGAACTGGGATGCCCTCATCTTTCGATTGGCTTCGACTGAACGCACACAGCCCAAACTTGTCACCACAGTAGACGAAGGTTCGACCTCGACCCTTCTTGGGCGTCTCCACGAAATAAGAGCGTGTCGAGAAGTTAATCTTGGACCCGCACCATGGGCAGTTCGTCAGTTGATGCGGAGAACCACTACCGCCAATAGCGCCGAACTGTTTTTTGTTACTGCTACCTGCTGCCGTCTTTAGTGCTTCTTCGCTGTGGATGGTTCGGTTCGGCGTTGATGATGCTCCAACCCACAGCCCGATTCGAAACGGCGTCTTACCCCAGCGATGATCATCGTTGCCTACTGCTTTCTTGCGAATTACTTCGCATGCACAGATCAACGTAGTGGCCCGCTGGAATTGTTGCAGGGTTAACAGGCGAAGCGTGTAACGCATAAGAACAGCGACACCCTCGTCGCCGGATCGTCCCTCCACCGTCCCCTGCAAGCGCCGAATGCCAAGCGTGAAGGCGGTCAGTCCCAAGTATGCTTCGGTCTTACCACCGCCAGTCGGGAACCAGAGCAAGTCCGCGACAGCATCGGGGCTTTCGCTTCGTTCGGGATGATCCAACTGGGCAACGCCCGGGAGGTTTAACAAAATGAACGCCAACTGGAATGGATACCACGAGCGATTCACCGAGATGTCGATTTCGTTATAGTCCACATCTTCATCGGGACGGCGGCGCACCTGTTCGGAAAAGATCGAGCGGGTCCGCTGCCACCACATAGCTTGGTTCATGAATTGGAAGGCTTCGCAGACCTGTTGGTCTGACTCCAAGAGTCCGATGCCCTCATCAATTCGCTTCAGCGTGCGTTCACAGTGTGAGATTGTCTCGGTAGCGATCTCTCGATACGGGTCAAGCCCCTCAGCGGGATCATTGATCTTTAGTTTTTCTAAATCGATCCATTCACGATAGGCGACAGTCAGGGGTTCTAGCTTCTTTCGAAACTCGGATTGTTTCGTTACGCTCAAATCCTTCATGTCGAGGACCAAGCCATCGAGCTTGGCGAACGCCGGGTTCTGCTCTGCGTCGTCAATCGTGGGAGGTGTCGTCTTCGGTACTTCGTAGTTGGGGATTGAACGAGTCGAGAGCTTGACGGCGCGGTTGGAATCGGTCGGATCAACGTCCACATGGACAGCCACGCCATGGCCCACCACAAACTCCAAATGCCGACGATAGAGCATCGCCAGCATATCGTTTTCCTGTTTGAAGGATTCATCTGTTCCGGGCAGATCAATCCGATTAAGTCGCTTATGGAAGATGGCCGAACCATCGGGAGCCTCGACTTCCAACTCGCATTGAAACATCCATGCCCGTTCTCGGTTTGGTGGACTAGGCTCGCATCCGTCGTTGATCAGAAACAGCGTGACGCTCCAGTGGTTGGCTCGACGACGGATCAGCCCTTTGATCTTGGCATCCGGGAAAGTTTCATCGGCTACAATCGAATCGATTCTTCCTGCGACGAGTGGGATATCATGTGGCTGATCACCGCATGGCCGGCGCTTCCATATTTTCTTTGGTGTGCCCGCGTCAGTAGTGAGGAACTCACTCGGCTCTTTGTCGTAGATTCCCCAACGGGGTGTGACCTTCAGCGCCTTGGCATCGAGTTCGACGGAGAATGACATGCCTATAGATGACGGGAACATCGCCTTGGATTGCGGGGCTGACGATTCGGTTGGACCGTCGTCGCCACTCTGACTCCCTCGACCGACGCCTTCGATGGCGAGTTCATCCCCTGGCGGAAAGTCGCCTTCGGCGTAATCGTCGTCTTCCTCTTGCTGGGGTGTCGGCGTTGCTTGTGCGTTCTCCGTCACTTCGGCTCGTTTGCGCGGCGAAAGCATTCCGAGGAGGTAGCGGTCACGAATGCGTTCGGATACTTCCTCCTCTGCGCCTCCGACCGGGCCAAGGAGCTCCTTGACGGCCATGTCCTCCAGCATCTCACGCAGTTTCAGCGGAGACGGAATCGATTCTTTAAGTTGTTCGGTTGATTCGTTTGTCATTCTACGTCATTCCCAAGCCGAGCTGCCCTTTGACATCTGTTTTCTTCTTCTTTGTCTTACGCCTAGTGGTTTTCTTTTTCTTATTGTCGTGCAGACCCTGTTTGACTTCTTCTTCATAGCGTTCGTGGTTCAGTTTGAGCAGACGTTGAAGGACTTCGTAGCCGGCTGACTCGCTAATGGTGAAGCGGTGGCCTTGTTTGGTTTCGTAAAAGCCGTGGCCGAGGTCAAGTCCGTCCCAGTCATAAGCTGCGGTGACCGCCTGATCCATCTCGACGTGCAGGTTTCTAAGCGATTGGATGTCTGACGAGGTATCGTTGGTATCGTGGAAGCGGTTGTAAGTTTTAGTTAGCCCTTCCTGTCGCTCCTCCATGACTTCAGCACGAAAACGATGGTATGTCTTACCGAAACCTCGCAGACCTACTTTGGCGGCTGGGAGAGAGTACGTTTCGAAACAATCGCTTGGGTTGTACCGGACATCAGTCCTCATGCTAGAGGCATATCGAGTCAGCCATTCAGTGTGAGGTGCGGCCTGAAGTATGGCAAAATCCGCATAATCGTCAGACGCAAATACGACCATCGCATCTGAACATATGACAGACGTTGGCACGAATTCAATTGAATTGATGTTGCTCACACGAGACCGAGCCAGCATGCGATCAAGCCCCTCAACGGCTTTGCGAAGAGCAGGGCGAGGACGTTGATGCAGCCACCATTTCTCCCGCATGCGTTTTTCGCCCACATCTTTGCGGTAAGGCTTGACCAGCCGTTCCAGAACTTCAAAGCATTGCTGGAAGGCTCTTGCTTCCTTAATCGAACGACCTCCAAAGTCTATGACGTATCGTTCAGGTGTTTGCGTCGGATTCGAGTTTAGGTTTTCCCCGTTCATGTAGGGAAAAATGACCTCTTCGAGGTGGGGGTGGGCAGTCATGAGACTCTGAGCCTGCACAGTTGAGAGAACGAACCCTTCCCCATAAACGACTACGCCGATAAACGCCAATCCCATGCTGGCTACAAGTCGCTCAGGGTTTCCCGATATTTCGCCCAGTTCGGAGAGATACGGTGTGATGCCTACCACAGGACTGTCGTCGAGGACGCGAGAACCTTTCCATACACCGCATCGGAGCCAAACTTGGGACACTTCAAGGTTCGCAATCCCTGGCCACTTTTGACTTCGAGTTGCCCTTGTGATTTCAAACTCATCTCGTACCAGCTGATCCAGACCGACTTCACGCGTGTCCCCCTGGGCAATAGTGTTCGTGGCAAGGAGGCCGAATTGTCCGTTCTGACGCACTAGAATCGACGCACGGAGAAAGAAGTACGCACATAGGTCTGCATGTCCCTTCGTACTTCCCGCTAGAACGTAAATGAGAAACTCCCGGTACGGAGTTCCAAGTGCGCCGGTGATCTTCTTTCCTCCAACGAACGGCGGATTCCCAACGAATGCGTCAAATCCGCCCCGCTTTACGATCACTTCTGGGAACTCCAACGGCCAGTGAAACATCTTCTGCCCACGGCGTTCCTTGGCGGCCTTCTTTTCGAATTCGTCGGTCGGCCCCTTCTCAACGTAGTAGCCCGAGGCAATAGCAGCATGTTGAATCTTGTCGGCCTTGTCTTTGGCGTTCTTACTCCAATACTCAGCGGCTACCAATAGGTCAGCAGCACACCGCAGACGGGCGATCTTATCATCAGCCTCACTCAGTAACTTCTCCTGAGCTTCGATATCAGCGACGGTATTGGCGGGCATGTCCTCGAGTTTCAATCGAAGCCTGAGTGCTTCATCCACAGCATCATCAAGCGGCCCCTTGAAAAGCACCGCATCTTCTTCATCAGGTTTCAAACTAAAATGACGTAGCTGTTCCAGATCATGAAGGCCCACCAGTGAATCACCGCAACGAATCGCATGGTCCAGAAACCCAAAAGCTTTGTCCTTGGCAAGCGTAAGTAACCACAACGAAAGCTTGGCCATCTCCACTGCGAGAGGATTCACATCCACGCCGTAAAGACAACGCTGCGCGACGATCCGCGTTGCATAAACTTCACGCTCGCCAGGATCGAGCGGCACTAATTGTTCACTTGCTCCCCCCTTAGAGACTTCACCCAATGGTGTGATCCGAGATTGTCCATCGACCTGTTTCTCCACTGCATCCCACGCTTCCATCAGTCGCGCAGCCATGTATCGAGCAGCCTGAACCAGAAACGCTCCCGACCCGCAGGCCATGTCGCAGATCTTGAGTTTCAGCAATTCCGCCGCAGACTTCAGGTTCCACTCTGCCTTGGGTTTTCCTTCAGCTGGTCCTACGTAAACGAGTGGTTCCAGCGTGTAGCGAACAATCGGCTCGGTCAGGCTTTTGGGCGTGTAGTGCGTTCCGCTGGAGCGGCGGTCGGTTCCGGATGTGACGTAGACGCTGTCTTTAGAAATCACAACGGGGTAACCAAACGTGTCCATCCGCACCAAACCAGCAAACGGCTTGATCCTCTGCCAAAGCTTCTTATCACCTTGGCAGGCAGTACGAAAGCGGCTGACGGTCTGGTCGTCGAGTTCGGCGGAGAGCATCTTCTTGATCGGATTGACAGAAGACCTGCCGGTTTCTTTCTGAAGAATTTTGTGGAGTTCGCCTTCATCCTTAGCTGCAAGTGCTTCCAACTCGCTGAGTGGGATCTCTGGTTCCTTGTTGCGCGTGCCGCTCAATCCCAACACGGGTTCAGTTGCTCGCTTGGCTGTGTGGTCAAGCAGACCTTCGTATACATGGCCAATCTGTTCGATGTCCAGCGCACGGAAGCTAAGTTTGCGAGGTTCGGCAGGACCGCCACCGGGTAACTTGATCTGAAGTACCTGAAGAGCTTCCAGTAAATGAAGCACGGTGCGGTTGTTAATCGGAAGCGGCTCGCTGGGCGTATCTTTCCAACTGGTATCCCGATGTCGTCCTTCCAAATACGGGAACCGATCCGGGTCGAACAGGCTGCCACCGTAGGCAGGAAGTTTCAGGCGGTCATGTTGGACGCCGCCGTACACGACGCGGAACGTTGTCAGCAGTCGGCTCCACGCATCGTGACGACGTTCGAGAATCTCTTCGCCGTGGTTGTCGGCGGTCTCGCGCAACTGTTCCCGTAATGTTGAGACGGCAAAGTTCTTGTCGTATAGTTCATCGCCAAGCAAGAGTAACTCACGCTCTTCAGCGCAGAAAAGAAACACCAGCCGCATCATGATAGTCAACGCCGACTCGTAGAGTCGTTCTTCGGGCACATCAGCCAAGAGTGTTCCGCCGTGGGCACGGTCAGCCTTGTCCAAAGATTGGACCAGCACCTCGACCGCTCTGCGAACCTGATAACCAAGCTGGTCGGTAACTTCCTGCTGATCCTCGGCAGATTGAGCAAGAAGGTGTTCGAGAGTTTCATCTTCAGGGACGCCGAAGAATCGATAACTGCCGAGGAAGGTGCGGAATGCTTGAAGCGTTTGCGATTCTTCCAACCAGATTGTTGAATACCAGGATGTGTAACCGGATGTTTCTCCCTTGGGCGCATAGACCAGCATCCACTGATCTCCGTTGGTCACCAGCCCCAACTGCACGTCGGTATCGTGCAGCAGTTGCATCATGCGAGTATCCGGTGAAGCCTTCCATGGTTTACCCTCGACGACCCGACTTAGCTTTTGGCTAAGTGGATACGTTTGGATCAGCAGCCTCGGCTTCTCACTGTCGGGTCTCAGCACGATCATGTCGGGCCGCAAAATCTCGCCGTGTTCGGGCAGTTCCGCTTTGAGTGTTTGCGGAATGTTCTGTCCTTCGACCAGCGACTCTTCTAGATCGAGTGTGTTGCAAAGATTCCACTTGATCCACTGATTGTGAATCGCTCGATCCGGCGCATCGCCTCGCTGATTGTCTTCCCATTCCTCGTGGACCTGGCGCAGCAAACGAAAATGATCGGGATCGTGATTTTCCAATCCTTGCGGAAATTTCTGCACCAACACCGGCAGGCTCAGGAAGGGACCTGAGACTTCGATGAGTGAAAGCCATTCAGCGTGATGTCTTGCGATGGACATATTAGGACGAATCCGTAACTTCGTTTTGAATATTAACCGTTTCCCTATTTTGCTAATCTTTTCGGGACCAAGAACGTTACTGCGACTGGGAACATCCTTGCCTGAGGGTCTGCGTACCTGGCTCGGATAGCTTCAGTCTCTCGTTTGATCTCATCAGGAATTTGCGTCACACGGTTTCGCAGAAAATCCTTGTTCCGTTCGAACTGCTCCTTCTCCGGATCGCTGAACAATTCCAATTGCTTGTACTCGGGATCGTTCAGTTCACTTTCAATGGCTCGCTTCAACTCCGACAGGATCGATTCTATGTCTGCGGCTTCCTTCTCGGCCCGTTCTTGCAGACGTTTTTCCAATCCCTTTGTCCGCTCCTTGGTGCGGGCCGTCAATGCCTGTTGGAGTGACGGGACAAGCGTATCCCAGATGTCGAGAAACCGTTGCTTCACACTCTTGGACGGTTCGTCGTCGGTCGTAGCAGCCAGCGCGTCGGATAGCTGGCCGACGTTCATCCGACTTAAACGACCTTCTTTTATCGATCCACCTGCGGTGATGATTTCTTCATGAAGCCTATGCGTATCACCGCCGATTACAACCAGACGAGCATGGGCAATCATTGCAGGATCGCTCAGGGCGGCGTCGGGAACGATACGAGCCTCGATCCGATGCATTTTTTTGCGACCTTCGATCGACCAAACCTCAGCACGCAAGAGACGAAGGCACATTTGTACAAGACGGTGGTTCAAGTGAACCAACACTATATCGTCCCGACCATGTGCTACCGTTTCGTCAAATGTTATTGGCCGAGTCTCTTTCGTATGTGGGTGCTCCAAGCCCTCCCTGCAAGCAGCCCAGCTGTGTTGCAAAGCGGGCAGTTGGAAAATCTGCTTGCCGTCGCTGTTTTTAACTGGAATTAACGCCGGTTGGTCTGCGAGTCTGAGTCCGACTTCTACAACCTTTTGAACGTTGGTTGGTGAGAGGCGAAGTTCTTTCCGAGTTGCTTTGTATTGATCCATCAGTGATTGGATCTGTTTAGCCAAGTCTCGTTCAAACTTAAGCATCTTGCGAACTGGGCCGCTCTTCTGCTCGGCGGTAGTCGTGCTCGTCAGCGTGTAACCGTGACCGAGCATGGCAGCTGCAACGTCGTCGGCGAGAACCGGCCCCACGTTCCCGAGGTCTTCTCGAATCGCTTCCACTTTTTGCGCTACCCGCATCAGGAATTCCAAGTCGGCATCCAAATCACTTGCCGCTACGGACGTGCTGGTAGACTGACGTTGCTTATATCCCTCGGCTACGAAGTGGTAGACGAGCACCTCGTCGGCCTTCTGTCCGTGACGATCAATTCGTCCATTTCGCTGCTCAAGGCGGTTGGGATTCCACGGTATTTCGTAGTGAATTAGATTCGAGCAGAAGTTTTGGAGATCGATTCCTTCCGAGGCAGCGTCGGTGGCGAGCAGAATCCGAACCGGACTCTGGTCGGGAGCAGATTGGAATGCAGCCTTTATCGCTTCCCGCTGCTTGGGGTCCATGCCGCCGTACATCGTCATCAGCCGGTCTTGCCCACTGAACCCCTCCGTGGCAAACACCTCGGATAGCCATTTCTGTGTAGTACGGTATTCGGTGAAGATGATGACCCGCTGATCGGACCACTTGCCGTTGGGCCGAATGTTTTCCTTTAGCCAGGCGATCAACTTTTTACATTTCGAGTCATTCTGTGCGCAGGCTCGTTGGGCCCAATCTCCCATCTTTTTGAGAAGTTTGAGTTCCTCACCGCTTGGCTCTGAAAACAAACGACTGGCGGTATCAACGGCATCAACAGTGGCTACGTCGTAGTCGTTGTCATCAGCGTAGTCCTCTTCGATACGGTCGATCTCTCGCTTTAAGATTCCGATAGACGGTTTCTCAGAACCTTTTCGTTTCTTTGCTGCTTGTAGTGATGCCTTGTGTTTGTCCAGCGTAGTGATGAACGCAGCGGGGCTTGAAAACATTCGCTTCTTGAGAATCATCATCACGAAATCAGTTGCCATTGATTCGCTGTTGTCACGGGACCGCTTGGCCCGCAGCTGCGCGTAAGTCTTCAATGCTGAATGAATCTCACGTTCCTCATCCGTGTAGGGGACCTCCAGCGGGTCAAGTATCCGTTTTGGAAACCGAGGTGATCCATCCCACTTCGGTGGCAGTTCGGATTTCAGCCGTCTGACCATCACTGTTTCGAGTTGCTTTCGGTCTGGCTTAGTGCTGCGAGCGAATCGTTGGTTGTCCAAAAGTTCCAGCAGAGCCGAGAAACTCTCCGAATATCCGTTGTGCGGTGTGGCAGTCAGGAACAGTTTGTGCTCGAAGTGCGGGACCAGAAGTTGGAGGGCTTTCGTTCTCAGTGAGTCCGTGGCGTATTTCCCTCGCCCCGATGGGGCGCAGTTGTGGGCCTCATCAACGATCATCAGGTCGAATTTACGGGGATAAATCGGATCGTTAGGGCCGGGCAGAATCTCTCGATACATCCGTAGAGGTCGTTCTCGCTTCAGAAAATCGATGGATGTGATGAGCCGTGGGAAGTGGTTCCATGGATTCACGTGAATTCCACGCTGCCGTCTCAGTTCCTTCATGAGTTGGCTGTTCACAATGCGGAAGTCCAAGCCAAATTTGTCTCGCATCTGCTCCTGCCACTGGATTTGCAGCGACGACGGACACACGATTAGAATCTTTCTGGCGCGGTGGCGGATGATGAGTTCCAACGCCACCAATCCTGCCTCGATGGTTTTTCCCAAACCGACATCATCAGCGATGAGCAAGTTGACGCGAGGCATCTGAATCGCACGAACGACAGGGTCGAGTTGGTAGTCCTCGATGTCGATGCCGGATCTAAACGGCGACTGAATGTTGCGAACGTCGGCAGACGAAGATGCACCCCAGCGAACGGCATCCAAAAAGGCGTTCAACTCATCTGGCGAATCGAAGCCTGTTGGATCGGGCAGCGCTACTTTCTCAATGATGCGATATCCCGGCTCTAGTTCCCATACTACTTGTAGTTCTTCACCAAGCCCGTCGTCCTCGATGGATGAAAGTGTCAGCAGCGTCTGGCCGTTGCCAAGTCCAGACAGTCCGTGCGTGGGGAGCGTACTAGGTGCAATGTCGTTCACGATCCAGTTTCGAGATCGGACACGTACTAGCTGTCCCTGTTCAGGTGCTGCATTTTGCATCGATACCATCGTGAATTCCATTCCCCACTCGAAGCATTACGAATGTTGTTAGTAACCGCCTATGGTTTACCGATTATGCCTGCTTATACTTAGCATGTCCAACAATGTTAGATTTGCAATCTCATTGGATGGTTGCCAGAAGGATTGCACATGGAAGACTTAATCATGACGCAATTAATCATTGTCTTCCTTGTGACTCACCCTGAACGGCGATTGCTTAACTTGGCATATCGGTTGTAGCCATAAATGGCAGAAATTCCTGTTTCCCATAATACTCCTCTTTCGCATATAATTTGATCGGATGCCTTATGCGTGATGTGTGCTTTAACTTGGTTGGCATGAATTACTTCATTGTTGTGTGTAGTAGAGGATTCCGTAATATGTCAACAAGCACAGACTTTCAACCTTTCGGCGATCCTCTATGTATCGTTGTATCTCGTGAAAATGTTGAAAGTGCAAACATAGAACCCGTACTTGAAGCTCTCAAATCGCTCATAAAGTCACCACAGATCGCGAGAGCAAACATGGAGAAAGTAGACATTGCGTTTGATGGCTACAATTATGACAATCGTGAGCTAGACGAAATAGAAGAGGTTAGAAATTATGTGTTCGATCTAGATGATAAGTTTCCTTACTGGCTCTTTTTCTTATCGAAAAATCTATCGGGTTTACATATCATCTTGCGATGTTCCTTGCTTCCATATCTTACTGACGAGGCGATTGCAGAAATGCACCCGAAGCAGATACAGGATTTACTAACGAAAAGGTGGTTGCCAGCGCTGTATCAGGTATCGGAATTTGCGGGATTGAGCGAATCAGAGGATCACGATTTAATGGATAGATCATTAACATATATATGGCAAGACCCTAATCACGGCGTTGACAATACTTAACCTGTCATTAATTTTGAGCTTATCGTCGTGAATGAGCACAGATTGATTATCCGCTAAACTAACCCTCAACTCGTGTAATTCGCCCAGAAACCAGTTTCGCTTCAGGACGATTCACTTACATTCGTGCATTCTGTGAAAAAAGTGCTGAGATAAGAACGTTTCGCTTGGATAGAATCATTGTTGAGGGATCAGTGAGTTCTGTGTAACAATGTTTGGAGATGAATTCTGTGTCCATAGGAAAGATTCGAAGCCTGTTGTATTGGATCGCCAGAATGCTTGGTGATGTTAACGCAGTCAAACGAGGACGAGTTGGAAAACGCATCGGTCGTCGTCTTGTAGGTCGAGCCACGGGACGTTTGTTATCGCGACTCTTCCGTAGATAATTCTGTGTTCATCTGCCTGGACACCAATTTAGCTCGGTGTAATCGCAGGCTTAGGGGTCTGCGGCTTCGAGTACCAAGACGCGATGCAAACAGTTCTTACGGCTGGAGCAATAGACTTCTTCTACTGATTTCGAATTCTCGTTCATAACAGTCGATCATATCTCCGTCGTTTCCGTTAAACCAGCGACGTTACCCGAGAAGCAGCTCCCGTTACAGATGACGATACGATTCAGAGCGACCACGGGCCTGCCCCGTCAAGAAAGGTGGTTCCATAAACGACTTCATGTGGAGCCCTCGTGCTAGCTGCTTAGATTTGGTCGTTCGGATAGCGGCATTCTATCAACACAGCCAGCCGTGAACGGAACTTTTCTGTTTTCTCAATGAACTCGTCAGCGGCATATTCGCTAGCAAAATCCATGACTGCCAGAACCTTGGCATTATTTTTCGGAATAATTCAGGAATCCGACAAGAAACGTTGTAACACTATAATAGAGGAACAACGTATTGGTACAGAAGGACTGGGAAATCCGATGTACAACAGACATAAGCTGCTTTCACACGGCAGAGTGCGATAGCAGAACACAGATCAATACGTCGCCCCCGGTAGTGGTTTTCCCAGCACTGCCGGGGGTTCCTCTTTTACAAAGAGGAGAGACGTATGAACGAGAATATCCAAACCGACATAGCCGAGGCACCACTACACTCGGCTACCATGACAGTCCCCCACGAAGATGCATCAGAAGGAACGTACTTTCAAGTCCTCCAGTTTGTCGATGCCCTCTACGAGCCATCTGACATCCTGGAGTTTCGCATTTTGCCCTCCAAACAGAGCAGATGGACGCTCGCATCCACGGTCAATGATGTGTTACCGTGGCTCATCGACATGAACGATGACGGTCAGAGCATTTACGTCGGCTGCAACCCTCGCTCCTGCGAAGGTGACGGCTCCAGGGCAGCAAACTGTACGGGTTGCGGACGCTGTACTAGATGCGTTTCCATCTGTAGAAGTCTGTGCATTGACATCGAAAATACGGAGCTAAACGAGTTCTACTTCAAGTTCAAAGAATGCGAATTACCCGCTCCAACGATTACGTTGACCTCAGGAGCAGGCATTCACTGCTATTGGCGGCTCGACGAAGCGCTACAACCGGGGCAGTGGTCCCAGTACCAGAAAGCAATCATCCAGGAAGTTGTCACGGTCGATCTGGAAGTTGACCTCAAGATCCATGATCCGCCGCGAGTGATGCGTGTCCCTGGGTTTATCAACCACAGGCGCAATAAGCCTGCGAAGCTTCACAGTGTGACGAAGGAAGCGACTTATCCGCTCATCGAATTCCCAACACCTCCAGAAAATTCTATCGACATGTTCAAGGGGAAACGGTCGAATGACGAATCCAATACTTCGATCATTGATGTAATCAGCGGTAGCGAGACGGACATCATCAAAGCACGAGAATGTTTGGATCGATTGACTTCTGTGCGTTGTGATGAATATGGCTCGTGGATTGACGTGGGCATGGCTCTTCATACAATCTATACCGGCGAGCGGATCTTTCAAATTTGGAACGATTGGAGCAAACAGAGTTCTAAGTTCGCGAGTGAGCAGGATTGTCGGATGCATTGGGATACTTTTTCCGCGAATGGAAACGGAACCGGGCGTCTTGGCATCGGTTCGCTGATCCACTGGGCCAAGGTAGACAACGAAGAGGTGGACGACCTCACCTGGAAGTCGATTCCCGCTACGGCTCTGCCCTCCTGCTTACGGAAGATGGCTGACGTTGTCGCAGACAGCATGGGCGTTGATCCAGCGGGATTCATACTACCAGCCCTATCGGTCGCAGCCACCGCCATCGGAGCGAGTCGAGCGGTTCAACCCAAGCCTGGGGGGGAGATGGTTCCAATCCTCTGGACGGTAATCATTTCTTATTCTGGCGGGAAGAAAAGTCCGCCATTTCATGCTGCGATCAACGTGCTACGAACTCGTGATGATGCGACCTGTGAGTCACATGCCACAGCCATGAAACAGTATGAACACGAGTTGATCGAGTATCAGCAGCAGGCAAAGGCGTCGAAGGCAATCAATCCCAAGAAGCCGGACAAGCCTGTTTGTGAGCGACATCATACGTCCGTCGCCACCTTGCAGGCTGTCCACAAGATCCTGAGTGAGAACCCCAGGGGCATCTGTGTCGCAAACGACGAACTCTCCGGGTGGATCAACGCGATGGACCAATTCACCACCGCCAAGGGAGCAGATTTGTCCAACTGGCTTGAGTTGTTCAATGGTCATGGCACTACGGTTGATCGAGCTGCGAAGGAACCAATGCGAATCCCAAGGACATCAGTCAACGTCACGGGTACGATCACTCGGACGCAGTGGCAGCAGTCGATGTCAGGTAACAACGCAAGCAACGGATTAGCTCCACGCTTTTTGATCGCTATGCCACCCAAGAAATACCAACGATGGACGCCAGTCGGAATCGATCAATCTGTCGTAGCGGAGTACGATGCCATGGTTGGGAAACTTCTCAGCCTCACACCGGATGCGAATGACGACCCCGTTGTGGTTGGATGGACAGCTGAGGCGGCGATCTTATGGGGAGCATTCTTCGATGAGAATGTGACGTTGCAAGAGCGTGAGATCGATGGATACCTCGAATCGGTCTATTCCAAACTTGAAGGCCAAGCAGCGAAGCTTTCTCTCGTCATTCAGATGTTGCGATGGACGGAGGATCAATCTCTGTCCAATACGGAAATCGACTCAGACAGTATGCGTATGGCTATAGAATTAACCCGGTGGTTTCGGCGTGAATCCAAGCGGGTCTATTTGATTTCAAATCAGGCTCGACAGTCAGACGAAGAGGAAGCGGTACACGAATATGTTGCCAGTCATGAGGATGTATCGGTGCGTGATCTTCAGAGAAATCTTCTTCGCGGAAAATCGTCCGACCATGTTGAAGGAATTGTCGAGAGGCTCGTAAAGAATGGGCTGTTGAAGGAGCTTGCAATGAAGCAAGAAGGGAGAGGAAGACGAGCACGAAGATACAACGCAACATGATGGCTTTGGGTGTCCAAGATGTTTACTGTCACATTTCTGTCACCGGATCTTGTGACAGTAATAAACTCCCAAAAACCGTCTTCTTGATGTCGAAACGGACATTTTCGAAAGAAATATCGAATACTGTCATTTGTGTCACACTGTCACAAGGCTCTAGATTTACAATGGAGTATATATCCATAAGAAGAGTGACACGCCCCGTTTTTCCAAGCTACCCCTGTGACAGTGTGACACAAATGACAGAAATACTTTTGCACGCCAAAACCAGCGTTTTTGATGCTCTCAGGGGCAATTCTGACCAGTTATTACTGTCACAAGAATACGTGACACTAATGCGACAGTATTCGCTGATATGGATCAGAGGGCCACATGATGGCACGCACGCTCCTGCTGATCATGATACGGACAGGAAAGACAATTCGGTGTCCACATCGCTAGACACAATTGAGGCGACACAACCAACAGCGCCGCCGTCGTCAACCAAAATTCAAGCCAATCACGCTTGTGAGGTCCTGGAGGCAGAATCGTTGCTACGCCTTGGCTAATCAGCAAGACACCGAACTAAATGTGTGCAGGCACAGGCTTGTGTGTCCACCCCCTCGAATGTAATTATCCTTCGATACGCCATAGAAATTCTGCGGAATTAATAATTTCGATTATTGGCCAAGGCTGCTTTTGAAACCACAACAATCGGTACTGAACTAGCGAACTCCCCACAGATTCTTGCGCCATGGCGTTTACCGAGCTATACTACCAAGGTCATGCTCTACTTCGCCTACGGCAGCAACATCAACTTAAACCACTTCACCGATTACTTGGACACACATGGCGTAACTCTGGACACCGATTTACATGGACAACATGCTCTGTTGCACCACTTTCGTTTACGAACCAATTACTACGCCAGTACACATGGTGCAGGCGCATGCAACATTGAATCTTCTAAGAACGAATGCGTCGAAGGCGTGATCATCACAATCACTCCATCGATACAAGACGCTCTCCGCATTAAAGAAGGCTACCCTCATCGTTATGAAGAGACTGAAGTGATCGTCCACACAGCGGGCACACAAGAGCCTGTGCAAGCAATCACGTATGTCGTAACACCGACGCATCGACTCAACGTTGACCTTCCTGTTACAGCTAAATACAGGGCTTTGATTCTTAACGGTGCAAAACATTTCAAATTCAGTGAAGACTATCAACAATCGTTAAATATCAAGCTGCAAACATCCGCTTCATTGCTGCCAACATGAAGTCATATAACATCGTAGTAGCTGAGATAGTTGACTAATTTTACCGCAAACAAATCATGTTTTTTGCTTGCGCATTAGGCACGTTGCGCTATAGTAAACACATGGAAAGCCAAATCAATTTCAATCGTAAAATCGGCATCGAAATCGAATTCGTGGCTCCCATCATAGGACGCGGAACCAATCGCGATGTCCAAGAACTGCTCTCTCAAGTCCTAACCAATCATGGCATTCAATCCTGCTCACGAGGTTATACGCATCTTCCGTTACCTCGCGGTTGTCAGCTTGCTGTTGAACACGACGCTTCACTGCTCGATGAATCACGGTATCGCGGACTTAGTTGGTCTAAGCTTGAAGTGAAAACGTCACCCATGCTGTGGGAGGAAGTTGAACGCGTCCTTCCAGAAGCTCTCGACGTAATCCGCTATGTAGGTGCGAGAGTAAATGCTAGCTGTGGGTTGCATGTCCATCATCACTTCCCAGAAGCCGAACATAAGCCGCAGGTAGTACGGAATTTGCAACATCTCTGGTGGCGATTCCATCGTATCATGTACGGCCTGGTAGCTTCAAGTCGTCAATCGCATATGTACTGCCGTCCACCACAACGTAATGAAGCCACCATCTTCGACAACTGCACTTCATACGCTTCGCTTCGTGAAAAACTTCGTGGTTGGGAACGCTATAATGGACTCAATCTTGTCAATCTGGCTAATCCAGACCGAATGACAGTTGAATGGCGTATCCACGGCGGCACGACTGACTGGTCAAAGATTCGTGCATGGGTAATGGCTACGCAACGTTGGGTTGAGCACGCGGTGAAACGCTCTTGTCATTTCAAAGCGGAGCCAATTGATAATACGCAAACAGGATTAAACGCACTACTGGTGACAACAGGACTCAAGAGCAATAGCCGTATCTATCGCAAAGTGTCCAAAGATTTGCGAGAAATCGCTAAATATTTACTGAAACGATGGAAGCAATTCAATCAAGGGCAGGATAGCAAGGCAGCTGTTCGAGCCGCTTAAATCATTACAGGAGAACGTAGCCATGAGAGACCGCCAATATCCAGCAACGGTTATCGAGATTCTGGATGACCAAATGACATTTTCCAATGATCTTCTCCAAGCGGTTCAAAAATTCGCGGAATGGAAGCCTTGGAAAGGATCAACAGATTCGCGGAAGGAGAAATTCCGTCAACTCAACCGTTCGATGGCAGCGGCGTGCAGAATTAAGCTACCAAAGCTCATCTTTGGTGAGCTTGACGGCGGAAGTACCGGAGATAGTCATTACCGACCGCAAAGTCACCGGATCATCATTGTCGGCAAGCTGTCCGTGGTCACGTTCCTGCATGAATTCGCTCATGCCCTGGGGCACGGAGAACGAGAGGCATGTCGTTGGTCAATCAATCTATTCCGCAAATGCTTCCCACGTCAGTATTCACGACTGATTCACATTGGACACACGCTGGTTAGACCAGAAACGTTTATTCAACAAACAGGGAGAAGAAACAATGGCTGATCGTTTCGCAGGCAAGATAAGCATTGGCGGGCATGTTTCAAATGGCAATGTTAAAGCGTTGATTAAGGCCATATACACAGAAGGGATCAATCTTTATCCTGAATGGTCGGATAAAATCTTTTCCCCCAAGAAAAAACAAGACCTCATAAATGCACTCGATGAGTCAGGTCATTTAGTCCTCTGCGACGACCAATCTCGCAATGGAATGTTTGATGATCTTGAAGATTCACTAACAGCCCTTGGTGTTGCCTGGTCACGATGGAGTGGCAGTTATTGCGAATACGGCGCTGAGATTGTCTGGTGGCAGCCAGGCATGGACGCTCCAGACGGTTTTAATTGTGACAACGATGGCAACGAATTGGTGGCTGTTGAACCTGTTAAGAAAGCCTACGCATTGCTACGTCATTACTTTTCAGAATGTCCTGGCAGTGGCGATCCCGAAATGAGCAACGACGCCATGCAACAACTGGCTTCTATTATCACGGAAGTTCCCGTGTTACCTCCGCTAGAGTTTGAGAACTGAAATTATTGTAGAGAAATTGCTAAGCAAAAGGAGAATGTAACGATGAGTCGCATGTATCGAGCAAACGTAAACATAGAGAACTCAGTGCCTAAACGTGAAAAGGAAATTGCACAGGCCCTGTTGGATTTTTGGGGATTTGATGATGTGGTATCGACTCCAGATGGACTGGAATCGAGCACGGATAATTGTCTTTGTGCTGGCATGACAGAAGATGAATTCGCTCGCCTTTTAGCCCAGCGGGTTTGGGCTGCCAACCAAGGCTTCTGCGAGGTGGCTGTCAACATGATCTATCTTGAGGAACTGCCATCAGAAGAATATGTCTTTGACAGTAAGGATGAGTACGAGCAGTGGCTAAAAACCTCTGATGATAAACCCGGAACTTCATAATATGGCACGTAAAGTGTTCATTGACCGTGCGATGTTGCATTTACTTCCGAAGTGTCCAACGAATGGAAGCCTTTTATTCCAGTGCACTAAAGCGACGGAAAAGTAATGCGATACGAACCCGTGAACACGCTCGAAAAAGCGGGTTTTGCAGAGATAGTGAACCGTTCATCGGCACATATCATCGAACATGTTTTAACGGGTGCGATGAGCTCATTGGAGCTGAAGGGAAAACAAAATACTTCCGTTCAAGATCGAAATTGAAAGCATTTTGGAAAAACGACGAATACAGGGAACACAATCAACCATGTCTGATATAGCGATCAATCTTTTTGTCTATGGCACACTCATGCCCGGTGAAACTAACTTTAGTCAGATCGAAGACTTAGTCATTAGCAAAACTTCAGGAACCATTGATGGCGTACTTGTTGATTGCGGCGCGTACCCTGCTCTCATTCCAGGTGAAGGCATTGTCAAAGGAATTCTACTGAAAGTATCTCATGAAGCGATTGCCATCACTGACCAAATCGAAGGCTGCATGTCTGATCGGAAACGTAGCCTTTACCTCCGTGAGGAAATTACAGTACGAACAGGTGATAATCATCTGATAACCGCTTGGACGTATCTGTACGCTAAGCCTGAAAGCTTAGCCAATCATCCACGTTTGATTATTGGCGAGTTGAATTGCAAGCCATTGTACGCATGGCTGTGTCAAAAAATGAACCCCAAAAAGAAAGCGAAAAATGTTATGAGCTATTGTATGATGCAACGCAGCCAAGATTTTCAGATCAACGCGAATCTCAAGGCCCACGCATTAGCGGCGATCAAAGCTATGGTTACAAATCGAGCCAACAGCGCCGATGCCACACACGAGCATCGCTGCTTTGCCGATACCATACCGCAACTCGTATCTCTGGAAGAAGCTTTGAAGGCATGGGGATGGCAACTGGTTGAAGATACCAACGGCGAATCCTGGCTCGAATACATGGGAAATAAACTTGGTGACGACCGGCTACTCTTCGACGCTATCGCTCCTTTTGTTCAAGCAGGTTCATTTATCGAAATGTCCGGTGAAGACGGAACCATTTGGCGATGGTACTTCGACGGCAAGCGCTGCGAGAAAGTAATCGGACAAATTGTCTTCAACCAGCCTGCCCGTGTGCTTATTACGATACGCGGTGGTGCTGCTGATTATGTGACTGACGGACATGTTAGCGTAGCCATGATCGATTACGACAATGAACCAGATGCGATGATACCGGAAGAATTCCGTGACCTCGATGTGGAGTAGATGAAACTAGAGAAGTTCAGAAAGAATGCGGATAGCTTTTTGTTTGGTGGGATCATCAGCCGCTTTCCAGAGATCGACAATTCGAGCATCGAGTAGTGACATGGATTGGTCAACTTCCTGCGGCGAAAACAAGAACAACTCAGCCGGTTCGCAGTTCAATCCTTTCGCAAGTCGCTGAACAGTTTTCAGCGTGCAGTTCTGCTCGCCCCTTTCCAATTCCCCGACACGCTGCATTTCGACACCGTCTCCACATCGCTCAGCTAGTTCAGCCTGCGTGAAACCCGCACGTGCCCGTAATTCTCGGACCCTGGCTCCAAATAGTTGCAAAATGTCCATGTCTTGATGCCTCCGTGTATTACAAAAGCATCATAAAAAGTGTTATTTCATCCAAACACACGCCTTGTAGTGTGTTTCGGGCCCCAGTACACTGCTGGACGTGTATTGCGTGGCTGATCACACGTTCTGGCAGGTCTTTCGACTGGCTAGTGACGCGCAATCACATCATATGTACCAGTTGTCTTTGAGAGAGAAATGCCCGTCTTGGAGGAGAGAATGATGAAGAAACGAAGAAGTTTTATTGGTTGCCTGGCCGTAATGTTTGGCTTTAGTGCCTTATCCCTAGCCGGTGACATCAACCCGCCACCTGGACCAGTTGGTCCAACGATGAAGACGCTCGTCGAGATAGAACCGCGAGTTGCCGTACAGTCGTTACCAAGTTCCGAAATAGCGCTTCACGTCATCAGTGAACCAGGTTCGTATTATCTGACAGGGAACATCATCGGAGTATCAGGAAAGCATGGAATCGAAGTTGCTTCCGACAGTATTAGCATCGACTTGAATGGGTTCTCTCTAATAGGATCGGCTGATGCACTATCTGCTGTTGCGGTTCTCGAATTGCATCATAGTTTGACGGTGAACAATGGATCGATCATTGACTGGCCGGTCTGGGCTATCGGCGGCATTGGAACTGCCGATGCGTCTCTTATGTCCAATCTGATTGTCAAGTCATTAAGCGGAGGTATAACCGTTGGCACAAAGTCCCTCATAACAAAATGTAGCATCGACACTATCGGGGGTGGTCTTGTTGTCGGCGATGGGAGTATCGTGGAGCATTGTACAATTGCTAGCGAAGGCAGTGTCGGTATTAATGCAGGACAAAATGTTCGCATACTTAACTGCTTGATCAATGCGTGTGGTAACGATGGTATTCGTGCAGGCTCCAAATGTGTCATTCGAGATTGTTCGTTGAGTAACAATCGTCGAGATGGGATTCGCGTCTCAGGTGACAATGTAGTTATCATCGGCAACTCCTGCATCGACAACGGACAGGGACTTGTTGGTCACGGTATATTTGCAGATGGAAGTGGCTCTCGCATTGATGACAATTATTGTGCTGGAAATGATATTGGAATCAAAGCAACCGGGTCGTCCAGTGGCGTCCTTCGCAACATGGCATATAGCAATGGAACGAACTACATAATCGTAGGCGGCGTTATCTCAAACAATCCAGCCACAGCTGGCCCTTGGGCAAACTTGGAGAATTGATCATGGGACTGGCAAGATCAATGGCATTTGGATTGATTCTTATAGGCGCAGCTGTTACTACGGCAGCATCAAACATTGATCCAGATCACCGTTTTACATGGAGCGAAAACGTCGGCTGGCTAAATTGGCAACATGACACGCCGAATCCTAACGATGGTCTAACAGTGGGCACTACATTCCTTAACGGATTTGTCTGGGCAGAAAATATTGGTTGGATCAGCTTTGGTAATGGTATTCCGACAGATGGAGTCCACTATGCCAACATCAACGGCGCGGACTTTGGGGTCAACATTAACCCAGTAACAGGCGATCTATTTGGTTTAGCCTGGGGAGAGAACGTAGGCTGGATCAAGTTTGATACAGCCATCGTGGGTGATGATCGAGTTCACTTCGATGAATGTGACCATCGTTTGGTAGGCTACGCTTGGGGTGAAAACATTGGATGGATCAACTTAAATGATTCGATTCACTTCGTTGCTATTGGTCCATGTGATGCTGGCGATCTCGACTGTAGTGGCGAAGTTACTTTGGACGATTTCGCAGGTTTCACTTCGTCGCTCAGCGGCCCTGACGCAACCACATCTTGCAGTGCGTTTGATGTTGATGATGACAACGACGTAGACCTTGTAGATTTTGCGGGAATGCAACGGGTTATAACAGTAGCACCTTGATGTAGCACATGTTGAAGCTACATTAAGACTACAAGACGCTTGCGCATATTACATCACTCTCTGCTCGCTGAGATAGTATCTTTCGATAATTCGCAGATCGATAAATTTTCCGCGAAATATATACAAACTTCAGATTTCTTCCAAGTTCTTGCTTGATCACTCTTGACAGCATGCTTCGTTTGCGCGTGTGTGTCACAAGGATTGTCGCAGTAAAAAACTGGACAGATCTTATACAAAAAGTTGGCAGAAAGAACTTGCTAAGTCGAAACGATTGCGCTAACACACGGGAGATATCTATTCACGGAGATGACGAATGTTGACTGCCAGACCAAAATTCTTAGACGAGATGATAGGTCAAGAGAACATCCGACAGAAGGCTCGAATTGCAATCGCTTCCGCTATGCACCGGGGCGAGCCACTTGGTCACTGCTTGTTAACAAGTGCAGGTGGCGGACTTGGCAAATCGACCATGGCTATCTGCCTAGCCAATGAAATGTATCAAACACTAGTTGTGACCAGTGGACAATGCATCAACACAGCAGCGGACCTCAGAAACATCCTCATCCGTTTGAATAAGAAAGGAAGCATGCTGCTAATTGATGAGATGCATTGTATCGGCAGGATGGCTGCCGAGGAGTTGCTACTGGTCTTGGAGGACGGCGTGCTCAACGTCAATCTAAGCAGGAACGGTGCGCCCGTTCGCATTCCTGTACCACCCTTCACCTTGATCGCCGCAACAACACTGCCATCCGCTTTGTCTGGACCATTGATCCAAAGATTTGGCTTGCACTTTCGATTTGGATTCTACTCGGCTAATGAATTGCAAACGATTATATCGAAAGCGACCGAACGCATGGGTGTCGAATTCGATGAAGACGTATGTATAGAATTGGCTCGACGGGCGAGAGGCGTGCCACGCATCGCGCTGCATTTGATGGAACGAGTACGAGACATCACTCAAGCGAAGCGACGGAGTCGAGCTACAGCGGCGGACCTAATGGACGCAATGAACCTGGAAGAAATAGACGGAGAAGGTCTACATCAAGGCGACAGGACGATCCTGCGAACGCTGCTCGAAGGCGAGCCCCGTCCCGTCTCTGTGCGAAGCCTCGCTCTGGTTCTCGGCGAGGCAACTGAGACGGTGACAGATGTGCTGGAGCCATCGCTTGTGCGAATGGGCTTCGTCACAATTGGAGCAGGCGGTAGACGATTGACAGCCAAGGGACGAGAGCACATCGAGTCTGTCAGTAATCCAGGAGGCACGCAATGATACGGGCATTTCGTAGACGTTGTCCGAGCATTGAACGGGTGCATTGTGGTCTTGAGTCGATCCGGAGATTCGTGACGACCGGACATTTGTCGGGCTTTTGTTGTCCGAACGGACCTGGACGAGCGGGTAATTCAAGAACTATTCACGAACATTGATGAATCAAAACACGGACATTCAACAGACATTGGTGAGGCGAATGAAATGAGAATCTCGAAAGAATACGAAGGGGCGCGGCTCAACATGCGGCGAACAGCTGAGTTACTTGTCATGAATGACGCGCATCTCAGGCGACTCGTCCGTCGAGGAATATTTCCGAAACCAAAACGCACAAGCAAAGGGCTGCCGTATTTCGATTTCGAGCTTCTTTCCCTGATCGGAGGCGTCCTGAAAAGTGGTGTTGGCATTTCGGGCGAAGAGGTAGCGTTCTATCGTCGTAAACCGAAGAACAGCCGAGCCCAAAGGAAGAGGAAGCTCACTACCTCAAAATCCGCAACGGCTGATACTTTCGTCGATTCAATTATTCAAGGATGCCGCCAGCTTGGCGTCGGAGAGGAACTGGTTGGTGTTGCTGACGTGACCGCCATCGTCCTGGAAGAGTTTGAAAATGACCGACCATCGATGGAGAAGGCGATTCCGGTTGTAGCAAGACGATTGCTGGCGGGTTAATGAACTTGCCTCCTTTAGCAATTGTGTTCCAGTTCATCATTCGAAATCTTGCCTCAGGCATCATTAAACGTTGGTCGAGAGTACACCGAATTTGAGTGTTTTGTTCCAGTTGAGAGAAGACTATGAAAAATCCCAATCGCATTTTCACCGAAGTAGAAATGAAACAATTGCTCAGAGCCATAAGAGAGCGATCTCGACGTGGTACAATGCTTGATAGGATTGATCATGCTCTAATTACCTTTTCATGGGCGACGGGCTGTAGAGCCTCCGAGATTGCGTCCATGAGCATCGACCGAAACCAACCTAATCACATCGATCTCGAATCTGGAATTGTTTCGATTTCGGAGGCTAAGTGGAGTACGACAAGTCATCATTGCCCGCTGGATACAAGAAGCTTGAGAATTCTCCGTTGGTATGTACGAGAGATTCGCCCATTGATTCGCAACTCGGAAATTCTAGATCGATTGTTCATTACGAAAACGGGCTCAGTCTATACCCCAAACAAGATGAGTAAAAAGCTATCGATGATGCTCAGTCGTTACGGCTTCCCGACTAAGACGGCTCATAGCTTGCGGCATTTCTTCTGTACGGACTTGTTCCGAAATGGAGCGAGCCTTCCTCATGTGAAATCACTCATGCATCATCGTGACGTAAGAAGTACGATGATCTATTCGCATGTGACGGTGAGTGAGCTTCGAGCGACAGTCAATAGGAGAATTAGTTGATTCCATTTGTCTGGTTATGAATGAATGCGTAAAGACGAATGTTTCGTGCAATTGAAAATAGATAAACCGTTGGAAACATTATTCAGCAATCTTATTACGACATGTCGCCATGTGGCTTGCGTAATACCTCCACTAATTCGGCTTGGGTTGATTGATTCGACAAGCTGTATTCTCATCGGCATGGCAATCGGAATCGTCGTCGCTCTTCGTTCAATGAAATTCAAAATCTGATTAACTGTGCAATCAGACATTACCCACCCTGTGGGTCTAATTTTGGGTCCTACTTCTGGTTTCACGGGGAGTACCTCATCTGAATTCAGCTAGCTTCTCATCTGAAAATCTACCCTTGACTAACATTTCTGAAGCAGGCAATTATTATGGATTCCTGAGCCCTAAGATCTAAGAACCTGTAAAGGTAATGGAGACGCTGAAATGCATGATGAACAGGAGCAGTCAATCACTCGCAAGGAACTGTACGATCAAGTTTGGTCAACGCCAATGTATAAGCTGTGCCAGCAGTATGGCCTATCGGATAACGGCCTGCGAAAAACATGCAAGCGGTTTGATATCCCGACGCCGAAACTGGGCCATTGGGCAAAACTAATGCACGGAAAAAAAGTCAGTCAACCGAAACTTCCACCATTCAAAAACCATGAAGGGGATGAGCTTTTGCTGGTTTACCAAGAACCTCAAAGTGAAGAAATCGAAAGCAGCGCTGACGCAGTAGCGACACGCGAGAGGCAGCCTGAGAATAGAATTCAAGTGCCAGGAAATCTGGTTGATCCGTTACCGGCTATCGAACGAACCCGACAAAGTCTCCACTCATCCAAGCCTGATGAGAACGGCCTGGCGAAGCCAAAGGCGCAACAATGCTTGGATATTACGGTCAGTCGTGACCAGTTGGAGCGTGCGATACTAATCGCGGACACCCTGATGAAGGCATTATGCCAGAGAAACATCAATGTCTTAGAAGAGTCTGACAAGAAAGTTTTTGCTAGGATCGACTTAGATGGCGGATCAGTTCACATCGCCATAAGAGAAGAACTTGATCGACACGAACGTCCATTCACAGCGAGTGAACTCCGTGAAATGGAAATGTGGTCGTGGATAAGTCGTCAGCCCAAGTACGACTATCTTCCTTCAGGCAGACTTGCTTTGCACATCGAAGGAGGCAACGGAAAACACTGTCGGCGAATTTGGCGGGACACTGAACGCCACCATATTGAAGACTATCTTAACGCATTCATAGCAGGTATTCATCGCGTGGCAGAAGTAAATCGGGCCGAGGAGGAGGAACGAGAGCGATGGCATCGAGAATGGAATGAACGACAAGAACGTCGAGCGGAAGAAGAACGTCGGCGACGTGAAGAGCAGGTTCGAATAAATGAACTGGACGAAGAGCTTACGAATTGGAACAAATCCCAAGAGATTCGTGAGTACTGCAAGGCTATAGAAATCCGAGCAACTGGCCAAGATATAGTTATTGAGCAGGGAAGCGAATTGGGTGTATGGCTGACATGGGCTAAACGCAGGGCAGAAACGCTTGACCCAATTCATCTTTCATAACCTGAGCCAATTCAAGCTTGCAAAGGACTCTGCACCATGTTTCATAGAAATGGCGAATTCAAGTAGATGCCAGAAGTGGAATGCTTCTGCACTTGCGACTGTCAAAAGTAAATTTGCGTCGATATCAGAGAACGTACTCACCAACCAGGCTGTAATGTTATGATCCGCGATCTAGAATTTCGCACATCCTTTCAGATGTTCCTCGTGCAGGTATTAACCTGTAAATTTTTATTGATAGCCAACACTTGGATAAGTTTTCTATAGTTCAGCAGGCTAAATTTCCCTCGTAGGATAAGAGCTTGGCCATAGAGAATCTACAACTGAATGGAAAACTGCGTTACTGGCTGACTACTTTGAAATTACGACATGGATGAACACGTCATTTAGACCAATTATCAGCACGTTATGCCAACTGTCCAGGTAAGCTTACACTGCCATCGGTAACGTAGATTATGTAATTTTATAACGGCCATGTTTACAAATTTGACAATGCGGGCGTGGCGTGTGCCAACGTCAAGGTGCAGTTTTTCTCCTGACCTGGATTCCATCACCGTTCCCCCCCCTTATCTGAAGACATGTTTGCGGACGCAGATGCTTCCACTAGGCCAAAACTTGTCAAGCGAAAAATAAATCGAGAATTTGCTGAGCGCGAGGCCAATACTTGGTGTTTAGGACATATGTGGCTGTGTGCCATGGCGAGGGCTGTATAGGGTGAACGCCTCAGCTGCCATGGAAAGACGCTGGAATATGAAATTGTTTGCTGGTACGCCACAATGCCCTGAGCAGGCTTAAAAACAGCTATTGAGGTTACGATTGCCTAATAGCGATGGGGCAATCTCCCTAGTACGCCATGGTGGCTCTGCATGAGAGGTTCTCGACTTAAACGTATCTTGCATATATTGATCGAGGTAGAAAGCGGCAGAGTGACATCGGTGGATTACTTAGTTTGCAAGCTGGGTGCTAGCCGGCGTACTATTTTTCGTGATCTGCAAGCACTCGCGGAGGCTGGTATAAAATGCACGTTCGACCGAACCCTCGGAAGATACATATCTGATCGAATCTCTGACGGGATTGTACCATTCAATGGATCAGAATGCTTATCTTTATTGATACTATTTTGCAATTTAGATACACGTCCATTTGTCAAATCGCAAGCGCATCTCCCCCAGGCAATTTCTAAAGTGATCGGTGCGATGCCGCCTCTCCATCGGAAACATAGTTTCAATTTACTTCGTCTATGCCACCCCAGTCTAGTTCAATCAGTAAAGATACGAGAGTTGGAGTCGCTGCTAGAAAGCTAGATAAAGCAGATTCATATTTTTTACGCGATAATAAAAAACCCGCATGAAAGTATCCCCCACCGGTTCCCTGGAAGTTCGTAATATAAACATTTCCGTTGTCGAATTCGACTCATCAGATACGTCGTCATCTCTCTCTCGGTTTACGTTAAAAGTACTCAAGCCATGCTGATTTAACTATCGGCCATGATTTGTACGCTTCCGTTTTTACATAAGTAGAACTATTTCAATAATCTCTGAGCGCAATAACGGTGCTTCGTGTTTATATAACTATGGTGACGCCGGTGTCACCTGGTTGACGCTAAGATGCTGAGAATTCTCACGTGTTAGTATTTGTAATCGTCAATCAATCATAACAACGGTCAAAAACAAGAGTTGTGGGCCCGCCGTTTGAAATTGGCCCTCGGTCTGCGCACGCGGTGCGCCCAGCAGAAACGCACCTTTTGTTTGCAACAGGAGAATGAATTATGAACACACGCAATCGATTGTTATTGGGTATGATTGCAGCATGTACTGTTCCAGTAAGTATCGCTTCGGCCACTTTGCCTAGTAACCAGTTAACAACATTTCAAATACACGAAACGCCGAGCGACCCATTGAGTCCCGTGACCTTTACTGTTGATCTTAACCTCTCAGCGGTAGAAAACGTTGGAAATGATGTGTCATGGCGCGTTACGTCTATTTCCTTAACGCAAGCTGGTGTCAATGGAAGTCCAGACACTGTGTGGACGGAATCGCTTCCAGTTGTTACCACTACGGATGGCCTATGGTGGGTCACGCATATTGATCCACTGTTGCCGGAAAACTCTGAATTCAGTTTGCCCCCATATCTATCAGGGACTGCAACGTGTACTGATTCTACAGTTGATGATTTGAATTATTATCTAGAAGGATGGACGTATCAACCGCCATCGCAGGGGGCGCCCTATCCAGTTACAGCCTCTTTAGATTACCAAATGATGCTGGTGTCATCTTCGGTAGCCGAAGAAGAAGCGACGGACGAACCTGTCGAAATGCCAATCGACCTGCCTGACCCACAATAGTTTAACTTGTAGTTCGCTTGTCTTTGCGTTTAGACGGTATATTCATGTTACTATCGATATTTTCAAGAATGGCTTCTATGCTAATGAGATAGTTACGTCTTTGAGTAGAACTAGCAAGCTCCCGAAGGTGACGCTTGACATCCGTAAATAATTGTACGGCCTTGGCATCATCTTCGGGGGTTCGTTGAGCGATGTACCATATAGCTATCATAGCCTTGGAGCGATGATACTCGATTTTATACTCAATCACGTCTGGGTGAAGCTTGGTTAGGTTGAGGTAAGTATCCCTGGCCTTGGTATAATGCTCGAATGCGATGTCCATGTGTTTCAATTTTCGATGGCAATCGGCTATTAGTCTAAGTAGTATCGCCATTTCTGAACGAAGAGAATCGTTCAAGGGTTCAGCTATCTGCAACTTTGCATAAATAGCTTTCGCCTCACTTAGCGATGCGAGGGCTTTAGCCCAATTCTTTTTTGAAAAACCAATGCGTCCACGAAGTTGGTAAGATAGTCCGACAAATCTTTGCCATTGTAGGTTTTTTGAATCCTGTAAGATTAAATTTTCGGCAAGGTTAATGGCAGTAACGCAATGTGCATCTGCATCATTAAAATTGAGCCGTCGTATATCAAGTTTCGCGAGACGATAGTGGGCATCATAAAGATGCCGGAGTACCGAGGGGTCTGTTGTGTCGGCAAATTCTCCAATTTCTATCACCTTATCGAATAGAGCCATGCCTTGTTCAGTGCGCCCTTCATCACGATGCGCAGTTCCAAGTCGAAGGAAGGAAGCCATCTGAAGGCCTGTTTGTGCAATTTTAGCTACATGTTCAGCCCGCCGCCAAAGTACAGTCATGCCTACTAAACTCGAGACTAGAAGGGTTATGAAAATAGCGATGATGATGACGTGAGTGCGGTATCTCCGCATAGTTTTTTTCAAGAGATAGACCTGGTGCGTAGCGCGTGCATCGACGGCTTCTCCGTTTAGGTATCGATCTAAATCTTTGGCGAAAGCCGCAGCAGATTGATATCGTAGTGCCTTGTCTTTTTCCAATGCTTTACAAACTATGTGTTCAAGATCATCGTTGATGACTGCGATGGCATACTCATACGATGGTTCCACTTCAATCAAAATCTCTCGCAGTTTTTTAGGAGGCTGCTTGATGATGTTGTCCAAGATGTGGCGACGACTTCCGCCTATCTCGTAAGGATATTCTCCTGTGAGAATATGGAACAAGACAATACCTAGCGCATAAACATCAGAGAGGACATCGACTTGATCTTGATCGCCTCGTGCCTGTTCTGGACTCAAATAAGGTAGCGTACCAACCACATGCCCAGCAATGGAAATAAGTTCGCTGCTGCCATCCTCACAGTCGAGTTCTTTCGCTAGCCCAAAGTCTAATACATGTGGCTGAGAATCATCGTCAACCAAAATATTCGCCGGTTTGAGGTCGCGGTGCATCACACCGTTCTGGTGAGCGTGGCTGACGGCTCCACATACTTTCTGAAAAAGGCGTACCGTTTGGTGGGTATTCAAACCATGCACAAGAACGTAATCATCGATGGGCAATCCATCGATGTACTCCATCGCAAGAAATTCACGACCGTTTACTTCACCGCTCTCGTAAACGGTAACTATATGGGGATGCTGGAATCGAGCACCTAGCTTTATTTCGCGGGAAAATCGCCATCGCTGCCGCTCCGATGCTAGCGGGCCGTCTACCAATATTTTTATAGCCACGATGCGATTTGTGGATCGTTGTCGCGCCTTATAAACAACCCCTTGGCCGCCATAAAATATGCGTTCGAGTACATCATAACCGTCAAGGTTCTGCTGGAGCATTCGAAGGCCATCATCGCTGTTTTCCTTACGATCTGAGTCTAATACTGATTGAGGGTACTCTTCAAATTGTAGAATGACTGTCTCTAAATTCTGCAAATTACGCAATCGCTGGCCAAGCTCCGGCATTAGTTCTTTATGATCATTTGTCAGGGTTTCGTAGTCAATTTTTTGCCCTTCACTACACCGAGCGGCTACCTGTGCGAGAATTTCATTTAATGCACTTTCACTCTCTGTTGTATCTATTGTTGTATTATGTTCAATGCTCATAGCCGAAGTTCTATAGCTTTATTAACTTTGTTCGTGAATTGGTGATGGTTCAGGGAGATCGACACTACTAAAATAATTGCCCGCGTGGCCCAACTCGCCACGAAGTTTTCGCAACCCGCGATACAAAAGGCTATTCACCGCCGGACTACTAATACCCATGGATGACGCGATTTCAGCCCGTGTGCGATGGTCAAGATAATACAACTTAACGGCAGTACGATACGTTTCGGGCAATGAACTCAGACCTGACTTAACGGCGTGAATCGCTTCGCGTGCTGCGTCTTCACTACTAGGTGTTCGCTGGGCTGTCGCGATAGTTGCGAAAAGGTCTAAATATGAAGTTTGGCGATGAGCGTCTAATACTCGTAGCGTACCGTCACGTTTTTTTGCCCTAGCAAATCGCAAGGCATTGATGAGCTTCCTTTGAGCTATGCGCGTTAGCCATCGCTCCATCGCATGTCGCCCGTCTGGTTGAAACGATTTTATCTCTTGAAATGCGGCTAGCCACACATCTTGCAATATATCATCGGCGCTGATGATGCTTTGATAACGAGCAGGAATGCGCTTGGACACATATCGATGCAAGCGATCTGCATGTTCAAAGAGTATCCGCTGAGGATTGATCTCGTTGTCGTTTGCTCTAGTTTCTGAAATGCTCGGCTCCATTATATTATGGTGTTATCATCTGCTAGCCACCTCGTGTCGTTGAGTTGACTTCTCTCGAATTCAACAACCACCTAGCCCGATATACCTAGCAGCAAACACGCTAACTAATCGTACCAACTGAAATATCACGAGGAAAGACAATTTCTAAATTCTGGTACAGTTTACCGTCTCTTACTGCATGCAGAGTGAATAAAACGGCCACAATTGCTAATATGGGTGGTTTTAGTTGCTCGGCATCCTCAATATATACCTGGGGCCGAGCTATCGACATTCGATCCTCGATTACGCATTTGGCTATCCTAATCACGGCGGAGTACTATGGTTGAGCGGATACTTCGGGATCAGATTTACATGCTTGGCGAATAGGAATCGAATAATTGTTTTTCTCGACCTTAGGTCCAAGAACGGATGAAACGTGGACACCAACACAATAGCTGCGATAGAACAAGTCGGGGACGCAGGCTACAGGGTAGTGATCAGTATGCCCGCACGTCGTTGGTGCATTGAGGCTACATGTCTAACTTCAGGTGATAGGTATATCGTTATCAGCGATGATTTATATACAGCTATTGTAACGCTTGCCGGGCAGGTCAGTATTGACATTTATCATGGATGATTGTCTTGCTCTTATTTGAAAAACTGTTGTCCAAAAAATGATATCGGAAACACTGAAAAAACGCATCAACTTTGCAAATAAAGCATTATATGACGTTGTCTATTCCGTTCGTTTCGTACTGCTTATCGATAAAGGATTTATGATTTGACCGAAATTCCTGCTAGATTACGCCAACATTGACCGACACGTGAGTGTTAAAGCAGGAGGCGAGCATTGTTCAAAATAAAGTGGTGCGATTCGATCGTTAGTTGACAAGCAAACTGGCCCCCCCCCCGCCACTTGGACCGATCATCAAGATGTTTTGCCCATGTGGCAGCCGTTGAACAACATTGGCACTTCCCGTAAGAAATTCAATAATCGCCAATAAATATATGGGGAGGGCCCCCACGGGTGGGATTCAGATTGGGTCCTACTTCTGGCTTCACGGGGAGTACCTCATCTGAAGTCAGTTAGCTTTGCATCTCATTGCTATTCGATCCCGTAAGCAATTCGGATTGCTTTGCGAAAGTCCCGCAAACGCCCTCGTCCCGACCACTTGAAAACAATCCAGTGATTATCGAAATGATTGTACAGCATCGGCACTGGTTTCGGCGGCTGGTAACGCGAGGTTGAACGGCTTAGAAGCCGTATGGCGGGCCATGAAGGCGCGAAACGGATTCACATTTCCCGCGAAAATTCGAGGATAGAGTTAAGACCTTAGACATTTATTTGCCGAGTATCGCCTTGCGAGCTTTCATCAATGCCTTCTTTGTTTCCGATGCTATCCGCTGAGTAGTATATCTGTCTTTCATCCCACCAGAATGTCCCATGACCCAATCTTGAGCTATCTGGTGTTCCGCTCCCATTGCGGTACTGGTCATTTTCCTGATGCCGTCAAACTTTACCGCAACAGGCAGACCAGCGGCAGACCTCAACTTGCGATGCAACCGATCAACTCGGTGAGTATCCCACGGCTCGCCCGATCCTTTCCGTTTGGAGTCCTTTGGTACGACAAACAGATATTGCGAGTGGTTGCCGAATTCGTCGCTGGTTTTGAAGTCCTTGATCGCCTTGATAGTTTCCGTCCAAACGTGGGCGACATGCTGAATACCGTCTTTCTCACGATAGCTATCGAGAATCCGATCTTTCAAATCCAAGCCGTCGTGTTTCAATTCCGCTACTTCCAGAGGATGAAATGCAAAGTTTGCAGCGGACATATACATTGCGTAGGCAAACTTTGAGTGCTTCTTAGCGGCAGTCAACAGCATTCTAAATTGCTCAGGTTTGACTGGCTTGATCGAAGGTATCTTGGCTTTAGTTTTCTTGTCTTGTGACCAGTCTTGACAATTATCTCGTATCCTTCGCTTCAATCGTTCGATTGCTGGCGTATGTATTTCAAACAACTTGCGAGCGTGATTTAGGACGCCTTGAACAAGTGTATAGTGATTCACTTGCGTTCTAAGGGGATTTTTTCTTTCGTTCTTAGGGATTTGGATTCTTCGACGCACCGCTTGTAGTTTTGCAGCAATGCTGGTGTGATCTCTTCTGCCAAGTCTACGCTAACGCTATCCATAAAGAACGCCCAAATCGTCTTGGCATCTTTGGTTTGGCTCGAACGTTTGAACTTTTTGTCCTTCGCGTAGCGGTCAATCATTTCTTGCAGTGTCAACGGCTCCACGACAGCGGGTAGACTGTGCAAATTTCGTAATTCGGGGTACCCAGTACCGTCAGCAAATTCGTTGCGAGTTGTTGGATTACTCAGCTGCTCGCGTGCCCAAGCATACATATCAGTTATACCCATATATCTGACGTTGACAGGGTTTCCGTCAGCATCGAAGGTGGCTGTCGCTGGTAGCTCAGTACCGAAATCATCGTGGGCTGGATCGGTGATGACAACTTGGATACTGTCGGTGGGGGCTAGACCGTTTTGCCAGCATTCATGCTCGAAAATGGCTCGACGCAGATACGCCAATCCTACTCGTCCATTCTTGTGGTAACGGTGACGGCTGATCTTATCGTCGGCGATACGATAGTAGCTCGCCGACGACTTATGCATTCTGAGGTCTTTGACGGGTAATCCCGTATCAGGATGAGTCACAAAAGCGACGGGCTGCCGACCTCCTGTGCGTTTCTTACTACCCTTGGGGCGTTGCGTCTTGGTCATGGCGATCGAGTCCTCAATAGGCTTATAGGTCAGCCTTGACCTAAAGGCAAGCGGAAAGACTAGAATATACTACTATACAAGCCTTTTTCTTACTGGGCGATACAGGACTTGAACCTGTGACCTTTCGGGTGTGATCCGAACGCTCTGCCAACTGAGCTAATCGCCCCCTGCCTTAGCACCAAGTGAACGATATCATATCACGGAATAAGGCTTGGGCAATGTAGCTGACAATTACAATAGATAAGCCACACTTTACTCCGGCCTACGAATTAACTGGACTGTTGGCCTATTGGCTGGAAATGCTCGCTGGTGATGATGTAGTTCCCACTGTGGGAACTACATCATGAACAAGCGATTCTGGAAAACTTCAATCTGCGCGCTATTCGAGAATTCGGCTGTTGGAAAAAATTGGGAGGGAGCGGCTGGTGCTACCTTGCAAAATTGGGCATACAGGCTAGAATCCGGCCTCCCGGTGGTATCGGGAATCGGGCTTGCATGGAGGCTTAACATGCCCAAAGCTAAGGACGGGCCTGCGCTGTTTGAGCTTATCGAACGGCAACGAAAAAATGAACCGGATGCACTCAAAGTTCCCAGTTGGTGGAACCACGCGGGTTCTAAAGCCGCCGATTTTCAAGATGGCGAAATGGAGCCTGCTGAGCTTGAAATAGCGCCGACGGTGGCTGTTCCGGTAGCGGCAACATCAGAGCCGGGCAAAAAGCATGGGCTGGTCGAAATAGAAGGCCAATGTGTTCGGTTTACGCTGACCAGTACGACGGGCGCCGTGGTAGTTTTTGTGATGATGATGACGCTCGTGTTTAGCCATGTACTTGGCACGCGCAGCGGCAAAGCCCAAGGGCTTCGCGAAGGATATGAGCTAGGCAGAAGTTCCTTCGCGGCTGAGGCGACGAGTGAAATTGAATTGGCTAAGGCTGGACCTGCGGCGACTTCGTTACTCGGCTCCTTAGTCTCCGACCCTATGGCTGCGGCGGAAAACGAAGCTATCGTTTCTCAGGCGCAGTGGGTTAAGGGATTGACGTATATCGTTGCCCAGGAGTTTTCGTCTGGGCGAAATGAAGACGCCTTGTTAGCCAGACAGTTTTTGGGCAAACGAGGTATTGAGACTGAATTGGTACTGACAAAGAGCGGCGCAACGCAGCTAATCACCACGCGTGGATATAACCACAAAGACCGGGTGCAAAAGCAGATGGCGGATGCGTTATTAGAAAAAGTTAGGGCTGCGGGTGGAGAGTATTTCACCGTCGGCGGCGGGTATAAACTGAATGGTTACTATCGAACCCTTACGCGGGATTCTTGGTTAGCGGGAGCATAGTTGAAATGTCACTAGATAAATCACTCAAATCAAAAAACACTCTGGCACGTCACAGAAATGTTCTCACCCGAGCAGAACGCGTCGAAGCCATGAAAGAAACCGGGCTTTGGTCGGAAGAGTCTAGTGCCATCGGCATGCCCAAGTACGGACATCGCAAAGTCTCACTCGGCAAAAAGACCAAGAAGAAGGGTGAAGAAAAGACCGATGACGACGATAATGCCGCAGCTAAGTAGTTGACTTCTGCCTTCGACTACGTCGAGCGGGCTTGCGACCTTATCTAGCTAATTTTTAGGTTATTGTGTTCTGTCGTTCTGATCTGCGTCTCGGTTTGAAGGGTCTAGCGAAGCAATCATTGCGGCCTTACACCTGAAAAATTCCGGTGAAAGATTGCACGAACGAATCAACGAAACAAGCGATACCAAACGAGCCACAACCACTACCTCCGCCATTACTATCGTGATTACAACCTGACGTCATACATACTAATATGATTGCAAAAATCACGGGCCGGTTGAATACGAGCGTCTTAGTTACTTTTGGCAAATTCACTTAGTCAGCCCCTGTCGTAAACCCGAAAAGTCCTTCTCCCTTGTATGGCAGTAGCAGCTATTATTGCATGAGCATAGTAGATCGGCAACTCGTCTCCGCGAAAGCCGATGAGATGTCTAGTAATATGCTGCCATCGACGAGTACAGATAGCGTGGCATTTTGATCGCCAACACCTGACACCACTAGGTCAGTCGCCGTAGCGGTTGACCCGTTTAGTGCCAATGGAATGTCATCATTTTCGGATAGGCCACGAAGGAAAAGAGTGTTGGCTTCAGCGGCTAATGTGACAGTCGTCCCATCACCGGGGCAATCGCCAGAGAGAGCGTAGCTGCCTGGCATGAAATCACCAAAGCAAGGGCTTGGGCTACACGTCGTCCCGTCGCCCTGATAAACTTCTCCAAGAAATTGAGAGACGCAGTCTGGCTCGCTGAGTTCAAAGCAGCCCTCTTTAGTGCAACATGCGCCTAACAACATACACGAATCGATCGTCGCATTGGCACACAACCCTTCAGTAGCCGATGTTGATAACAAGTTCGTCTCACACACGTCGTTGGTGCAATCGTCGCTATCGTCACAATCGCTCTCTTGTGTGCATCGCTTCGCACAGTCTCCCAGCCGACCTGGATATGTTGAGCCTAAGGGAATTTCACTTACGCAAACCTCATCAGCGGCGCACTCGACTTCCGTCACGGATTCGTGACTACATCCAAGCGCAGCGTCGCACGAATCAATCATACACGGGTCGAACAATTGACAAGAAAGAAATCCACCCGCGTTACAAGTGAATGATTCGCAAATAGAAGGCGCGGTATCCGCCTGCTCGCTATCTGATGACTGTTGGCTAACAATAGTTTGGCAGGGATCATTGTTGACACAAGAAATGTCGTTATCGCATACGCTTTTACATTCCCCGCTTGGTTCAACACATACCATGGGCGCAGTACAAATGACATCGGCGCAACCTGGGCCTTGAATCGTTGAGCCTTCTGTTTCCGATTCACTAATACTCAACCGGCAACTGGCCAATGAGCAGACCATCAAGAAAAACAAGGCTATGCTCGACACCTTATAACGATGCCTTGCCTGCGAGTTGAAATATGTGTGGTTCATGCCGTGTACCTATTAGATGAATATCATGCGTTAGCCTCTGAAACCTTGTGTAACGTTGGCCTGGTTCTATTCTGCGTTGACGCCTGCTTTAATACTTTTTGTTTAGGCTGCATCGTTTGTATATACTGTTGATACATATCTCGTAGTGTAAGAAATTCGTGCCGGGACAAAACACGGTCGAGTCGTGATAGCGTTTTTGATAAATTGGTATAATGCGTTAAGCGCCGCATGAATGGCACTGCCTGCCTGGGTTGTCCGGGGTCTAACTCCCACGGATGCACGTTGACCACCACTGGTCGATTAGCCTTGTCGTATTGCGAAAAAGTTTGCCGAGTAATCAACATGGGCCAAAGACGGAGATAGCCTCCAGTGGCAGCGGGCAAACGGTGGTGAAATAGCTTCCAGGTTGGTAGAGGAAATTCGTATAAACCGCAGTCGAGCGTGGTTGGTGATAACGACGCGCCGGGCACGCCGTATCGGCTATGAGGCGAGCGAACGGGGTATATGCTCGAGTCGTAACACATGCCAAGCTCGCGCAAGACGTCGAGCGACCAGTGATTTTCTGAGCCTATCGAATAAGCTGGGGCGCGATAGCCAATGACTGGTTCACCGATGAGTGATTCCAACGTTTGTTTTGCGCGTGAAACATCATCGCGGAATTGCGACTCGCTCAGTTTGTCTACGCGCTGATGGTTCATACCGTGGCTGGCAATCTCATGCCCGGCTTGGTGAATCGCCGTGACTAAAGATGGCTGACGCCGAGCGACATATCCCAGCACAAAAAATGTCGCACGGGTGTGATGCTTTTCCAACAACATCAACAATTGCTGTACCGGCTCGTCCAGGCGAAGCGGAAGCTCATCCCACTGAGACCTGGCGATGTTGAGGTTGTGCGCGTGGAACCAGGCTTCCAAATCGACGGTAAATGCGTGCTGTGGTTGTATCTTTATTGTCATACGACTGAGATCACGCTAAACCCATTGCCCCGAACTCGACAGACGATCCGTCGGCGCGAGACTATGCCTCATAGATTCATCGGCTCTAAGACCGATAGAATCAATGCGGAGGTGTCTTAAAACGATATTTCATCTGATTGACTCGCAAACTGTAACATGCACACGAGAAAACACCCGTAATCTCCTGTCCTGCATAAGGTTACGCCACACCGGCCAATGATGGGGTCAGGTTAAATGAGACTCTGGCAACTCGGCATAAGCAGGCCAAAGGTCGATAAAGATGGTACAGGCAGTCCCCTATTGGGATAGTAGATAATGCGATGCCGGCCATCCGATCATGGCGGTGGCTCGATCAGTGGGTTGTCAGTTGTTGTGAAGTTGCGAATCACCGGGTATTAGCCGGTAACATTCGCGGATGTTACGACTAAAATGAAAATGGATTCTACATCTGGATACTTTGGCCGAACTACTATTAGTTAGCCAAGGTAGTTAGATATATATAGTAACGAAAAGGAACAATACGATTAGTCAATCGAAAAAAGAATTTCGCAACGACCGAGCTGAGGCGATAGAAAGATTTCTGGCGGAGTTCGCGCCGTCGGACCACGAAGATTTGTACGAACAAATGCTCGTGACCTTATGTCGCTCGGCGGCGGATGAAGCCGAACGCGGCGATGTTAAAATTCTCAATACTTCGCTGAAAGAATTGCGATACGCATTCAAAGTTTTTGCGCCGTATAGCCACATTCCCAAGGCGTCTGTTTTTGGCTCTGCCCGAACGCCGGAACAACATCCTCAATATATTCAGGCTAAGCTTTTTGCTGAACTTATTCAAAAGCAAGGGTGGATGGTCATTACCGGCGCGGGGGACGGCATTATGCGGGCGGGCCATCATGGCGCGACGCCCGAAGCTAGCTTTGGCGTAGCTATCAGTCTACCTTTTGAACAGAAGACCAACACGATCATCGCGGATGATCCTAAGTTGATTATGTTCAAATACTTTTTCACACGCAAAGTGATATTCGTCAAAGAAGCCAAGGCTATCGTTTTATTCCCCGGTGGGTTTGGTACGCAAGACGAAGGGTTTGAATCTTTGACGTTAATACAAACAGGCAAGTCCCTACCTACGCCTGTTGTAATGTGCGACGAGCCTGGTGGGTCGTATTGGCGCACATGGGAAGAATATGTGAAGCGCGAATTGCTGGGTAAGGGCATGATCGACAAAGCGGATTTGAATCTGTTTTTGGTGACGGATAATGCTCAGGAAGCGGTGGATGAAATACTTCGCTTCTATCGCCGTTATCATTCCTCGAGATATGTGTTTGACACATTAGTGATGCGATTAAACAGCCCGGTCTCTGACGAGTTGTTGAAAGAGCTAAATGAATCGTTCGGCGACATTCTCACGGAAGGACGCATTGAACAATTTGATAAGCCGTTGGAAGGTGAAGAGGATGAGTATCCCGATAAATCTCGGCTGGCTTTTGCCTTTGATCGACGTAATGCCGGACGTTTGCGGATGCTCATTAATCTTATCAATGATGATGCATCGTGATAGTAGTCTTAAGCTAGATCGATATACTAAAGGGTATATGACATGACATCGGACCCCAACAACGAAACGAATAATGACGACGTTGCCAATCCTGACGAGATTGCGCTGGCGAAAAAACTTGTCGAAGCACACGCTCAAATTCGTAAGCAGCTTCGCCAGGTAATCGTCGGGCAAGAGCGCGTGGTCGATGAGATATTGATAGCCATGTTTTGCGGCGGTCATTGTATTCTTGAAGGCGTACCTGGTCTTGCAAAAACGCTCATCATCAGCACACTATCGAAACTGCTGTCACTGAGTTTTTCCAGAATCCAGTTCACCCCGGACCTTATGCCCTCAGACATAACGGGCACAGAAGTGATTGAAGAGGACCGGGGCACGGGCGCTCGCTCGCTGCGATTTGTACAAGGCCCAATTTTTGCCAATATCGTACTGGCTGACGAGATCAACAGAACTCCGCCTAAAACTCAAGCGGCGCTTTTGGAAGCGATGCAAGAATACCAAGTGACCGCAGCCGGGTTTTCGCACAAACTGCCTAAGCCGTTTTTCGTTTTAGCCACGCAAAACCCCATCGAGCAAGAAGGAACGTATCCGCTACCCGAAGCGCAACTAGACCGATTCATGTTTAAGGTGCTGGTTGATTATCCCTCTGAGCAGGAAGAATTTGAAATCGTCAAGATGACCACCGCGACAAACGTAGTTGAGTTGGAACGTACCCTATCAGCCCGTGACATCATGGAATTACAGAGCATCGTGCGTCGCGTGCCTTGCGCTGACCATGTGATTAAATATGCCATGTCCCTGACACGTTCTACACGCATCGACAAAGGCGAAGTGCCTGATTTTATACGCGAATATGTGTCTTGGGGCGCTGGCCCGCGTGCTTCGCAAAATCTGGTGCTAGCGGGTAAAGCTCGCGCGCTACTGCAGGGGCGATTTTATGTATCCATCGACGACATACGCGACATAGCGAGGCCGGTATTACGCCATCGCATTCTTACAAATTTTAATGCCGAAGCGGAAGGTCTATCAACAGACGATATTGTCGATCGCTTGATCGATCGGCTACCAGCGGAGTCTTCCACAGGTTTGAGCGAAGCGATGGCCAGTCGCGTTTTTTCTGATAATAGCGATACGAACGAATAATACGAAACGTCATCGCACCATACTGGTGAGCGAATAGATAACCATGCGGCGGCCTTACCCATGAACCATGACACATCGCCAGCTATCTCGACGCTGCCGTCATATTTCGATCCGCGCGTACTTGCTAAGCTGCACGGCTTGGAACTACGGGCGCGTATGGTTGTGGAAGGCTTTTACGCTGGCATGCATCATAGCCCGCATCACGGTTTGTCTATCGAATTTGCTGACCACCGGGCTTACACGCAAGGCGACGACCTCAAGCACATCGACTGGAAAGTATTTGCCAAGACCGACAAGTATTACATCAAAGAGTATGAGCAGGAAACGAACATGCATGTACTGCTGGTCGTCGATTGCAGTGAGTCGATGAACTACCGCTCTAGTGATGAATACCTGTCGAAGTATGAATACGCTACCGTCGTTACGGGTGCGATTGCTCACTTAGCCCTGAGGCAAAGAGACTTTGTAGGGCTGGCGTTATTCGACGAGCATATTACAGAATATATAAAGCCCAGCGTGCGCCAGCATCATTGGCATACAATGGTTCGTACAATGTCTACCCACGACCGCACTAGGCGCACTTCTTTAGGCACAACGCTCGCAGAGCTGGGCGAACGATTGAGTCAGCGGACATTGGTGATTGTTATTAGCGACTTATTCGACGATCCCGAAACCATTGTCAAGGGGTTGACACAATTACGATATCGCCGTCATGAACCTATCGTTTGGAACCTCTGGGATAAAGCTGAGTTGACGTTCCCTTTTGATGGCACGGTTTTGTTTGAGGGCCTGGAACAAAGTGGCGAGTTAGTAGCTGAGCCAGACGCCATTCGTCGTCAGTACCTGGAGGAAGTGAATCGTTTTCAAAACGACATGCGCACCATGTGTGGCCGACAGCACATTAGTTATTCAGTTTTCGATACGTCACAACCGTTAAACATTACCCTGACAAGTTATCTCGCGGCTCGTAGCAATCGACTTCGACAACGCTCATCGCGTGTGATGCGATAAATCTACAATGGCAATGAACATGTTTACGCTTGCTCAATTTTGGCCTTTTGTTCACCCCGCCCTAGCCGGCGCAGGCTTGGCCGTCGGGGCTATACCTGTCATTATCCACTTGATTAACCGGCGGAAATATCGCCGTGTACCCTGGGCAGCGATGTCGTTCTTGATTAAAGCTAAACGTCGTGCAGCGCGCACGGTCTGGTTTGAACAATGGCTATTGTTGTTGATGCGTATCGCGATGATTGTCTTACTCGGCTTAGCCGTAGCGAGGCCATTTACAAGCTCGTCGCAACTGGCAAGCATGACAG
>JAJRPG010000076.1 GCA_024280855.1 Planctomycetota bacterium | reverse complement strand
TAGTCTCAAGACAACGCTCGATAGACTAACCTAGGAGTAACGGGCTTTCATCCCCATCTACGCGAGCGGAGAAAATTACTTCCCTTGCAGCCGATCAACTTCGCGCAAAATAGAACCCCAATTAGGCCGCATATGAATCAACATCGGAATGACCTGCTGAACCACGCCTTCCTTATCAATGTAGTAGATTGTCGCGCGTTCGTATCTTGGCGTTTTTTCTTTATCGATGTCTGCTAAGATGTCGAATAGCGGTGACTTCTTAAAATGTTTAAGAAACCGCTTGGCCGATTCCATATCTTTATCTTCTTGGGAAATAGCCAGGACGACAGTATCGCGTCTGGAAAATTGTTTATACTTTTTTTGCAACTGACCCAGTTGCGTTGCGCAGAACGGTCACCAAAACGCGCGGTAGGTAGACACGATAACATTCTTCTTGCCCAAGTATTGGCTCAACGTCACCTTCTTACCTTCAAGGCTGGTTAGCTCGAAATCGTCGGCTTTGTCGCCAATCTGTAATACGTCGAGCGTGCCCCATGAAGAGTCAGTAGCGTCTACTTCTTTAGCTACAGCTTGAGATTTTAGAGGAAGCTCAAGACGCCTTCGGAAAAAATATCCTTTTTTGTCACCCTTCTTGCTCACATAGCCAAGCACTGTCAGACCAAAATGCTCCGCATCGTCAGGATACTTTTCAAGCGTGAAGGGTAAGCGTGCCCGACCATCTTTAAGAAGCTTCTCATATGGCGAGAAGACAAATTCGTTCTCCTTTAACTCCTTCATGGACGTAAGCACTTTTCCCAGAAGCTTCGCACTAGGTGGCGCTTTGATTTGCAATAGTGGCGAAGACAACCCAGTTTCGGTCGTCATCCACCCCTCGCCCGTGACAATCTCTATGACAATTTGCCCACGTCCCCCAGGCCCCCAAGATTGATTCATTATCTTGGCTGTCACATTCACGGCATCCGCCGGCGCTCCCGCCCCCAGCACCGCCGCTAATACAATTATTGATGGAACCATCGATCCTCCCAGCCTTCAAAACAAATGCCAAATAATTACACACACACTACATGTTCTATATCGCCGTCACCCCAAGTTGCAATTCACGTTTTTGTCACTTTCTTGCCACACAAAACACATCAACACCCGCAACCTCTTACCTAACAAGCACTTACGACACCACATCGAAAATTATCACAGCCAAGCATGGCAATTATAACACAATACTTCCATTCATTGAGGAGGTAGCTAGCTCAAGTGGATGAAGAATCTGGCGTCGAAGCTCCGATAACTACGCTAAGAGTCAGATTGCCCCAAGAATGGAGTCAAGGGACATGAGGTCAGTAGATGCAGCACAATTACGCGCTCGGACGCAGGAAAGTCGCCGGCGTCCTCAATTGGTCAGCGAGGTGCGTGTCCTTCTCGAAGGTATGGGCGAGATTGAAGAAACCAAAGCCACAGGCCCGGTTCACCTGAACCTCGAAGCGACAGACCAACACGGAGACGTCGCAGCATGGTTCGATGATTTTTGGTGGACCGAGTTGATGCAACGCTGGTCCGATCGCATGGTTACTATCCAAATCGCAGCTACGCCGCACGCGGTGCTACATCCAGTCATTACTTATCACATGGACATGCTAAACCGCGTGATGCCCCGGTGGCGCACGATAGCATTCACATACGCGAGCGATTTTGCGGATGCGGAATCTGTAAATGCAATCGCTCGATCTCCATTCCATGAAGTTCGTTTTATAGATGGCCCGCGGCCTGAGTCAAAAAATCTTGGTCAGCGCATATCCGGCGATGTCCGGCTGGATGCGTTATTTGGCGATATTCGGCGCGAGCAATACCGCATAGGCGCCTCGCGTCCGATACTAACTCGTTTGCCATTATCGGTTACGGCTGCTTCGACAATGGCCACAGAAGCATTTCTATCCGACAACAGCCCATCTCACACAAGCTCGTCAGCGCAACCATCGGCCTAGACGCAATCCTTCTTTTTTACCATCGCCAGCGAGTAAGCGCAGGGGTATCATGTACGCCATGCGTTTAGTCGTGCAAAAATTCGGAGGTTCCAGCCTATCATCCGCAGAGAAAATCCATCGGGCAGCGCGACGGGCTATACGGGCAAAGCTTGACGGATTTCGTGTGGTACTCGTCGTCTCAGCTATGGGCAATGCCACCGACGATTTGCTAGCCTTATCAAACGAGATTTGTGCGGAACCCCCAAAACGCGAACTGGACATGCTGCTCACCACAGGCGAACAGGTGTCAATCGCATTGATGGCAATGGCTATCCACGCTGCGGGACATGAGGCCATTAGTTTGACGGCTGCCCAACTTGGATTGTACACAGACAGCGTCCATTCACGCGCCCGTATCCAGAGAATCCATCGAGATAGGCTCGATCAGGAATTATCCAGCGATCGAATAGTGATTATCGCCGGCTTTCAGGGCATCGACATCAGCGGCGAAATTACCACGCTAGGCCGCGGCGCTTCAGACACGACAGCCGCCGCACTGGCAGCGGTGCTTCATGCGAATCAGTGCGAGATTTATACCGATGTTGACGGGGTTTATACAGCTGACCCGCGCATAGTTCCCCAAGCCAGGAAAATCGACGAGATTAGTTACGATGTCATGTTAGAAATGGCTGCGGCGGGCGCATCTGTGATGCACTCACGGGCCATCGTATTCGGAAAAAAGTTTGGCGTCCCCATACATGTACGAAGCTCAATGACCGACGGAAAGGGAACGATGATAATGAATGAAACCTCTGGCATGGAAGAAGTTGTCGTCGAAGGCGTCACGCTGAAAGAAGACTTAGCTGTCATCGCACTCAACGGCGTGAGCAATCAAGCCGGTCTAGCGGCGCACATCTTTGCGGTGCTGGGGCAAAATCATATTCTGGTTGATGATATCGTTCAAAATATTTACGACAACGGACGGTTAGCTAATATCAGCTTCTCAACAAACGATTCGGACGCCCCCGCCGCGAAAAATATATGTGAACAATTAGCCCGCGACATGGGTTTTGAAGGAGTCAGCATCGATAAGGGCGTTTCGAAAATCAGCGCTATCGGCGTCGGCATGCGACCCCACACGGGCGCAGCTTCTACAATGTTCGACGCTTTGGCGAAGGCTGAGATCAATATCAAAAATATCTCTACGAGCGAAATCGTCATTAGTTGCATCGTGAGTAGCGCGGATGGGGCTTATGCCCTGCGCAGCATTCACGACGCCTTTGGCCTGGATAAAAGCGAACCGCAATCAGGTCACATAAACGAAACATCGTAATCATGGCTAAACTACCGCACTTACCGCCGTCAATTCAATTGCCCCCCTTATGGCGACGACACTTGGTTTTATGCGTAGCTGTCGCGTTGACTGGCCTCACGCTGGTATGCAACCGCGTAGCTTATATCGCGCCTTCGAGTACTGATTGGGGTCGATATCACAACAAAACGTTTCGCGTGACTCGTGTAGTAGACGGAGACACGCTGGACATCGACATACCCGACAGTGACGAGGACACGACACGCATTCGCCTGTGGGGTGTAGATACCCCGGAAGTAGCCAGAGGCAAAAAGCCCGGCATGCACTATGGTCAACAAGCCTCAGATTTCGCTAAAAGAACTTTGACGAATCGAAAGGTTCAT
>JAJRPG010000075.1 GCA_024280855.1 Planctomycetota bacterium | reverse complement strand
TCTACAATCCAGCCAGCGGGAACTGGGTCGGTAACAGAATATACTTGTACCGTAGAGTCCGGGGTAATTGGGATGTTACGGTTGCACGCAGCAAGGCATGATTGCGTAGCCTCATCACAAGTTCCTGAAGATGTACATGGGGCGCCGCTCGACGTGCAGCAGCTATCTGTACCACAACTTTCAACACCGTTACAGAATAGGCCATCATCAGCACAGTCGGCGTCGGACGCGCAAGCGGTGCAACCTGTGCACGTACCGTCTGACTCTTCGCATGCTTGGCCATCAGCACAAACTACAGCCGTGTTAACACACGAGCCATCAGTAGAATCACATGAATCGTCCGTGCAATTCACCGAATCGTCGCAATCCACAGCCTCGTTAAAGCAAACGCCATTGTCGCAGGTATCGGTAGTGCAGAGACCGCTGTCGTCACAATCCGCATCGACATCGCAAGGCCCGGGTACACATGCGCCTGTGGCAGGGTCACAGACATCAGTACCCACGCACTCCACCGGTTCATTGGTACAAGTTCCAACGGAAAATACATCAACAGTGCACAGATCATCATCGGAATCCGGGCACGCGAATACGCAGTCACCATCAATGCACACCTCAGCAAATCCACACACTACTGGTGTGAGTTCACACTCAAGATCCGCATTACAGGTCCAAGGATTGCACAAATCAGTTTGGTCACAGTCCGCATCAGTTGCGCAAGTAATAATAGGTGGTGGCGTGGTTGTGGGACAACCCAGACCCCCTAAGAGCGCAATAGAAAGTAGGAGCAACAGTGGACCGCCACGCCGTGATATAATTCTCGATTTACTACCAGGTACCATATTGTGTTCTCCTCAAAACGCACTCAACGTTCTTATAAAACATACTTGAGCATCGGCTTAGGATGCCCATTCATAGGTCAATTACAATTCGAGTCCCAAGTTCCAGTTGCTTGATTAAATGTGTACTGATCACACTGTTTCCAGATGAGCGCCCCTCTCAGGGCGAAAGCCAAATCGTTGTGTTCACCATTCACCCATGCCCGTGCGTATGCGAGTATTTCGCACCCGTCCAGTTGGAAGTCCTCGCAGTTCGACGAAAGGCACCCACAATATGTAGACATATCAGCAGGATGGTAGTTTTCACAATCACAGTTGGAGTCTCCGCAGTCAGTGTCGCCATCACAATCGTTGTCGATATTATCATTGCAAGTAATCTCCGGGTTCTCTGTCACTACGCAGCAGGACGAGTGATTGTTACAGTCGGAATCATCACAATCGACTGCTCCATCGCAATCATCGTCTTCACCATCAGTACAATTGGTTTCTGTCCCCGGCGGAGACCCACAATCTGCTGGGCATGAACAAGAATCTTCGTTCAAACTTGGCTCGCAATTCGAGTTGCCACAGCTCACAAGGCAGAAGCCGTCGATACATTGAGACCCACCAGAACAATCGTTGTCATTACAACATTCGGGATCAGTGCATCCGTGATTATTGTTACATTCGTCGCATCCGCTGCACGTGACGGGGACGCAGAAGTCGCCTTGACACCTCTCGCAGGGGCCACAGGCCGAGTTATTCGTACAGCAATTTGAGATCGATCTACAACCGTGATTGTTGTTGCATTCTTGGCATGTGCCGCACGACACTGGTACGCAGCTTCCACTTTGGCACTTTTTACACGATCCACAACCTGAGTCATTCGTACAACAATTGAAGATTGATCTACAACCGTGATTGTTGTTACATTCCGTACAGCCGGCGCAGTTAACCGGGACGCAGGTATTGCCTACACACTTCTCGCAGGAACCGCAATCCGAATTGCTACAACATTCGTAACAGCCATCTGTGCAGACATCATTGAATGGCTCGATTGCGAATAAGAAATCATCTTCAGCATCCACCCACTCATCGCCGCAGGCTACGCTTGTAGGTGTGAGGCAATTAGGTCCAAACGCATCATGTATCCCACAACAGCGGTCATGGTCCCCACAATTCAATGTGTAGATTCCCTCTCCAGGAGAATTAATTATACCGCACCCTGGACCACACCGGCCAATGCAGCTAGATGCTATGTCACACCCTGATCGAATAGTCTCACAACAGTAGGGGTGCGGTTGCCCCGGGGTTGTCCCCGTGCCGCAGATAAATGGGAACGAATGGGCATCGTGGCATAGAGTATGATTGCGAGAGCAGCATGGGTTTGAGTAGAGGGTTATGCCATTTTCACCGTCTACACAGCCCGACTGGCAGCTAGATAGATTCTCTGGACTGTCTCCACCGTTTTGTCCTCCGCCTAACTCAAACAGTTCACTATCGTCTATACTATCAATTGCTAACGGCCCTGCCGGAGGGGGGGCAATCACACGATGTTTAAGAGGCCAACCAACAGGGGCCTCCGCATAATAATTTACGACGCGAAAAAGAAGATCCTCGTGTTCGGGCAGCGTATTTTGGTACGGCTGGAGTTGTAGGTGGAGTTGACTGACAAATGCGATCAAGGCAAGGCGTTGGTCAAGTGAGAGGGCGTGATCATGTCCATCCAGAATCCGTGTGTTGGCCTTCAGGTCCGCGTGTGCTTCCAGCACTACATCACCCAACTCGATGTGAAGATTTACTTGCGTAGAGGAGACGCGTGAGCTTCTAAAGATGACACGCTGCCCATTGTACAAGAGGTCGAGTTCGCCCGACAAGCTATTGTTGTTCCAGTCAATGATATTTAATCGCGATTCCCCAATCAGTCGCTCTGGCGATCGAACGAGCGCCAGAGCTTCGATTACGTCATTGGCCACCGAGTCCTGGGCAATAACTGAACTATTCAGGACGAATCCCAAGAGCGCCACCAATGCTAATACTGTTACAATCATTCGTCTCATCGCTGATCATCCGATTACTGCTAAGCCGAAATGGCAAACTCTTAGTCGTACACGTTGCCTTTGAAAAGTATGGCGGAATTCAGCTCGAGAATTGGCAACCGTTTGTCCTAGCTAGCCAAAACCATTCCTAGCCGTCCTGCCACCGTAGCTCCTATTTGTTGTCGCCACTTCTTGTAAAATGTTGAAGCACATATGAAACGATATTTGACGCTTAATCGACGCCACGCTATTCCTTGTCTTACTGTCAAGCACTTAGCACTGAGGATACATGCGTCGTCTAATGAAAAACCGCGCACACCATTTGAAAAATAATTCATAATCTTGTAGTGCGACATAAATTACAACTGTAATACGGACAGGAATTCCATGTTCTATTCGCTCTTATCTCTCGTGTGACTTTCACATAAACCCGTTAAGAGCCAATACTTAGCGGTTTTGGTTTTGGTTGAATTTAGAATGCATTTTTGGTATGATGCCTGAGTCGAGAATGGTTACCAAGGGTTACCTATCTTAAGTCCGAGCACGCTCATGATAGAATCGACAGTGGTGACAAAGCTATTGCACTTGGTAAACAAGCAAGATACCTCTGCACGCGAGGAGCTTCTAAACCTTGTTTATCGTGAACTTCACTCGATTGCCCGATCTCAAATGAATCAAGAAGAGCCGGGACGAATGCTTCAGCCGACCGCTCTGGTAAACGAAGCCTATTGCCGACTCTTTGGCTCTGAAAACGCAGTATTTGAGAATCGGCGTCATTTTTTCTCGGCAGCCGCAAAAACTATGCGCGATATCCGCACGGATGACGCACGTAAGAGAAGATGCAAGAAGCGAGGAGCCGGACAACAGAGCGAACTGCTGGAAGATCCGCCGGTGTTTGATCAAGATCCAGCGGAGGTACTCGCAGTAAACGAAGCGATCAAGGGCCTGGAACAACACAGCGAGAGAATGGCTGAGGTTGTTATGCTTCGGTACTTTGCTGGAATGACTATCGAAGAATGCGCAGCCGCACTCGAAGTATCAACGCGTACTGTTACGAAAGACTGGCAGTTTGCGAAGGCATGGCTTCATCGTGCGCTATCCGATATCGACACAAGCGAACAAGACGATGAATTCGTTAGACATTGACCGTGTTCACGCCATCTTCGATGAGGCATTAACACACGCTTCAGATACGCGGACGACATTTGTTGAGCAGGCGTGCAAGGGAGACTTAGAACTTCAACGTGAAGTCGAGGAACTCCTAAAGCATCACACGTTAGCTGCGCCGGATTTTCTTGAGACGACTGCACATCAATTCCGCCACTGCCAGTTCTCGCCTCATGATCCAGATCCTCTGATCGGAAATCGCATAGGTCGATATTTATTGAAAAGTGTCATCGCATCTGGCGGCATGGGCACTGTCTATGAAGCGACACAAGAACTGCCAAATCGGACTGTTGCGGTCAAAGTGCTACGGTCTTGGGTCGCGGAGAAATCGGTCGTTCGCCGATTTGAATTCGAGTCTCAGGTTCTCGCTCAGCTCACGCATCCCAACATCGCCCGTCTTTACCAGGCATCCACACACCTGGATACAGAATCAGGCCGACGCATTCCATATTTTGCTATGGAGTTGATAGCCGATGCCGAAATCATCACACAATACTGCTCCCAAGGCACGCTTGATATTAAGCAACGCTTAAAACTATTCCTTGAGGTCTGCGATGCGGTCTACTTCGCGCACCAGAAAGGCGTAATCCACCGCGATCTCAAACCCGGAAACATCCTGGTTGATAGCGATCGGCATATCAAAATAATCGACTTCGGCGTTGCGCACGCGACTGATTCCGACATTGCCGTCACGACCACACGAACCGATATTGGTCAAGTCATCGGTACGCTTCAATACATGAGCCCGGAGCAGTGCAGATGCGATATTAACCAGATTGGCGTACGGACGGACGTCTACTCGCTAGGAGTTGTACTGTTTGAACTCTTGACCGGACATCTTCCGTACGAAATCCCTTCTTCTGACATACTTTCAGCTGCTCGTGTTATACGAGAAACATCGCCAAAACGGCCATCGAGTATTGCGTCTATTGTGTCGGGTGATCTTGAGACCATTACTCTCAAGGCGTTGGAAAAAAATCAATCGCAACGGTATCAGTCTGTAGCCGACCTTGCAAAGGACATACGGCGGTATCTCGATCATAAACCGATCCAGGCTCGCCGACCGACCACTTGGTACAAAGCGAAGTTATTTGTCCGTCGCAACAAGACTTTTTCGATAATGGGGGGCGCATTTGTCATAGCCATCGTAGCATTCATCATTTCTCTCAGTTCAATGGTTTATCAATTGCAGGATGCATTAACCGCCGAACGATGGAATAAATACATCAGCGACATACGCACAGCAGAATTAGCTAATGTTAACTATGATAGCCAGACGGCACTAATTGCGTTGGAGTCTGCTCCCGAAGAAAACCGAAACTGGGAGTGGCATTATCTAAAAGCTCAAAGCGACCAAAGTTTAAGTGCTACCATGCAATTCAGCAGTGATGGCTGGAAGATACACGCCATTAGTTTTCAAGCTGAACGAGCGATAGGTTGGCGCGACCAAAACATGCGTGTGTGGAATACAACTAATGGCCAGGTACTTGGTAACTTGCATCACGAGCTGGGGCTTAGCGCTATCAGCGCCGAGGGGCAAACAATCGCATTGGGCAGCCATGTGGGACAGGTGACACTCTGGAACGTGATGAACTTAGAGCGGATCGGCGAGATTGCGGTCGATAGCGATGCGTTGATCGTCCCCATGGCTTTTGGCCTACAGGGAAAGCTATTGATCACTAGAACGGACGACCATATCGTGCAAGCTTGGCGCGTGGATACGTGTGCATGTGTTTGGACAAAAACATTTGATGACATCATATACAAATCGCGTTTCTCTGAGAAATCAAATAGGTTTCTTGTGACTGCGGGTAATGGCGACATCACGGTTTTCGAATGCGACAATTGGTCGATCATATTTCAGCATTCAGTGTCGTTACCTGGGGAACGTATCGAAGCTGCTATTTCCGAAGACGGTTCGCTCCTTGCCATACACGATGACAATCGAATTGAAATCTGGAACATAGCCGAAAATCGTAGGATTGTTGAGCTTGCCAACGAACGCCAACGATTCAATTACATTCTCTTTAGTCCAGACAATAATAAAATCGCTGTTTTGCACGATACTCGTATTCGCTTGTGGGATTTATCGACTGGTGCGACAGGAAATGTGCGCGGCCCAGTGCAAGAACGAGATCCGCGTTTTATAGTAGACGATCATGTATTGACTACCGTATCCAATGGAATGGCTCATACTTGGAGCCTAACTCTACCAGCACAGTTTCACGTGCTACATGGCCATACTAATGGCGTTCGTTCTGTCGCATTCAATCCTGATGGCACGCGCCTGGCGTCGTGCTCGCATGATGGCACCATACGCATCTGGGATTTAGCTTTAGGTGAACAGTTGGTGGTATTGACTGGTCACACTCAATCTGTCGTTGAAGTCGCCTTCAGCCCTGACGGTCGCACATTAGCCTCGGTGTCTGATGATCATACGACCGCATTATGGAATGCATACACGGGTAGACGCATCTGCACGATGACTGGCCACAATGACAGCGTTAAGACACTCGCCTTTAGTCCGGATGGAAGCATCTTGGCTACTGGTTCCTGGGATAAAACTGTTAGGTTTTGGGATGCGCATACTGGACAAAAGCTCTTACATAAACCGCTCATACACGATGCAAATATTAAAGACGTTGTATACAGTTTGGATGGGAAAACGTTAATTAGTGGTACAGTTGATGGCAGCGTACACATATGGGATTTACAATCTGCGCAGCAATCAGCTTCTTTGCGAGCTCATAATGTTCCGATCGAATGTCTCGCCGTTAGCCCTGACGGGAAATATTTTCTCTCGGTCGGAGGCGATTCGAAGGCAACGATCTTCGACGGAATGGACATCAACTCTAATCGATCACTCACCTTGTCCGCAACTGCTTCCTCCGTGTCAATCAGTCCAGACGGTAGCCGGTTCGCAATCGGATTAACAGAACCAAACATTGTGGTCTGGGATGCAGCGAAAGAGGTTCCCATCGTCACACTGCGAGGGCACAAACGCGAGGTAGCGACAGTGGCCTTTAGTCCGGATGGCAAGCGAATTGCATCGGGCGATTGGGGCGGAGAGATACGAATCTGGGACAGTGTACCATTCCGTGAACGAATTACTGAGTATGAAGACCTCAAGGACGCAGTCACATACGCCGAGGAAATTGTTAAGCAACTTCTTATAAAACTAACGACTCCAGAAGCAGTCGCGAACCAGTTGCTAAATGATCCTGCACTTGAAGTGGTGATGCGCCGTGCGGCATTAAATTCTTTACTGAAGAAGTCTGCGGAAAACGCAAATCGCCCCTTGACTGATTAGTCAGTAGCTAGCTGGCTTCATGATAAAGTAGAATCCAATTTCGACCCACGTGGTGGGCCTTGCCTGGTTGCCAAGTTGATCAGAACTGAATTGCATCGAACGAAGAGCGACGACGATTCCGATTATCATGCCCACGAGAATACATTCCATTCTGTCGATCAATCCTAGCCGAAACAGTGGAGGTATCACGCAAACCACAATACGATAAATGGAAATAACATTGCTGAGTAATTTTTCCAACGATTTATTCATAACGCAGCCCGTCAATATTGGCTTGAAGCTCATTTTGCCCACGACGGGTGTAAATACTGGTTGTATTCAAAGATTCATGACCAAGGATTTGAGCCAGTCCAACAAGATCGTTGTTCGTTTGATCCAGGTAGCGATGAGCAAACGTATGTCTAAGTTTATGTGCAGTAAACGATACTCCAGTGATGGCTGAATACTTTGAACAAATGGATCGTACACCTGCATAAGTCAACGCTCCTCGTTCGCCAATAAATACCGATTGGCAATCAAGCGGAGGTCGGGTTTCAAGATACGCCTGCACAACTCGACGGGCTTCATTGGATAACGGAACAATTCTTTGTTTGTTTCCTTTTGCTTGACGACAAAGAATTTGTCCCGATCGTGGTCCGATGGTGACATCATCAAGTTCAAGTGAGATGACTTCTGATGCTCGAAGCCCTGCATGTAACATAATGCCAATGATTGCCGCAGCTTTGTAATCCTGACGAAGTTCAATTTCCCGCAAAATTTTACGAACTTCTGGATTTGATAATCCCTTTGGCGTGATTGGCATTCGTCTCAACTCTTTAACAGCTTCTGCAACATTGTTGGAGACAACACCAGACCGACACAGGTGACCTAAGAAGCGACGTATCGTTACTAACGCTCTGTTTACTGTAGATACTGATTGTCGTCGCACACGAGCCAAGTGTTCCCTGAAATCAGCCACATCACGAAGAGTCACTCTGACTGGATCAAATCGTTCACCGTTGGCGGTTGTAAACCAATTGATGAATTTTCGTATGTCAGCCTTGATCGCTTTGACCGTATGATGGCTGAAATCATTCGCTGAAAGAAAGTCATCAACACATGGAGGTAAATCGTTCATTGTTATTCCTTCAAAAACATTATCCGCTGAATATTTGACGCCTTAACGACACAAATCAGACAGAAAGTAGACAGTTTTCACCTCGAATTGAGCAGATAATGGCTGTTATCCGCTCAGCTTATCTGCTGAATTGCGGCGCTGTAGCTCTCCGAAAACAGTCATCAACAACTCCGACTTTTCCACATCTCGATGACCTTCAGGGTAAGCTTGCGTTAGAGCTTTTCTCAAATCAGCATCATTTATGTTGGCTATACCAAGCTGAGCCAGCCCGTGACGAAGCTCAGTGATCACAGGGTCTTGACGAGCTTTGGGTGGCTTTGAAATCGGCAATTGTTTCCGATTTCGTTTGGGTGATGGCAAGGCTTCCAGTCTACAACCGTAAAAAATTACGCATTTCCCATTCGCTCCTTTGTTTATTTTTCTCACCAGCAGGCATTGCTCTTGCTGGCTTTTGTCGAAGAATGGTCGTTTGGTTTGAATATTTCGCGAAGGATTTGGAAAAATGCCCTCTTTCACAAGCTGATAAAACCTTGCCCTGGACAATCGACACATTCGTGCCATTTCAGTGACAGATACGATCTCTTTTAGTGGTTGTTGTTTATTCATGATGTAGCTTTGCTAACTGTTTCTACTTGAGTCGTACTTTCAACATGTCGAATTCCTTGTTCAGTGATCACTCGGCCTTGTGGGGTTCGCTCGATCAGCCCCATACGAATCAAAAACGGCTCTATGACTTCCTGGATAGTCCGACGATGAATGCCTGTTGCAGCTTCAAGGGTGAACAATCGCACAGGTTTGCTTGGCTGGATCGTTAAGAAATTAATGATCCGCTGGTCATCGAGAGTAAGCCCTAGCTCATCTATGCAATCCATATCAACCGTTTCCTCGAAATGCTGCATTGTCACGATTTCTTCTCCTTTGCTACGTGCATAGCGTTGGCAGGATTCAAGCAAGCGAATGGCGAACCTGGGCGTACCTCGTGAGCGTATGGCTATTTGGATGGCAATGTCTTGATGTATATCGATGCCGATCAGACGTGCTCGTTGATCGATTATTTTGGCTAAAGAAGTTACATCATACAATGAGAATGGTATAACGACTTTGAAACGTTGTCGTAATGGGCTAAGTAAATGGTACTCGTCCGTTGTGGCACCAATAATGGTTACGTCTTTGATGGGCATGTTATAAGTGTCGTTCACGTTTGATCGAAGAGATATTTGCTGTCCCTCCATGGCTCTATACAAAACAGTTTGTGCTGGATGAACTAACTCATGAACTTCGTCTAAGAAAATGACATCTTTGTCCTGGGCTTGCATAAGCAAACCATTCAACGTTCCTGGAAAGTTCATGACTTGAGCAAGACGTTCATGGATTTTGACTCCCATTTCTTTTGCAGCCAGATGAGCCAGCATCGTTTTTCCTGTGCCAGGACATCCGTAAAAGAGCATATGAGGTAATTTTGTACCGTCGTTCCATGACGCTTCTAATGCCACTTTGAAACGGCGAATGGCTTGCTCTTGTCCGATCCAATGCGAGATAGTTGGTATCATTAGTTTTGACTCCTTTTCATGATGCCATGGTCGTGACGTAACAACTTTAATGTAGCGCGTACTTAGCTCATGCGCAAGTTCTTTCTGCCAGCTTTTTGTATAAGATCTGTCCAGCTTGTTACTGCGGCAATCTTTGTGACACACACACACACACGCGCAGACGAAGCTTAGTGTCAAGAGTGATCAAGCTAGAACTAGGAAGAAAATTTGAATTTTGTATAATTTTCGCGGAAAATTTATCGATTTGCGAAGTTTCGAAAGATACTATCTCAGCGAATTTACGCTGGGAAAGCAGTCATTAACAACCAGTGATTGCTGATAAGATGTGGTTTTGAGCTATGAATCGCTAAGTGATCGAAGGTTGCTATCGTTATTGTTTTTTCGCCTTTAGGCTTCCCCAGACGCACCAAGAAAATATGCAGAGTGCTAGCCCCATTCCCGCATGACTTAACCCGCACAAACCATGTCGTAACATTAGGTTTCCAGCAAACAATTCACTGTTGATCTGGCTCATATCCGTCATACCTGCACGAGCGGATAGTAATACATGATAGCCCTTGTACAGCATCAGAAGAATCGACATTGAAACGAATGGAAGATAAATATTCACTATCCACCCAAGTGCTTTGCTACTGATTTCAAGTCCACCACAGACTCTGGCAAGATGCAACACACATGCCATAGCAATGGGGAACAGTACTCCAGTAACCATGACGTGGCCGTGGACTAAAGCCAGGTTCAACACGGCGTCCAAATGACTCAATCCACCATCGGAGCGTGTAAGGTTCATTTTCTTTGCTGACTCTTGAAAGGCAATTCCGCTGAGCAAACCGATAACCACCATAACGAGACCAAAGCGTATCAGTGTACGAATTGCTTTATTGTAATGTATCGGAAGTGTAGGAGGGATTTCTGTCATTGGTTCATCCAGTAGCTATAAGCAGATCATTCATTACACCAACATCCACGGTGATGATGCTGTTAGTATAGCTATACATTTTATCTTGCCAAAGATGACTTGACGACACTGAATAATAACGAAGCAGAATTGCATGCTGGAAAAATAATTGGTCGTCATGCGAACGTGGTGAAATAGTGTCAGCTGCCACACAATTCGGTACTAAGTGTGATCTAGTTTAGAAATTGGAGGGAATTTGAAGTTTGAATAGTTTTCGCGGATAATTTATCGATTTGCGAATTTTCGAACGATACTATCTCAGCGAGCAGGAGCAATCCATAGTCAACGAAATCACAACTATGCAAGACAAGGGCTTCACGCTGCAACGTATCGCAACTGCACTAACCGAGCGAAACATCCCCACCAAAGGCGGGAACAGCGCATGGCGACATCAGACGTTAATGCCGATTTTGAAGCGATGATGAATCTCTGTCACTCATAAACAGATTCAATTGGAAGATTTCTCAAGCTCGATCACTTTTACATGCGACTCGGCGGCTTTGGCGTCGTAGCCTTTATTCGGCTCGGCGGCGTGCCATTTTTGGTAAAGATCCACGATGCGCTCAAGCGACCTTCGTTTGTAATATTCGCGTATATGATGGTTGTTACTCAGCCCGTTAAAACCATCCAACAATAGCGGCTCAGCTTCGGCGAATCGCCCTAGGCCAATGAGCGAAGCACCAAGGCGACTCATTGTGTTGGGCACTCGCCAGTGGCCGGGTGGCAGCACATGCTGACGAAATGCGAGGCATTTACGCAATATGGGCTCCGCCTGTGCAAACCGACCTTGTTCGACGAGCAGTGTTCCCAATGCGTATACTGTGTTAGCGACTCCGCTTTTCCTATTTCGTCGTCCCTGAAAATCCCTATATACCCTCCAATTAAAGCGTGAAGTGTTCATTTGGTTGTGGTATACTTTGCAAGGTTGTTATGGATAACGATCTAAAACCTTGCAATAGTTGCCCGGCATGGAGGCCGTATGAAG
>JAJRPG010000074.1 GCA_024280855.1 Planctomycetota bacterium | reverse complement strand
TCAAGGTATTAGACAAACCTCTCGCGACGACGTGAGCGGATCAGAAAATGTGCAGGAAAATTCTGTCAGGAAAACACTTGAAAGAAAAACTCTTTCAGGTATGGGCCACCCGACCTAATCTTGCCCGCAGGCTTGCGCCGTGCGGCTCTGATGAAGACTGGATACCCGCCTGCGCGGGTATGACGATAGTGTAGAAACGTTAGGTTATGAGTGTAGAAACGTGGGTCATGCTATTGCATGACGAAAACGCTACGAGGTGAACTGCCACCGATTAGTCATGCAATAGCATGGCCTACGCCTACTCCGTTTTTCAAGGCTAATTTGGGCGTATTGCATGGGTGCGGTTTATTTTGAACACCCAGTTGTGTGCGAACACGGGCGTTCCATCGGCGTTCGTCGGTTTTATTCTCTCCAGGGTTCCTCTTCGCCAATTGCCTCTGGCTATTAGGAGGTCACGAATCAGTGGCGGGCTTGATATTACATAATCTAGTTGCAGCTCATCCACCAGTTCGTGCATAGATTTTTGCTTGAGGGCTTCCAAGGCGTAAACGTTTGTTTTGCCGTCGAGGTTGTAGATTACTCGGCCTGAGAAATAGTCTAGCGTGCCGCTCTCAAAACTACCGATCCGTGCGCTTGGCTCAAAAAACTCATTCAGGTTGATGGCATCGTGGTAGAGGTTGTACGCGATTCCGTGAGCCTCACGCGATTGAACAAGATTCGAATGGCCGATGATGCTGCAGGCTAATCCGGCAAGCACGATGATTACTGAAACACTTTTTCCAACTCTGCTTGCGATAAGGGATTTCGCCGTGATGGCATTCACACATATCGCGGACGGAATCAAAAGTAAAATCGTCACGGGTGATAGATAGCGCCAGAAATGCCATTGTGCGAAGTAGTAGAAGCAGTAGACAGCCACGAGTAAGCCGCAGAATACCCAAGCGTACCAGATGCGGGTTACGTCACACAACGCTTGTTTTCGATTATCGCCCATTGAGAGTGCGCCCAAACCAATCAGCACGACGAGCCAGATAATCGCGGCGGGGCTATGCTCACCCATCACGGTTGCGACCGGTAGATTAAGAGGCGCGTTATTGATGAGATGCTTCGCCGCGTGAACGAGGTTGTTTGTATAATAGCTCGATGGCACTTCTCCAAGCGGGAAATAGTTGGCTACACGCGTTGGCCCGGTGGGGGAACCATATAGCTGAGACACGGTTCGTGTGGCTTCTCCGCTGTGCGGAATCCAACTACCGCAGGCTACTTGGCTCCACAGAAACCACGGCGCAATGGTCAGCGCAGCTACGACCAGCAACGTGAATAATTGGGGATGCTGCCAATGACGGATGCGAACGATTATTTGGTGAATCCCCAGTGGTAACAGCAGAAGCCCAACATCCAATCGCGCTAACAGTGATAGTCCCATCAATAGGCCAAGACCGGCTGAGCGCGCGTGGCTCCACTTTGTTAAAGTATCTACGCTTTTCAAGTGAACCAATAGGACGACGATGGCGAGCATGTTTGCCAGGCTCGTTTCCAGACCGTTGAGTCCTATCCTCGTTAAGTGTGGGGAGAAGCTCCACAGCGCCAGGGCTATGACACCGGCCCGTTCGTTCGTTAGTCGTCGCACGAGCAGGAACATGAACCAGCTACCTGCGATGCTAAAAAAGGAATTCATCACGGCTGAAGCGATGGTGGCTTGGAGAGGATCGAAGAACCAGAAAAAGGGAACCATCAAGAAGACGAAGAGTGGTTGAAACCCGTTATTGACCGTGCCGGCTTGTGTGATGCCTTTGCCCTCGGCGATGTTCTGAGCGAATTTGTGCGACATGAACGAATCGTCGCCGTAGTAATCCTGATCGGTCATAGGCCCGGCATGAAAAATTAGCACGCCGCGAATGACAACCTGAAAAAGTAGCAGCAGTACTACGACTGATTTGAATCGCTGAGCCAAATTTTGCCCTTTGCTAAACCGTGCGTCCCGACGAAGTATTTGTTGTAAGGGGGCGATGGGATACGCACAAGCCGGGTGTCTGGTTACTTATGGTCATGGCGCACATACATATCGAGTGATGATGGTAATCGTTCAGAGCACCTGGCGCGAGCCTGGTGGCAGTGAGGTGGAGACGTCCGTAGCTAATAAATCTTGCCCGCAGACTTGCGCCGTGCGGCTCTGACGAGGACTGGATACCCGCCTTCGCGGGGATGACCATTTGTTACGTACTGGCACGATTTATTTATTCAGCGAAAAAAAAGGGCGACTACCAAAAAACGGTAGTCGCCCTTGTCAAACTTTTTAATCACCCGACAGGTAAATTGTCGAGTTTTCTATGGCACTCAATCGTGCCCGTATTTACTGCTTCTACGCTTCTACGCTAATCAAACCGGCGTCATCAACACCTTGTCTAATGGCTCGGGTTCTTGCTCTAAATCCATCCAGCAATAATAAGAATGGATCGCCAATCGGGGCGACGAACAGTTGCGCATCCGTGAGAATACGCTGTCGCGGCAGTGGGCCCAGGCCGTCTCTATCAATATCGCCAATGACATTGAATACCTGATCCATAGTTAGGTTGATAAATGCAAAGGCACTGAAAATATCAATAACCGTGTCTTTGTTGATCGCCTTGGTTCCATTAAAGAAATCGACAGGCGCGAACGCCGACAAGAGGTTGATCGCCGTGTTGGGACGACCAAACTTGAATGCATTCAAACGTGGCAAGTATTCACGAGTGACCAACGCCTCACCGTCCAGCGTGGCAGGGGTAAGTGATTCAAAATCGACATCTTCATAGGAGACATCGCCGCCACTCGTTCGGCGGTAATACAGGCGAATGTCAGTTGATCGCCAATCGCCCGGATCAAACAAGGTTGGCCTGAATGGCGACGTTGTTTCGCCCGCATCTTCCATGCCGTTGACATTGGCATCATCAAAGAACGGGTTACGATTGGAGTCGAAACGTAGGTTCGGCGCTTCCGTGCCAAACACGTTTGCGAATTCCAATTTGCCTAGGACCAGGCCTTCGATTGCATTGACATCAATGGTAATCAGCTCGACAGGTACAACTTCCACATCAACGACAACATCGCCCGTATCCGCGGCAGGAGGAATCGTGCCGTCGTCTACGATTACCGTGCCGTCATCAGGTGGTGGCATAGTGCCATCATTTGCTGGTGGCGCTGGTAATGTGCCTGTTGAATCGAACTCGTTGAACACGTCGTCGATGAACATGTCCGGATCATCGAATGAATCGAAATCATCAAATTCGATCTCATTGAAGAATTCTTCAAAACCTTCTGGAAGCTCCATTTGGACGCCAAAGAAATCTACCGGGTCACCCGTATCGGCCTCCTGGCCCGTGTCTTCGTTGAACAGGCCGAAGATGCCAGTGTCTTCTGAATCTGGCAGGAAGGATAGCAGGTATCTACCGCCGGGGTTATAAGTGGCAATGCCTGTCTCAGGATTGTAATCAATTCGCACTGGCTCTGACTCAAAACCTACGCCCGTAGCTAATACAAACAGGTAGTCTGTTGATCCACCGAAATCATCAACGCCACCTTCGAATGAGAAATCATTTCTGATGATGGGGAGGTCAATTCCAGGGTAGAACGCACCGGACTCAGACACGAGCGATGCGAATGACAGGCCATCGACAGGCTGAAATACGGTTTCGTCAAAGATGCTGGCAATAGCCGGTCCGCGTGCCCCGTGCAGAAAACGCCCGGTTTCACGAACCAGGAATTCTACCGTGCCGTCATCTTCGGTGAATGGTGAGAAGGCCAGGAAAAATTCTCCATCGCCGGTTGGGTTGAATATCACGTCTCCAATGACACCATCACGTGAAATGACAACGTCAACCGTGACAGGAGCCGCGGCGTCACCACGGAACTCGTCGCCATCAGCTAAAACAAAGAACGAGCTGGGGCCTGAGTTGTTGAATGGCAGGTGAGCGCGAGCGTCACGAATGTTTCTCGTCACGGCGCCAATGCCTTCCAGGCGAGCGGCTAAGATACCTTCAAACATACGTTCGAAAGTTGGGGCTATCGTACCTTGTAGCAGGTCTTTGATGAGGACTCGGATATTCGCTTCTGCGGATTCAAACTCTTCTTCAGTAGCCAGTCCGATGAAGCCAGATTCAAATAGTCGTGTGAATAACTTTTCGAGGTTAATGGCTTTACCCTTGCCATCTGCTGTTTCGAATACGGTAAGTGGTGGGCCGAAAAAGTTCGGGTCATTCAGGAAGTAGGTCAGACGAGCACCCAGGCCACCATCGATGTTGGTGAGTACCGCGTGCAAATCACCAAGTGAGACCTTTCGTCCTTCCGCCTGAAGTCTGGCCATCTGGACCAGGATGTGATCGCTTAGAAGAGGCTGAGGTGGCAAGTTCCCTTTTTCTTCGTTTTCCAGACCAAAGTTACGATCTGGTTCTGAAACGTTGTTGATGTAAATGATTGCGTCCGCTTCTGCTAAGCCTAGACCACTAAGGTCATCTAGCACGCCACTATCGAATAGCGCGATCAACTCATCCTGCTGCTCTGGTGTTAGCGTATCAAGCAACGCGGGGTCTAGTTCTGTAGGGATTTCTCCGCCTAACGCGGCTAGAAGTTCAGGCGACAGTTCCGCAATCAGTTCTGCATCTATACTTCCAACTCCGGGCAATTCAAATCCGCCAAACAGCTCTTCCTCGGTCGTTGTGCTAATGCCTTCGAGCAGACCTAAAGGAGACAAGTCTACGCCTTCCGGGTAATCGATAATTGGGAAGCCAGCTCGTAAGAATACCTCAGCTACAGACAGTGCCAGGTCTTCGGCATTTTCAGCCTTGAATGCGCCTAAGTTGCCCTCAACGATTTGCATACCCGCTTGTACACCGACGGGAATTTGATTTTCGAATATCTCCGCCAAGAAACTTTGCGAATCGCCTGTTGCGCCAAGAATATCTGCCAACATCAAAGTATGGTCTACACCCGTGTCTTCAAACAATGTTTGATAAGCCTCGGTGATACGTGCGACCACTACGGCTGGGCTGATGGGTAAGTCCTCAATGTCGATGCCTTTTTCTTTGATGATAGTGCGCAAACGAGCAAGAACGACGGTGGTCAGCGGGTCAGCTTGAATGTCCGTGAGTGTACCGCTCGAGCCATTTTCGTCGGCGGCGATTTGCACGCAGCTTTCCATGTCGCATTCGCCGTTTTTGCCAATGTCGCCGCAAACAATGAAGTCTGTACCAACAGGTAGATTGTCAGCCGAGAATGAACCGTCAGATTCGACAGGTACATCGCCAATTGGATTGCCTTGTGGGTCCAACAAGTCGTTACCATCTATGTCTTTGAAGCTCACGCTTGTGTTGGCTGTATCAAAATCAGGAGGAACTTCCTGGCCTGCTGCCACGGTGGTGACTGAGGACTTGGTGCTTTGTGTATCGACAAGCTTGCCGGATACGCTGCCATCGAAGCTTAGTGGATCGCCAGTCTCGCTGGTGCCAGTTGTCCCGCCGGTACTGCCTGTCGTGCTGTTGCAACCTGCGCCAGCCACAGTCAGTACAAAGAGTACAGCTGGGATGGACAAGAAGGTCAGCCATGACTGCCATTTTGTCTTGGTGAAGTTCACGATTGGTTTCTCCGTTTCTAAGAAAAATAGTTGTAAAACCGACAGCGGATGCGTAAATCACACACCTTGTCCCGCAGTGCCGGCTGACGCCTAAAAAGACACTTGTTGGGCGGAGTATCGAACGATTGTTAGGAGGACTTTGGTTATGGGAGCAAGAGAATACCGCGCGGAATCTGCGGTCTTGAGGATTATCAATGGCGATTACCGGATGGTCCGATAATAGTTTGATGGTTATATCTGTTGGGAGATGAAGTCAAGTAGGGCTGCAAAGTAGGTTTGGTTGTTGCTCTCGAATTCCAGGGAGTGTCTGGCTTCTTCGTAAATTGTGATCTGACTTTTTGGCCAATCTAGCTTTTTGAAAAATGATTCGGTTTTTTCATTATTTATAATGCGCTCGTCACCGGCGAGGAACACATGGCATGGGATTGAGGGGGATTTAGATAGTTTGGCAATGGGTTTATCCATGCGTCTGGAGGCGAGGTAAAACCCGGCGGTGCATTGGCGGAGGGTTAGCTTGTCGGTCGTAATGTACTGCTGCCAGGTTGGGTTTAAGGTGAAAAACGACGGGTCGTCGAGCGGGATGTTGAACAATTGCTCTCTTTCGTAAATCATAGCCATGGCGATTTGGGCCATCTCTGATTTGCTGACGCCAACCAATGGGAATAAGCCGGGCGTGACCAAGCTGAGGCTGGCGACGTCGGTGGGGTCTGCGATGTAGGCTCTGGTGGCTAGCTTGCCTCCCCAGCTAACGCCGATTACATGGTGTTTTTTTGATTCGGAGAGGCGTTGCAATTCATCGCGGGCGGTGTGGGCGTCTTCAATGAGTTGGTCGGCGGACTCGGCGTGGCCTCGTTGGTTTTGGTTTTGCCCGGAGCCTCGCCGGTCTACCTGGAGGACGGTATAGCCTGCCTGGGCGAGCATTTTTGCAGAGGATTCGTACCAGCCACAATGTGATTGAATGCCGTGATGGTAGAGGATGGCCCCCCGTTGAGGCTGGCCTTGGGCAGGCCAATAGCGGGCGTAGGCGTCGTAACCGTCGTTTAGGGTGACTGTGATTTCATGGTATTGGCTCATTTTTTCGCATTTAGGTTTTGAGACTAAAATTTATCGTGTCAAATCTATTCATAAACCCTTTAAAGTGTGCAGATTGACTAATTGTTCATTTTAAGCTTGATTTTCAGGATTTTTTTGTATACCGTACAGGATGAATCACAAGCATTGCTACTATTTGTAATCTATGCCTTCAGCATTGACAAATGTAGCAAGAAATAAAAATTGGTTTAGGAGCGATTACACTATGTCACAAACAAAGTCTATGATCTTGGTAATCGCAACCGCGTGGGTTTTAATAGGAATGGGCTTGACAGCACGAGGAGAAATCCTTGAATTCGAGGCCACGCTCGATGGAATTTGTGCACAAACCGGATCGGCCGCGACCGGGTCGGGTAGCTTCACTTTAGACACAAATACTGGTTTATTTAGCTATAATATTAGTATTAGTTCAATACCATCAGGTGAAGCATTTGCTCATATTCACGGTAACGCGCCTGATCCCTGTTCTCAACCTAACCAGGGATTTGTAGCAATATCTCTTCCGCTTGGCAGCCCCAAAATCGGAAGCCAGACAATTGGAGCACTGGAGCAAACCGACTTAATTAATGGCGAATACTACGTCAACATCCATTCTAACGATTTCCTCGATGGTGAAATTTCTGGACCTATCGAGCAAATATTCCCACCAGCCCCAGCCAGCTCAACGTGGGGGTTGGTTATCATGGTATTACTTATCCTGGCTGCCGGGACTGTATGCCTGACTATGTCTTGTACTCCTTCACCTAGTTCAGCCCGTATTTGATCAAGTCATTTGGTATTCCTATACTTCAGCGAATGAGCCGAATCGGCTAATATGTGTAGTATTGTAGGCATGGCCGTGATACTGCCTTTACTATTCTGTCTCGACAATTTAGGTGCTTATCGACGTCTGGTGTTCGTGTTGGACAGTTGGTATTGTTGGTGTTCGGAGGCGGAACTTGGGGTTGATGGTTTAGGCAGGTCAACCTTTCGCTAGTAAGTGAAAGAACGACCGTGCCCTACGGTTGATATGGCGTTGCTAACTTGGAAGGGGTTTGTGGGTCCGCGCGGGCTGAAGCCCGCGGCTCGTTTGAATAATCTCGTGGCTCGTTTGATTGATGGAGTTTTGAAAGTTGGGCTTGGCTACGTTGAAACAACTACTTACGCAGCAATTGCGGACTGACCAGTTGCTGGGGTTGCGCTCTGTGCCTTTGGTTTGGCCTGAATTTTCCACGAGTAAGAAAGAAGTGCCGGGCGCGGGGGGAGATTCCAGGAATGCGCCCACTGCGCGGGCTGATGCTTCACATACGCAAGCTGGGGACTCGCCGCAAGCCGGGCGGTTGCGGTTGCTTGATGATACGCAGGTTAAGAGCTGTACGAAATGTTCGCTGTGCAAAGAACGTACGCAAACGGTGTTTGGGCAAGGTAACGCGTCGCCTCGATTGGTGTTTGTTGGCGAGGCTCCGGGATACGAAGAGGACCAACAAGGATTGGCCTTTGTTGGCCGGGCTGGGCAACTGCTTACGCGCATGATTACAGCTATGGGTTTAACCCGGGACGAAGTGTACATATGCAACGTGTTGAAATGTCGGCCACCGAAAAATCGTGATCCATCTGCGGAAGAAATTTTGGCGTGTAGCCCATACCTTCGCGAACAACTGGAGATTTTGCAGCCTGAGGTTGTGGTTTCGTTAGGCTCCCCAGCTTCTAAAACGCTGCTTAATACCGCTGAGGGGATTGGCCGATTGCGCGGGCGTTTTCATGATTTTTATCTGTCGGGGCATTCGGGCGACGGGCCTAGCGTGCCTTTGATGCCCACTTATCACCCGGCGTATTTGTTGCGTAGTCCGAGCGAAAAGAGAAAAACCTGGAGCGACCTGCAAATGGTTATGTCGCGTTTAGGGCTGACTCCGCCCGGCGGGTCTTAACATAATTAAGGAATTATTTGTTGGCGATTCATCCTACAGCAATTATAAGTCCTCGCGCGGAGATTGATCCATCGGTAGAAGTTGGACCTTTTTGTGTGATCGATGGGGATGTTCGGATTGGAGCAAACAGCAAGCTTTATCATCAGGTTTATGTGACAGGTTGGACGGAAATCGGCGAGGGGTGTGTTTTGCATCCCGGTGTTATTGTTGGCCATGAGCCGCAGGATACTAAGTATAAGGGTGAGCGCAGTTATTGTCGGATTGGTGAGCAGACTATTCTTCGTGAGTATGTGACGGTTCATCGGGCTAGTGGCGAGGATTTGGAGACTGTCATTGGTAATCGCTGTTTTTTGCTTGGCGGTAGTCACGTCGGGCATAATTCCAAGGTTGGGAACGATGTTACGCTCGTTAATAATGTGTTGTTAGCTGGCCATGTCACGATTCAAGATCGGGTGACGATTGGCGGGTCGGCCATGGCTCATCAGTTTTCGCGTATTGGCGAGTTGGCTATGGTTAGCGGTTTCGCGCCGGTTCATATGGACATTGTCCCTTTTGCCATGACCGATTTGCGGGGGAAAATTACTAGCGTGAACCGGGTTGGGCTGAAGCGGTCGAATCTGAGCAAGGAAGAGATTTCGGAAATTAAAGAGAGTTTCCGCACGCTGTTTCGTTCTGATATGGGATTCAGTGAGGCGTCTGCGGCGGTCGTGGCTAAGGTTAAGACCTCTGCAGGTAAGAGATTGGCTGATTTTCTTAATGCGGAAAGCAAGCGGGGGATTGCTGGGTCGTCGAGGAGTTAGTGATTAGAATCTGACGGAGCAGGGCGGTTTCGGCGGGGTCTAACCGAGCGTCCTTCCCCCACCCTTCGAGAGTACTCGAAGAATGGGGCACCCGTATGGGGTTGAGGGTGGAAATCATGTTTGAATTAGTCGATCTGTTGACATGGCGGGGCTGGTCTATACATTGTTCCGTCTGCGGTTAGAGGGCTCATAGCTCAGTTGGCTAGAGCGCGTCGCTGATAACGACGAGGTCCCAGGTTCGAGTCCTGGTGGGCCCATTCGACCTGAAGTCCCTGGCATTTTTTGTCGGGGACTTTTTTTGTGCGCAGAAAATTGGGTGTCAATAAATTTTTTGCGATTATCTACATCCCGAATCCGCGCGGGCTCCCGATGAATCGGGATTTTATTTCGCCCGCGGCTCGTTTATTTTTTCACTTTCGGCATTTCTCCGGCGTCCAGGCGGGCGAAGTATTTTTTGGATGCGCGGAGAACATGCGGTGACAAAATTAAGACTGCTGGCAAGTTGAAGATGACCATCAGTCCTGTCGTGGCGTCGGAGAAAGTATACACCGTGCTAAATTCCGGCAGCGTCATCCCTAAAAATACGAAAATTACGAAAATGAATTTGAATGGCAAAATAGCTCTGGGGCCGAGCAAATACTCTGCCCCTTTTTCGCCATAATAGCTCCAACTGATCATCGTACTAAAGGCGAACAGGCACACGCCTAGTGTGACAATGTATTTGCCAAAACCTTTGAAGGTAGTATCAAAAGCAAACCCTGTCATCTCTGCGCCGGCTAGGTTTAGATGCACGACTTGGCCAACCAAGATTGTCTCGCGTTCATCTTTTGTCAAATTCGCAAGATTCAACGTGACAGTTTGTAAATCCGACCATTGCGATCCATCATTTTTTTGGACGGATTCGATCGGTATGGATTGTGTGGCTAATTCTTTACTCGCTGCGCGTACCGTATGTACAGAGAGCTTACCATTCGTATCTAAGACGCGATCCAAGTAGAGCGATTCCATGTTTTCAGGTATATCCTCGCCGCAGGTTATAATCGCGTGATTACCATCGATTTTTGTGATTTTGCCCACGGGAGGGCGATTCCATGTGCCGCTCATGAGCAGTACCAAGGCGCTCATGGTGCAGATGATGATGGTGTCGATGAACGGGCCAAGACCTGCGACGATGCCTTCGCGAATGGGTTCGTCCGTCTTGGCGGCGGCGTGGGCCATGGCTGCGGACCCTTCGCCAGCTTCGTTAGAAAAGCAGGCTCGTTTCATTCCCCATGTAAATGCTATCCACACCGATACGCCTGCACACGCGCCAGTTTCTGCGATAGGGGTGAATGCTGACTTGACGATTAGACCTAAATAATAGGGAACCTCCGATGCACTTAGCACAATTACATAAAATGCGCCACCGACATAAAGGAGACACATGAGTGGCACTAGCGTTGCCGCTACATTTCCGATGCGTTTAATACCGCCGATGATAACCATAGCTACTAGGCCTGAGACGACGATTGCGGAAATGTTTCGGGAGACGTTGAAGTGCTTATCTAGCATATCGGCGACGTTCCAGCCCTGGAACATGTTTCCGCCGCCAAAGGAGTTGAGTACAGTTGAAGCTGCGAATAGCACAGCCAGGATTTTGAACACAACCCAGAACGGATTGCCTCGGCTGCGAAGCGGTTCGACGAGGGCTTTTTGCATGTACCACATAGGGCCGCCGCGAACTACGCTTTCTACTTGAGGTGTATCACCGGAATCACCAGACGGTGTGGGCATGTCTCGCACATCTCGGTACATGACAGCGAGAGTGCATTCCATGAATTTTAGAGCCATGCCGAATACGCCAATGACCCACATCCAAAATATCGCGCCTGGCCCGCCAAGTGACACAGCTACGGCGACGCCGGCAATGTTGCCCAGGCCAATGGTTGCAGAGAGGGCGGCGCATAAAGCTTGAAAGTGATTGATGTGGCCTACGTCGTCTGGACTATCATAATCACCGCGCACACAGGATAGGCCGTGGGAGAGGATGCGCCACTGAACGAATTTGCTGGCGATGGAGAAGATGAGTCCGCAGCCTAGTAGCATAAAGAAAAGGGGCATGGACCATACCCAATTGTTCATCGCCGTCGCAAAGTCATCTAGGCTCATCATTTGTAGCAGGCTCCGTAGTTATGGAAAAAACAAAACTTAACACCTGGACAATGATGAATCAACCGTTGGCACTGACGTTGGCATTGATGGGGCAATCGCATAGACTGCCTGGGCACGGTTATCGAGATTTTGGGCCTGACGAAATTTTATTATGAAGAAAACGGCTGAACTGAACCTGCCAGGTAAGGAAAACTGGGGCTCACGCCTTGGTGTTGTACTAGCTGTCGCAGGCTCAGCCGTTGGTCTAGGTAACTTTCTCCGCTTCCCAGGCACCGCAGTCAATAATGGCGGCGGGGCTTTTATGATCCCCTACATCATCAGTTTTATCGTGCTGGGTGTTCCCATCGCGTGGTGTGAATGGACGATTGGCCGACTTGGTGGGCGTTATGGTCAAAATAATGCGCCGGGGATTATGTTCGCGTTATGGCGACGCGCTCCGGCGAAAATGATTGGTACGATGACGGTGCTGATTCCTGTGTTGGTATACATTTATTATGTACTGCTGGAGGCGCTGTGTCTGAGATATGCGGTCGAGTTTTTTACTGGCGGCTTTGCGGAGACGTTTCAACAAGCGGCTGCGGCGGCTGGTAGTGGTGATGTGAGTAGTGCCATCACGGGTGCTTCGGCAGATTTTACCGTCAAGTCGTTTGGTATGGAAAAGAATGGGGCGATGTTCGGCTCGGAGATGCTTTGGTATGTGCTGATTTGCTTTGTCTGTAATTTTATCATCATCTATCGCGGGATTACGCGAGGTATTGAAACATTTTGTAAAATAGCTATGCCGCTGTTGGTTTTGTGTGCGGTGGCTATTTTAATTCGCGTGCTGACTTTGGATAACGTGGTCGAGGGGCGTACGATTGGTTCGGGGCTGGGGTTCATGTGGAATCCTGATTGGGCTAAGTTGTGGGAGCCTGAGGTTTGGCTGCGGGCTGCGGGGCAGATTTTCTTTAGCCTGAGCGTAGGATTTGGATTGATCCTTTGTTACTCGAGTTATTTGCGCTCGGATGATGACGTGGTGTTGTCATCGCTGAGCGCGTCTAGTACGAACGAATTCTGCGAGGTTGTACTCGGTGGGCTGATTATAGTCCCGACAGCCTTCCTGTTTCTTGGCCCGGGTAATACGCCGCCGGGTACTTTTGCACTTGGGTTTATCACCGTTCCCGCGATCATGCACTTTATGCCCGGCGGATCATTTTTCGGTGGTATGTGGTTTGGGTTATTGTTCTTAGCGGCAGTCACTTCTTCGATCAGTATGCTTCAGCCAGCTACGGCTTTTCTTGAAGACGGCTTTGGTATGAAGCGGCGGGCGAGTGTGACGGTGCTGTCGGTGTTCACCCTCGCAGGTGCATCGCTTGTCATGTATTATAGTGAAAATGTGACGGCGCTGGACTTTACCGATTTCTGGTGCGAGTTCATGATGATCGTAGCCGCGCTGGGGCAGGTGATTATTTTTGGCTGGGTGATTGGCGCGGAGCGTGGTTTTGCCGAGGCGCGTCGCGGGGCCGATTTGAAAATTCCATCCTTTATGCCGTTTGTCGTTCGTTACATCACACCTACTTATCTGATCGTCGTGTTGGGGATGTGGTGTTATTTCAATGGTCCTGATCGACTTAGGCAAATGAGCCCGAGTTTGCAGGGAGACTTAGCTGTTCGTAGCGTCTACGAAGCGGCTATCGCGGCGCATTTTTCTGATGCGGACGAGATGGCTATTGCCTCTCATGTGAATCAGATTCTTGGTGAGGGTAACAGCATCCCGGAATCGCTTGAATCACTGCCGGCTTGGCTACGGGTTGTAGATCAGGATGCCAATGACGCGCGTGCCCCTGCTGAGCGGACGGCTACTGTTGCGCGGTTTGTGTTTGTCGCAATCGTAATTCTATTCCTGTTGATGCTAGGACTCGCGGATATGGCCTGTCGCGGTCGCATCGGTAATGTGATTAAACAGGCGGAAGACGCTGGTGTTGAGATGGAGGCCGCGCCATGATTGGGTTACAAGTTTTAGCGCAGGCGGACGGACTAAACGCGGCTGGTTGGACCATGTTGATCGGTTGCGTGGGAATGGTGTGCAGTTTAGTGACGTTTTGCTACTACAGGATTTTGCGCGACCCCAGGCCATCTGATCATCATCATGCCCCATTGGAAATCGATCGACGTGAGAGTGATTAGTCGGCTGATGACCACCATGTGGTATATTGCGCTGCTGAATTTCTAAACACATAACAATTGGCAAATTATTGCAGCACTGCCAGCACATAAGCCGTAGCCAGGGCAATTTGCATGGCTGCGAAAGGTATGGCTAATTTCACGAAACGCACGAACGACATCGTCAATCCGTTTTTGTGGATGATTGTCACTGCGACTAATGTTGAGGCTGAACCGATGGGTGTTAGGTTCCCGCCTAGATTCGCTCCGAATACGACTGCCCACCAAAGCGGGTCGGTAGAGGCTGTGCCTTGAGATTGAAGAATTTTAGCCAGCATAGCGGATAGGGGAATGTTGTCGGTGACGGAGCTAAAAGCAGCGGATGATATGAGAATCGCGCCAGTGCCCGCGCCGTGACCGATTGAATCATTTAGGCCGATGATTTTGGAAAGTCCTACGCCAATTAGGTCTAGCACCATCGCGTGTTCCATGACGTTGATGACTACGAATAACGCCGCGAAAAACCCCAACAAGTCCCAGTCCATAGCCCGGTAGAAAGTGTCCACCGTGGACTTATAGCGAACCAGCATGATCGCTGCGAAGGCTAATGCGACGAAGCTCATCCCCAAATCTTGAATGACGGGCAGGATAGACGTGGTGGCGATTGTCACAATGAACAGCAGTAACATGACAGCACCGAACCAAAAGAAACTATTGCTTTCGATGCCGTCATTTTCATCGAAGCTGTTGACCAGCAATGCGGCTTCGCTTTTTTCTTCGGTACTAATGAGTTTATTGATACCAAACAATTTTGCGCCCATCATAATAGTTGCGATAGTAGCCACGAATACGAATGGGGCTGATTTGACGAAAAAGGTTACGAAGCTAATTCCCGCCGCGTTGCCGACGATGATGTTGGGGACGCTGCTGATGAGGGTTAGCAAACCGCCGATGTTAGTCAGCAAGCCTTCGATCATTAGAAATCCCAGTAGCAGATTCGTTCGTTTCAGCTTTTTGAGTGACACGCCGGTGAGCGAGCCGACGATAATCATGGCCGTGACATTATTTAGTACAGCTGAGAATACCACGGTCATTAATCCGTAGAACCACAAAAGTTTGCGCGGGTCGCCTTTTGAGGTTTTCGTGAGTTTAATGGCAATCCAGGTGAACAAGCCGGTCTTAGAGGTGATGTCTACAAACAGGCTCGCGCCAAAAATAAGTGCGATGACACTCCAGTCAATCGCCGGGATATAAACAGGTAATTCAACGGTATGGCCAAGGGCCGATTCTAAGGGGGGAAGTTTAATGAGAAATTTGTGATCGACGTACTCGTATAGATGAAAAACATTGGCTAGAAACAAGCTGACGATAGCGAATACGCCTGCGATGATTGATTTCTTAGCATGTATGACTTCTTCCAACGCTAAGCAGAGGATTAGTCCGACGAGTATAGCCGTGAAGACGAGCGTGACGTTTAATGGCACGCCCGCTTGGCTGGAAGAGGCAAGGAAAAGAGAGTTCATCGCGTAAAAAACCTTTCTAAACTTGCAACGGGGCTTACAGCATTAAAAGCGGAATGTGACGTATCTCGACTGCGAGGGCGTAGGCCATACCGTTCATGGCCAGTTGATCTTCATCCTTGGTATTGAGTATGAGCAGGTCAACTTCATGCTCTTGAATCAGTTTTTGGTACTGTGACAAGTGATGGCCAAACTGTACTAAATTTTCGATCGTCGTGTTTATGCCATCGCTGCGTATGGTCTCGATACAGCTTTCAATAAATTCTCGTGGCTCTTTGAGTAATTGTTCACGCAGTGCGACGCGGGCGGTGTTCGTGTCGAGTGTAGGAATTTTCGAGATGGCATCTAAATACCGTTCAAACGTCGCGTCATCTTCCACATGAGTTAGCCACAGTTTTCCTTTGGGGTCTACAAAACGTAGCGCGTAATTAACGAGACGGTCATCACCCGTTAGTTGATCCGCGATAGCCATGACAGTGTCGGTGTCTTTGCAGGCGTGGGCTGCCGATTTCTCCGCCTGGGGGTGTGGAAGCAACATAATTGGCACGTCGGTGTGTTGGGTTAATAAATCGACGTGTGCCCCCAAACTATAAGGCCAACGCCAGGCGCTGCTGTGTAAATTACGATAAGTGCAGATGAGGTCAGGTTTTGCGGATTCGATTAGAGAGAGTAATTCGCCAGCGGTTTGAAACTCTGAACCCGCAACATCGCGCCATTGAATTTTATTGTCCGCGTCAGCAAGGGTGAGAAACTGACGCATTTTTGCGCCGAATTTCTTAGCCTGCGCGGTGTCGAGGTCGGTAATCACCAAGGCGGATGCGAAGTTGATATGTTCGTAACGAAAAACCTCACGCGAAGCTGAACGAAACATGCTTTCAAATTGATCCACATTGGTCATGGCTAACACTACTCCTGTTTGGCACTGTCACATGGTGGCATTGAAAAGCACCAGCTTGAGGCCATCCGGTAATTATTTTTGTCGAGGTCGCTACTCAGTCGTTCCCGCGCAGGCGAGAATCCAGTCTTGGCCCGTTGGTGTCATCGTTCTGGATTCCCGCCTGCGCGGGAATGGCGTAATATCATTTCGCTGCCAGATTTCCAGCTAGATTATACCAGTGGTGATCGCATTGGCTATACGATTCAGGAATTAGATGATTGGCAGATTAGGTTGTTGGTTACGGTGCGATGCCGGGTTCTTCGAAGATGTCAACATAGCTTGCGTATCTAGCCGGATGAATATGGCCCTGCTCTACGGCTTTTTTGACGGCGCATTCATTTTCGTGCGTGTGAGTGCAATCGGGATATCGACAGTTGGCTACATGGGGTACGAATTCGACGAAGTGGACCTCGAATTCGCTTCTGGGGACGAGAGAGATATCAAAGGAGCGAATGCCAGGCGTGTCAACGACGTAGCCTCCATTTTTCAATCGGATGAGGCTAGCTGTGGTGGTTGTATGTCTACCTTTTTCATTTTGCACGCCCACGTTAGATGTTCTTAGCGTTAAGCCAGGCTCCGCTGCGTTAAGTAATGAGCTTTTGCCTACACCACTTTGTCCTGCGACGACGCTTTCTTTATCTTTGAGTAGGGCACGCAATTTTTCGATTCCCTGGCCCGAGGTCGCGCAGGTGGCTAGCGTTTCGTAGCCCAGATTTTCATAGCGAAGTAATAGCTGCTCAGCTTGGCTATCTTCGTCGAGATCAATTTTGTTCATACAAATAATGGGCGTGATTTCCCCGGCAAGTGCGGCGATGATGTAGCGGTCGATGAGCTGGGGTTTGGGTGCAGGTTGGCCAGCGGAACTAACAATGATCGCCTGGTCTACATTGGCGACGACGGTATGAATGCGCCGGCCTGATTTTCGGCGAAGTTGGCCAAGGCGCGGATCGACGTGTTCGATGACCCCTTCACGCAATTTGGCATCGCCGGATGATCCAAGGGAAAACCGAACGCGATCACCCACGGTGACAGGATTTCGTTCATCAATTTTTTGGGTGCGTAGTATGCGGCGAATGGTGCAAGCGTGAATTTTTTGGCCATCGTCTACTTCGGCGTATAATCCTCGCATGGCTAGAACGACGCCAGAGTGAAGGTGTGCGTGGGCTAGCGTTGGATCATCGTGAACGATGATGGTCCGGTGTCGAGAAATATCGCCTTTCGCTTGAACCTGCTCAGAGTCAATGGCATCAACTTCATTATCTTGAGCCTCACGGGCCTGGTCGGTCCAGCTTTTATCCCGAACCTTGGAAGATCGGTTTCGCCGAAAGGTAACGCGGACCTTTTTGCCGCCTTTCTTTTTTTTTCCTTTTTTCTTGCCCATGTATTTAGGATTGTCGGAAGTTTCAGTGGTGGATGCAAGTCTGGCGGGTTATCAAGTTATGAATAAATGTGACTAGCGGCATACCTGAGATGCCTAAAGTTGCCTCTGATGTCATTGTGCTTCATATTGTGCATAATTGAGGCGGTGGGGCATGGGCAGGGAATTAGGATTATCGCTCAATGGAAGGGCAAAGACGGATGGACGACCATTTTGGTGATCGATTGGTTCAGGCGGTACGCGAGAAGGGCACGGCTGGTTGCGTTGGTTTTGATCCTGTATTGACGAAACTTCCGCCTGCTATTCTTAAGGAATATGGTTTGCCGAGCCGCTCGGATGATGTCACCGCAGCGGCTGGGGCGATTGAAGCTTATGGCGCGGGGCTTATCGAGATCGTGGCTAGTCATGTGCCAGTGATTAAAATAAATATCGCGTATTTTGAAGTTTTCTACGAGGCGGGCATCGTTGCGTATCATCGTCTGGTAAAGCTGGCTCGTGAGGCTGGATTGCTTGTGATTGGTGACGTCAAGCGGTCTGACATCGGACATACTGCTGCCCAGTATGCACAGGCGCAGATGCGGGGGATGGCAGCGCAGGCTGAAGCTCACGCGATACCGGATGCGATTACGGTGAATCCGTACTTCGGTTCAGATGGTATTGATCCGTTTGTCGAAGTATCGAAAGATACGGGGCGTGGCATGTTTGTACTCGTGCAGACAAGCAACCCGTCAGCAGATCAGGTTCAAGGATTGGCCTTTGCAGATGGCGACACGGTTTGCCAGAAGGTAGCTAAGCTTGTAGATGGTTGGGCGGGGCAAGAAGAACTCATCGGCGAATCTGGTTATAGCACGATTGGGGCTGTGGTCTCACCGCGCGATTTACCTTCAACAGAATATATTCGCTCGTTGATGCCCCACAGCATTTTTCTTGTACCAGGTTTTGGCGCTCAAGGTCGATCGGTAGATGAAGTAGCTAGGTGTTTTAAGGATGATGGAACCGGCGCTATCGTCGCGGCTTCTCGTAGTGTGATGTACGCCTACGCGAATGATACTTACGTCAGCGAGCATGGCGACGATTGGAAGTCGTGCATCGATCATGCCTGTAGAGATTTTGCGGGTCAAATTAAATCCGTGATGGCGTGAAATGTAATCACGGATTTAATCTGAAATATTTCATCATTTAGTCTAGTTGCCAGACTTTTTCCTTAGCGACTTATAGCTATTTTTTCCGCCTTGACCTTGTTGGGTTGGATAATTTTGTGAATGCCAACCGGGATGAAGGACGCTGCCGTCGCTGTTATGTTTACCGCCCCAGCCGCCTAGCATATTACTGACTTTTTGGTACCCAACCGCGTGCATCATGTTCGCAGCTCTGGCAGACCGTCCGCCGGAGTGGCAACTTACGACTACGCTCGCATGTTTGGGAATATTTACCATGACGACGTCTAGAAAGTTTGGATTTTGTACATACGTTCCGGAATCTGGATCGTTGAATAGCAGGGGAATGTTCAAAGCTCCGGTAGGATGGCCAGCCTCGAATTCCGCCAGGGTGCGCACGTCCAGGAAAATATGCTCACGCTCGCCGGCGAGTAAATCGTTGGCCTGCATCACCGTGATATTTTGTACTGGTTGTGGCTGAGCGTCTTCGCTGGCTTGCATGTTTACGGAATGATTACCACCTGCGCAGCCAGCTATGCTTATCGCAACGACGGAAAAGGCCAATGACAGGTTCTTGGATATTTGCTTCCTTACCATGACTGAGTATCCTTTTTGCTAACTTAAAGAGGGCTAATTTTTATGCACGCGGCACCAACTGACATAAAACTTAAACGATCTGAGGCTATATTGGAAGTCTGCTGGTCGCCGGAAGATTTGCGGCGATATCGCATTCACACGATTCGGTGTGCTTGTGGGTGTGCGGGGTGTGTGGATGAGATGACGGGGGAGCAGATTCTCAATCCAGCCAGTGTCCCCGAAGATGTTGGTATTTCCCAGATGCAGCTAATTGGCCATTATGCGATACAGTTCACTTTCACGGACAATCATGATACGGGTATCTACTCGTGGGACAGGCTTTTCGCTATAGATGGCAATTCAGGTTGAGTGATTGAGATGTAGATGGGGATGAAAGCCCGCGGCTCCGTTGTCAATAAATGTTAATGTGTGGCTAGGACGTCTTTGGGGATTGTTGTGTTTACACTCACTACGTCGCCGTTTGATAATTCAATTCGTGCGATACCTTGTTTAGCCATATCATCGACATCTAGAAACGAATTGATCGTTGTGATATCGTGTCCATTATATTTGGTAATAAACACCTGAGCCTTGAGACTACTAATCGCCGCGAGCGTATTCGGCTGAATTTGACTTATATATAGGCCCTGAACATCGCGCGGAAGATTATGAAGGTCACGGTAATACTCAGATGCTTCGACGAGTAGACAGCCATGCCAGGTTAGCATGTGTACCGCTACGCGCGGGCCGCTTTGTTGAGGACGGTCGTTATCCATTTCTCTTTGGTCGATAAGCGTGATTGATGTCTGCAGCGCTTCACCTTTTCGATAGTAGGTGACTTCAATCTCTTCACCGACCGGCGTTGAAGCCGCTGCATCTAGCAGTTCGTCAGCGTTACTAATCTTATGGCTACCATACTGGGTGATGACATCTTGCCTGCGTAGGCCCGCGCGAGCGGAGGGGTTTTTGGAGCCGCCGCCGGAAACCTTTGTAATCATCGCACCGCCAAGCTGGGGCAGGCAAAGCTCTTTAGATTCTTTTTCTGAAACGGTGCGACTATGTGCGCCCATTGTGCCATACTGTATGGAAATCCCCTGGCTAAGTGTCGTGAGTATACCTTTCGTTCGTGGTGACATAGGGATGGCAAACCCGGCTGGGGCAAGGCCCTCCTTAGTTACTACCGCAGTAGCGATGCCAATAACTTCGCCGTCGAGATTGAACATCGGTCCACCGCTATATCCAGGCTTGAGGTGAATGTCTGTCTCAATCATATTGCCTAGGAAACGGCCATCGTTTTTTTCAAACAGACCCACTAGGGATTGACTAAGTCCAGAAACAACACCTGCAGTGAACAAGGTGTGGCCATCATCCGCGGCTAATCCATATGGATTGCCAACTGCGAACGCCCATTGCCCAACTTTGACGAGCGATGAGTCGCTTAGTAAAGCCGTTTCGAGGTTTTGTTGAGTGATAGAGAGTACGGACAAGTCAGAGCGGTAGTCACTAGCTAGAATGGTTGCTTCGTGTCGCGTACCGTCTGATAGAATAACAGTTATTGCCCCTGAATTAGCCACGACGTGATGGTTGGTTACGATGAGGCCATCGGCATTAATAATGAATCCGCTTCCCTGATTGAGAATTTCGGGGCTTAGATCGTTTTGTGGGTTCGGCGTCGATTGATAAGTGACAATAGCGACGACGCTTCGGCGCGTTTTATCGGCTAGTTGGGTGAATGCTTTTTCTACGGAACGTAGTTCTGCGTCTCCTCCTGAATCATTTGCAGCTTGTAGGGGTGACACGCTGATAGTCAGGATACCATACAAAGCCAGCGCGCAGGCGCAGATAGACTTCGAGCAAATCCTTTGTTTCGGCGTAGTGCGCATCCTTCCCTCTCTCCCACGACGGTAGCAGAATTCTTGCGTCGCCTACTAGGAGTATAGGCCCCTCATTGTATAGTTTCTCATAAAAGCGGTTCAATATCGAACCAGACGTTACCCTTGGGGTGAATCATTCAGGTGCGGTTGGGTAGTTGACCCGATAAGAAATGGCTCAGATTACCGTCGTGGCGAAATGTTCGCTGACTGGGGCGAGAGGAAAAAATAATAAAATTAGGTGCGGATAAAAAACGGTGACGTACATATGGCATAGTTATCGGAATGACGATTAAATAAATTTGTGATGAGCTGCGCGGAAATTACGCGGAACCGAATGGGATGAGAACATCCGTATTATATGATTCGGGAGATTAGACGTGTTACGATATTCTAAGAACGAATGACTGAATAGTATCGACATATTAGGACTAAGGCGTAGCTAATATTTCTGCGGCGGGGACGGTGCTTTGAGTGCTGGCTAACTCCTCGCCAGTTACGGTATAGATGCCAAATTTAGCGGTTACGGGTAGGTGATTGTTGCGTACTTCAAACTGGTCGGCTGGGAGCGTAACTTTTAGGTTGCCGAAAGATTGCAATGGAAAGTTTACATAAAAGCTGCGGGCTGCTGCTACGTTGCCGGCTTTGTTTTGATATCGACCATCTCTGGAACGAATAGGGCGACCGGCTTTGTCCTGAAGCGTTACCTGGTACACGAGTTGTTGGCCACCAAGTCCTTTGGTCAGAATAGATGACTCAAATTTTACGCCTTCGACCTGTTCCTGCTGCTGCGGATTTCGTACAACCCGTGACTGCGACATTTGAAACGTCACATTGGAAGACGCGCAACCTACGAGCGGTAGGCTGAAACAAAAAAGGGTGAAAAGCTGCGTCAACGTGATACGTTTCATGATAAAATCTCCTGTCATGCAGTTGGAATCGGCAACATTCGGGTCATTGGATGAATGAAAAAAGGGGGGACGCCAAGCGGTTAGGCTGACGTCCCCCCGTAAGAGGCATTGGCAACACGTTCTAGTACATAAACGTGCTTTCGGTCTCCATCACAGGCTCTGGAGACTGGTCTGATGTGACCCAAACCTTAAAGCGAACATCACCCTTTTGCGTGGCCTTGACGGTTACACGGAAGGTGGCTTGTTGCTTAGGTCCAAGCGTTGGCATCTGAGCGAAAGTGATCTTCTGACCAGCATTCTGGGCGTTAGTAGGACCATTGCCTTGAACGAACTGCTGACCATTTGGCATTTCGCAAACAACCTGAAGCGAAGTCAAAGCTGCGGTGCCCTGGTTCTTCAAGCTAATCATATAAGTCTGATTATCACCAACTTCGATTGGGTCTTCCATGTCCTTAACTTCTACCAACAATGCACCAATACCCATGATATTGGTTTCGGTGCTTGTGGAAGCATCAGCACATTTGGACTTAACATAAGCGGTACTACGAGCGATACCACTGCCTGTAGCACGAAGCTTGTGTGAAACAGTGCGAGACTCACCTGGAGCAAGTCTTGTGATGTTCCAACGAACCTGGCCACCAGTGAACGAACCGTTGTTGTCAGCGCTGACGAACGACATACCCGTTGGTACTGAATCTGTGATCGTTGTGTTGACTGCAGGTGTGTCACCCGCATTGGTTACAGTGATATCGAATTCAGCAGTTCGGCCTAGATATCGCTGATCAGGACCAGACTTGGTAATCGAAAGTCTTGGTTGATTCACCATTGTCGTAGCTGAATCTTCTGCAACAAGACCACCGTTAGCCGTAGCAACGGCAGAGCTTACGAATGAGCCAGCGCTTTGTGGCTGAGCCTGAATGGTGATTGTTTGAGACTCACCTGGAGACAAAGTGCCAACGTTGAACGACTGAGCGCTTTGGCCATTGGTTGGGATCAAGCCCTGAGCAATCTTGTCAGAAATCTGAACATTCTCAGCCATACCTGTACCGTTGTTTCGCACGGTGATGGTGTAGTTAATCATGTCACATGCTGACACTTCAGATGGCGCATTGCAGGAAAGCGTGATTTGTGGGCAAACTACGTTTGTCTCAGCAAAGTCACGATCCGAAATGTTCTGATCTGCATTAGCTTCAGCGTAGCTACCGAACTGGCCGGTTGGGCTTGCGCTAACCGTCAAGTTGATGGTCTGCTGACTACCAGCTGGTAGTGTACCAAGCGTCCAGTTGATGTTACCACCAGAGAACGAACCAGCAGGTGAGCTGGAAACATATTCCAAACCGCTTGGCAATGGATTGTTAACCATAACATTGTGTGCATCAACCATCGATGTATTGGATACCGTGATAGGGATGATGAACTGCTCGCCACAGTTTACCTGAGAAGGTGCTGACTTGGTCAAGTGAATCTTAGGACCGATCCATGTTTCCTGAGTCATGGCTTCAGCAATTTTCACTGTTGGGCTACAGCACTGGATGTCAGCAGGGCGAATAACTGTCACTTTGATGTCATTGATACCTTCGAAAGGTGTGTCCTGAGAGATCGTCGCTGTTGCGATACCACCAACGTCAGTGCGTGCTTCAATGACCTGTCCTGTGCCATTGTTGAAGCTACCGGAAGGGCCATTTAGGATTTCGTAGCGAACGATGTAATCCTGTAGAGGCTCACCGTTTGAGTGCTTGTAAACATAGGTCGAAAACGTGTTCGACGTGCCAGTTGCATCAGTAGATGCCTTCGGTGTATCCCAATTCACGTCATACCAGTTGTGCGTAGCTAGAACTTTGTTGTTTTCCCAGTTGTAAATAGCTGGGGCATAGGCTGTCAGGTGAGTTGTGCCTTCTGTTGGTGAAGAAATCACGCACCATGACTGACCAGCTTGCAAGTAGATGTCGTCTGACGGATCATCTGTTCCACGATCCAAAACATGATCGAAGAAGTTGGTGTGAGAAACAGCGTACTGGTTGTTGACTTTGTAGCCACGACCATCGCTAAGACCAGTTTCGTCGATTTCGATAATGTCACCGATACCGCCTTCAGCGATCATCCACTCAACGCGACGTCCCGCCAAAGGCGTTCCGTTGTTGTCAGTGATGGTCGCGACGTACACCTGATTCGTGCTGACAGGTGTTGTGTCTTCGATTCGATCCAAGCTAACTTGAATAGCGTTTGGATCCCAATCGCCATGATAGCCCGTATTCACAGGCTTGGCGTGGGTGCGAACAATCATACCAGTAGGCGTGAGCGTACTGGGATGAAAGATGCTGCAACCGGTAATACCGATGACGGCAATGGCGCTCGCAGCTACTGCGAACAAAGTGTTTTTCGATCCTGTTCTCATCTTCGAATTCTCCTGCTTAACGGACCCTGTCAGACTAATGACGCCTTATACATTTGACATCTATTTCGTAATTCCAAACTGAGCGTGACGGGAAACCCCGACGCACATGGAAAACGTGACGCTCGCTCATAGCCACCACGCCACATCCCCATAGACTGAGGAGATGGGCACAGCGGCCGTAGCGAAAACATCGACGAATAATTGAGACGAGTTTGGACAGTTTTGCTTTCATTTTTACAAGTCGACGCCCTCTAAAAACCGTTCACATTGACGAATCGAGGTGTTCATGTTGCCCACAAGAAATGAGGCGTTATGGTGGTGTTGCCGTGTGTTTTTATCGCACCTCAACAATAGCCGGGCTTGGTCGAGATGTTGAGGTTTTTCTCATAGCTAAAAGGCGCAATAATTGCCTGTTAAATTTGTGCAGGTTGGGCAATGACATGGCCTGGACTTGATGATGCGAATAAGACGTCTGGGGATGGTCAGGTGGCGAAATTCGGTGATCGGAGCCGATGCAATTGAAGGGGCTGGCGGGAAGGTCAAGCCTTTCCGGCCAGACGAGTAAAATTAGTTCAATATCACAAACATGATTTGTGACCACGAAAGAGGCGGCTATACGATGATTAACTTGACGAGGCGTATATTAACTGGTGTGACGATGGCAGTCTTGGCTATACCCTTATTGTCAGGTTGCCAGATGAATCCGCGACACGCAGCTAGTGCCCGCAATATGGATTCATCGATTCGTGCGCTCTGGGTGACGCGATGGGATTACAAATCGCCCCAAGACATAGCTAAGGTCATGGATAATGTCGCAGCCGGGGGGTTCAACACCGTCTTGTTTCAAGTGCGAGGGCATGGAACATCGTTCTATAGGTCCAAGCTTGAACCTTGGGCTGATGAGCTTGGCGGACGCGACCCCGGTTTTGACCCCTTAGCCATCGCCACGCGCGAGGCTCACAAACGCGGCCTATCCATTCATGCGTGGGTAAATGTCATGCCAGGGTGGCGCGGAGATAAGCCGCCGTCCAATGCTCGGCAACTTTATAACGCGCACCCCGATTGGTTTTGGCACGATGCCCGCGGGCGACGTGAACCTTTAGGTTGGTATAACAATTTGAACCCATGCTTGCCGGAGGTCCGACGATATTTAGTCGCTGTCATGAAAGAAATCGTAGCTGGCTATCAGGTCGATGGGCTTCACATGGATTACATTCGTTTCCCCAACGAATGGAACGATGCCTATGCCAAAGGGGCGACAGTTCCCGATTACCCGCGCGACCCGCGTACGCTCATGTTATTCAAACAAGAAACAGGTAAAACGCCGGAGCAGTCTCACAACCAGTGGGGCCGATGGCGGAGTGAGCAGGTGACGCGCCTAGTCAAAGATATTCGTCAGATGTGTAGGAAAACAAACCCGCGATTGAAACTCACCGCAGCTGTTGGCGCTCATCCAGATAGAGCGAGACGACTTCATTTTCAAAATGTTAAAGCTTGGTTAGCACTCGGCTTGCTTGATGCAGTGTTTCCTATGAATTACGACAAAGACATGCGAACTTATCAGCGACGTCTGGACGCCTGGGCCGGCATGGGGCTTCGTGTGCCGGTTGTGATGGGCGTTATGTTCGATAAGCGGTCACCAGAATTGGTCCGCGAGCAGGTTCGCTTAGCTCGATTAACAAATAGGCATGTAGCCGCGTTTGCATATAATTCGCTTTATGAGCGTCGGGACAATCGTGGCCATCCCATCAAAAACGCACAAAGTGTTTCCAGGCAGGCGCTGCGGCAGGGCGTATTACCTTCGCTTCATCGACCAGTCCAAGAGCCAGCTATTGCCTTTCGGACACCGTAGCATGTAGGTTCTTGTGAATCAAAGGCATTCAACCGAGGCAGCCCAGCGACCATTAGCTATCGGTATCGATGTCGGCGGTACGCATATTCGCGTAAGCATAGTCGAGAATTTGTGCGTACTCGATGGTTTGCGCCAATCGCCAACGTCTGCATTCTCCTCAGCTAGCCAGTTTTTTGATTGGTTAAGCGATTCAATTAACCAGCTTTGCGACTTGCACAAGTGTCGATCGCGCGTCACTAGTATCGGCATGGGATTGCCAGGCGTACTAGACGAGCCAAAGGAAAGGCTACTGCGTTCGATCAACGTACCGTATCTGGAAGGCGTTGCCCTAAGCGATGATTTATCCCGAAAAACGAATTTGCCCGTAACCCTCATGACGGACGCCGAAGCGGCTACATGGGGGGCGTATGCTAATTTGTCACCCAAGCCCGATCGTTTTGTACACCTTCGCTTCGGGACAGGAATTGCGTGTGGTTGTATTAGAGATAGTAAAATCAAGCCTTTGATACGCATTGGCCAAGAACATTTGCGCATGCTCGTAGTCGATGAAACCGCCTCAGCCAAGCCTTGCGCTTGCGGATTGCGAGGCTGTCTGGAAACTATCGCCTCTGGTAAAGCGCTGCTGCACGTGATTCAAGCGCATGGATTAACGTTGAATGTCGCGGCCTTGCAAGAAGGCTATGTTCGTGGTGATGCTTGGTGTCAAAAGCTTTGTGCGGAGGTTGCCTCATCAATTATTTGTGCGATAAGCTCGGTCTGTCGTGAGCTACAACCGGATGAGATAAGCATAGGCGGCGGCGTCGCAAAACACTGGCCCGCGATGATTGACGTTGTACTGCGAGATGCAGAAAAAACTTTCACCGATAATAAACTCCCCATGCCTCGCATTATGAAAACGCCAGCCGACGATGAAAGTGGTGTAATAGGTGCCGCGTACCTGAGTTTGCAAGCCTAAGTCTTGCTAGCGAGATGACTTCATCAAATCCACGGCTGCGGTCACAACGTTCGGCGTGGTAGGGAGTACAAGGTCCGCAGCAGGGCCTAGCGGAATAAACGTGTCCATCGCGTTAATTCGCCTGGCGAAAACTTTGCCAAAGCACGATTCCATAAGCAATGCAAGAATAGCCTCGCCCACGCTACCGCTGCGACGACCTTCATCCACTACCAATACCCTACCCGTCGCTAGCGACTGCTCAACAATAAAAGCTTCGTTAAGCGGGCTAAGCCACCGCAGGTCTACCACGCGTGCGTTAATTTTATGCTTGTCGCGTAAAATCTTAGCTGCGCGTAGTGACATGTGCGTGCCATTGGCGAAGGTGAGAATGGTCAAATCAGTCGCGTCTTCATGATAAATCGCACCCGACCCCAGAGAAATAGCCTCGTCCGGCTTAGGATAAGAGAAGGTCCACGCTTGATCTTTTTCTTCGTGCAGGTCTTTTTGTTTGTATAGAGCGATGGGTTCAATGAAAGCAATCACCCGGCCATCGACCGCCGCCAGTGCCATGCAGGTGCGCATCATTTTAACCGCATCATCCCCGCGTGACGGCGTTGCAATAATAAGTCCCGGCACGTCGCGCAGCGCCGCGATGCTATTATCATTATGAAAATGCCCGCCGAACCCCTTTTGGTATGCCCACCCCGCGATACGCATCACCATCGGATTACGAAATTGGTCGTTGGAGAAAAATTGTAGCGATGCTGCCTCGCCACGAATTTGATCCTGCGCGTTGTGGTAATAAGCTAAGTATTGAATCTCAGGAATCGGCAGCAGACCCACATGAGCCGCCCCGATGCTCAAGCCAAGAATAGTCGTCTCATCTAGCAGTGTATTAAACACCCGCCCGACGCCAAACTTTTTCGTCAGCCCCTTCGTCACATAGTACACGCCACCTTTTTTAGCGACGTCTTCTCCAAAAATGATAGCTTGGGGATATTTAATCAGTAAATCGTGCAGACCATAATTGATGAGAATCGGCATCGGCTTAGCCGGTCGCAATTCTGGCAGCAACTCCTTGCCACCAAAAATTTCAATGCGAGCCTCTTGGTTTGGGCATCGCGTAGCTTCTTCCGAAATCTTGTTCGGTGAAAGCGGGGCAAGCGCAGCCAAAATCTCCTGGCTATTCTTAAGCTTCGGCGATTTCGCAGCTGCCCGGGCTTCGTTATCAATACGATTTCTTATTGACTCATAACGATAGAGCGTTTCTGTCGGCGTCATCAACCCCAATTCAATCGCATACCTTGCCGTGCGAAGTAGTGGGTCTTTAGCTTCGTTGTCTTCAATCGTAGGCCAAGAGTGATATTCCGTCTCCGGGTCCGTCCCAGCATGGCCCAGCAATCGCACCGTTTTCAAGTGTAGAAAAACAGGCCGACGTTTCTCGCGACAATAACCAATCGCTTCTTCAATATTCGAATATGCTTCTACGACATCCAGCCCATTCGCCTGGAAATAAGTTAGTCCATGACGCGCACGAAATTGTGATTCAATCCATTTAGGAGGCGTGCCGACACTAATCCCGATGCCATTATCTTCGCACACAAACAATATAGGGACCGGCAATCTTTGATGAGCAGCGCTCGCAGCCGCATTGAAAGCGGTTTGGGCGGTGGCATGATTAGCCGAGGCGTCGCCGAAATTGCACACCACAATCATATCTTCCGGCGTGTGTCCATTAGCGTGAAGACGTTTCGCCCGAGCGATGGACATAGCTGTGCCCACTGCTTTGGGGAGATGCGATGCAATGGTACTGGTCTGCGGCGGGACGTTTAGCTCTTTTGAACCCCAAACCTTGTGACGACCACCTGACACTGGGTCTTCGCTCGACGCTGCAATGCCCAATATCGTATTGCGGATAAAATCGAAGCCTGAAACCTGCCGGGCACGCTCGCACATAAACGCGCCCGAGCGATAGTGTAGAAAAGCCATGTCCGTATGTCGCGTCAGTCGGCCAACGAGTGCATTGCCTTCATGGCCTGAGCTACCAATGGTATAAAACCCTTCATTCCGCGCCCTCATTTGCCTGGCTATGATGTCGATTAGTCGTGAAGTAGCCTGCGATTCAAAAAGCTCGATGACGTCCTGCCCGGTAATTTTACTGTCTGGGCTTATCGGTTTGTCCAAGGGCGGAGGCGCAGGCCAATCGCCTTGGTTGATGCACGATTGGACGTAGGCTACAAAGTTCTCGTCAACAACCTTAGCCCGGTTGAGGTCATATCGGTTCGAGCGTTTCTCCGTTGATGCTAAGGGCATATTCGCAATCTCGCTTAACTTAGCTAACAGGTGCATACACTAAAACGATGCGATACCCGTAATCTCCCGACCTACAATTAACTGATGAATCGACTCCGTGCCTTCATAAGTGATAACACTTTCAAGATTAAGCATATGTCGAATAGGGCAGCATTCCACACTAATCCCGCCAGCCCCAAGCATGTCTCGTGCATCGCGGGCTACGTCCATACCCACGCGAACATTATTCCATTTTGCTAGTGACACCTGCGAGTGGTGCATCGTGCCCGCATCTTTGAGTCGTCCAAGTTGAATAGCCAGGAGTTGCCCCGTAACAATTTGTCGCATCATATCAGCCAGGCGAATTTGTATAGTCTGCTTAGCCGCAAGTGGCTCGCCGAACAGAATGCGTTCTTTCGCAAAAGCCAGCGCCTCTCGATAACACGCGATAGCTGCCCCCAAGCCTCCCCACGCGATGCCATATCGCGCCTGCGTTAAACAACCCAACGGCGCACCCAATCCCTTAGCTAGGGGCAATTGGTTTTCCGCAGGGATTTTGCAATTATCAAAAAACAGTTCGCTTGTAATAGAAGCTCGTAGTGAGAATTTTCGTTTGATGTCACGCGAGGTATATCCAGGCGTATCTTTCTCGACAAGAAAGCCTCGAATCCCATCATCCGTTTGTGCCCACACGACAGCTACGTCTGCGACCGTGCCACTGGTGATCCACATCTTCGCGCCATTGAGTACCCAGTCGCCGCCTTGCTTGACCGCGTTGGTTTTCATCACACCAGGATCGCTACCACCATCCGGCTCCGTCAGTCCAAAACAACCAATCGCTTTTCCCTTAGCCATGTCTGGCAACCAGCGTTTTTTCTGTTCGTCCGAGCCGTAGGTATGAATCGGATACATCACCAAGCCGCTTTGCACGGAGGCGAAACTTCGGATACCGCTATCGCCACGTTCCAGTTCCTGCATCATCAAACCATATGACACATTGCCGACACCCGCACAGCCATAGTCCGTCAACGTAGGTCCGAACAATCCAAGCTCAGCCATTTCGGGAATCAATTCAGAGGGAAACCGTTCATGCTCGAAACAGTCTGCGATGATGGGTAAGATGCGATCATCCACGAATCGTCCCACCGCGTCGCGCACGGCTCGTTCTTCGTCCGATAGTAAAGATTCGATATCATATAGATCAGGCGTTGTCACATCCGGCACGAGGTCTCTCCTTGCTAATCATTAACTTGCTGCTGGTCGGCACACTTTCGAGCCATCAATATCAGCGTTTAACCGATCCTGATCCCCATTCGTGCCATATCTTCAATCAAGCCGGGCATCATATCGCCGAGATGCTCCCAACGCTACCCATATGCCCGCCATTTTGCTATAACCTCATCTATAAAAATCGGCTGAGCGACTCATTCGTACTGAGCGCATATCAGCCGAGAGATTCAAGGGTTCTTCCAGCGAACGCCCGGACCTATCCAGGCGCAGACTGGTCGCTATCGAGAGGCAATCAAAATGGTAAGTATCGCTACGCCCGGTGCGTATAATCCGACACCGCTAGTACATCTAAACGTTTCTAGTTTAACTAAGCCCAAGCCACTACCCATGAGCCTTGTCGAAGCTCAGCAGCGGGGATGGGACGAGGTTGATGTCGTATTCGTGACCGGCGACGCTTACGTCGATCACCCCAGCTTCGCCACCGCCATCCTAGGCCGAGTATTAGAAGCCGCAGGATTCACCGTGGGAATCGTCGCTCAGCCGGACTGGCATAGTTGCGAGCCTTGGAAAACCTTTGGCCGACCAAAACTTTTCTACGCCATCAGCGCCGGCAACATGGACTCCATGATAAATCATTACACCGCCAGCCGAAAAGTGCGCAACGACGATGCCTATTCACCAGGCGGAAAAATTGGACTCAGGCCAGACCGGGCTACGCTCGCCTACTGCCAGCGAGCGCGGGAAGCCTATAAGGGCGTACCCATCATCGCTGGCGGGGTAGAAGCCAGCCTGCGCCGCGTCGCTCATTACGACTATTGGAGCGATACGGTTCGTCGCTCAATCCTCCTGGACGCCAAGCCTGACCTCCTCGCTTATGGCATGGGTGAGTCTTCCATTCTTGAAATTGCCCAACGTCTCCGTGAAGGTCAATCAGCCAAGGACTTGCGTGACATGCGCGGCGTGGCCTACGTCATGGGCGCCAGCGAGACGCCGCCATCCGGGCCAGACGTTCGTGTATTGCCAACGTATGAAGAAACCAAAAGCGACAACTATGCTTTCGCCGAAGCCACCCGCATCATTCACCACGAAAGCAATCCCTATAACGCCAAGACCCTCGTCCAATATCACGACCGCCAAGCCGTGGTTTGCACACCGCCGCGCCTACCAGAATCTGACCAGGCTATGGATTCGTTTTACGACCTTCCCTACACGCGCAAGGCTCATCCCAGTTATACCGGAGCGATTCCAGCGCTACAGGTTGTCAAAGATTCCGTCACCATCATGCGCGGATGTTTCGGTGGCTGCACCTATTGCTCCATCACCGTCCATCAAGGCCGCATCATTCAATCCCGCAGCGAAAAGTCGATCGTTGGTGAAGTCGCGCAGATGGGACACGACAAAGATTTCAAAGGAACCATCAGCGACATCGGAGGCCCCACGGCTAACATGTACAAAATGCGCTGCAAAGACCCTGAAATAGAATCCATCTGCCGACGGCTCTCCTGCGTTCACCCCAAAATTTGTTCGCTCTTGGATGTCGATCATTCCTCGCTGATTAAGGTCATGAAACAATCACGAGAGCAGAAGGGGGTCAAAAAAGTATTGATCGCTAGCGGCGTGCGCATGGACCTTGCCCAGCATTCACCAGAGTATATGAAAGAATTAGTCACTCATCACGTCGGAGGCCATTTGAAAGTCGCGCCGGAAAATGCCAATGATGCGACACTTCAATTTATGAAACGACCCAAGATCGCCAACTTCGATAAATTCGCCAAGTCGTTCAAAGACCTCTCAGATGATGCAGGTAAGGAACAATATCTCGTTCCCTATTTCATCTCCGCTCATCCAGGTAGCGACGTCCATGCCATGATCGAATTAGCCGTGTTCTTAAAGCATAACGGATATCGCCCAGATCAGGTGCAGGATTTTATTCCCGCGCCAATGGACATCGCCGCTTGTATGTTCCACACCGGTATCGACCCCATCACCAAAAAAGAGGTCTATGTAGCCAAGCTTTTGCGTGATCGAAAATTACAGCGTGCGCTCATGCAGTTTTTCAAACCGGAAAACTATTTCCTAGTACGAAAAGCCTTATCCCAAGCCGGACGCATGGACCTGGTCGGCGAAGGCTGCGATTGTTTAATTCCATCCAGAGCACCCCGGCAAGCCATTGAAGCTCGACGTTCCCGCGCCCAGTTAGACGCCCGCAGCAGTGACCACGTCCATTCACGAAATCGCATGCCTAAGCAACGAATCAGCCGAAACAAGCGGCAACGCACCGACGAAGGATATAGGCCAGGCCGGTCAAGCAAACGCAGCCAAGATCAAAAATAGACTTGGATCAAGGGCTATAATTCTATGACGGCGTAAGCAACGAGTACAAATAATGCCGAATTATATAATCGCCAACGAGAATCACATCTGGTAGACTACTCATCGTCTTATAGAGGTTATAATAATGGCAGGAAAAGTTGTCGTCGTAACAGGTGCAGGCCGAGGTATAGGTCAAGCGGTATGTCTTCGATTTGCGAAAGAAGGCGCAAAGATTATGGCCGCTTCTCGCACCGCTTCTGAACTGGAGGAGACGCGCATACTAGTTGAGAAAGTCGGCGGGCAATGTACCCCCATCCCCACAGATGTGTGCCAAGCAGATGAAATAGCTGCGCTCATCGAGACCACGGTTCGCCAACACCAGCGCACAGATGTGTTGGTAAATTGTGCGGGTGTCGCGCGGCAATGTGACATCGAACAACTTGATCCTCAACTGTTTGAAATGATTCAATCGGTAAACATGACGGCTACTTATCACGCCTGCCGCGCAGTTTGGCCTGTCATGAAAGCTGGCGGTGGTGGGGCGATTGTTAATATCTCCTCGGTCGCTTCCGTCGATCCGTTCCCCGGCTTTACCGCGTACGGCGCTTCCAAGGCCTGGATCAATGCCTGGACGCATGGATTGGCGAACGAGGGGCGAGATCATAATATTCGTGTCATATCTGTGGCACCCGGAGCCGTGGAGACTCGCTTGTTACGCGATTTATTTCCCGATTTCCCAAAAGACCAAGTACTTCAGCCAAGAGAAATAGCCGACGTGGTGTACGCGATGACGCTACCCGACTGCGAAACCACGAGCGGCGAGACTGTTTTTGTGAATAAAGAAATTCACCAGGAAGCATTGAGTGAAAAACCCAACCCCTGCGCTACGAAGGATTAATCGGGACTTATTTTACTTTTTGTTTATGATCGCAATTAACTGTTTATATTCAACGGAGGATACAGATGCATCATTTATTTCGCTACATTCCCCGCCCAAGCGGCGGCATTCACAGTAGTACATCAAATAAGACCAGCACGCTTTATTTGGAAAAACGACTGGATCGAGCCATGTTAGCTTGCGAAGCGTTGTGGTCGATCGTGCGAGAAAAGCTCGACGTCACCGATGAAGAGCTTGCCCAACGCATGAACGATATCGACATAGCAGACGGCACGCTCGATGGTAAGTCTAAAAAGACCGGAGTCGCATGCCCCAAATGTGGCCGAACCATAAAACGCTCTTCGCCCAAGTGCATGTACTGCGGCCAGCAAATTGTCCACGATCCATTCTCCTAAGTTTTCCCAGGAGCCGTGGGCTTCAGCCCGCGCGGACTTACGGATGAATAAGTGTTGCGAATGACTGTTGTAAATGAGTATTGCGCAGGACAAGAGCATCTAGCAAGGTCAGAGCAGTCAACGATTCAGCCAGCGGCAATAGAAAGTCGAAACTCCGCGCAGGCTAAAGCCCGCGGCTCACCAATGCTTCATCATCACCAGGATTCGTATACAAAAACTGATGCTTATACTGTTCGTTCGCAGTTCGTGTCGAAGCCTTGCGTTTATCCATCATCGCTGGCGTAACCTGATGCGTCACAATCTCGCCTAATCGTTGAGATTTCCGCTTGCTATCATACTCAACATTGAGTGATCGAAGCTCATCGTCGAACGCAGATGCCAGATTTGTGACACTGTCAGATGGATGTTGAACATGCAATCGGTAGTAGGGCGGTTGCCCCCACACCGGAGCCAGGACGAAATGGGCTGACGGCAAGCCCAGTTGCGAGCAGGCCCGCGTGAACGCCTGGGTCACTTGCCATTCCGTAATTTTCTCGCCCGTAATTGAACTAACCCTTGAGCCTCGATGTAAAAATTCAATGATGGGTGCTTGCCCTTCAAACCCGTGAACCAGCACATGATCCCCAATGTCGTAGCGATAAAGCCCCGACGATGTTGTCAACAGAATACGATACGTTCGGCCAACCTCAACTTCATGACAACGGCACACCGCCTGCGGATCATCAGGCTGCCCATCGATATCAACAAATTCAAAAAAGCTACCTTCAATGTCAAGCACGCCATGTGCGTCACTGTCCTGCATGGGAATCGACATGCGGCCTTCAGTAGCTAACAAGCCAATATCTCGTACCGGCGTATCGCCGAAATAGTGCGGAAAGTCCTGCAAATGTAGGCTTAACGTGCCGCCCGTCCAATTAGCTAAGAAGCCCAGGTTCCAATAGTGCTTGGGCAATAGCTGCCCATGTTGCGCGAGCAAAATTTCCAACTGCTTAGCCCGCGATGTATTCGGATGAAGTAAATGCTCCAGCTCGCAAGACACGTTAGCCGGTATCTCTCCGGGAGGTGTCAAGGTTCCGTCATGAATATCACGAATAAGCTGCTCAGCGTTTTCCGCTGCAACAGAAGCAAGTTTAACCTGCGTAGCCGGGTTAGCCGTCACCATCCAGCCGACGTCGTTAGGAACCGCATAACGCATAATGGTATAGTATCGAGCCTCCGCATCAGCAATTTGCGCGGTCAAAGCAGGCGTCGTGTAATATTTGTGAACGACCCGTTTTTGATTCGAGGCTAATAGCCCGGAAATAGACCCGCATGGAATGCCGCCGGGCGTGCGATATTCTTCCATCGAAGAAGCCGTCTGCACAATCCGTTTGAAAAAAGCCTGCGGATGATCGAGCAGTGCTTTGATCCCGAATATGTGCCAGCCCCGTCGGTACTCTTTGGCAAATGTCGGTGTAACGGGAATATGTTTGGGCTTATTCGTGCTTCCGCTAGTCAGTGCGAACATTAGCACCGATACACCAGGACCAAACAACGCGCTGGTCTGCCCCTCCATAACGCGACGAATATAGGGTTCATGATCTTCGTAAGTTTGGACGGGCACCGCTGCAATAAAGTCTTCGTAGCTGCGGATACTAGAAAAATTGTGGTCCCTGCCAAAATCGCTAATGGCGTTGCGTCTGATCTTAGAAAGTAGTGTTCTCTCTTGAACAAACGCAGCTTTGCTCGTCGCTCGAAGAAACCCCTTCAATTGACTACGCACATGAACACGAGCCACGGCTTCAAGAAGTAGATGTGATAAACTTAGTCCCATCAGCCACACTCACGATTACATTTGTCATTCTCGTCCCGAAGTACATCGGGAGCGGGAATCCAGTTCCGGCGCAAGGTCACGCATCGTCTTCCAAATCGCCGAAGTCCGCGAAATTAGTTTCGTTTTCGGCGCCATCCAATGCTTCCAAAAAACCTTGCAACAAAATCTGAGCGGCAATACCGTCCACCCGCGCCTTCTTCTTCGCCCGCGTGAGTCCCGTTTCTACCAGCTTCATACGCGCTTCACGCGAGGTGAGTCGTTCATCTCTATAATGAACCGGAGCCTTAGCCTGCTTGCTTAGTTGGTCGCCGAATTGCCGAGTAAGCTTAGCCTGCGGTCCTTCGCTATCGTCCATGTTCAGCGGCAAGCCAAGCACGAATTCATCCGCCATATATTCGTGGGCAACAGCCATAATCGCATGAATGGTGTCGATAGTTTTGGGGCAGGTCGGCAACATTTTCAATGGCGTCGCTACCCGCATCTGGTCATTGCCAACCGATAGTCCAATCCGCTTCGTTCCGTAGTCGATTCCCATGTAAGTTGGCATGAATAGTTTCGAGCTTTAATGATGCGGCTTGCAGCATCGCGTTACAGATACTTCTCACCAAATTCTTTGCGGATATTGTCTACCAGTTCCTTAATACTCTGAGCATCGCGCCGCTTACAAATTAGGGTCGCGTCTGGCGAATGTATGATCACCAGATCATCGACGCCGATCGTAGCTACAAGATGGTCGGACTCAGTGACAACGATATTGCCGCGCGAACCAAGGTGCGACACATGCCCACCCGTCGTGACATTGCCGTCGCCATCAGATTCGACAATCGCTTCAATCGCAGGCCAAGACCCCACATCAACCCATTGGCAGTTCATTTCCACTACCAGCACACGGTCCGCACGCTCCATAACTGCGAAGTCGATACTAATTTTCAGCAGCTTGGGATATAATTGTTCGAGTTTTTGCTGACGCTCATCTGTACCCCATGCTTGAGCGATTTCATCAATCGAATCAAACGTCTGCGGCAGGTGTTTTTTAATTTGGTCAAGCACCGTCGAAGCCTGCCAGACAAACATGCCGCTATTCCAATAGTATTCACCACTGGAAATATACTTGACAGCCTCAGCTAAATTCGGCTTCTCGGTGAACTGCTTGACTTGAAAAACGCCGTCACGAATACGCTCGCCACGACGAATGTATCCATACCCCGTCTCAGGCTGAGTCGGCTTAATACCCATCGTAACCAGCGCGTCAGGGTCTTTTTCCGCCGCTTCAAAAGCTGCGTTTACCGCACTACAAAATCGATCCATCGGCGTAATGATATGGTCAGCCGTGAATATCCCCAGCACAGCTTCGGGGTCGCGCTGCGCAATCACCGCTGAAGCAAGGCCAACCGCATTAGCCGTATCTCGTCCTACGGGTTCACCAATTAGATTCGCCGCAGGCAATTCCGGAATCTCCTCAGCTACCAACGCCAAATGAGCTTGGTTTGTAATAACATTTATTTGTTCAGGCGGAAACATCGCCGCGATGCGATCGTAAGATTGCCTAAGCAAACTCGTCCCGCGAAAAAGGCGGAGCAGTTGCTTAGGCCGACCCTGACGACTCAAAGGCCAAAGACGAACACCCACACCACCCGCCATGATTACTGCATGTCTCATCGAAAATTTCCTATCGCATGTAACCAATCAAGCATAAAGACACTCTAAAATGCGTCACCAATCTCATCGTAGTCGACGCGCTCCAAATCAGCGAATTCCAACACCCACGACCGCTCCGACCCGTCCCGAAATTTGACATCCACGCGCGTTTGTCGCGGATGTTGGTGGATCATCGCAATACTGCCAAGCCCCAACACTGGATGCCGCACGATCGACCCGATCTCCCACTGCTCAATATCGTCAGGCAATCGGCCAAGGTCCGCCGACCGACGCGACCTCGCATCTCCCTCACAATTCGTCCATTCTATCTCAACTCTGGGTAGTTCGTCGAGGAAAGGGCTTTTCACCGTTCTTTCGGTCATCCCACGCCGCATTCTGTAACGAGCGCGAGACAGCGTGAGCCGTTTCCTGGCCCGCGTCATACCCACGAAACATAGCCGACGCTCCTCTTCTTCGTCTACCCCAGCCTCTTCATGTCGCCGAAAGGGGAGTAGCCCGTCTTCTAATCCCACAATATAAACATTGTCGAATTCAAGACCTTTCGCTGCGTGAAGTGTCATTAGCGTGACAGCACCGTTTTCATTAGTGACAATATCCACATCGCTAATCAGCGCCGCATGTTCCAGCCAATCAACCAGCGTAGTCCCTTCATGCTCTCGTTCAAAAGTCGCAGCCGCGTTGATAAGCTCGTCCAGGTTAGCCAGCGGTGTTTCGTCAGCTATATCTTCTTTTCGATACATCGCTCGAATGCCCGTATGCGACATCATGTATTCCATCGCCTGGCTTGCGGGTAATTTAAGTGCCGGCTGAAGGGTTTGTAACAATGCGCCAAACGCCCTGACCTTACTAGCCGACCGACCAAGCTCAGCCAATACGCCTTCATGATAGATCGCTTCGAGCGGAGAAATCTGATGTCCCTTAGCCTGCTCAACCAATCGGCTAATCGTCGTCGCACCAATCCCTCTTGTCGGCGTATTGATAATTCGAAAAAGCGCAATTTCGTCGGTAGGATTCACAAGAATCCTGGCATAGGCTAATACATCCTTGATTTCCCTACGATTATAAAACTCAACGCCTCTTGCAATAGAATAAGGAATCCCTTCACGAAGAAACGCCTCTTCCAGTGAGCGACTGAGTGCATTGATGCGATACAAAATGCCAATTTCCCGCGCCTGCGTACCCTCACGAATACGCGAGCCGATATCTCGCACAATGCTTCGAGCCTCGTCGTCCCCGCTCTCATGTTCCATCACCACCACCGCAGGCCCCTCATCATTCTCCGTCCACAACGTTTTTTCTTTACGCTGCGAATTAGAAGCAATGAGTACATCCGCAGCAGACAAAATCTTCTGCGTCGAGCGATAATTTTGTTCCAGCCGAACGATGGTCGCGTCTTTGAAATCTCTCTCGAAATTTAGAATGTTACTAATATCAGCCCCACGCCAGCCATAGATTGATTGATCGGGATCACCCGTCGCGCAAATGTTCTGATGTGTTTTCGTAAGTTGCCTAGCTATGGCGTATTGCGCGGCGTTGGTATCCTGATATTCGTCGATGAGCATGTACTTATATTGCTGCTCTAAAATCCCGCAAAGTTCCGCATCAGCCTGAATCAATCTCGCCACCCGACAAAGAAGATCATCAAAGTCCACACCGTTCATTTTTTTAAGCAGCTCTTCGTAACAAAGAAATATGCGGGCGTATGATTGCTGCTGCCAATCCAAATTATCGGAGGCGTAATCCTCAGCCGTGAGCATATCATTTTTAGCGGTACTAATGACCGACTCAACCGCAGCCGGCGACCAATTGGTCGTAGATAAATTGCACGCTTCGATCGCTTTTTTGATTAATTTTCGGCGATCGTCAGTATCGAAGATAGTAAAATTCCGAGAGATGCCCGCGCGATCAGCATGAATGCGAAGCAGCCTTGCGCAAAAAGCATGAAACGTCGCTACCGTCATCCCCTCGCCGACGCCGAGTGCGTCAATCCGATCCCTCATCTCACGGGCAGCTTTGTTCGTAAAAGTAATAGCCAAAATTTGATAAGGCCGGGCCACCGTCGCTGCTAGATAAGCCGCTCGTCGCGTCACTACGCGGGTTTTCCCACTGCCAGGCCCCGCAAGAATTAGCAAAGGCCCCTCAACATGACAAACCGCTTGCCGTTGCGGCTCGTTAAGGTCAGCCAATAAATGTTCAGTAATAGCGTCCGTGCCTTGGTGCATACAAACATTCTAAACGACGCACCAACCAAGTCCACCGTGTGAATTACACTATAAGGCCACAACAGGCCGTTGTGGTATCTCAATCAAATCAGGTGCAAGCAACTCCCGCGACCGCTCAAGCGTCGTCACATATTCAGAAGTGCCCGCCGCCTGCTCCAGCCTCTCCAACGACCAACTATTTTCCAGCCGAAATGGTCCCACCTGCCGCCGTACCAATGAAGTCAAACAACCGCCGGACCCTAACTTTTCACCCAAATCTCGAATCACCGACCGCACATACGTCCCGCGACCACAAGCCATCTCAAAATCCAGGCAAGGCCATTCGTACTTATGAACAATAAGCCAATAAATACGCACCTTACGCGATTTCAACTTCAGCTCTTGCCCTCGGGCAGCACGCTTATAAGCCGGAACCCCATCAATTTTAATCGCGCTAATAATAGGCGGCGTCTGCTCAATCTCACCTTCAAAACTCAAGAGTGCCGTCGCCACTTCATCCGCGCTAGGCTGATGCGAAACTTCATACGGCACGAGTGCGGAGTCGCTGTCATGGCTATGACTCGTCACATCCAATCTCGCCGTGCATCGATAAACCTTTGGCTGATCCATGATAGATTCCACCAACTTCGTCGCTTTACCCAGACAAAGCACCAGCACACCCGAAGCCCCAGGGTCCAGCGTCCCCGCATGGCCACTTTTGCGCTGCCCGCTAATCGCCCGAACTTTGTACAACGCCTTCGCAGACGTAATACCCGTCGGCTTATCAAACGTAATAATTCCATCAAGAAATGAAGTAGGCTGACGTGACATAAATATTAACCTGTTGACTTTCAGACAAATAAGACAATTCTAAATTCTACTCGCCCGCTCTTTCGTATCGCACCGTATCATTTTAAGAATCTGGCTCATTAAGTAGCAAGGCCCGTCCCCAGCCACTCGGCTGCATACGGCCGTAATTTCCTTGCCCTCCGACAACATCCTATCACGAGATTTAGAGAATGATAAACAATGTCAACAATAATGCGTACCAAACAAAGCGTACCGGGTATAGCCTCTTCATGGCATCCGGTCGAGTATAGCGTGAAAAATGTTTTTCTACCGCATAAATGTTGTGCAGTGTACGGCCTACTTGTGCGTATGATTAAGCCATTGGACAATGCGTGCATGAATGCTGAACCAACAAGAGATGTATCGGCTGCCTGTGCCGTACTCGGCGAAGACGGGCCAATCGCCGCGGACCTCGATAATTACGAGCAGCGACCGCAACAAGTAGAGATGGCTATCGCAGTCGAAGACGCCTTTCGACAAGAGCATCACACGCTCATCGAAGCTGGTACGGGCGTCGGAAAAAGTTTCGCTTACCTGATACCAGCTATTCAATGTGCGCTGCGGACCGGACGACGTGTAGTCATTAGTACACACACCATCGCGCTACAGGAACAGCTAATCGACAAAGACATCCCATTCCTAAAACGCATCATGGACGAGGATTTCACCGCAGAGTTAGTCAAAGGCCGGGCGAACTATCTAGGCCTGCGCAGACTCACACGGGCCAGCGGTCGGCAAGCAACGCTTTTCCCAGCCAAGATACAATTAGCATCGCTTTGGGAGATTGAAGACTGGGCCTACAAAACTCAGGATGGCTCACTGGCCGACCTGCCCCAAGAGCCAAGCTTCGCCGTCTGGGACCATGTCCGTAGCGATTCGGACGATTGCATGGGGCGAAAATGTGCGACGTTCGACACCTGTTTCTATCAACGCATGAGACGGCGAGCTATCAAGGCGAATCTGTTAGTAGTAAATCACGCGATGTTATTTTCAGACATCGCATTGCGGCGACAGGGAGCTGCGATTTTACCCGACTACGATTACGTCGTGCTGGATGAAGGTCACACCGTAGAAGGAGTCGCAGCCGACCATCTTGGCAGCTCCGTTTCAACGGCTCAGGTTACTCATCTGCTCAATGCGTTGTCGCATGAGAAAAGCGGTAAGGGGATTTTGTTTGGCCCGGACGCGATGCCAGCGATCGAGCAAGTGGGCCATTGTCGAGATACCTTAGACGAATATGTGGAGATGGTTCTCGCCTGGGTAGATAATCAGCCATCTTTTTCAGGCCGTGTGCGAAAAGCGATTCTCGAAGATCAGCCAATGGCCGGCGGTTTGATGAGGCTGCGGTCTGCACTTAGCAATTTGCGCGAGGGTATGGACGACGAGGAAAAGAAGCTTGAACTCTTGTCGATGATGAATCGCTGCACGGGCATTGCAGAGATGATTGAGAAGTGGCATAAACATGAGACTCCCTCGTGGGTATATTGGATTGATGTGCGCCGCGACCGCCGAACCCGCATCTCCTTAGCCTCTCGCCCTGTTGATATAGGCCCAGAGCTTCGTGAAGGATTATTCGACGCCGTGCGGAGTGTCGTGCTGACGTCAGCAACCATGACGACGACCAACAGTGAGCCGTTCGCTTATGTTTCCAAACGACTAGGCCTGGAAGATACGAAGTCCAGGCAACTAGGCTCGCCGTTTAATTACCGCGAGCAGGTCGTAGCCTACGTCGAGTCTACCATGCCCGACCCCGGAAACGCCTCGATATTTCTGCCCGCAGTCTGTATAAAACTGGAGCGATACCTGACTCATACGGAAGGGCGGGCGTTCGTTTTGTTTACCAGTTATGCGATGCTCAATGAATGCGCTAGGATGATGGAGCGATTTTGTCATATGAGTCAGATGCCTTTATTGGTGCAAGGGCAGGGCTTAACGCGCACGGTCATGTTGGAAAAATTTCGCACCGCGCACCGCAGCGTACTTTTTGGAACCGACACATTCTGGGCCGGGGTGGACGTGCCGGGTGAATCACTGAGCAATGTCATTATCGTAAAGCTTCCGTTCGCGTCGCCATCTCAACCAACGGTAGAGGCCCGCATCGAGCGCATCCGTGAGCAGGGCGGCAATCCGTTCATGGAGTATCAGGTTCCCGAAGCCATCTTAAAATTCAAGCAGGGCATAGGCCGGCTGATCCGATCGCGAACCGATCGCGGCATCGTGGTAATCCTCGACCCAAGAGTCTGTCGCAAGCCCTACGGCAGGCAGTTCATAGCTGCCCTTCCGGATTGCGAAGTGGTGATCGTGAAAAACGCAGCCGACGCACCTTACGCCAAAAAGACTTGATACCCAATGCTGCTCGACTTATTGGATAGATGTTCGATTGATTGGAACATTTCGCAGGACTAAGGTACACTCCGCTAATCGTCCGCCCTCAAATTCAACGGCGGACAACGACGCGCCGGTAGCTCAGCTGGATAGAGCATCGGATTTCTAATCCGAATGTCGTGGGTTCGAGTCCCGCCCGGCGCAGTGGATGGAAGTGTGAGTAGTAGTTTGTAGGACGGTCTGTTTTGCAAACAGATGTCATCAATCGCTGCAAATGGCTGATGATTTACAAATAGTTGACATGCCCTGGAGAGTCGGGATCACGCTAAGGCATTGGCCCCGACAAACCAGTTGCGATTAGAATCGATGCGTCGTCCAAATCGACATCGCCATCGCCATCGAAATCGGCGTGCGTGTCGCAAGGACATCCGGCTGCTGCCATTCCATCTTTGCCGGTGTAGCATTGTTGAAACAGAGCTACATCTTTTAGATCAACCTGGCCATCGAGGTTTAGGTCGGCTGAGATTTCTGAAATCGTGAAGGTTCCGTTACCACCAAATGCACCGGGGGATGTGCCAATACGCAAGAGGTATTGTTGCCCCGGCGCGGTAGTAATGTCTACGCGCGATTGCAGACTACATGCGTCGTCGTTGCAGTTCCGAAGCGAATTCGCTTGAGAAGTACAGTCGCAACCTTCATAGACCGCGACTTTAGTATCGACACTGGTCTGTCCACAATGATCAACCGTGAGGCCTATAGACCCAACGCCCGCTGTCCAGCAGAACCAAACATCGTGGTCTATTTGACTCTCGCCGAAAAAATTACAATCAGCATGATCTAACCCGTCGCTGTTGGCGTTTTGATTATCAAACTCAAATGCACCGCTGCCGAGGATTTGTTCCGCGCCGTTGCAAGTGTCAGCGCCGCCCACAACGGGTGCGCAAGTAGAGATGCTGAACGTCCCCAGTCCGCCACTTGCGCCCACGGCTGTGCCGACGCGAATTAGATAGTCATTGCCTAGGACCGCAGTAAATCCAATGCTCGACTGCAAGCCGCAATTATCATCGACACAATCCAGCACGTTTTCTTCTGCAGGCGGGCACGTAAAGCTTTCATAAATGGCTAGCTTTGTGTCGATGGCAGTTTGACCACACGTTTCAACAGTTACTTCGCCGGTGCAATCAGCCGTCCACACATACCACAAATCATGGTCGATACCTGCTTGGCCGAACTGCGTGCAAGCCGCGTGATCGGGGCCATCGCTTGTCGCGAAAGTCGTATCGAAGTCAACGTCGCTGTTGCCCACGATGACTTGTGCCTGATCGCACGGGTCGTTTTGAGCGAGCAACTGCGATTGAGTCACCAAGACAACCAAAAGCGTTAATACATTCATCCAGCGATACATAATTCAATCCTCGTTATTTTATAATCGTACACTAAGTCCATCACGACAGTTCGCGGTTATGGCTGAACCTCGTGCGCGCCCATATCCACCTCTGCAATAGAGTCGCCATTACCATCCACGACGCGGGCGTTGCCTCGATGGTCCGTACCTGGTAGAGGTTGCAAACCCGGCGTGATTGGGTCGATGTCTACGATTTTGTCTCCACGATCAATGCACGGTGAATCAACAGTCAGTTGCAAATTTCCGCTGATAGCGCTTTCGAGCAAGGGGTCGTAGAACGGGTCGGCTGTATCCCTAGACCCGAGATTGCCGTTGAAGATACTCGTCAAACCTTGAATGAACGAGTTGCGGACAACCGTTAGATCGCTATCCAGTAGGGTGATTTGTGCAATGATCGGTTCTGTCCCAACAGGATCGTTAGGCCTATTATTACGCCAGAACAGGGTGTTAGTAATCGAGGCAGGGCCGAACCATAACACGCCAGCCCCCTGGAATCTTTCAGAGACTCCATTACCACCACATTCTCGCGCATCATCGTTCGTATTCATGACAAAGCTGTTGTTGGTAGAAACCAGACGTGATGTGCTGTCACCGTAGATACCCGCGCCCGCGACGGCTGTGTTCCCGAAGAATTCCGTATTTGTTACGGCGAGAACGCTTCCACCAAGCGCACACACACCAGCGCCACCCATCAAGTTGGTAGCCGCGATGAGCGTTGGATTTGTTGGATTGTAATCCCCTGACGTAAACCCAGTGCCGTTATTAATACTATTGATTCCCGGTCGTTGCGAACGATTGCGAATAAACGAACAAGAGATAATGTCCGCGACGGCGCCACTGGCTAGATAAATAGCAGCACCACGTGAGACGCCGTTTGATGAGGGACATGTATTACTTATGTCCATTGGATTACCTTGCGTCTCGTTTTCAATAAACCTCGAATTCTTGATAGTAAGGTGTGGATCAGCACCCGAATTTCCGAAATTCTCCGCCCAAATCGCACCGCCGCTGGTCAACGCAAAATTTTGTCGGAATGTACAATCTTCAATCGTGATTTTCGAAGCTATCAGAGCACGTAGCGCTCCCCCTTTGCTATCCGATTGATTAAGCGTGAACGTGGTATTGCGAATTAAATGACCGTTTCCGCTGAGGCTGGCCATTTGCACGGCTGAGCTGCCAGTGTTTTGCCTGATGAGCAGGTTCGATAGTGTAATGTCAGTTCGACCGTTGGAAAGAATAGCAATTTCGCTGGCTCGTTCAACGGAGAATCCATCGATCGTAACATAGGAACTCATTACCAGCAGCGTTGCAGCATTGTCTGCTCGATTGCTGAGTCCGCCAGGTAGATCGCCGTCATCACCGTTTACGTCGCCCGACAACACGGTGTTGTTGGTGATCGGATCGGAGTTACGTTCTGACAGATCGATTTCAGTGCCCAAAAATCCGCCGTAAATATTTAATCTTGCAGGTAACAAAAACGTGCGCTGGATGCAATTCGAAGTGCATGAGCCACTATCCGACAAGTTTGGTTTATAAACGCCTTGCGCCACCCATATTTCACTAACATCGTCGTTTGGCGACCCACCTTCTGCGTTTTTAGCTACGTTAATGGCATCAAGCAAGTAACGATACGCGGTGTTCCAGCTCGCGCCGTCGCCACCTGGCCCTTTACTTGCATCTACATAAAGCCTGCGAGCTGCGGTAAGAGGTGCCGGGTCGACGTCATCATTGAGACCGTCGCCATCTGTGTCAGGTCTTACAGGATCAGTGCCGTTATTTCGTTCGACGTAGTCATTCCAGTTGTCGCCGTCAGTATTGGCAGCCGCTGGATCGGATGTCACGTGATAAGTTTGTTTTCCCGCCACGCTAACGTCCCAACCGACGCGGTCTTCATCGAAGTCGCCCAGGCCATCGCCGTCGCTGTCAAAAACAGTATCAAATGTGCGTAGCAAGTTTTCTTCAATGGCGTATAAGCCATCATTGTCAAGGTCCTGCGTGAATACGAGAATGACTTCATCACCGTTTCTTATCGTAATGTCAGCGAAATCTCCATCCGCAATCGCCGTAATCGGGCCACCGTCAGGTGAAAGAATGATGTAAGCCCAGAATCCGCTCGCGTTGGGTTCACCGACAGGAAAGCCGTCAATCCGCTTTAAGGTTTTTTGCAATGTTAGTACGTCGATTTCATTTTCAAACTCAATTCCTAAAATTTCGTTCAAAATAGTTCCCATTTTTATCCCGGCGTAGCCTGAGTTATGAAAGTTTCGATTGACGTTCGTAGCTATGAAATAATCATCCGCGCGTCCATCACCAAAGTCGATGGTGATATGAGCGGTTCGTGCAAACGTCGTCTCTTTGAGAAAATCAAAATCGATTCCTCCGGCATTGGATAGGTCATAGTAAGCAGGCTCTAACAAGAACGAACTGGGCTTAGCCATCAATTCGCGGATCTTGTCAGGATCAACATCCGTGCGTTCGACTATCACGATTGGCGTTTCTTCACCTGGAGCCAATGTAAAGGATGATAGATCGGGGACCAATGTTGTGATCGGTTGGAAAACTCGTTCATCCGTAGGGTCTTGCAGCGGAAGTGGCTGTTTAACTGTCAACCCCAAATTCGTTACGGAAAAGGATAGGTCGCTGATGTTTGTCAAGCGAAGCGGAACACGAATCGTACCACTAGCAAACGACTCGGTGCGCTGCTGCGATTCTGTTTGTGATCGAGAGAATTCCTTTTGCAACGCCTGGGAGCTATCGCGAGAAGTACCATATGTTTCTTCCAGTCCGAGCGAATAACCCGCCGTAAAGTCGCCCGTCGCGCCCTTGCTGTTAAACCCGATCGAGGAGGAAGCCGAAATGGTGTGGCTAATAGAGTTGGAAGCATAACTGCCTACGGTAACTTGGTTCGTCTCGGAAACCGACGTGCCATATTGCTCAGTTTTACCTAGCGAATCGGCGTATTCGACGTTAAGGAAAATGTCGATCTCGCCGTCAATGTCTAACTCCAACTTGGGCAGTTCAGCTATGACAGGACTGCGGACCGCGTCATCAAACTCCTCGTAATCAGTCTTACCGTCGCCGTCGGTATCTGCAAGCGTGGGTGATGTCCCACCTGCGACAACGCGCTGTGGACAAATGGAAATATGACTTCCTAATTGACTAAACGTATCAATGGGATAACCGCGCCACTCATCAGCCGGATCAAACCTATCATTGATGTCAGTGTCGCCACTGCAAATTCCAACCTTGCGTACTAATGTATGATCGACAGTGTTTGTATCACCCTTGCCAAATCCCGGCGCACTGGCGGCGACCGTGGTTACCACCCAGAGATCCTCATCGGGCGATATGTCAGATCCGCCTGCATCATAATTCGCGCCAAGGCTCTTTGTGACAGCGTCGGGCGTGGCACGAAATACGACCGTATACTTTTGGCCAGCTACCATCGCAGCGTCCATTGGAAATTGCTCAGCCTTCACGAAAAATGTAGTTAGATCTACCGTCCCAAGTAGAGGCCCCGATAATCCTTCACCCGCGAGAAGATCCACGGTAACTGTTGTCTCGATAAAGACAGGTAAGTTTGGCGAACCTACAACTACTTGCATCTTGGTCAATTGACCAGTCACCCCGGCTGTAAACGACTGCCAGTGATCAACGTCCAGCGGCACATCAAACGAATCTATAGCACCGGCTACAGTGCTTTGGTCCAGTAGTGGCGGATTTATGTCACGAACAGGATTGAGCTGGCCAATCGAGTCAAGCACTTCATCACCAAACATAGAATTTCTTACGAGCGTTATGATTTGGTTGCCATCAAATTTAAAGTAAGGTGTATACTCGTCCACTACATTGACTGGTATGTTTGACAGTTCGTCTGCAACTATATACACGCCGCCAGCAGGAATGATGCCACTCATGGAAGAGATTCCAACTATTGTCCCAGCCGTGTTATAGACTTCAAATCTATAACCACTAGCAAATAAATCGATGTCGCGGTCTGTCGGGTTGTATAGCTCGATTGCGCGGTTGTTAAAACTCTCCACGTCGCTGTTTAATCCGCTTGATCCTTCGACATACTCAGAAATAAATATATCCTGAGGTACCTCGTATCCTGTAGTGTTCAATTCAGCCCCGTCGAACAAAGATGGGTTAGGCGGGAGATCGCCGTTGGGGCCGCGAGCGTCGCCGTCGGTATCTACACTCATGGGCGCAGTAAGCCAGCGATTGATTTCTTCCCAGTCACCCAGACCGTCGCCATCAGTATCTCCTAGCCGCGGATTACTGCGACTCAAGAATTCGTCGCGGTCTAATACGCCATCACCATCGGTATCTTCGTTAAGCGGATCACTGGTTACAATGAATACCTGAACAAAGCGGGCATCCACATCAAAACCCGCGCGATCTACCCGAATTTCCTGGCCAAGTTTTTCTTCGCAGTCGGTCAGCCCGTCACCGTCGCTGTCGGTTGGATCAACACAGCTAGTCGAAATGGAAAGATACGCATCTTTGGAAATAATAGACTCCGAACCAGGAATGGTAAGCGAAACATCAACAATACCTGGCGGCAATTCCGGTGTGGTAAGTGTGATAAACTGATCGTTCACGACTCGAATGTTCTCGGCTGGTATCTCTCCGAAACGCACTTCCATGCCTTCAGTGAATCCTTGGCCGCTTACCGTAACGAAGACGTTACCAGTTAATACGCCGACCGGCGGATCAATCGCAGACACAACTATTTTCGTTGAGGGTTCGACAGCAGACACCGGCGCCTGGTTTTGTGAACCATCGCTGGCGTCGCTCAACGGTGCTTCCGTACTTAGCCCGCAGCCCGATAGAGTCCAGCAAAGAAGTGCTGCAATGCACGAGATTTTACAAAATCTCATAGATACGGTCCCGATTAGTTGTTCTGATTTTAACATGATCCTTCGCTCCAATTTCGTTAGCTACACCAACAGAGCCGATAACATGGTCACCGACGACATTTTGCCGCCTGTTAGACGGTCTCCGCTACATTTCTTGAAACACGCATTCAAACTAGGTAGAATGTGTGTTCACAGACCGTGATCGAGTATTTCGAGGCACTAGCCCGCTCTATTTAGTAATCCGTAATTTTGTGGCTAGACAGACCATTTATTTTCAAGGAATCGTAGAAATGCCTGACCAGGGCGATCCAGACATCACGCAGATGCTTCACAATATAAAATCCGGCGACCGCGATGCAGCCGCCGAATTGCTACCTATTGTGTATAACGAGCTTCGAAGGCTTGCTCGCGCCCGTATGTCTCAAACGCCGCAAGGGCAAACGCTCCAGCCGACGGCGCTCGTCCATGAGGCCTTTCTTCGATTAGTCGGTAAGAAAGATCCGGGCTGGCAGGGCCGCGCACACTTTTTCGGGGCAGCCGGTAAAGCCATGCGCAACATTCTCGTGGATCAAGCGCGTCGCAAAGCGAGCGTCAAACACGGCGGAGATATGAAGCGGGTCAACATGGATGATGTAACGCCGGTAATCAGCCCGCCGACAGAGGACATCGTATCGCTAGATGAAGCCGTCAAGCGACTCGAAGCCGAAGACCCTCGTAAAGGCCAAATTGTCAATCTGCGATATTTTGCCGGGCTATCTTTAGAAGAGACAGCCGCCATTATGGAACTTTCTGAAACGACCATCAAGCGCGAATGGCAGTTTATCAAAAGATGGCTTTACACCGAACTAGCTGATAAGGTCGCCCCGGATGAAGCCTAGTAAATTTCAAAAAGCAGAAGACATTTTTCATGCAGTCGCGGACTTAACACCAAAAGAGCGCGAAGCCCATATCGAAAAAACTTGCCAAGGCGACGACGCGCTGCGTGCGTTGGTCGATCGGCTGCTCAAACCATCTGGCACTGCCATCAATCAATTTCTGCAAACGCCTGCCTATGTAGGCGACGACCGATCAGCCGCCGAATCACTAGCTAAGCTTCCAAGCAACATTGGCAAGTATACGATTGTGCGCATGGTGGGCGAAGGTGGCATGGGGGTCGTGTACGAAGCCAAACAAGAAAACCCGAACCGAACGGTTGCCCTAAAAGTTATTCGACCAGAGCTAACGACAATATCTATGCGCAAGCGATTCGCGCAGGAAGTCGCAGCCCTGGGACGCCTTCAACACCCCGGCATTGCCACTGTCTACGAAGCTGGCATCGTAGACGAAGCAGACGAAGGACCAACCGCGCCACCAAGGCCATTCTTCGCGATGGAGTTCGTTCGCGGGCAGCATTTGAAAAAGTATGCGAATGAGCATTCACTAAACACTTCTCAGCGCATGGAGTTAGTAGCCCAGGTATGCGATGCCGTGCATCACGCGCATCTAAAAGGTGTGATTCACCGCGACCTCAAGCCCGGCAACCTGCTCGTTGATAAATCCGGACAACCAAAAATTCTCGACTTCGGCATTGCCCTCATTACTGACGACGAGCATCAAACAACTACATTGCATACCGGCTTGGGACAGCTTGTTGGCACGATTCCCTATATGAGTCCTGAACAGGTCGTCGGCGATTCAACGCAGGTGGACACGGGTAGCGACGTTTATGCACTCGGCGTAATTCTTTATGAACTACTCGCCGGCAGGCCTCCGCATGACCTGAAAGGACGATCTATTCCTGAGGCTGCGCGAATCATTCGAGACGAGGAACCATCGCGCATCGGCAGTTTGAACACCGCCTTTCGAGGGGACATCGAAACGATTCTGTGTAAAGCATTAGAAAAGGACAAATCGCGCCGATACTTCTCAGCCGCAGAGTTAGCCGCAGATGTACGTCGATACATTAACGACGAGCCGATTATCGCCAGACCGTCCAGTACTTTCTATCAATTTAAGAAGTACGCGACGAGAAACAAAGCATTCGTAGGAGGCATAGCTACGACTTTCCTGGCGCTGCTGATTGGTCTTGTCGGGATGAGTAAGCTGGCGATGAGGGAGACCGAACAGCGGGTTCTTGCTGAGGCGTCACAACAAGTCGCGCAACGTGAAGCGTCCAAAGCACTAGCTGTGAATCAGTTTCTCATCGACATGCTCGCGGAGGCAAATCCTAAGAATAACCCTCGCGGAAATGAAGTCACCGTAGCCGAAATCCTCGAAGCCGCGGCCTCGAAAATAGATGATACCCTTCAAGGACAGCCCGAAGTGGAAGCCGCTATTCGCGGCACGATTGGCGCAGCTTTTTTCGAGTTAGCGAAGTACGATGAAAGCCAATCTCAACTAGACACCGCGATAAGAATCCTGCGCATTGCGCCTGGGGATAATCGCAGTGCCATCTCAGGTTTATTATTAAAACGCGCAGCTATTCACCGTGAACGAGCCGAATATGAAGCGTGCGAACCTTTAATCCTGGAGGCGCTAGCTACACGAATCGCGATGTATGGCGAAAACGATGTGCGCGTAGCTAACGTCCGCAACGAACTTGGTTTGTATTACCGCAAAAAAGGAGACCAAAAATCCGCCGCCCGCGAATTGGAAAAGGCCCTGGCGACGATGATGGCTACATACGGTGAAGCTCATGAAACGGTAGCGCTATGCCTGGACAACCTGGCGCAGGTGAACCAGCAATTTGGCGACTATGACAAGGCTGAGTCGCTATTTCGCAAATCGCTGGCGATGCGGCGCAAACTGTATCCTGACGACCACGCATACGTCGCAGCTACGTTGAACAATCTCGGACACCTGCTCAAAACAATAGGGAATCTTGATGAAGCAGAGCCGATGTTCCATGAATCGCTGACCATATTGCGAAAACTTTTAGGCGACAACCATCCCGACGTAGCCGTAGCTATGGGTAATCTGGCATCAGTCCATATCATGAAGAGAGAGTATGGTATTGCACTCAAGCTCAACCAAGAAGCACTAGCCATCAAGAAGCAGTATTTTGGTAACGAGCATCCCAGCATTGCACAATCGATGGGGGAACTCGGGTATTTATATTATCGAAATAAAGAGTACGACCGAGCTGAAAACATTTTACGAGAAGCGCTCGAAGTTTTTCGGAAGGTTAAGGGCAACGAGGACTATGAACTCATGCCCGTGCTGAATAATCTGCAATATGTCTATGTAGCTACGGGCGAGTTAGACAAGGCCGAACACGCTACGAGAGAGGCTTTAACGATCGCCCAAAACCTTTTTGATGCCAATCATTCAGATGTCATGCTACTTTCGGGCAACCTAGCTGGCATCTTAAGCAAGAAAGGTGAACACGAAGAATCGCTATCACTAAGCACGAAAATCTTAAAGCTAACACGTAGCAGTGTATCCAAAGATCATCCCAGGCTGGCGAGGGCACTCATTGGGATGACGAGATCGCTTATCGCTAAAGGTGATTTCGCCGCAGCCGAGAAGACCGCAAGAGAGAGCGTATCCATTCGTCAAGCGACACTCGACCCGGATAGTTGGAAACTGGCCAACGTACAAAGTGTTTTGGGGGAGTGTCTCGTCCACCTGGGCAAGCTCCCCGAAGCAGAAGCACTGCTATTGCCCAGCCATCTACGAATTCAAGCAGAAAAAGGCCTGGAAAGCGAAGTCACTATACAATCGCAAAGACGCATAACCGAACTATATGACGCATGGGGCAAACCAGACAAGGCCGCCGACTATCGCAGGAAGCTGGCAAAAGATTAAGGTCGAGTCAATCAAGCTATACAACCGGCGCTATAAGACAACCGTCAACGGGAGTGGACAGGAATCGAACCTGCCAAGGGCAGCGCAAGCTACCCCGCAACGGCTTTGAAGACCGCGGAACCCACCAGGCGTTCGGACACTCCCAGAGAATACGAAACTTTACGCGAATTCGTACACGAATCAACTAAAGCGATTATGGAGCCGCGTGGCTTCAGCCCGCGCGGAGTTACAACAGCCAATCGGCCCACAAATATAAGGTGGCTGCCATCGTTCACGCCCTATACGCCCGCGCAATCCAATCCATAAACATCCAAACCCGCGATTATTCAAGCGCATAAAAAAGCCCTCGTAAAGTATAAGCGTTCGAGGGCTAAAATAATTATCTTCGCTTGTTCACCAGCACGCCTACCAGCCTATAAGCTGTTGGGGCAGTGAAGAAAGCGTTCCATTTTATGTTTGAACCGGAGAAGCTTCCGCGTTCTCTAAGAAGCCTTCAAGCTTACGAGCGCGAACTGGGTGCTGCAATTTACGAATCGCCTTAGCTTCAACCTGCCGAACACGCTCACGCGTCACCTTGAAGATTTTACCAACCTCTTCCAGCGTATAAGTATAGCCATCGCCAATACCGTAGCGAAGCTTGATAATCTCTCGCTCTCGATAAGTTAGCGTCTTGAGTACTTCTTCGACGCGGTCCTTGAGCATTTCGCCCCCGGCGGTGCCTACTGGAGATTCGACGGAGCTATCTTCAATAAAATCGCCAAAGTACGAATCTTCGCTTTCGCCGACAGGACGGTCCAGTGAAATCGGATGACGAGAAATTTTCAGCACCCTTCGACATTCGCTGATCGGCATTTTTGCCTTATCCGCGATTTCGTCGATCGTTGGCTCTCGACCAAGGTCTTGCAGCAATTCTTTACCGATATTGCGCAGACGGCTCATCGTTTCGATCATGTGAACCGGAATACGAATCGTTCGCGCATGATCGGCGATAGCACGCGTGATCGCCCGACGAATCCACCACGTCGCGTAGGTGCTGAACTTATACCCACGCTTGTATTCGTACTTGTCCACCGCACGCATCAAGCCGGTATTACCTTCTTGAATAATATCCAAAAAGCTCAGGCCTCGGTTACGATATTTCTTGGCGATACTCACCACGAGACGTAAGTTACCGCCTGAAAGCAATCGCTTCGCCCCTTCGTATTCGCCGAACACGCATTCGATATTTTTAAGTCTGTGCCCCAATGGCTCAGAATTTTCCATGCACAAAGACTCGATACCCGAAAGTTCGTCCTTCATGGCGTAGAAGTCTTCATCGAGCATGGTCCTGCGTTTTTTCTGCGCGACCAATTGCTTTTCAATCTCGCACATCTTTCGATACAAGCCGCGAACCTTTTTCATCAACGGCTGAATGCGGCTGGTACGCAGTGACAGTTCTTCTAAGAGGCTGGAAACCTTGCGCCTGCCCATGCGAACGCTTGCCTCAAGCTCGTGACGCTGAGCCGCAGGAATACGCGGGCCATCAAGCTCCATCCACGCGGCTTCGTTGCGTTCCATCAACTTCCGAACCGTGGCAAGATTAACAGGAATCCGCTCACTAATACGGGACTTAGCCGCATGTTCAGAAGTGGAAATTTTCATGGTCCGATCGAAAGGAAGCTGCCCTTCATGGACCTGACTAAGAATATCAACAGCTAGAGAAGCACAATAATCACTTTCGAGAACTTTGTGACGAAAAGCCATGCGCGTCAGTTCGATTTTCTTGGCCAGTCGAATTTCCTCGGCACGCGTAAGCAGGGGGATCTCACCCATTTGCGTCAGGTACATGCGCACGGGGTCATCAATACGTTTGACACCGTTGTCATCCGTGAAATCGGGGACAGCCGGTTCGATTATTTTCTTATTCACAGGCGCTTCAGATGTGCCCTTGCCCGACTTTTTTGAACCCGTACGGTTCTTATAATCGCGGGCGCGGGCCTCGAGGTCGTCCAGGATGTCTATCTTGGCGTCCTCTAGTTTCATCATAATGATTTCAAGTTCCGTAGGTTCCACGGCCTCGTCAGGAAGGACATTATTCATATCCTCCCAGGTGACATATCCGCGGTCCTTACTGAGCGCAATCAGTGCGCTGAGGGAGTGTTCCACCGGATCGACCTTCGGTCCGACCTGTGGATCAACTTGAGAATCATCTTGCGGTTGTGTGGGGGTACTCGTCATGGTTTACTTGCCTTTTCGGGGTCTAAACATTTCAGTGTCAACATCGCATACTCATCAAGACGAAGCATGGCGAGGGGCAAATTGCCCGCGCCGTTTAGCGGCTTCGTAAATGGCTGCGAGATTGGCTGTCCGCTCTTTTTCTTCTAATCCTTCACCCAGTAGTGCTGCTTTTCTATGCTCCAGCTCGTTATGTTCTCTGGCACATTGAATCCTTTCGATGGCCAGTGCCGCCGTGGCGACATAATTTCCTCGTTCGCTGCCCATCCGGGCAAGCACGCCCGCACGCTGAGTATCCTCAGGCGACTCACAGCGGGCTAACACATCACTCAATCGAAACTCACCCAACTGATCCTTCAACGCCAAGGCGATAGTCGTCAGCCGTCGGTCTCGTTCGTCCGTCATGCGTTCAATATCCGGCAGCGCCCCAATCTCAGGCACCGCTCCGGGTTCACTTAACAAAACCTCCAATAATCTCGTCCATGCCGCCTGCTCACCGCTGACTGGCATCTCGCGTCGAGAAGAACCCGCTCGTGCGCCAGGTTCACTCAGGCGGTCGTCTTGCTGACGCCTTGGCGCTAAGCCCGCGATCAGACGATTCACCTCAGACCGATCCATACGCAACAGGTGAGCTACCTGATTAACCAGCAGCCCACGCTGAATCGCATCCACCGCGCCCGTACTCATGCCCTCCGCGACGACCCGAAGAAAATCGAGTACCGCTTCGCGGCGGGCCGACTCAGACGATTCTGAGTTGAAGCGACGCTGTGTCAGATTCCACTTGAATTCTAGCGCGTCGATCGCGGCATTCAACACATCCGCAAACATCTCTTTGTCATGGTCCGCCAAAAACGAACACGGATCCTGACCTTCAGGAATATGCGCGAGACGAACGTTCACACAGCGCGGAATCGACACTTTTATCGCTCGTTCCGCAGCCGCGTCCCCAGCTTGGTCCGAGTCAAAAAGCAAAATAATTTGGTTGCAGTACCGTCTTAGGACGTCCACATGCGCCAAAGTTAGCGCCGTACCCAGCGTAGCGACAGTTTCAGGGAACCCCGCCTGATGGGCAGCCAGGCAATCGGTATACCCCTCAACCACAATAACCCGCCCTGTAGAGACAATAGATTCACGGGCTAAATCAATACCATATAAACTGCGACTTTTGTCGAATAGGGCGTTTTGACGCGAATTCAAGTACTTTGCTGCGTCATCACCCAGCGTTCGCCCGCCAAACCCGATAATTTTTTTGGTCATATCGCGGATGGGAAACATCAGCCGATTTCGATAAGTGTCATAAGCCCGGCCATTACCATGCTCACTTCGTCGCATGATGTCAGCATCGATCAAAAGCTGAATCGCTAGCCCATCCTTTGTAGCGGCGTTAGGTATTAAGTCGCTATCGTTGAGTGCCAACCCCACGCCGAATTTAGCTACAATTTCAGGACTAAGCCCGCGACTATCCAAATAAGTCCGCGTGGATTCGCCAAGCTTCGGGTCCGCTAGATTGCGTTGAAACAGCGCCGCCGCCCAGGCATTAGCCTTCGAAATTTCCATGCGCGACGCACCATCAGCCTGTCCTTGATTGGCATCGCCACGTCGGTGTAATTCCACACCTGCGCGGTCGGCTAACATCTCCAAAGCCTCAACGAAGTTCACTTTTTCTTGATCCTGCACGAAAGTGAAAATGTCGCCACCTTTGCCGCAGCCAAAGCACTTGAAAATGCCCATGTCCGGATTGACCGTAAAAGACGGCGTTTTCTCCGCATGAAAAGGGCAGAGTCCCACCCATCTCGCGCCTCGCTGTCGCAAAGCGACATGCTCAGAAACCAAGCCTACCAGATCAACTCGATCCAGTATCTGCTGTTTGTCAGATTCAAACGAGGTCAACAAGCGAAAAGCACCTCTGGAAAGGCTTTACACACGAAACACGGCCACCCAACGGTTGGGTGGTCACACTTCAAATTAGTCCGTGAAAGTAAAATCGATTGATAGGAGCACGCGGTCTCAGTATCAGGACCAGCGATGAATCTCCTAATACAGTATACACCATGATTCTCGGACGGTCAAATCCAGAACCATATATACTGCAAAGGGTTGTGACTAATTTTTAGCGCAAAAAGTGCGTCTGTGATTAACGCACAGTCGGACTGGCTGCATATCCAAGGAAATTGAGAAACACATCCTGAGTCAACACGGGCACCGCTAAGCTATTCGCTGCTGTCAGTGATTCCTGATAGTTGTCCCATCGATCTCGAATTTTGCGGGCACGATCACTTAGGTTTTGCCCATCAGGCTGAGAACTACGGGGGCGGTGGGGGGCCGCGCCCAGTACCACGAAATCGGTCAACGCCGTCAATTCGTTGACCGTGTCACCACCCCATTCGCTGATGATCGCCTGGATTGTCTCCAGCCCGTCCGAATCAATTGTGCGGTCATGGTCTAAATCGAAGTCGCCAAAGGCCATGAACGTGAGAGGGCGGTTAGGATCATAAATTGGGTTTCCAATCAGATCGCCCTCAAGAATAACTTGGTTGGCTGCAATCCGGATGATCTTGCACTCCGAAGAAGTAGGGCCGATGGACACCACCTCAATCTGGGCCTTCGATCGGCCGTCAGCCGGTATGCCCGTATCCAAAGCGTAAATCGAGAATCGCATCCCAAGTGTCAAGCGGTCATTGCTGCCAAGGTCAATGTACACCATGCCGTCGCCAGGGACAGCCGTGAGCACGTTTCCATCTGGCTGACGCGCGGTACTCAGCGAAGTCGGGCCGATGAGTACGTCGCCAAATTTCTCCTGTTGGGCACGAAATCTATCCTGCAAAGCTGCATTGTGCTTCGAGAGTTTGGCAAATTGCTGACGCTCTTGAGTGAGTTCGTCGTCGTTTTGCTTCAAGCGGGTAGCGAATTCCTGCTCCTGCTTAGCCATCGCGTCGTCACGCTCTTTGCGGAAACGCGAACGGTCTTCTTCAACTTCAGCAAGTTGGCTGGCGAGGTCGCTGGCTTTTTTGTCGAAATCATTCTTCTGGGTAGCGTTCATTTCAACTAGGCGATTGACCTCTTTTTCAAGCTCAGCCGCACCTTGTCGCGTGGTTTCCAGCAACGCATGAGCCGCTTTGTATTCGTTATAAAGTGTGGACCATCCTTCCAGCAAAGATACGTCGCGGAATTTTCTCGGATTGGGTACGAGCTTATCGCTTTGAATCGCGTCGGATAGCTTATCTCGCTCATTGCGAATCGCCGCGACATCATCAGCTGCGTTGCCCGTCGCCAAGGTCGCCGTCTCACTGCGAGCGCCTTCCAGCAAACCAACCACCGTAGGCCCACCTGATCGCGCGCTGCTTGCCAGCGCGACCGAACGTTGTTCCGTCGAGCTAATCAACTTGCTGCTGGCCTCGACCAAGCGTTTATTTTCAGTGTTCAGTTCTTCCTGTCCTGTATATAGGATGACAAGAAAAACAGTAGACGTTAGCCAAAGTGCGACAAAAACAATCATCCACACTGTGATCGCACTATTACCGGGTTGTTGACCTCTGGCCATTGCGTTGAACCCTTTTCAATTAAAAATACCGATTACCCCGTGCGCCATCGCGACGCGCTTTTCTCACTACCAGCGAGTCCACCGACAGGGCTAATCGAGCTTATACTTTTGCGCTCTTAAAGAGAATCCCACTCTCCATACCCGCTCATGGGCAAACTCAGGATAGATTGTTTGTGATTCGTCGATGAGTGTCAAGTTACGGCGTGAAAGCCTTCACCACAATCGCGTTGTTTTGCCCCCCAAAACCGAAGCTATTGCTCAGCGCCGCTCGGATATTGGTCTTCCGGGCCTCGTTGGGGATATAGTCCAAGTCGCAGTTGGGGTCCGGGGTATGGTAGTGAATCGTAGGTGGGGCGATGCTGTCTCGGATAGCCTGAACACAGACAATAAGCTCTACCGCGCCCGCTGCGGCGATTAGATGCCCCAACATGCTCTTGATGCTGCTGATGGGGACGTTGGGAGCTAAGTCTCCGAAAACCTCACGAATAGCCCTGGTCTCAATTTTGTCGTTTTCCTCAGTCCCCGTGCCATGAGCTGAGATATAGTCTATATCCGCAGGCTCAAGCCCGGCTTTGTGCAACGCGATGCGCATCGCGCCGATTGGTCCCCGGCCTTCCTCGTGAATATCCGTGACTCGGTAAGCGTCAGCCGTGGACCCGAATCCGGCGATTTCAGCCAAAATTTTAGCCCCGCGATGTTGGGCATGAGCCAGTTCTTCTATCACCACAATGCCCGCGCCTTCGCCAAGGACAAAGCCGTCTCGGGTTCGGTCGAATGGTCGTGAAGCCGTGTAGCAGTCGTCATTTCGCGTGGATAGGGCGGTGAGACGGTTGAACCCCGTCACGCCAATCGGGTGAATCATACTATGCGTGCCGCCGGTAATCATTACGTCGGCATCGCCATATTGGATCATGTTACACGCCTCACCTATGGCCTGGGTGCTGGCGGCGCAGGCGGTGAGCGTATTGAAATTTGGCCCTTGAAGCTTAAACAATGAAGCGATGTGAGCGGCGGCTAAGTTGGGTTCTTGTTCGAGTTCTCGTTCGCCGTTCAGCAATTCCATAGCCGCAGGCGCCCAACGCACGGAGTCGAAATCTATTGGCTGGCCATCATCATCTCGGCTACCAGCAATTGCGGCCTGTGTGGAGGCATCAAAGTCCAATGGCCCTTCACCACCGCCCAAATAGACGCCAATTTGCGTATGGTCCAAAGCCAACGCCTGGTCCAAGCCCGCCTGACGCCAGGCCAAGACGCTCGCGGCTAAGGCGAAACGAGAATTACGGCTGGCAGAGGCGTGTCGCTCTGATTGGTCGCCCAGTAGCGCTGCCAACGGGAATTCTTTGACTTCTGCCGCAAAGGTGGTGGGGAAAGTAGCCGCGTCGAACAAGGTCGTCGGCGCGATGCCACACTCGCCCGCTAATAGTCTTCGCCAGACCTCTTCGACCTCAAAGCCTAGTGGTGTGACGCAGCCCATGCCCGTGATGACGGTTCGACGATTCAACGCACTACTCCTTAATTTTCCTGAAACTTTTTAACGACCAACGCAGCCCGCTGGCCACCGGATAGCGAGCGACTTAGTGAGATCATAGCTGTGATGTCCGCATCGCGAGAGTCGCTGGAAACAAAGCCGAACGCATTCGCGGCGATAGCGGCTTCGGTGTTTTGAGAAGGGGGGACCGTGTTGCTGTATAAGGCCATGATGCTGACTGCGAAATCAATGGCTCCGCTGCCTGCCCCGTTTATGCCCAACGCGCCACGCGTTGTAGCTGCATGTTTTTTGCCCATATCAGGCCCAAATACCGCCCGCCAGCCCGCTAGCTCCGATTCGTCATGCTTGGCTATGCCCGTGCCAAAGGGGTTCAATAAATCAACCTCGTCAGGCTTGATGTTGGCATCGGCTAATGCTTTACGCAGTGCGATAGCTGTGCCCTCCCCATCTGGGCAAGGTTCTTGCCAATGATGAATGTCGTGCCCGGAGCCAAAGCCTGCTAATTCGCCGAGAATTCGTGCGCTGCGAGATTGGGCGTGGTCCAATGATTCTATGATGACCATGCCGCCACCTTCTGAGACGACCATTCCTTCGCGGTCCTGGCCAAAGGGTTGGCTGGCGAGGGTGGGGTTGTCGTTGTCCTGGGTATTGATGCGGTCCATTTTTATCTGTCGCCCTATACCCATAGGGTTCGTCTTGCTTTCCACGCCGCCACAGATGCAGACGTCGGCGTCTCCACGAGCGATGGTGCGAAATGCTTCGCCAATAGCTAAGTGTCCAGAAGCCTCGCCGCAGGTGATGGTGTTGCATGGAGCCTGGGCATCGTGAACGATGGTCACATGACAAGCGAGCATATTGGGCAGAAATTTTAATAGCCAAAGTGGGGTCAGGTTGGTCATGCCCTCTTCGCCCCAGGCGGTGAGGTTTAGCGATTTCCCATCGGTCACAGCCGTGTTGAATGCGGCAGCTAATTCACGCAGGTCAGCCGGGATTAAACCCGCGCCCAAGCTGGCGCCGAATCTTACCGGGTCGACTTTCGCGTCGGCTTCTGCTTCACCACGTTCGACCATGCACTTGGTGACTAACCCGGCATGTTTGACGGTTTGGTAAGCGCAAACCATGGCAATTTCGATGTCGCGGCACATGAGCTTCGCGCTTTTTCGATGGCTTTTGGGAATGTAGTCAGCCAGTTTGAAAGCTGGCAATTCGCCACCGATGGACGCGGGTAGCTCGGAAGCATCGAAGCCTTGCATAGGCCCGATGGCTGTTCGCTTGGAGAGAAGCGCGTCCCAGGTGTCTTCGATGCCCAGGCCAAGCGGTGTCGCTACGCCCACGCCGGTGATAACCACACGTCTTTTATCTTGCATGAGTCGATGAACTTTCCAACTTGTCTTTTTCACGAAACTGTGACAATAAATCCATGAACATGCCGGTGAACACGAAATTATGATCCGGCATTTCCGATGAGCGTGTAGATTGATTTACATGGGAAAAGATCAGGTCTATCTGGGCGATTTCTTCGCCACCGCGCAGCACCAGGCCCGACGTCATCGCAGCGCTTTCGGTGATGGATTCGACCGTCGCTTCGTAGCGTAACTGGTCGCCGGGCATACCATAGCTGGTGAAATCAGCACGCTTAATTTTGGCTAGGATGACGTTTTCTTTGAACCCGCGAGCCTCGCCCACCAGAATACCAGCCGTCTGAGCCATGCCTTCAATGACTAGGGAAGGGGGCATGACGCGGTAGTGGGGAAAGTGGTCGTGGAGATGTTCCTCAGCCAGGGTGATGTTCTTGAGCGCGGTCGCGCGAACGCCCGGCTCGAACTCTACAAAGCAATCAATCCAAATCCACCGCATGATCGTCCCACTACGCCAACACGTTTCCTAAGCCCGCATACTTGCCTTGGCCCGTACGCCTGTCAAGAGTGTATGTCGTAGCTTAGACGGCTGCCAGCTTATTTTCAACGTAGGTGACAATCGTATTGACCGTGAACAGGTCCGGCATTTTTGAAACCAAAGGGTCTGTTTCAAAATCCGAAAAATCTGCGTGGGGCATGGCTTTTTTAAGCGTTTCCAAGCCCTGAGGCGTCATGCGGTCGCCGTCTACGAAATCCGCATTGTTGAGGATGTCGTCTGGAAACAGCTCGCCTTTTGGAATCTTGATTGAAAATTCTTTCTCGAGTCGGAAGACGATGTCCAAAAAGTCGATGCTTTCCGCGCCAAGATCGCCCTGCAATGTCGCAGTGGCTAGAACCTCGTCGTCGTCGACCCCTAGTGCATCAGTCAACACGTCGCGAATTTTACCGAAAATCTCATCGCGGCTTGTCGTCATCCCTCGAACCTCCATGTTTGTTGTATTACCCATGTCGTAGCGCACCTAACTTGACCCGCGAAGCCTCACGCCACACCTCGGTGGCTTCATGATTGGCTACGATTGCATCTTCTGACAAATGACACATGGTGAACCTCGCCCGTAGCGTCTCCACCTCACCGCATTTGCCTATACCGTCGAAACTGCTCTCTGCCTCGTCATAACTTCGGCAGTTTACTTCCAGTCGAAGCACGTCGCCTGGTTTTACGAAGCTCTTGTATGTTACGTTTCTTGCCGACTTGAGCAAGACGGCAGCCGGTGCGAAATTTAGTGCGTCCCGGATCAGCCAACTGGCCGCTTGTATCAAACCTTCCAGCATGAACACACCCGGCAACACCGGGAACGTCGGAAAATGATCGGCTAAATACTCCTCAGACCGCGAAACAGCCTTAGTGGCTACGATTCGCTGACCCGTCTCCAGCTCGATAATTCGGTCGATTAGTTCAAATTTCATAAGACCATCAACCACGTCTGCCATCAGACAATGAAGCGACCCAGCACCTTACGCACGCTCACGCCTTTCCGGAGACTACCAGTTATAGTGACTGGATAGGCCACCACGCAGCGGTTTCTTTCGCTTTTTCGGCGGCTTGGCTGGTTCCTGGGCTATGGCTTCAATTTGCTCCGCTGTCACTTCCTGCACCTTCACAGCTTTGATAGAAAGCGAAATTCGACGATTTTCCAGATCGACGCCCAGCACGCGAGTTTCAATCTCCTGGCCTTCTTTCACGACGTCGCTGCAAGCTTTTACATGCTCGGTGGATAGTTCAGATATATGAATCAAACCCTCAACACCAGAAACAATTTCTACAAACGCGCCGAAATCCGTGAGCCTTGTGACTTTTCCTGTCACCAGCGACTGAGCCGGGAAGCTTTCCAAAACTTCTGCCCACGGGTCTTTTTGAGCTTGCTTCATACTCAAAGCAATACGGCGGTCTTTTTGCTCGACGCGAATGACCACCGTGTCCACCATGTCGCCTTCACGCACGGCTTCGTTGGATGTCCTGATGCGTGACCAGGACATTTCGCTTATCGGAATCAGGCCTTCCACGCCAGATTCTACTTCCGCGAATGCACCGAAGCTGGCTAAGCGGACAACTCTTGCTTTGACCGAAGTGCCAGCCGGGAATCTGTCAGAAACCCCAGCCCAGGGGTCTGGCGTAGTTTCTTTGAGGCTTAGTGAAATTCGCCCTCGCTCGGTATCGATTTTGACAACGCTGACCTCAATCTCCTGGCCTACTTCCACGACGTCGCCGGGTTTGTTGACCCGACTCCACGACATATCGCTAACGTGCAATAATCCGTCTATACCGCCGAGGTCTACGAATGCGCCATATTCCGTCAGGCTGCGGACAATGCCTTTGCGGGTTTGTCCAGCTTCAAGCTCGGTGAGTAATTTTTCTTTGGATTCCTTCGCCTCGATTTCAAGCACTTTGCGGCGACTGACGAGTAGATTTTTCTTGCGGGCGTTCACCTCTAAAACAACGCAGCGAACCTTTTGGTTTAACAGGACGGACGTGTCCTTCATCGGAATGATGGAAATCTGAGAGAGCGGCATGAAGGCCCGGATGCCCTGAACGTCTAGTTCCAAACCGCTTTTGACCACGCCAGTCGCCCGGCCTTCGACAATCATGCCCTTGGAGAGATTGGCCCAAGTCGCCCGTTGGATAGCTCCTTTGCGGGCGAGGATGAGCAGACCCGTTTCTTCGTCATAACGTTCGACGACGACATCAATGCGCCGGCCTGGTTCCACAGTCTCTTTTTTACCAAACTGATTACGGGGGAGTACGCCCTGACTCTTTGGCCCGAACTCTATAAAAATGTCGTCTTCGGAGATGTTTACGACTGTGCCGGTCACTTCTTTTCCAGGCTCAAATTTGCCATCAGCGGTCGTGTCGGGAGAGGAAGAAGTCGAAACGCCCGACATTTCCGCCGCAAGGGCAGCCGCGACTTCCTTGTCTAATTCTGCGGGAATTTCTATGTCGCCCATCAGGTCCATCGGTGAGGCCGAAGGTTCTGGTTCCGCAGGCGGTGGTGGTGGTGGCACTGGTGTTGGCGGAACCGGGTCAGCCTGTGCGGCTGGCGGAATGCGCGTTGGCGTTACCGGTGCGGTTGGCTCGATTGATACCGGAGGAGGCTGTGGTGCCGACGAAGCCGGTGGTATTGGAGTGGGAGGCATCGGAGCCGGGGGCGTTGACGACGCTGGCGGTATCCGTGTGGGAGTATTCGGAGGAGTTGGTGAAGCGTTTTCCTCTGGTTTTGGAGTAATGTTCGTTGAATCGCCGCTATCAATATGGTCGTTCATGGCCAATGTTCCGTCTGTTAAGGTACTCGTCGTTATTTTGGGTAATAGGGGGAGTCCGTAGTTACTGAAGGCTAGCGATTCCTAACATAATTTCGCTCGCCCATGGTGAGGTTTCTGC
>JAJRPG010000073.1 GCA_024280855.1 Planctomycetota bacterium | reverse complement strand
GCCACCCATAGGTTCTGCTGCTCACGTTTACGCTTGCCCAACGCCATGAATTACCTCATCCTTGAGTTCAATCCTACTCCTCAATCACGCGACTCTAACATTATAACACAATTGCCAAAGAGTTCTTCAACAGGCTGCTATGGGACGAAGGCTCTGACGAGATATTCAACGACACAGCCACTAACGCCAGCACGCCGGCCATTAGGTTCAGTAACATAAAAGGTAGCGGTGGAAGTGCAGCATGGAATTCATTGCTTGGCATTGACGGAGGCCACAATATCGACATAGACCCGCTTTTTGTTGATCCGCTCGGGTCTGACAATCTTGCGGGTATTATCGATGATAATTTGCGCCTTATGCCAAACTCACCCGTGATTAACTCCGGCGATAACTCATCTGTTCCGGTTGACATGACTACTGACCTAGACGGTTTGCCACGGTCCGTCTGCGGAAGTGTGGACATGGGGGCTTACGAAAATCAATCTCCACAGCTAAAGATTCATAACATCACGCAGGATAGATTCTACTGCCGCATTCAGGATTGCATTGATGCAGCAGTGAACGCCGATGAGTGCATCGTTCCACCTGGAACATACTTCGAGACCATCAACTTTCTAGGCAAAGCCATCACATTGCGCAGCTCGCACGGCCCGGCGTCTACCATTATTGATGCCGCCGGTGTAGCGGACGATGACAATGGTGTGTCGGTAGTTACCTGCATCAGTGGAGAAACCGCGACGACAGTCCTTAACGGATTCACAATCACAGGGGGAAAAACGGGCACTAATAATTCCACAGAGAAAACTGGTAGTGGGATGTTTAATGACGGTACTAGCCCTACGGTAACAAACTGCATCTTTGCTGGAAACGTAGCCGATGAAGGCGGTGGAATGCGCAATAGCAACTCAGCTAGTCCGACAGTGACTAACAGTACATTCGGTAATAACACAGCCACTAGGGGAGGTGGGATGCACAACAGGGATTTCTCCTCTCCGACGGTAACCAACTGCTTATTCTATGAAAATGATGGAGGCATTTACGGTGGAGCAATGCTCAATATTGCATTCTCCAGCCCGACAATTACAAAATGCATGTACAGAGGAAATACGGCAGGGTCAGGTGGTGGATTGGGCAATTTTGATTCCTCAAACCCTGTTATTGCAAATTGTTTGTTCAGTGGAAATATGGCGAGTCGCGGCAGCGGTGGCGCTATTGGTAATTACGACAGTAGTCCTAACGTAATTAATTGCACGCTTAGCAATAATACCGCCAGCATCCGAGGGGGTGGAGGTGGTGGCATACGCAACATTGACAATTCCAACCCAAAGCTGACTAACTGTATCTTACGACGTAACAGTCCTAACGAGATAATTAATGCAGCCTCCAGTACCCCCACAATCGCCTACTGCAACATTGAAGGAAGCGGTGGCAGCACAACATGGGATACGCTACTAGGCGCTGACGGCGGTGGCAACATCGACGTTGACCCACTTTTCATTGACCCGCTCGGCCTTGACGGTATCGTTGGCACGGATGACGACGACATTCGACTCTCGCTACTTTCACCGTGCATCGACGCTGCGGACTACGATGCTTATCTCAATACAGGTGGCGGCTTAACCGACCTCGATGGCAAAGACCGCATCATTGATGACACCAGCATAGTCGATACTGGCGTCGGTGCTATTACCTATCTGGACATGGGCGCATACGAAGCTGGATTGTGCCACGCAGACGGCATCTATGATTATAGCGACTTTTCAAACCTTAATGAGTGCCTGACCGGCCCAGCCTCATCGCTAAACCTTGGCTGTGCATGCGTCGATCTTGACTTTGACGAGCAGATAGGCCTACGGGACTTCGCCCAATTCCAATTAGCCTTCAACCCTTAACCTACATCACAATACAACCCTTCGCCGTATCCCCAAACAGAACCGCGCCTGTGAGGAAGCGGCCTTTGCAGGTGCACGAAGAGACTGCTTCCTCACGGGTGCGGTTCTGTTTAATAAACGACTGCACCGATTGTAGGGCACGGTCGTTCTTTCGCTTACTGGCGAAAGGTTGACCTGCCTGAACTATTGGACCACAACGAGATCAGCGCTCAGCCTATCAAAAGTTCAACCCACACGGACATGCGAATTCGTCTCATGGCTATTTATCTTGAAAAAAATAATCGGACTCAATTGCACAAAAACGCCGTTTAACATCGAAATGATCTCTCTGTCTTACCCTCTGCATAGATCACCGGCGTTGTTCTTTATATGAGAGGACCGTCGCTGCGTGGTGACGTGGAATTGAGACTCGCCGCTTTCAATCTTCGACGGCGCGTTAGCCATAATCCGCCGCAGGTTCGTGTGATCCAATAAGCCGCTAGCCAGACGCCTTTGATGGTTCCGCTGATTTTGCTTGGCCCGCGAGGCCTTTTTCGATAGGAGACACCAAGCTCATGAATACGAAGCCCCAATTCGATCGCCCGAATCTGCATCTCAATCGTCCAGCCATAGGCTCGATCTTGCATATCAATCGCGTCCAGCGAGGACCGCCGGATCGCACGGAATGGGCCAAGGTCGCTATACCCATAGCCCCAACCCAGCTTGATAATGACGGGAAACATGGCGTTGGCGAATCGTTGTGGAAATGTCATTGATCCAGGCTGCCGTAGCCGTGGCACTCTAGCACCAAGCACGAAATCGTAAACATCGTCTAAAATAGGAGAACAGATATCGGGGAGCAACAGTGGATCGTCGCTAAGGTCGGCGTCGAGAAAAACGACGACCTCGATGTGATCGGCTAATTGTCGCATCCCCGCGTAGCAAGCAGAGCCATAGCCTCGATGCGGTTCGTATACCCAGGTCGCATCATGCTGCTCGACGATTTCGCGTGTGTCATCGGTCGAACCATTATCGCAAACGAGCACTTGGCCAAGATGCATCGCGCCAATTATGGGAAGTAGCTCACGAAGACTTTGGGCTTCGTTTAGCGAAGGGATAATCACCGCAATGGAATTCAGATCACGCAAGCCGCGCCTCAAAAAATTAGATACCTTGCAAAATGAAAGGATTCGTCTTGCGTTCTTTGCCAATAGTCGTATCGGGACCGTGGCCAGAGATGACGCGGGTGTCGTCTGGCAAGGTCATGAGATGCGCGTGAATGTTGCGCATCAAGTCGTCGCCGTTACTATGAGGAAAATCGACTCGGCCTACGCTGCCGGAAAAAAGTGCGTCGCCAACAATAGCCGTCTCAAGCTCGGCGCAATATAGCGTGCGTCCGCCGGGAGAATGGCCTGAGGTATCGAAAATGGACCAGGTAGAATCGCCAAGCGTAAGCGAAGAACCAGCCGGCAAATCGAGCGGGTCTGAAACATCAACGGAAAAGCCAGCCCCCATTAAGCCGGAGAGATTTTCCATCGGGTCCGATAGCCCGGCCCATTCCTCTTTGGCAAGATAGGCTGGTAATGAATCGAACGCGGCTCGCACTTCGTCAATGCCGCCGATGTGATCGGCGTGGGCATGAGTCAGCACGATAGCTTGAGGTTTGAGATTATGCTCACGAATATGTTGAATCATCTGCGGCGCTTGCGGCGGAAGACCAGGGTCGATAATCCAGCACGGGCCTCCATCTTGAAAATAAATGATCAGGCCATTTTCTGCGTAGATGGGGTCGTTGGTTACATGAACTTGCAGCGAGGTTTTGGTCATGACAAATCTATCAATAAAAAATGTGTACAAACAACACCGGGTAAGCCCGCGCTTACCTGCTGGTGGAAGTGTATCAAATTTTGTGGCGATCGCTATCTTCCAGGGCATATGTTATCGCGCGTATCGTGTAGCGCCATCGGTATTATAGTCACGTTATGTTGCGTTGGGCCACCTTATTATGATATTTATTGGCCCTAATTTCGGCCTTGCTATGTGGTTTTAGGTTGACATTATTAGCCTTTTTCGTGTTTGATTGATCTAACACTTGCCACGCGCCTACAATCCCACGTTGCTCGGGCCTTTGCGTATTTCCTCTATCGCACTTGACGCGTTAGAATGCCCGAGAGGGGAGACATTGATATGATTGAAACAATTGAGGCATTACGACAACATCAGTTGGTGATTCTTAGGCGACTGAGAAAAAGCCCACTAACAGAATTTGAACTTGCTCAAGAGATAACGGCCCATTCGGGTTTTACGACGGATCAATGCGAAGAAAGCATGGCCAGTTGGCTTACGGAGTTGCGCGAAGAGGGATTGATCTGGTCTGGCGCACTCACCAATGAACATGGACAAAGTATGCTAGTCGCGGCGCTGACGGGCCGTGGTAAGGAATTGGTCTGTTAAAAAATAGTTAGTTTTCCTTGCTGCTAATAAGCAGTGGACATTGAGTTACGGCTTCCCCCAGCGGGGCGATATGAAAATTATCGCCCCGCTTTTACATGTTCACATTACTTCTACAACCATATACAACTATCGACAGCTCACGACGGTAAGATACTTGAGCGCCAATCACCCTACCTGTAGGATGACATCAGAGCGTCCCTGCTAAGCATGACCTGCGTCGGTATGCTTTAGCTTTTCCCTTTGGATAGTCCGCTATGAATATCGTTGAGATCGACCACGTTACGAAAACTTTCGGCACGCACAAGGCGGTAGACGACTTGTCGTTGTCCGTGCCCGAGGGCTGCATCTATGGGTTCATCGGGCCTAATGGGTCTGGTAAGAGTACCACGCTGCGCATGATTATGCGTATCTATTATCCCGATGTCGGAAGTGGAGATATTCTTGTTCTAGGCCAAAACGCGCGTGGGGCTGCGAATGATCTCATCGGTTATTTACCGGAAGAACGCGGCTTGTATAAGAAAATGAAAGTGAAAGACGCCCTTCGCTTTTACGCTGAAATTCAAGGTCTGCGCGACTACAAAAACCCTGTCAAAGCGTGGCTTGAGCGCATGAATTTGAGCGACTGGGCTGATAAGAAAATCGAAACCTTATCAAAAGGCATGGCCCAAAAAATTCAATTTATCTCTGCAGTAATCGCCAAACCAAAGCTCGTCATTCTGGATGAACCATTCAGCGGGCTTGACCCGGTGAATATGGATGTGCTACGCGAGGTGGTGCTTGATTTACGGCGTGAAGGATCAACCATCATTTTTTCTACCCATGATATGAGCGTAGCTGAAAAAATGTGCGACTATATTTTTATGATCTTTAAGGGTAAAAAAGTTTTGGACGGCACGCTTGACACCATCAAGGACAAGTATGGCCAGGATACGATTCTTGCGGCATTACCGGATTATCACGGCAAATTGAATGATCTGAACGGTATTGAGAATGTGACAGACCTTGGTCACATGCAAGAGCTACGCATTACGCCGGGCACGGATAGTCAGGCAATTTTGACCGATCTAATGAAGCGTGGCCGAGTTGCTCACTTCGAGCTTTCTCGACCTTCGCTGCATGATATTTTTGTCCGAATCGCAGGGCCGGAGGCGCAAGTTTCGCAAGAGCCTTCCACATTAGAGGAGGTACACCATGCGTAAAACATTTGTCGTTGCGATGAGAGAATATCAGGCTGCGGTGCGAACGAAGACCTTTATTATTACGCTGGTTCTCATGCCTATTATGATGGGCGGCGGCGTGGGTATGCAACTTCTGCTTCACGATAAAGTAGATACCACGGACAAGCATATCGCAGTGGTTGATTTGACGGGGCAGTTGTATATCCCACTCAGCAGTGCGGCTACGGAGCGTAACGAGAAAGGTATTTTTGTTGAAGAAGAAGGCGAGACTAAGCAAATTAAGCCGAGGTATTTGATTGAACAAGAAACGCCAGTATCAGATAATCGCGACGAAATGATCTTTGCTTTATCCGAGCGTGTGCGCAACGAAGAGATATTCGGCTTCGTAATTATAGAACCAGATGCGATAAACAACTCGGATCCAAATCCGATGCGACATGCGATGTCTTATTACTCTAATAGCCCGACCTATGACGACATATTGCGTTGGATCGATGACCCGATCAATGAAGCCATTCAAGTTAGCCGGATGAAAACAGCGAACCTCGATGCGGCTATCGTCATGAAGGCTACGCAAAAACATCGCATGGCGAATCTGGGTTTGGTAGAAAAAGATGAAGATGGCAAAATTACCAAAGCCCAGCAAACGAATGAGCTAGCTAACATTATTGTTCCATTGGGGATGATGATGCTTATGTTCATGACCATTATGATTGGTGCGACGCCGTTAGTTCATAGTGTGCTGGAAGAAAAAATGCAGCGTATATCAGAGGTGCTGCTGGGTTCGGTGCCTCCCTTCCAGCTGATGATGGGTAAACTATTAGGCATGGTCGGCGTCTCGATGACCATTGGCACAATTTATCTAGTTGGCTCCGCGGTGGCGGTTCATTTTGCAGGATATGGCGAAATGTTTCCAAGTCATATCGTTTGGTGGTTCCTTATTTTCCAAGCACTTGCGGTGCTGATGTTCGGCTCATTGTTTATTGCGGTTGGCGCAGCTGTTAGCGATTTGAAGGAAGCACAAAATGTGATGACACCGATGACTCTTGTCATGATCGTTCCGATGTTTGTGTGGATTAACGTAGTGAAAGAACCGACGTCCTCCTTTTCCACGGTACTCTCCTTGATTCCGCCATTCACTCCGATGTTGATGACTATTCGACAGGCGGTCCCTCCCGGCGTGCCGACGTGGCAGCCATTGTTGGGCGTAGTGTTGATGCTCATTACGACAGTTGGGTGCGTGTTTGTCGCGGGACGTATTTTCCGTATCGGCATTCTCATGCAGGGCAAAGCGCCAAGTATTCGTGAAGCAATGAGCTGGATAGTCCGTGGGTAAACTAAGGGTGGGATAATACCGAGTTTCAACGGTTCGTGCCCCACCCTTTGCCAGTAGGCAAAGAATGGGGCACCCGAGCATGAAAAAATCCTATTTCGCTAGAGTATTCTGTGATGCAAACCTGTCGCAGAACTGGATTTCCGCCTACGCGGGAATGACGGGGAATCCTCCTTTGTGAGTACACGAAGAATGGGACGTTCGCTTGGAGAGGTATGCGTCGATAGCCGATATCACTGGTATGACGCCGGAATCGTTACCAACATCTCAGCCAAACGACACTGATATCAGTTCGTCAAGCCCTAACTCGTCCAGTCAATGCATGGTGGTTATGTATCACTACATTCGTGATACGGAGCCTTTTTCATCGCAGGGGGTAGGCGGGCTAACGACGCGAGATTTTCGTGTGCAGTTGGACGCGCTTTGCAAGCACTACGAACCTATAGACTGGCCTACGTTTTTTGCCTGGACTCAGGGTAGAACGGACATCCCGCAGCGGGCATTTCTCACCACGTTTGACGATGGGCTAAAGGACCATGTAAAAACGGTAGCACCTATTCTTAACGAGTACGGTTTGCGCGGTGTTTTTTTTACTGCGGGTGCGACACTGTCTTCTCAAATCATGTTAGCGGCGCATATGCTTCATCTGCTTTTAGCTCAGCTTGGCGATAATATATTCCAGCAAGAGATGTTGAGTTATCTTAGCCAACATGCACCGGAGCGGGATTGGTGGTCGGGGATGGACCTTGTCAAGGCTGAGCGCATGTACCATTATGAATCGGTGTCTCGCGGTCATTTGAAATACTTTGTGAATGTTGAGCTGCCGATCGATCTTAGACAACATGCACTGGAGCATCTTTTCCAAACACACATCGGCTCGCCCACTCGTTGGTCACGTCATTGGTATTTGAGTTGGGATGATCTGTCGTCGATGCAAACGGACGGACACACGATTGGCGGACATGGCTATTTGCACGACCCGTTGGCTGGTATGTCGCTGTCAGACCAATGGCACGACATAAAACGGGTGGCTTCTTTGCTCCACGATGGGCTTGGTGCGGACCTTCGGCCTTTCTCATACCCGTTCGGCAGTTTCACCGATGGCACGAAAAACCTTGTAAAACAAGCTGGATTTGCCCAAGCATTCTCGACAAAAAGAAACATGGTCATGGGCGGTGCTGGCCCGTATGATTTACCAAGGGTTGATACAATCGACGTAGACGCGGTGATAAGCGAGGAGCAGGTATGCCGACATCCATAGCGAATCCTGCTGAAGTGATCCAACAAACTACCAACGTGGACAAGTTGCGCCAGTTTCTAAATGTGTATTGGCTGCGGCCTGAAAATGCCTTTTGGATGACACTTAGAAGTGATACGCTGGCGAGGTGTCCGATGAATGGCCCGGCGCTGGACGTTTGTTGTGGTGATGGCCTATTTAGCTTTATTCATGGCGGCGGCGAGTTAGACCTTTCATTCGATGTGTTTTCAGCGGCTGGTCAACTGGACGACGTGACAAACGCGCATGCCGACATGTTCGATGTAGTTAGCGATCATTACAAACCTACCGTCGTTAGACAACCGGACGCCAAGATTGATGTGGGCATGGATTTGAAAGCCGCATTGCTTGATAAGGCGCGGGCGCTGTCATTTTATCAGCAATTAAAACAACATGATGCCAATGAAGTTATGCCGTTTGGCGATGATTCGTTTCAAAGTATATATTGCAACGCAGCTTATTGGATCGAAAATATCGATCTTTTTTTGCAAGAACTGAGGCGTATTACCAGGCCTGGCGGTTGCATTGTCTTGCAGGTCAAGTTGGCCTGTATGCAAGACTATACGCTGGAGGCATTTCGGGACCAGCTTGGTGATCGTTTTCTGGAGATCATTGGACGTGGCCGATTGGATACCTGGCCTACGTTGGCAGACCGCAATAGTTGGGAAAAGCGATTTGAAAAAGCTGGGCTAAGCGTTGAGGATGCCTGCCCTTTTGTGACCCGCACTCATGCACAAATATGGGACGTTGGTTTGCGTCCTATCGCCCCACTGCTGGTGAAGATGGCTAATGGGCTGAAGCCTGATTCGCGGGCTTCGATTAAAAAGGATTGGTGCGATTTGTTGGGCGAGTTGCTGAGTCCGATGTGCGATCAGAAGCTAGATTTTTTCAACGATTCGTCTGAACCAGCGGAAATCCAGTACGTTCTGCGCCCTACGAAATAAGCCATTTTCTAGGACGGCGGCCCTACCGTCACAATAATTGTCACTTTTAGTTCCGCATATTTAAGCAAAATCCCCGGCTTTAGCTTACTACGTACTGAAATTTATCCGACAGACATGGTTATGGGATGTTACCCGACAACACGACCGGTTTGCGCGCAGGGAGAAATTGCGCGCACGTTGTTGTTCCTGATGATTAGCCTTGCGGTTGGGACGCTTTCGTGCGGGCCTACTTCTGGAGGTATTGATGAAGCGTGCATTGATGTGGAGTGCGCGGCTGGTGAAGTCTGCCTCGAAGGATTGTGCGTGCTGGATGATAACGCGCCGAGCTGTACTACAGACGAGGACTGCGCAGAGGGCTGGTCATGTGAAGATGACGCGTGCCAACCGCCTGCCAGTGGAGCTGATTCATGCACTGATTTGATTTGTGATCCAGGATTTATTTGCGTGGGCGGAGAGTGCATCGACGAAAGCGAAGCTGTGACCTGCGAAAGTGATACTGATTGCAACACTGGATTTGCCTGCGAGAATGGAATTTGCCAGCCATTGCCACCTGGGAGCTTGGCGATTGAAAATCCTAATGTAGCTTTCGCGGAATTGGTCGTAGGCGATACATATAGTCTTATCGCTCCGGCTCCGACTGACTTGCCCGATGAAACTGTGGCAGAAACGACTGGCGACACTGAGGCTACGACTGATACGACTACGACAGATGCCTCCACAACTGACACGACGACTGCACAAAAGGCTGCGCCGACGACGTGCATGTGTGCATGGCGGGTTGAACCTGATTCGGCTGGGACGTTCGATGCGGCTGATAGTTGTGAGGCGATGTTGACGAGTGCATCTGAAGGACGATTCACGCTTTTTGTAGATGTGACATGCGATACGTTTAGTGAAACTTTTTCTCAGGCGTCGGAAGCATTTGAGCCACCAACGCCGTGCGCGGTGGATGATGATTGCGCGAGTACGGAGTTTTGCGAAGAAGCATTTTGCGTGGATAGGACAGGGCCTGTGGCTCGGATTTTGACTGATCGGTCACGCATTCCGTTTATTGTTGAGCTATCGCTTCGGTTGGAAGATGTGGTTGGACAGCCGATTTTTGACGGGGTGACGCGCGAACAATTTCGCATCTTTGAGGATGGTATTGAAATTGATTATGCGGAAACCGGATATTCGATCACGGCAGCACCGAATTTGCCGCTGAAGCTTTTTCTAGTGCTGGATTACTCGCAATCGGTGCTAGCGGCTGGTGCGATTGATGCGATGCGCGAGGCGGCGAAGACGTTTCTGCTGGGGGATCATTTCACGGCTACGCAGAATGTGGGCTTGATAGAATTTCATGACCGCACGGAGCAGGGTATGGGGTTTGATATAGTTCAGCCTTTAACTCGAGCGGATGATGCGGGGAAAATGACTCTGGCGAATGCGATCCCAACGGCTGCTTCGTTGGAGTCCGGGGCTAGCCGAGTTTGGGATGCCGTTAATTTGGCACTAACCACGCTGGATGGGGTTGAGCGTCAGCCTGGTGAAGAGCGGGCTATCGTGTTTCTGACGGATGGTAGTGATACGACTAGCGAAACGCTACCTTCGGCTATTTTGTCTGATGCGGCTTCGGCGGACGTGATGCTGTACCCGATAGGATTTGGTGATACGACGGTCAATGATGCCTTGCTCATGTCATTGGCTGATGGGACGGGTGGCCGATATCTTCCGGCTTCGGATGCGGCGGCTTTGACGAGCGTGTTTAGCGAATTAGCTGACGATCTTCGTGGCCATTGGACGCTTCGCTATGTGACACAAAAAAACGCGGGGTCGATTACAACGCGAATAGATTTTATGTATGATGGTGAGACGTCTACGTTTTCTACTGATGTAAATGTGGCTTCGCTGGTTGGTGATCCGAACGAAACGATTGTTCAGGTGCTTGATCGGCAATACGACCCGGACCTATCGCGTACTGAGTTTTTGCTTAATGCGGTATATGTGCCCCGAAATATCAGTGAGTTTCAATTTTTTGTAGCTCAGGAAGGGCCTATTTTTACGCCACTAACCAATAGCGGGTTAACGCCAACCAGCGAGGGGTGGCGGTTAGAAAATATTCGCACGGATACGTTTGCGTTGATTGGGCCTGAGATATTGGAACTTGGTTCGTTTGGGAATCTTGGCACAATCAGCGTAAGTGGCGATGTGGCGCAGCTTCAGGTGGCCCATGACGACGTGATTTATGAAAACCTGGCCCAGCCTAAGACGACTGCGTTTGAAGGTGATTTATTCGTCAAGCCAGCTAGACTTACTATCACGCTTTCTGATCCTATCGGCGGGAGCATTCTTAAAACGCCGGACAAATTTGCTTATGAACAAGGGGAATTGGTTACGCTGATCGTGATGCCTTCGGGAGATTATGCATTTGATAAATGGGGAGGCGCGGGTTCGGGGAGCGATGCTTCGATTACTGTCATGATGGACGCTGACAAGGAAGTGACAGTAGATTTCTTCCCGCCGCGTAAGGTGGACATTGTTGTCACACCAGCCGGTACGGGCACGGTGGCTATGAATCCGAATAAAACATCCTTCCGTCAGGGTGATATTGTTCAACTGACCGCGACTCCTGTCGGCAGCACCTTTACATCCTGGACCGGCGGCGCATCTGGTACGACCAATACGATTACCGTTACCATCGACGGCGATAAATCGGTTACGGCTAACTTTACGGTTTCGCCGTAACTGGATATTTCCGTCATACTGCCCCCCCCAAAAGACTTTTACCCGTAATTATAATCGCATTGAAAATACTAGGCTTATCCTCTAGGATGTGTCTGTAGCAGTTCTGCGTGACCAAAGATATTTCGGGAGGAAGCGTTTTATGTCAAGTGAATCAGAGGCGCGATTTGTCGCCAAATGCAAGTGCGGCGCAAAATTAAAAGTCCCAATTAGCGCGGCAGGCCGCAAGGCAAAATGCCCCAAGTGCGAAAACATATTCGTGATCCCCCAGCACAAAATTGAAAAAACTGCCAAAGTCGAGTCAAACTTTGATCCTTTTGACGATGGCACTTTTGGACTTGAAGAACTAGCTGCGATGGAAAAATCTGCCCCGGCGATCGAACCGACCTCTCGTGGCGTACCCTGCCCTAAGTGTAACACGACGTTGGACGGCGGTGTCATGCTCTGCATGAGTTGCGGCTATAACCGCGAAACGGGAAAAACCATCAAAGGTGCGAGAACTAAACCAAGCAAGATCGCAAGCCTCTCGAAAGCGTCCAGCAAATTTATGCTAGGTACGATTTTTAGCGGTATCGGCGCGTTGGTAGGCGCGGCTGTTTGGTTTGGGATTGTCATGGCGACCGACTACGAAATAGGCTGGATCGCCTGGGGTATCGGCGCACTATGCGGATTCGGCATGTTGAAGGGATATGGCAAAGCAAATACAAGGGCAGGATTAACGGCGGCGGGTATGAGCGTATTCGGCATTGTCGCGGCAAAAGCAGCGGTTTTCATTTTTGTAGTTCAGGCAGTATTTACCGGCAACACGAACAATATAGAGTTACAACGAGAATTTGTAACCTTGCAATTTTTAGAAGACCTATTCCAAGAGCGCGATATTTTTTCAGATGAACAGCGAGAGGCACAATGGGATACTACATACGATGAAGGCACGAAGATGTCTTCAAAAATGAATGATGACGAAATTCGTAACCGAACGATACGGTTGCGAGCATTTGGAAGTTTTGTATTTAATGATGAAAAATCAACGGTAGGAAAACAGTTTCGCTTGAGCCACCACCGCGTGGATATCGAGGCCGAGGCGCTCGGTCTGGACCCATTCAACAAGCACAGAGAAATGATGCTTGATGCCGCGTTTCATGACATTTCGCTATATTCACCGGATAAATTGGATTCTGCTATCGCAGATTTGAAACAGTGGCAGGATACTGACAAATGGTTAGATACCTCTTATGTGCAGCATCAGCTGATATATCGTTTCGTTGAGAACAAAACATCTGAAAAATACTCGATTGAACAGGCCGCAGGAAACGAAGACTGGGAAATTGATGAGCGTCAATGGAAAACATTTCACCGTAATGCTGAGGCAGAGGTGAAGCAGCTGTCCGGCGAAGATCGCCTGGCGCAATTACGGGAGTTAGAGTCCGCGGATGAGTATGCATTTGTACCGAACAAGCTGGCTAGCCATTACGCCGAAATTCGTGTACAGAGCGAAGGGCTTTCTGTTGATGATAATGAAAAACGATCTACTATCTACGACGAAGAGATGAAAAGATTTTCAGCGATGAGTCACGATGAACTAGATATGGAAAACAAAAAGCTAGAAGCCTGGAATAACGGTGAGAAATGGCATGATGCAAATTATGTTTACAATACGCTGATATACTATTACCTCGATGAAGAATTGCAACGACTCAGACAAGACCACCAGGATGATGAGGATTATTGGCAACCTTCGGAAGCTGATTGGCAATCGGCCTACTCTGGCGCGAAGAAGAAGACTGATGACATGCCTACGCACCTCTACCAATCAAAAGTGGAAGCATTTGAATTAGCCCGAACAGAAAAAATTAAACAGATGGTGCAACCATATGTAGATAAACAAACAAGCGGCGGAGGAATAGCAGACCTTTCTGACGGCGCGAGTACTGTTTTCATGGAAACCATGTGGTCACCGATGGATGGACTATTCCTACTGCTGGCTGTTAGCTCTGCTTATAAAATTGCCAATGGAAGCGAAGAAGCCGATTAAGCGTTCATGTCCGACCACTTCATCGCTAGTCTGCCATAAATAGCCAGGGCGATGGCTGCGATGATGCCGATGGCCGCGAAGGGTAGCCAGACGTAGTATTGCGGGTGATAGGTATCCCACAAAAGTTTTGTCGCGGCGACGCCGTCTATGGCTAATACTTCTTGTAATTTTGTGAAGGCTTCCTGACGTGATACGCCGACCGCGTTTTCTAAAGTGGCTATGCTACCGTCCCAGGTTTTTCCCTGGCCTAGCGGGGTTTGCTGCATGAGGTATTTTAGTGCGAGGTTAGCCTTCTCGCCGAAGTTTCCGTATAGGTATCCGCCCAATTTTGAACCGATACCAACGCCTATCCCGATTGGGATATTCACATAACCGAGATACAAACCCTTCTTGCCTGGTGGTGCGATGAGGCCCAGGTATTCACTTTTCTTTGGACCCGTTAGCATTTCGCCGAATGAGTAGAACGATATGCCCAGCAGCAAAAACCATGCGTTGCTTGTTAATCCCGCAACAAGCAGGCCAAACGTGGCTACAATCATACCGAAGAACATAGCTGAAAGCGTACGCATGCGGCGGACCATCCACGATACGGGGACCATTAAGGTTACAATGAGCAGCGAGTTAAAAGAGATGAGTACCTGTTGGGGTACTTGGGCTATGCCTTGATCGCCGATTTCTTTCCAGGATTCAAACGGCACATGAGCCGCGACCATTGAACTATCTACCCAATCAACGATAAAGTTGGGTTGTAAATCCCATAGTTGATACATCATCAGCCAAAAGCAGGACATGATGAGTATCCATGCGATTAATCTTACTTCAAAAACGTTGACGATAGTGTGCTTAAAAAGTTGCCACGGGCTTTGAGATTTTGAGGCTCCTGATGGAACTTCCTTAAAGGTGAAAAGCATCAGGTAGTTTAGTGCCGTGAACCCGGCACAGACCAGGAACAACGTTTTCCATCCGCCCTCGGAGTGAGGATTGCCGAGAAGTAGCGGGGAAATATAATGGCCTATGAGTGAGCCGACGTTGACTATCCAGTAGAAAACGCCCCAGCCTAGCGAGGAATTCGCCGTGTCAAGCTGATGGGCGAGCGTGGCTTGTAGGCTTGGTTTGAAAAAGGATGTACCGAAAGCCAGGATAATGATGCCTGCGAAAAACCCGTAATAGCCATGCGAGTAAGCCATGGTCAAATAGCCGGCGATGTTCATGGTGATCGAGAAGAAGAGCATCCTCTTGTAGCCATAGCGGTCGGCGATGCCGCCCGTAACCATAGGCAACAGCGATTGCACGGCAGCCCACCACATGTATATCGTACCTTTGTGGCCCGCAGTCAGATGAAGCCCGCCTGGCTCGGTGGCTTGCATGATGTAGATGGGCGCGATGGGACGGAGGGTGTAGTAGGCTAACCGCTCCCACATCTCGATGATGTTGCATAGCCAAAAGGTGGCATTGAAACCGGATTTTGGGGTGGGGGCGTTTGGGGATTCGGTGTCTATGTTTTCACTCATGGATAATCAACTGTCACTAACGGACAACACTATTCAGTCGTTGCAGACGCGGGTTCCTTCGGTTTACCATCCCAACCAGCCATAACCCATTTGCGACCTAACAATAAACCAATAGGACTCGCCAAGGCGATGAAAGCGTATAGCAGCCACATCGTTTCAGTATCTTTCGGGCCTGTCTCCGGGCAATAGCGTGATAGCATCCAACCGGAATATAATCCAGTCGTCATCTTAGCAGTGATCCACGGCACATTGGCTAAGCCCATATATTGTGCGACTTTCCCCTCAGGCGCAAGCTCGGCAGCATATTGAAGAAATCGGGGTTGCCACAAGGCTTCACCGATAGAGAAAATGACCAAGTATGTAATGAGCGTTGTGAGGTTAGGCCCTGTTGTGAGTAGAAAAGTTGGCAATGCTGAAACAGCAGTGCCTATCATCATCATCGTGTAGACATTGGTACGACGTGTTAGTGCGGTAGCAATTGGCACACCGAAAAAGATGATGCCCGGATTGATCCAATTCACAATCCATTCCATGCGATCTCCCACGCCTTCAGGGTAAGCGCGAATCACATACAACGGCATCGTCAACCATTGGTGAGCAAACAAAGTCTGCACAGGAAGCAACATAAAAATAAAGAATAGAAACCTTGGATTACTAAAAGGCCCATCTTTGAAATAGGCCATCACACGCTGAACCCAACTTAAATCAGCGGCCTCTGCCCTTTCTTTGGCTTTCTTTACTTCATCTTCAGGCCTAAGCTTGTTAGCTTCAACCCGTTTCGACATCAGAAGAAAGAACATAATAAGCGCAACACCCGTAAGTGCGACACAAATTCCATTGACCGCATTGATCCCGCTTCCAAACGTATCAGCCAAAAAGGTATAAAACGATTGGGCCTCACCGCCTCCGTTGTGGCGAGCTTCGAGGACATCATTAACAGGTACACGAACAAGAGGAGAGATCAGGCCTATCATTACAATGCCAAAGTTCATCATGGCGTAGATGACGCCATAGCCCATGGCATTTGTTTTTTCGTCGGTATACTGCTTGATGCCTGAATAAGAGAGCGGCTGTAAAATACCTTCTCCCAAAGCACTAAATACCAGCCCTATAAATAGTACACTGTATACAAGTGTACTGCCGCCACTTTGCGGCGCACCCATATATAATAATCTGCCGACTAAACAAATCAGAAGAGCCAGGTTCAACCCGCGACGAACACCAAGGCGTTCGGCGAAACCTCCGGCTCCGATCATGAACAAGGTCACGAACCCCGTGAATATAGAAACAGCTATGCTCGACTCTTGATCCGAGAGGCCAATATCGCCGGAACAATAAGCGGTCATCAACGTCAATACGCCGAAGTAAGCCATCGAGTCGATTGTAAATAAGGCGATGATTAACCAGAAGGCGAGCGGGAGCTTTAATAGGTCTATATAGGCAAATACAAAATCTTTCAACTTGGCCGAAAGAATTGAGATTATATTTGTACCAGATTTTTGTGTCACTAATTATGTCCCGTTACTTACCGCATAAAACACCTAAACGCCGAAACACCGCGCGGGCTGAAGCCACGCGGCTCTTTTGGAAAAACTCGTCTCTCGCTTACTTCTCTTTACCCCATAGCTGGGCTAGTTCGATTAGAATTTTTACGGCGTTTTCCATTTGCTCTAAGCAGGCGAATTCCAGGGGGGAATGGAAGTTGTGCATGCCGACGGACAGATTCGGTGTGGGTAAACCCATTTCGCTTAATCTTGAGCCATCGGTGCCGCCTCGGATGGATTCCATCTTTGGCTCTAACCCTGCAGCGCGAATCGCTTGCTCGGCCAGTGCGGCTGCGCGAGGTTCTTTGTCCAGATATTCGATCATGTTGCGATATTGTTTTTTGATCTCGACATCAATGCTCGAACCGGGGTTAGCCTCGACGACTTCATCTGCGAGCTTTTTCAATAACGCGGCTTGATCTTTCAAATCTGCGGTGACGAAACTTCGCAAGATGCACCGAAAGCTTGCCTTGTCCACTGCACCTTCCAATGCGTAGGGATGAATGAACTGCTCTCGGCCACTGGTCGTTTCTGGTGACATGCCAACGCTTGGCATGCGCGAGATAAAATCACTGGCTAAGCGAATGGCGTTAATCATCCTACCCTTCGCAAAGCCGGGATGAATGTTTTTACCCGTCACAGTCACGACGGCTAAGTCTGCGGAAAATGTTTCGCTCTCCATGTGCGCTTCGGCTTCGCTATCGAGCGTGTACGCGCAGACAACGTCAATTTTCTTGAGGTCGAGTTTATCAGTTCCCCGCCCTACTTCTTCGTCGCATGTGAATACGATGCGAATGGGGCCATGCTTGATTTCGGGGTGAGATTGCAGATACGAAGCCGTTGTCATGATGACCGCGATGCCGGACTTATCGTCTGCACCCAATAGCGTCGTGCCGTCCGTCGTGATTAGTGTCTTGCCTTTTAGCTCGGCTAACCCTTCCGTCTCAGCGACGAGAATGACCTTGGACGTATCTCCGGTTAGCACGATATCTTTACCGTCGTAATTTTCGTGGATGGTTGGCTTAACGTCCTTGCCGGTATAATCAGGAGAGGTGTCCATGTGGGCCAGCCAGGCGACGGCGGGCGCACCATCCACATTGGCAGGGATGGTAGCCATGACGATGCCGTGCTTGTCCATGGAGACGTCGTCGAGTTTTAAGTCTTTGAGTTCTTGCGTGAGCAACTTCCCAAGCTCCAACTGACTCGCAGAGCTGGGGTAGTCGTCGGTCTCCTCGACGGCTGTAGTTTCAATTTTCACATAGCGACAGAATCGTTCCAGCAGCTTATCCACAATAGCTTCCTCCCAAGATGATATTCAAGGTCATTTTCATGCCATTTACCAAGACACGAGATTGTCTCGATTCTGGTCATGCGGGCAAGCGATGGGGATTTGTAGGTCGTGGTGATAATAAAAAAAGATGGCCCACCCGACGTTGAGCCGGGTGGGCCTAGTTTTGTGCGTCGCTTTTTGAGACGACGCGTTTAGGCTGCTTAAAGCAGCCTCTCCATATCGTAGTTATCCAACAGACCACCTCCTTCTATAAAAACGGGACCAGTCCAGCTAATGACGGTTGGAATCGCCACTTCGCCAAGTTACCCGTTGGCAGGTCGTCACCCGCAATCCATCACGCGTTGGTGCTATCGTCTGCAGAACGAGAGAACCATCGCTTGGCGGAGTGTCCAGCGCGCAGGCATCGCCCAATTTCGACCCTGCAACATCTTGGAGTCTTTGTCTCCACGCCACATTATAGTCGCCCCAGCTCACAAATTTCAAGATAAAAGACAGGAATCGACGACCTATAACGAACCTTTTGGCCTTGGCGTCGAATATATGTTGTAATACCGGACGAAAAGGGGTTCTAAATCACAGCGGGCTTGCAGATTTGGCTGTACTGGCCAAGATGTCTGGTGTGGGATACGATTCTCCTTTCAGTTGCGTGCGGAGAATACGAAGGTCGGTAAACGCACTGTTCGTACTGGTAACTTGGCTTCGACGTGTTTGGAGTATAATTAGTCGTCATGGCTGTTAGTCAACATATTCGATTTCTGAAAGAGTATGTCTCTGAACCGAACATCGTCGGTTCAGTGGCTCCGAGTTCTCAATATCTGGCGGCTGCCCTGTGTAAACCCTATCAAAGTTATCGGGGGAAATGCCGGGTGCTGGAAGTTGGCGCGGGTACGGGGCCTATCACACGATATCTGGGCAACATTCTTGGCCCGGAAGATGAGCTTGACGTTTGTGAGATTCAGCCGGAGTTCATTAAGACGCTTAGGGAAGATGTGCTGACCCACCCGGATTTCGCAGAAGCAGTTGAGGCAAAGCGCGTGAACCTGTTGAGCTGCCCGGTTCAGGAAATTGAAGGCATAGACAAATACGACTTCGTGATTTCCGGCTTACCGCTTACGGCTTTTGCGCTGCGTGATGTGCATGATGTATTCACGGTGTTTCGTCGATGCTTAAAGCCGGAAGGGATACTCAGCTATTTTGAGTATGTTGGCTTTCGGGCTATGTCGAGCACGTTTGCCGTAGGAAGACGCCGAAAACGTGTCAGGCATGTGTCAGCATATCTAAACCGGAAAATCCGCAGCTTTCAAATTGATAGCACGACAGTGATACGAAACGTGATGCCGGCTCGCGCGAGATATTTCAAGTTTAATGGCACGTCGGAAGAATAATCGCTTGGCGTAATTATCCTAGAAGACCAGGGTCCAAATACTGCGCCTTTACTCACAACTCCCAACAGGCGGCACACATGTCCCCGTAAGGCAGCCAGTGACGCCAAACCCAAATGGCGCAGCAGCAAACGCCTGCACGGCACGGAGTACGTCACCCGCAGCAGACACGATTGTATTAGGAACCTCGCCAGAGTTATTCACTCGAGCAATAATCGGTGCACCCGCTTCAGATTGGAATTTCTTCACTACGCCTACAATGTCACCAGAAGTGACCAGCCCGTCCGGAGCTGTCCAGGCACCTGAGACAAAGCTACCAACAACGTCACCAAATTCACGACCAGCGCCGAACTGTGGCGGTGTCGTGGGGATGGATAGTGCTGATGAGAATGTTGTGCCATCGGTTGTCATAGAAACGTCGTACCTGTTACCCGGAACGAT
>JAJRPG010000072.1 GCA_024280855.1 Planctomycetota bacterium | reverse complement strand
GATGGTCCGGCGAAGCTGATGGGGTTCGACCAGCCATCCCGACTAAAATTTTCGGACGATATTTTCTAAGCGCCGTCGCCACCGCATATCGAGCTTCAGGCCCATCCATCAAAACACGGTTTGGTAAACCCAGCATGTCGCAAACCTGAACGCCAAGAATCTCAGACGCGGCTTTCATTTCTTTCATGCGCGTTTCCGGCGTGCCGCGCGGCGTTGGCTCGCCGTTGGTCATATGCAACATGCCCACGCGATACCCCAACTTCACCATTTTGGCGATCGTACCGCCCATAAGAATTTCCAAATCGTCCGGGTGCGGAGCCGTGAAAACAATATCCAACGTGTTATTAGCCATGCTGACATTCCTGGGTCTGTAAAGTAAACAGGCGGCAGGCAAACGAGCCTACACATACTTGGGACTATAGATTGCCGCTCACAGAACGGCAACGAGGGATATGGTGCAAGACAGTTTTGGCGGCGAGTCATGTCAGAGCACCTGGCGCAAGCCTGGTGACATACCAGCGTATGGATGCAATTGGCCATGTTGACTCATTCGGCCCGCAGGCTTGCGCCATGCGGCTCTGACCCCGCTCGGTGTGCCCATCCCGCCGAAACGGTCTTGCAACGAAGGATACTTGTGCTGGTAAATAGCAGCTAAAACGGTTACATTAATTTTCAATGGCCCGAAGTGAATTACAATCTGCCGATCGAGACGAACTAGCCTCGTTCATCGAAAAGCACTGGCATAGCCCAGTCATCATGAGCCGTGGACGGTCTTTTTATCCGCACAAGGAAAACGGGTTCATCGACCGACGCGATGGCCAAATTGTTGGCGTACTTACGTTTCATGTTGAAGATGGGGAGTTGGAAGTTCTCACGCTCAACGCGACGCTTCAAGGGAAGGGCATAGGCTCTGCACTGATGCTAGCGACGATTGAAAAGGCCCGCGATTTAGGCTGCTCAAAAATATGGCTAACCACAACCAACGACCGCCTCAAGCCCATCGGCTTTTATCAGCGGATTGGGTTCCGCATGACCAACATCAACCTAGGCGTGGTGGACGAAGCCCGAAAAATTAAACCGCAAATCCCAGAATTCGGCGAGCGGGGCGTGCGCATCCAAGACGAAATCGTCATGGAACTTAGCATTAAACCATACATCGACGAAGACTAATGAGCCGCATGCTTCAGCGTGCGCGGCGTCCATCCTCCACCACCAGAGCCGCACGGCGCAAGCCTGCGGGCAAGTCATGAAAGGTTTCAGCACGCCCGCGCTGGGGCTTGGCATACTACACCGCCAAGTTGTCCGTGGTAAGCGACAAAAGGGGATTTAAATAGCTGCGTAGACTAATTATAACGAGATTTCAATATCTCAAGGACTGCCCGCAGGCTTGCGCCGTGCGGCTCTGATGCCATCCAAATCGTACGTTACGGACAACTCGGCTCACAGGTTCCGGTTAAACAATTCGTAACGCCATAACCAAAGTCGTTTCCAGCGAAGGCTGTGACCGCGCGGAGAATATCATTACTCGCGATAACGCCATTGGGCGTTTTACCGTCATTATCCACCCGAGAAATATGTGGTGCGGTAGCAAGCAATTGGAATTTCTGCACCACCGCGACGATATCATTAGCCGTGACAAGACCTTCCGCCGCCAACCACACGCCACCGACAAACGCACCGACTACATCGCCATATTGTCGACTCGCGTCAATCTGCGGAGCCGTCGTAATAACTGACAGTGTTGGCGAATAAAAGAGGTCGCACCGCGTGGCATCAATCAAGTACTCATTACCAGGAACAATCTCGCACCCACGCACGTGAATGACTGAATCCGTCCATTCGCAAAGCTCCGGCGAAGTCACTAGCATACTTAACATGCCATCCGCACCGGCATCTTGCAATGCACAGCTTACATACCAAGGCGTAGAAGAACCCACCCGCGTGACGCGCAAGGCCGTTGATTGCCCTGGGTTTGTACTTGGATTGAAGGACAAGTATCGATCTGTGGTTATATCAAATGGAGCCACTGCCGCTAAAGGTGGCGCTGCCGGTAAGGCATCAGTCGAACACTGGAATTCATGTGCCCCCATATCAACGACCGGAGCCGCCCCCACGCCCGTATCAACGGTTATTTCGTCGTCAATAAAGCGAAGCCTGCCGGAGATGTCGGTATCCAAACCAAACAAACCAGCAGCCGTGTTGTCGCCAGCATCAATACACGGCGAACCTTCGGCTAGACGAAGATCATCATCTTCTGTGCCGAGAATATTGTCTGCGCCATCGGGATCAACGAACATGGGATCGATATTAATGTTACCAGTACCAGGCCAACCACCTTCGATATCGCTGTATGTGATTGCTATACTTCCTGTATTTGCGTCATCCTCCCATATTTGGTTTCCACCGCTGCTGAAAATAGAATTCTCCACAACCAATGCCTGGGGAAATGAAGAATTAGTAATGAGCATTGAAATCGTGTCACCCAAACTGGCCGAATTACCGAAAAATGTGCTATTGGAAATCGTAGCTTGGGTATCAGTACTCCTCAAACTAATAGCGCCACCGGTCGATCCAGCACTGTTTCCAGAAAACACGCAGTTCACGATTAGCAGTTGTCGAGCGCTAGAAGAAATGGCACCGCCGTCAACAGCTGCAACATTACCAACAAATAAAGAATTTGTAACAAGATTATTATCGCCAGCTGTCATAGAAAGCGCCGCACCACTCCCAAAGCGCGCCATGTTATTCACGAATACAGAGTCTGTAATGTGGAGTTCTCCGAATTGTCCTCCTGCCGTTTTGATAGCGCCCTGGTTCCCAAAGTTACCACTTAGCAGCCTGTTGAAGAACTCTTTGGCAATTGTGTTATAATGTTAGAGTCGCGTGATTGAGGAGTAGGATTGAACTCAAGGATGAGGTAATTCATGGCGTTGGGCAAGCG
>JAJRPG010000071.1 GCA_024280855.1 Planctomycetota bacterium | reverse complement strand
CACGTCGCTGCCCACAAGAGGCAACGACGCTAGCCATAATCGGGGCGACTGGATTCGAACCAGCGACTTCCTGCTCCCAAAGCAGGCGCGCTACCGGGCTGCGCCACGCCCCGTGCCGTTGGCTAGTCTAGCATATACTAGCGCATTGGCCAACCGCCAGACCAAGCTTTGACGAAGCCGATCCCCCCCTCTACGATCGAGGTGGGGTAGCGACGTTATCGGAGTCTAACGAAAAACCTAAAAAGAAGAGCCTACGATGGACCTTAAGCGCATCGAAAACGCCGTCAGAGAAATCCTCCTCGCCGTCGGCGAAGACCCCGATCGAGAGGGCCTGCTGCGCACGCCTCACCGCGTAGCCCGTATGTACGAGGAACTTTTTGGTGGCCTCGAAAAAGACCCGGCTAAGCACCTCGAAACCACCTTTAACGAAAAATACGACGAATTGGTCGTCCTGCGCGACATCCCCTTTAACTCTACCTGCGAACATCACCTGATGCCCTTCGAGGGGAAAGCGCACATAGCCTACCTGCCAGACGGGCGCGTCGTGGGGATTTCCAAGCTGGCACGCGTGGTCGACGACTTCGCACAGCGGCCCCAAGTTCAAGAACGTCTTAGCTCACAAATAGCTGACCTGTTGATGGACTCACTCAAACCCAAAGGGGTCGCTGTCGTACTCGAAGCGACGCACGCGTGCATGACTTGTCGCGGCATCAAAAAGTCCGGGAGTGTCATGCTCACGTCATCAGTTCGTGGACGATGTCGATCGGACGCTCGCACAAGAAGCGAAGTCATGTCGCTGTTGCATAAACCATAAACGAACCGAGCCGCATGATTTAGTTTGCGATTTGTATCTAAGATTCACTTTAACCAAGCAACAAAACGAATTAGGTCATCAGAGCCGCACGGCGCAAGCCTGCGGGCATGCCTCACGAAGGCAATCGGTTGCGGACGTACATTCTGGGTTTCACTTAAATGCCGCCAGGCTTGCGCCAGGTGCTCTGAGCGCTCGTCATACCCCCGCAGGCGGGAATCCAGAAACGACATGATGCAGTACGATCGACCTACTATTAGTCACGAGAAGACTGAATTCCCGCCTGCGGGGGTATGACGTAGCACTATCCTACATCTTCAGATGGCGAACCAAGTTGCACAAAAGTTGACGCCGACTCCGCCCCTCCTTTGGTATGCGATGGCTCCAGAATTGACGCATCATAACCAACCGTCCAAGACTCACCTTCAACGCGCCACGAATCGCTGGTGCGATTAACACGACGATACAACGTATCGCGTTCAACAGGCAAGCCGCCAGCTTCGACAATCAGCCGCTTGAGCCTATCAACTGTCATCTCCTGGTGCGTGCCGTCGCCTTCTCGTTTAGTAATATCGTAATACACAACGGTGCCATCAAGGTCATCCACACCCCAGTTGAGTGACACCTGAGCCAGTTTCGGCGTCTGCATAATCCAAAAAGCTTTGATATGGTCGATGTTTTGACACATCAAACGAGCGATAGCTAGTGTGCGCAAATCGTCCAAGCCAGTAGGCCCCGGCAAATGTGACAACTCGCTGTCATCAGGAATAAACGACAACGGAATAATGGTATTAAAACAAGCCTTGCGAGATGCCAGACTTTCGGCTTGATGCTCACGCAGCTTGATCAAATGCCCAATCCGCTCCGCCTTAGACTCAACGTGGCCATACAACATAGTGGCGTTTGTATAAATGCCCAGCTCGTGCGCAATGCGATGAACCTCAAACCACTCAACCTCACCGACCTTATTCTTAAAAGCTTCGTCGTGAACGCGGTCGTCAAAAATTTCCGCACCACCACCCGGCATACTCCCCAGACCTGCCTCCCGCAACTGAGTCAATACCTGCTCGATAGATAACCTTGGCTTAGTGATGCGTGTAAAGTGAATTATTTCAATAGCCGTAAAAGCCTTAATGTGCATGTGCGGGCAGGCCTCACGAATCGCACGACACATATCGGTATAATAAGAAAAGGAAAGCTTGGGATGCAACCCGCCAACGATATGAACCTCCGTCGCACCGCGCGAGTAAGCCACCTTCGCCCGAGCGACAACATCTTCGATAGACAATTCGTAAGTATCGGGCGGAGTGTTTGACGATAGCTGCCCGCTCTCATCCCCCTCCGCCGACTTCGGATAAGGCCTATAGAACGAACAAAACTTACATCGCAACACGCAAAAATTTGTATAGTTGATATGCAAATTGGTGTTATAATAGGTAGTGCGCCCGTGCTTTTTCTCGCGCACGATATTAGCCAACTCGCCAAGGGTATGAATATCCGACGAATCATAAAGCTTAACGCCATCTTCAAGCGTCAATGGCTCACCCCCCTCGACCTTGCGCCGAATCTCTGCAAGGTCATCAGGGCTATTATTTATCGTAGCTGCTCGGTTCATTTCAATCATAACCAGTCATCAACAAAAAAATCAAAGCGGCAATTGGTCAAGATGTTTTTGAACCAACGACATCAACGGAGCCAAGGTTTCATACGAAAAATCAAACTTCGCACCAGCCGCACTAAACAACTCCGGCAGCTTTTTAGACCCGCCCAGCGCGAGCGCATGCTTATAAGATTGCACGGCCCCAGCGTAGTCATCCAACGAATTCCGCCATACCTGCAACGCACCAAGCTTAGCTATCGCATACTCAATATAATAAAACGGAACCTCAAAAAGATGAAGCTGTTTATGCCAAGCATAAGCCAACGCATCTTCATAACCAGCGTAATCAGCGATTCCGCCAAACCGCTTCTGCAAACTTAGCCAATGCTCTCGCCGCTCATCACGCGAATGCTGCGGATGTGTATATAGCCAATGCTGAAAAGCGTCGATGGTCGCCACCCACGGAAACAACTCAATCACACCTTCAAGCTGCGTACGCTTGGCACGAGCGACCTCATCGCCATGATAAAAATCGTCCAGGCGGTCCATAGCTAACAGTTCCATACCAAACGAAGCCACTTCGGCAAACTCAATCGGACTGGAACGATAAGGATAAATTGCATCATCCCGCGCGGCATAACAATGGAACGCATGGCCTCCTTCATGCACCAGCGTGCCTACATCTCGCTGCACGCCCACCGCGTTCATAAAAATAAATGGATGACGCGCCTCTTCATAAGTAGCTTGATAGCCACCTGGCGCTTTACCTTTTCTACTTTCTAAATCCAGATACTGATTCGTGTGCATCTCATCGAATTGCGCGCCAAGCTCAGCGTCTACGCGATGAAAAGTCTTAGACGCCCGCTGACATAATTGCTCAACATTTTCAAAAGGCTTCAAAGGCCCGCGACCCTTAACATCCACAGCTAAGTCCCAGGGACGAAGCGTGTCTACGCCCAGCGCATCCTTACGCTTCTGTTGCAAATCACGCACGATAGGAACCACCGCCCGCTCAACGGCATCATGAAACGCGAGACAATCGTCCGGCGTATAATCAAACCGCTGCTTAACTTTGAACGCATACGCCCGGTAATCCTCAAGCCCCGCGTTTTGAGCCATTTTATGTCGCAGCGAAATTAGCTGATCGAAAATATCTTCCATCGCGTCCTTATCTTGCAGCCGGCGCGATGTCGCTGTCTCCCAGGCATTTTGACGAATTTGCCGATCCGTGTTTTCGGTGTAAATAGCTAACTGCTGAAGCGTCTGCTCCCGGCCATCAAACGTAACCATCTGAGCGCCACCGATTTCCTGATACTTCTGCTCCAACTTCCCTTCATCAACTTGAAGCGGCACGTTTTCATCTCGATAAATTTCAACCGTCGCGCGAAGACTTCGGTCAAGCACTTCGTATCGCGGCGCAGGCAACTGCTTCGACGCAGGCGCCTGGGTATATTTTATATTCAGTTCGTGCGCCCGTGGCTTGGTCTTGGGATCAATGTTTTCGAGAAAATCAAAAAACGCTTTCTTGATCGTTTCGTCATCCGTCTTACACGTCATCTTCACATGACGGTCCGTCCCCACCTCAGCCACCGCAGCTGACAGCTCGCAATAATCGATTAGCCAACGCTCGACATCTTCCGGCGTCTCCAACGCCCGATCACGCAACTGATCAAAATAAGGCTCAATCCGCTCCCACGCATCAAGCACGTCATCAGAACGAAGAAATTGTCTGGAAAATAATGCGTCGCCCATAAACGGTGACTCCCTCTATCTTAATTTAGTACGATGTCGCTACCAATACTACGCATAACTATGCAGCCCAACGATGATAAAATTCACTACGATCCAATTAAACATCATCACTTCAAAACCAATCAGTGCGATGATCGCCGTCCAAAAACCCTTGTCCTTAACCTTCATGCGCACATGAATCAAAATCAAAAAGATGATAAATGTATTCAAGGCGAAGACCTCCTTAGGATCCCAGCCCCAAGGCCTGCCCCAGGAATGATCCGCCCAAATCGCACCCATCACCACCCCCGTCCATAGCATCACAAACGAAAGTTCGACCAGCACCATCGTCGCCCCATCATAAACCTGGCTTGAGGTAGGCCGTTCCGCCTGCACGAACGGATCGCTCGAAGGAGTCGCAGCCATGATCGCAGACGCGCCACCCGAAGCCGCTCGATCAACACCTTTAACACCTGCCAAGCGTCTGGCACGCGCGGACAATAACTCCAAAGCTATAATGGTTGAAGACATCCAAAACGTAGCTGACGATGCCAGCAATATTTCCCTTGTCAAACCATGTTTAGAATAAGCGATAAGGTGCATCAATAACATGCCCCCGGTAATGTTTGCTGCAAGCATGGCGATCGGGAGAATTAGCAATCGCAGCTTGGGGATCGTCAACTGATCCCACAACAAACACCAGCGGTTCCTTAAAAATAGCAATGCGGGCACACAGGCGACCCCGATGACCGCATAGCTCCAGATAATCACGTTGGTGTGAATGTACAGCCACACATCATTCAACGCAGCCATCTTATTACTAATGCCAGAGTCGAGTTGCGTAGGCAGAAAATACGCAGCCATCAAGGCGATCATCGACATAACCGCCGACCCCAGCGCGAAAATATTTCTAAAATTCGTCTTACGAGCAATGCGTTCCAAAATAATCGCAGCTAAGCCGCCAGACCACGCAGAGGTAGTCACCGCTTCATACATATTGGCATTAGGCCAGCGCCCCGAAATATACCATCGCAGCGCAATCGAAGCCGTCTGCAACCCAAACGCCACCACAAACAAAAACATGCCAATCGTTCGCGCAGCCTGCCATTTATAGATAATAGCCATGAGTAGCGGAATCACGCAGAGCAAATAAACCAGCCAAACCCCGCTCATACTTTTATTACGAAAATACCAACTCTCCCAGCCTAACCTGTCACCAGAAGGATAAAGCGACGGAGCAATCGTCGGCAACACGCTAGACAATGCCAAAATCGCGGCACTGGACTCTTCAGCGTTTTGACTCTTCCACGCCAGCCGCAACTTTGACCACGAATCAGCTAACTGTTGCTGAGTTTCAATAGCTAAGCCTTCAATCTTAACCCCCATCATCCCCGCATGTGCGCCATCTTGCGGCATTCCGCCAGGACGCTTTAATTCTTCCAACGCATACCAAGGCTGGTCCGCAAGCCCACTCGGCGGCGCTATCATCTTTAAGCTATTGCTAAGAAAACGTGGATCAGAAACCGTTAGCGCCGACTCAATCGCCCGCACGACCTTCTCCGTCTTAATCAAATCCAGCCCCAGCTTTTCCAAAAGCGTACGCGACGCAGGCTGATTTAATAATTGCCGAGAAAACAATCCACTCTTACGAATGGCTTCGGTGCGCTCGCCGTCAAGCGTGGGATTACCTGCCAAAGCCGTCAGCAATTGATCGCGCACCTGTTTATTCTTGACATAAATCATGTCAATATCTTCATAAAGATCAGATCGAAACATCAAATCCAAATACGAAAATGCGTTCGCTTGCCCATGAATTTGCCTAGGCCCGGAAATATATCCCATGTATGTTTTACTGTGCGATTCAAACGAGCGCAGTCGGCCATCAGCCTGCACCGCGATACCATTCAAAGGGCCCAGGTCTACCGCCCGTGCAAAGTCCGAAGTCGCCACCCGGCGGTCAGGCTCTCTGGTAATCGATTTGTAGGTTATCAAACCCGCAATCCCAACCACCACCATCACATCAATAAGATAAATCCGCCATCTTCGCGTCGCTGTATTATTTTCTAGCATTCTTTAAGTTCGCTTTTCAAATTGCGATGACTGTCACACCAATAAACCACTCAACCTCAAGACATAACTGCCACTTCTTCGTGAACTTTTTTAGAGGTTTCATCCTCGTCGTCGCGACTTCGCCCAATCTTCGCTCGCTGCTGCGAGGCCCGGCGCCGCTTCAAAATAGGCTTCACATAAAACGCAAAACACATACCGACCACCGAAATACAACAGCCGGCCAATTGGATATAAACACCATTACGATTGCCCACACCCAACCCGGTGTAATTCATGCCGCCATTAGGATTGCTAGGCGAAGGCCGATCCCACACCGATTGAAAAAACCAATACTGGCCATAACTCGTCGGATCATTCACCCGAATATCCGTCGCCTCGGACCAGGCCCCATCATCCTCAAATCGCAGCGTGCTCACATAATTACGAATCGTCATAGCCGCACCAGTGTAACCGCCCAGATGCGTATCCAGCGCGAAGTCTTCCAACATGACCGGATGCGGCAATGGCTCGCGACGCCTTGAAAAAATCACCTCAACCTCACGACCATCCGCCGTGCGAAATCGCGTAGGCTCATAACGAAATCGCCCGCCATAAACATACTGCTCACTCGGCAACGCATAAGGGTGATAAGTCAACCACTTCGCCTCTCGGCTCTGCCCCGTACCGACCTCTAACCGAATCATGGAATAAGTTTCTTTAGCGTTCATCTGCCTTGAACTTTTCGGCACCACATAAGGCCTCGTCTCCGCTTGGGCGTGATGCCAATACCCTGACACTGCAACAAAAATACCAGGCAACAGCTCCACCGATTGCCCCGGACTCACTGCTTGATCCAACACCCGACCATTGGGGCCGTTATACACCAAGTGCAACCCACCCGGATAAGCCGCTAAAATAATAGGCGACGAAGCAGCGTCATAAGTCATCACAATGCGCGAGTCAGGCTCTTTCGTGTCCAGATCATGGGCGTCCTCACCCTCGCCATGAATATCCCGCGTAAGCGCAGGATCATCAGCCACCCATCGCCGAAAACTTCCAGTCGGCGTTTTGATTTCCACCATCGCAATCGAAACAGTCTTATTCTCGCCGGGTATAGACAAATTATCCTGCCCGCCACGAATACGATATGAAAACTCGGTATTCTCAATCGGCGTAAACTCACCCTCAGGTCCAGCCACCGTCTCCTCGGTCATCACCACATCAAACGAAACCTTGGATTCAGGAACCTTAATATGTAACACCGGCAACGAATCTTTTGGCAGCAGCGCCACATCCGCCGCACGTTTTAACCAGCGAAACGAGATCAGCCCATCCTCACTTTGCGCATGCGAAGAATGAAGCGCAGCTAACTCATAAGCATGAGGTTCCGACCTAGCCGAGGATACCGAAACCGTAACCACCGGATTCAACTGCGGCCCGCCATCTCGCCAGCGCTGCTGCATAAACGCATATCGCAGGTACCCCGTCACATGCACCGAAGTAGTCGCCAACGGATCACCCTCAGCCTGACTAAGCACAGGCAAATCAATCGCGCTAATTTTTACCGGAGAACTAGGTTCAGAAAAAATCTGATCGCGCGTCGCAATGCGATCATTATATCGCGGCATGTTTTCAATCCGCCGCTCGACCCATTCCGTCTCCCCCACCGTTCGAGAAAACAAAGCCCACGAATCCATCACATGAAAATATGTCTGAGGCTCACGCGCGAGCGTCAACTTCAACTTTTCGTCAACCAGTTTACGACCAATATTTTTAATCGCCCGGCCCTTACCCGGCATGACGTCTTCCGTGTACTGCTCATACCCGGCTAACAACTGCCGAATGTATGGCTCACCCGTCGGCGGCTTCACCGAGATATTTACAGCATACGCTTTTTCGCCAGCATGTTCATCCGAAAGTATAGGCCAAGCGGTGTTTGTGCTTTGAATACGAAATTGCCAAACGTCGGGACCAGCCACCACCTGCTGCGCCGCACCCGGTAGCACGATCAGTGACACCGGCTTCGAAAAGCTAGGATGTTCAATGTTCACATGATAACGAAAGACAGGCGTGTCACCTTCGACCTTGGTAGAAAAATAATAGTAACTACCCAACGTCAACGTAATAATGCCGCAGTGAATCATCCACACACCGGCATTGATAAACCGAAACGGAATGCGCCGCAGCGTCACCACGATCATGTTCAACGTGAACAAAACCATCAGCAAATTAAAAGGCCACCAATGAAACCACTCGAACTCCGTCATTTCCAACGAAGGCAACTGACGAACTTCTGGCGCACCGCTACCCACCGAGCAATAGATAAATAGAATGACCGCCAGCGACACGCCAAGCCAAACGCTACTGAATAAATTCAACAACCAGCCGATTGGACCGCCACCAGACTTCGTCGCCAGCGAACTTTGTTGATACGTTTTTGCTTCCATAAACTACCAAACCTTGCATTAATCGTGCCAGGCAGACCACCTACAAATGAGGCCCGCCAAACCGCTCTAAGCCGGGAATTATATAGTGAATTGAAATTAGTGACACATGCCCAAACAAGCAGTGAACTGCATGCGGATTGAAATCCCGATTCATCGGGAGCTAGCGCGGATTTCAGACTTGTATTTACAATCAAAGATTTGAAAACACGACACGAAAGCCAATCGAACGCTTCTTACGGTAATAACCCTATCAGAGAAATGAGGTCCAGCGAATTAGCATTGCCAGTCCTATCAATATCAGTAGACCAATCAGCCAGGGTAGTGATTTCCTGTAGGTGATCCTTCAAAGCCAAAATGTCCAGCGCATCTGAACTGCCATTAGCATCCACATCCCCAGGTCTATGACCAATCGTCACACCCGTACCGCTCGTATTATGCAAAAAGCTCGTATCAGCATCCACGGAAATATTTTCATCTAACGTAATCGTCGAAACCAAGTCAACACCCGCCACCGAGCCAATGGTTGGCGTCGCACCGCTCGGCAAAACCGAAACCGTAAAATCACCAGCCTGAAAGAAAGTAGCATCGCCATCAAAGGTCAGCTCGATAGCCTTCCACCCGACCGGCGTCACCCCATCTTCAAGCACCGCTATCCGCGCATCCACCGCGCCATCCACAGGCCAACTCGTCTGAATCTCAAATGGAAGCGGCGCAGCCATCAACGCACTCAGCGCGTTAATACGACCTTCACCATATAAATTATCTGGCCCAGCTACACCTAAGTCATCCGTCGTCGTTTCAATCAACGCCCGAACCTCATCGGCTGACAAGTGCGGCGCATACGACATAATCAGCGAGGCTAATCCAGTAACATGTGGAGACGCCATAGACGTTCCAGTCCTAAATATATATCCGCCATTGTTGTGCGTGGAGTAAACACTTTCACCTGGGGCAGCTACATCTACTTGCGGACCAAAGTTGGACACTTCAGAAATCAAGTCCCCGTTATGCGTCGCAGAAACTGTAAGCACGTCAGGCAAAACGCCAGGGTAAGCCACATCGAATATGCATGTGCCTCCGTTAAAACCACAATTACTTGTAGTTAAACAGGAGAAACTGATAATACTACAGTGACCATTACCAGCAGCAGCCACTACCAAAACATCGTTAGCTTTGGCATAATCAACCGCATCGGACATCGCTGTCAAATCAGCCGCACTTGCTTCAGCCGGATAATACTGCAAGCTCATGTTGCAAACATCTGCCCCATTATCAACCGCCCAAACTATCCCATTCGCCGCCTGTAGCGCCGAGCCGAATCCACTCATACTAAGCACACGAACGGGTAAAATGTTAGCGCCCCAGTTCACGCCGGCTACACCGGCAAAGTTATTACCCTCAGCCGTGGCGATACCCGTGACATGCGTACCGTGTCCGCTTGCGTCGCTCGTATCTCTATTAATCTTATCACACGGAAAATCAGGCTCCGCCGTACCGCTTGGACAATCTACATCGTTCACGCAAACCTGATCGACATTTGTCCCCCCGCTGCACAGCAAAGGCTGATTACTATTAAACCCAGGCAACACCCGGCCAGTGAATTCAAAATGCTCAAATACGCCGGAATCAATAATGGCAATCGTTACAGTCTTTAAGTTGCCGGTATGAATATCCCACGCTCCCGGTGCATCAATATCCGCATCGACCAAGCCATTAAACCCTTCAATACTTTGGCCTGTATTGTGCATCCCCCATTGCTGAGGAAAACTGAAATCGTTCGGTATCTGCGAGGCACCGCCGATCACATCGGTCGTCGCAAATTCAATCTCACCACTACACTGACAAAGCGACTTAGCCATCGCCACCGTATCAGTTCCTTTGGGAACACGCACGGTATAATAACGATCAAGTCCAACACGAGCCGCGACTTCAGGATGAGCAAATTCAAACGGATACGCAGGCCGAACAGACATCGCCCCCCATCGCTGCCATTGCTGTGTCAGCGAAGCAGACATATCGCCAAGCTGCTGCTTAACGCAGCCCCTTCGATCAACACAAACGCCGCCAGGATTCAAGCTAGCCAGCGTCTCGTTATTCAACTTAACAATCACACGGTCAGAAGCCGCCCCGCCAAGAACATCGAATTGTGCAGGATTTGGCGCAGGACTAACAGGCCCAGTCGCCAACAATGGCGCAGCCATCACCCAAGCAATGACCAACACCAAAACCTCTGAATGAATATATCTATTTTGAGTACGCAAAACGCGCATCCTCCCCCTAAAAACCCACACTGACCGCTCCCCCAATCATAGTCAAGCAACCCCCCAAATTTCAAGCCCGATAACAAGCAACACATAAGCCGTTTGCACCATGCCCGCATAATAATGATGCCATACGCGCGAAGGTGGGTTCCCGCGAAGTAGGGCACGGCTATTGCCTGCCATCTTCGAAAACGCACGTCATACCCGCATTAGACGACGCCATAACCGCATCTGATGATGTCATATCCGCACAGGCGGGTATCCAGCCTACCCGATGCCGAACATCATCCGACGTCCATCCGGTAGGGCACGGTCGTTCTTTCGCCTACTGGCGGAAGGTTGACCTGCCTGAACCATTTTCGCGCGGGATGCGGGGTGCCCCATTCTTTGCCTACTGGCAATGGGTGGGGGAAGAATTAGCATCCAACAAAGCCCCACACACCAATTATCGCCACTTGAATTCCCGAAAAAATCCTACAAATCTCGCATCATCAATACTTTTCGCTGGATAATCATTGTCGATCTTGTCATAATAAGACGTTGACTGGGTAGGTTCAGTTCTTAGCGGGGATAGTTCGGGGATGGTTGGATGTAGGGGATATTTCTTGTCCATTGTTTGCCTCATGTTGGCTTCGCAGGCTTTGTTTGCGCAACTATCTGCGGAACCCATATGTAACATCTATTACGTCGATCAGAACGCCACCGGGCTTGTACATGATGGCTCGAGCTGGTGTTCTGCGTTCTTAAGTCTGTCTGATGCGTTACTAGTAGCAGATGGTTGCGATACTATTCGCGTAGCTGGCGGTACTTACACACCATCCACTCTAGGAGTGACCGACCCTCGTGAAGCAACATTCGACATTTTTTATGGCGTGACTTTGGAAGGCGGCTATCAAGGCTGCGACGGTGTATCTCCAGACACTCGTGACATCGGTCTATACGAAACTCTGCTAAGTGGCGATTTGAACGGTGATGATTCCACCGGCAACAGGGATGATAACGCTTTTAATGTGGTGAGAATTGACAATGCACAAGGCGTTGTCGTCATCGACGGCTTCTCCATTGCAAATGGACACAGCGTAGGTTTGTTTAGGACCGGCGGTGGGATTTTCATCGACGACAGTAGTGTGATTATTCGCAACAGTCACATTTATGACAATGATGCAAATTCGAGGGGCGGTGGAATCTACATTGTCTTTTTCTTCAGCTTTGATTTCTAAAACTGTAATCGTAAACAACTTTGCAATGGGTAGTGGCGGAGGCGTAGCGTGTTTTCACTGCTCTTTAGACCTGCAGGATTCTGTTATTAATTATAACACTTCAAGCATTAACGGTGGTGGTATCCATGTATTTTTTGGAGCACTCGATCTGCAACAAAGTATTGTTCAAGGCAACTTGGCATCCGAGACGCAAGGTGGTGGCGGTGGGTTATTGTCAGATTCTTCGCCTTTGACCGTATCCAATTCTCTGTTTGCTGATAATAAGTCTTCCGTAGGTGGTGGTATATATTTTGAAGATGATCATGCGGAACTGGTCGGAAATACAATTGTACGCAACATTGCGCTAGAAAGCAGAAATGGGGGCGGTGTAGTAATTGGTTCGGGTACAATGAATATTACCAACACCATCGCTTGGGGAAATATTGGCAAAGGCTTCACTTTTCAAACATCTCAAGTAGATGCTTTCCCTAGGGAAAACACCACTTTTTCTCATTGTAACATCCAATCTTGGAATGGTTTTTTTGGCGGCATCGGTAATTTTCAAGCGGAGCCACGTTTTGTAGATGAGGATGGACCTGACGATATCATTGGGGCTTCCGATGATGATCTGCGCCTATCCGTTGATTCACCATGCGTAAATCGTGGTGATCCATCAATAGTTCAAGTCGTGGATGATACCGATCTCGATAGCAATCCTCGTCTCCAAGGTTGTCGAACGGATATTGGCGCTTACGAATCCATCAAAATAAACATCGACGGTGATTATGATAATGATGACCTGATAACGCTTGCTGATTACGCAAAGCTTCAGCTTTTTTGGGGAGCGATAGCTGGCACGTCGAACGAGGCCGACACTTACATCTGCATCTTCGACACAAGCAATGATGGCGAAGTCAATCTGGAAGATCTTCCAGACTTCGTCGAAAAGCTAGAAGAGTTTTCCAATACGTTCAGCGTCGCCCAACGGTGATCATTCTTGTGCCCCATTCATTGCCTACTGACGGGTGGCATGCCTAAGCCCCTAGGCGCAGGCATGTTGAAGCCAATCGCCATACCCGCGGCTGGTATCCAGCAGATGTATGTAACTTACGAAGACTGGATGCCCGCCTGCGCGGGCATGACGAGGGATTCAATAATCTGTTCATGCAATTCGCCCGTCAGGAAGCGGCCTCTTCCCAACCTCCATTAACCCACTCCCTCACAATCGCGGCTCCGCGACATTCCCCCTTCATCGCCCCAACGCCATACCCGCACGGCGCAAGCCTGCGGGCATGCCTTGCGAATTTGCCACCAAGCTTGCGCCAAGTGCTCTGAACGGTTCCCACCTCACCCCTTCACTGCCCCAACACTTGGCTCCGCGCACTAGCAGCTAGCACAGCTTTTTTCACCCCATCAAAGACCTGATTATCCTTCATAGAATCAAGCGCAGCCTGCGTCGTTCCACCCGGCGAGGTCACTTTTTGCCGAAGCACTTCCGGCGAATCAGAAGATTCCAGCATCATCCTAGCCGCACCATGACAGGCATGTTTCGCCAACATGCACGCCTGCTGCTCGGACAACCCAGCCTCAACTCCGGCCTGCGTCATAGCTTCCACGAAATAATAAAAATACGCAGGCCCACTCCCCGAAACGGCGGTGACCGCGTCCATCTGCGACTCATCCTCAATCACAATAGATCGGCCACCGGCATCAAAAATCCGCTGAGCGTGAAGCTGGTCCACCTCGCGCGCATGTTGACCGCGACAAATCCCCGTCATCCCAGCCCCCACATGAATCGGAAGATTCGGCATCGCACGAATCACGCGTGCTCTAATATCAGGGAATTGCCCCTCAATAGCAGCCGTCGAAACCCCAGCCATGATGGATATAATTAGTTGATTTTCACGCACCAAGTCAGCTACCTCAGCACAAACTTCAACAAACTGCTGAGGCTTAACGGCTAAAATAACAATAGCGCTATTTTCAACCACTTCTCGATTGTCTTGCGTCACCACGACATGAAATCGCGACGCAAACTTATCACGACGCTCAGCCGAGGGGGCCGACGCGATGATGCGGTCGTCGAAAATGCCGGTATTGCGCAAAATGCCATGCACAATGCCCTCAGCTGCATTGCCAGCCCCGATGACACCTATCTCATATTGGGTACGCATAAACTTTACCTATAAAAATACCGGATAGCGCGGGTAAGCCACAGCTTGCCCGCGGTATTTAGATATATATTGGATGAGAATGAATGCAAATCGGCGAAACTAGGAAGTCTTAGCAATCGAAGATTCGACGAACAGGATTCGGCCACAGCATTTGCAAAGCTGAATTTCATCTCGGGATTGCAAAATGTTGACGATTTCGAGCGAAATTTTCAGGTTGCAGCCTGTACAGACGTATTCATCTCGTTTGGGATGTACTTTGCCGACAATAGCCATCGCCTCGCCTTCGAGATGGTCGGCGACCCGGTTAAAGGATGATAACGTGGTAGGTGCGATACCGCTTTCGCACTCTTTTCGCTCTTTAGTGAGTCGATTGCTCTCTTTTTTATGGCGTTCATCGAAAGCCGCAAGTTTTTCCTCTGCCAAGGCTAAGGCGTCGGTATGCGTTTTTTTCTCTTCATCGATCTGAGTGATTTCGTTGCCGATGGATTGAACTTCTTCCATCCGCTCCAGCACCTGGCTCTCGATTTTGCCCGTATCGGCCTTCTCGGCGTTCATAGCCGCGAGAATCGTACTGTATTCTTTGTTGGTTTTGGCGTTATTAAGCGCCTCACGATGCTTGATGATGGAAGCTTCGCGAGAGGCTACATCTAACGAAAGGGCGTCTACGTCCATCTGCTTACGGCGAGAACCAACGCTAAGCTGCTCTATTCTATCGTTTGCCTGCAGCAAACGACGCCTGTGAACTTCAACGCGACGTTGAATCACTTCACGCTGACTGCGTATCTCGGCTAGTTGTAATTCGACGGCCTGTAGACGGTGTAACGCTTCGAGTGTCTCTCCCATAGCACCCATTATGACTGCTAGGCCGCGAAACATCAAGGCCAATGGGAGCTAGAATTATATTAAGAATAAGTAAACCTAAATATATGCTGTCGAAGGATGAAGGCCATACACGACGAAAAACGCCTACATTCACGCTATTCGGCAGGCAACCTGAAGATGCGAAGCACGACCCATAGCCGCTTCGTCGCGACATAGTGAAGCCTCGATTTTCGCCCAGGTCCGCTGAGATTGCGACGTTTCCAGCAGATGACGATGATGACGCATCGGCAATACGGTCTTACCGACAAGATCAAGCATCTCAAACCCCGCTCGGGTCACTAACTTACGAACTTCCGATGGGGTATAGGTAAAAATCTCAAACTGCTCGCTCTCATCCCTTGTAAACCAATGAGTTCGGCCATCCCGAAGAAATTTTGTAAATTCACCCACATCGCCTTTGCTCAAGTGGTAATCAATAGCTGCGAGACGGTTGTCGAAGGTCGCGACGAGAACCCCGCCAGGCTTTAGCACTCGGCGAATCTCTTTGAGCGCCTTCGGCGGCGAATGCGTGCAACCGATCGGATCACCCATACCAAGCGCCAGGGAAAAATGATCGTTAGGTAACATCGACATCTCGCACAAGTCAGTCTGGAAGAACGAGGTGGGCGTTTGGCTATCACTATAAGTGTCGCGGGCGACATTCAACATGCGGTGGGAGATATCAACAAATGTCGTCGCATATCCGGATTTGACGAGCTTTCCGCCCCACTTGCCCGTGCCACAACCCAAATCAAGCACCTCAGCCGAGCAATCTTTAGGGAGAAACGGCTTCACATAGTTCCAGGTGAGTGCATCATGCCATTTCCAAAAATCATCCTGATAGCTCGCGTCATACCGCGGGGCTACCCGATCGTGATACTTTTGCACCGCATTGCGTCGTGGTTTACTCATACCTGTATTGTAGGCGCTATCGCACAATCGAAAAACATGTTGACACCCTGCTATCACGGATTATAGCCAATGACTTATCGATGGGAACACACCTATACAAGCGTAGTTTTGCTAATAGCTACATGATTTTCGGACGCACTCACATATAGCATGGATTCACGCCCTCAAGACTTGACCGAGAAAGCTCCGCATAGGATGATCCATCGCAGTTAGTTAGCTATATAAGGCAGAAACACACACGATTCGGAGTTTACGAGAATGATCAAAGCCGTCGACCTCAACAAGGGCAGAACCATTCTCCATCACGGAGAATTAGCGATTGTCCATGAAGCGCAACATGTAGCTAAGGGTAACAAGCGAAGTTACGTCCAGACCAAACTTAAAATGGTAAAGTCCGGGCGCATTCTCGATGAACGCTTTCGTGTTGACGACCGGGTCGAAATCCCCTTTGTCGAATCAAAAACCTATGAATTCCTATACAAAGAGGGCGAAAACTTCGTCGTTATGGATGAGGAATCCTTCGATCAGATACCTGTTAGCCCGGACGTTGTAGGCGAGGCCGCCAAGTGGTTAAAACCCAATGAAAAGATTGCCTGCCAGGTGTATGAAGGGCAGATGGTCACCTTTGAATTGCCATTCGTCGTGGAATTGGAAGTCACCGATACAGCGCCGTCCATTAAAGGCGCAACCGCGACTAATCAACTCAAAGAGGCGATTTTAGAAACAGGTACGAAGATTCGCGTTCCACCATTTATCGCCTTAGGGGAAAAGGTTCGCGTCGATACACGCACTGGAGAGTACATGGAACGCGCAAAATAATACGATTCAACGCCGTTTCGCATTTTCGTATACCATTTATCGAGCATGTTTTTATGAACACGCCCGATTTTGGCATCGGGAAAACACCTGATAGTCAATAATCAAATCATTTTTTCTCATCCGAATCAAAACCGTTCGCTACATAGCCCTTTCTCTACAATTGTTTCTGCAAACCGTGATGAAATAGAAGTGTTCGCGCAAGCTTTTTTTACTGACGTGATGATGTCGCATGTGTTAATCATTCGCGCAAAACAATGACTAGCACATATTGATGTCGGTCGTAGTCAAAATTGGAATTCCTTCAAATCTCTTCAAATGGACCATTCCAAAAAGGTTTGGCAAGAAAAATATGAAAAAAATTGAAAGTTTTTTTCGAGGCTAAATCATCACCAATACCAAACCTAATTAACAGCTATGCTAGCCGTGTTAGTTGATGACGCGCGGGGCATGCGCGCGATCGTTTTCACGTTGAATAGCTAAACCAATATCGCAGAAGTGGTTGCCTTGTGAATAAGTAGGCCGTGCCATAACACCTGCCAGCCGCCTTATCTGGGGGTCACTCTCATGTATCGTAGCCGCGAGCATTCTGACGAGGGGCTTGAAGAAAAATTCGTTTTTATCGGGAAAACTTAAACCTTTTTCTTTAATAATCAACTGTCGCCCACTTGATTAGCAAGCCTGCAGGTCAGACATGACGCGAGAATTATGATACTAAAATTCCTCAGTCATCACCGCAAGAAAACCCATGCACACTAACACATAGAATACGTAACATTTTACAGTGCCAACCATATGACGCGACTTTTTTGAGGCAAAGTGTCACGCGCGAGACGTTCTAAGGCGCGAACGATTCAAACAAATCTCCGTTCGCGCGACGTTCATATCATCCTAAATGTGAAAAAATCTTTTGACACGCACTAATCATCGGTTAGGATTTTACACAAGAAAGGAGGTGATGCTCTATGGCTAAGAAACGTAGGAAAGCCAAGAAGGCCACCAAGAAGAAGGCAACTAAAAAGAAGGCTGCAAAGAAAGCTACTAAGAAGAAGGTAGCAAAGAAGAAGACAGCTAAGAAGAAAGTTGCTAAGAAGAAGACCAAGAAGAAGGTAGCGAAGAAGAAGACTGCCAAGAAGAAGACGAAGAAAAAGGTAGCGAAGAAGAAGACTAAGAAGAAAGCTACCAAGAAAAAAGCTAAGAAAAAGACCGCCAAGAAGAAAAAGGCGACTAAGAAGCGCAAGAAGAAGTAATTTGCGCCGCTTAGCTTGAACGGTGAATAAATCGGGTCGACTCACGCCACGGCAGCCGACTGATTGAAAACGCCGCTCACTTGCAGAAATGCAGAATTTTGGGGGTTGGGACTGCTGCCTTAATAGGCCATTCAGTCCCGCCCCCGTATTTTTTGCGCTCACCGCTATTTATCACTAAAAATCCTATCCAAGACGCCCACTATTCTAAGCGCATGGGTTCATTGATTGGATTGCAAGTCTTACACGCCTTTCGACCAATGGCACGAACCTTGGCTGCGCTGTCAAAATGGACAAGGTTCGCGGGTTTAATTCTTTTAACATGCGGACATGTGCGTAAGTGAAAAATTTTGGATTGTTTACTACCCACAAATTTCGAATTCATGACATGTTGAGATGTGCGAGCTACGGAATTTCCTTTAATTGGCTCAGCTTGCGAAAGTTGCTCCGGTGAACCAGCTTCCTGCCAAGCGCCGCGGATGAGACTACCAGATAATATCGACGCAGCCTCCAATTGACTGCGCACGAGCATCACTACGTATTCATAACCACCTGCAGGTCTTTGCGCAGCTAACTCAGTTTTACTGTAGACTTCATTTCCAACGAATGATGCTTGACACATCGTTACAAAGACCGTCCTTGGTATATCGCGAATCTTGCAATCGCTTAGGCCAAATGCGAACTTCAAATACAAATCGCTCATGCCGTGTATCAAACACAATGGATTCATGGAAGGCCAATCTCTCTATCCGTTTATCAGTCTTCGTGGCTGATCGACCTCGCCAATCGTGTTCGACCACCGCAACATGGCTAGGCAGCGACGCATCGATCACATAATGCGTTAGTTGACCAGCCGTAGTCGTAATCAACGTGGCATCACCTCCACGAAATGCTTCGATCAGTGTCGCATGTTGCTTCTGTATCATCTCGACCAGTGTGAACGATTGGCCTTCGATACGTGCAACGGTCAATAGTGATCGAAAATCAATTTTACGATTATTTCGCTTGTCAGGCGCAGGCATTTGCAGCCAAGTGAAATGCTGTTGCCCAGACTTGTTATCAACCTGAATGTTGACTCGGTCTCGTCGATGCGCAAATACCGTAGCCATCAGTGCGTTTCGGTCAATAAACCAACCACGCAATGGTGCCGGAAGCGTTTCTATCGCGGCGTCAGCTACGAGTTCATACGTCTGACGTGACTCGATAATCGTCTGAGAGAAAGCGGGGGCAGCTAGAAACAGCCCGACAAGAATCGCGCTCCGCCAAGACAGATGGTGCATACCGGCTGTCTCGCAAGATGAAAAGCCAAGCTTACTGGATAACGAAGACGTAGCCATATGAACCACTCCATAGGTACGAAATAGCAGCGGGCTAAGCCGCGAACATACATGATCGAGAACGAGGCTAATCTGCGCGCTGCAGAATTTGTCGCAGCAGGTAATCTTCCATAGCTGGGTCACGCCCCATGTCGATCCATTTATCAACAACCTGCGTGGATTGCTGCTGACCAGTCGTAGCCGGGAGTCCACTGCCAAAGAATTGATACGCTGCGATGGTGCTGTTGAACTGACGGTCGAGAGACGAAATCCGCTGCTTTGTGACGATAACTTCGAGCGTCATTTGCCCAGGCTCATCCAGGCTTGTACGCATCGCAATATCTACACGACGACGAATCGGATTAAATGCCGATTCCCACAGGTCTTGGGGCGTGTCAACATCATGACGCCAGAACTCAAACAATTGCTGCGACATCTCAGGCAATGTGCTGATAACACCCGCACGACGGTCCACGCGATCGAGTCGATAGCCTAGCCTGCGAATCGTCTCCTTAGCCGCAGCCCATAACCTGTCCTGCGTGTCCAACGACTCAGCAACAGGCCAATGATGGGAAGAGTTAAGCACGCGATCGCGGTTCGTTGCGCAGCCCGAGCCAAGCCCACATAAGCAAGCTAAAGTTATAACTGAGCATGTCCACCGATTGTGCCACATAGTGAGCGATGTTACGCCGGACATGCGGCTGGTCAAGCGGGTCAGATTTTGAGTGGATGACTATCATTAAATAACGAATAAACTGCCCCTCCCCATTGAGAGGCAACTTACCGGGTCCGAGAATATGGTTGATGGACGGGCGTCTTTTGCGATGGGCCGAAAATGGTAGGGAATTTGCTAAATAGCAGCCTAAATGCAGGGCGATTTTACACCACCCAAGCTTGCTCTTGTCCGATAAACGGGATAGAATATGGTGTTTACTGGTACTCCGGGTAAAGTCCCAGAAAGTGCGAGTGACTCATGAATGAGTGGTTCGAAGCCGAACAACGCGCAGAACGAGCATTGCAGTTCGTCGAGTCTCAGCGATGGGCCGAAGCCTTAGCCGAGATCGAAGCTGCCATCGCCATCAATCCACACAACGCCACCTGGCATGCCCAGCACGGATACCTACTTGAAGAATTAGACCGAACCCTGGATGCAGCCGAAGCTTACGAGCAATCACTCGCCTTGGATGGTGACGATGCAGACGTGAGCCTCGCATTGGGTGTCGCCTTTCTACGTCTCGATCGTTATGCCCAAGCCGTCGAACTTTTTGAAGAATTAGCCGTTGTTCATCCTGATTTAGAACCCGCTTATTGCCATCGCATTAGTGCTTACACCGAGTTGGGTCGTCACGACCGGGCTGAGGAAATGTTTTATCTCGCCCAGCAGCTTGACGAGGATTGCCCTCATTGTTTCTTCAGCATGGGCGCGTCCTTAGCCGCCCGAGGCCAGGCTAAGCGGGCGATTTTTTGCTGGAAGCGCGTACTCGATTTAGAACCCACATACATTGGCGTAAACCGACGCATCGCCCAAGCTTATCGCGCTCAAGGCCGACTTGATCTTGCTAGAGAATACTTCTTAGCGGAGTTGCGTGATGACCCCGGAAATACCGATTTGCTTTTTGAGCTTGCCGACTTGTCCATCGAATCAGGTCAGTTCGGAGCCGCCGCCGCTAAGCTTGGACAAATCCTAGAACTCTCCCCCATGCACCCTCGCGCTCGTTTTGCGTTGGGAAATCTCTGGCTAAGGCGTAATTACCCTAAACAGGCATTAGAGTGTTTTCGTGAGGTCCAGTTAGACGACGACGACGACCCTCGCTTGTCGCCAGCTTTGTTAGACGAAAAAACCGGCGAAGCGTTAATGAGGCTGGGCAATTTTGCTGACGCCCTCCCTGCATTACAGCGGGCTAGTAAATGTAATAAACCATCCGCCAGGGTCATGATGCTGCTGGGCAATTGCCTTATGGGCCTGCGACAGTTCGAGTCGGCGGCTGATTGCTACCGCTCCGTACTCGCCCACGACGCCAAGCACGCCCAATCTCACCATAACTTAGCCGTATGCCAATTGCGGGCAGGCCGGTTTGATTCCGGCTTGGCTCATTGCCTTGAGGCGCTGCGGGCGAAGCCTGATTACACCACGGCTATGTACCATGCAGCTATTGCCATGATGGAACTAGGCCAATGGGCAGAGGCGAAAAAAATGCTCACCCGTGCCAAAAAGAGCGATCCGGAAAACGAGGCGATTGAAACTTTCCTTCAAGGACTCTGGAAATTCCGCCTACGCTCCTGGGGCTATCGCTGCATCTCGATTTTCGGCTTCAAAGCGCCTCGAAAAATCAAGCTGCAAATCCATCTTGAATAACTCAGCCCTGCCTGATACTGATTGAGCCTATAACCTGTGAAGTTAAGTGGTGCCCCTTGTCTGGACTCTCACTTTTGCGTCCAATATCCTTCAGCAGCGTTGGCTAATTGCCTATGGGCGCTGCAACCGCATTGGCTATATGATGCGTATAACATATAGACGACCCTCAAGTGGCTAACCGTGCCGTAGCCGAGGGTATTGGAAATCTTTGGAAATGAATATGATGAGAACGTCGCGATTAGCCGTATCGTTGTTTGCTGTCACACAGTCATTAGTCTTTGCTGGCTCGACCGTTGCCTCTGACCCGCAAAAAAGCCTTAAAAACGACTTGCAGTCTTCAAAAACAGCCAGCGCGGCGACTGTCGAAACCATTCGCAGAGCAGCCGTAAAAAACATCGCAACTCGATACAACCTCAACGAAAGACAGATCATGCTCACCGACGAGCTGATGGAACGCGAGGTATACCGATTCCTATCCGAACATGAAGAAACAGTTTGGCCAGCCATTCGTGATCTTTTGTCTTGTCAGCTTGGGGCTAATCCGCCGGGCGTTAATAAAGCACGGCAGATCGGAAAATCTGTCCTGCCTATTATCATCGAAGCGAAAAAAGCTATTTTTCGTGGCAATGATGAATGGCGAACCATCCTCTCTGACGACCAAAAGACCATGCACGATTGGGACATGGCTGAGATGGAAAAGCAATTTCAGAAAATCAATCGAAATATGCAATCGTGGGTAGATGGCAACCCCAATGGTGGTGGCCTGTTTCCGGCTCAGGATATGGCGAATAGCCCTCCCCAACCAATGCTCCCGTCTGAGGATTGGGAGCCTGGCAGTTCTCCCGCAGAGTTACAACCAGCCGAACGTGTCGTCGAACGCACGCCAGCAACTCCACTACCAAAGGCTGGCCCCAGCACTGAAAAGGGATTTCATCCGGATGTTTTTGAAAAGTTCGTAGAGGAATTCATCAAAGATTACCATCTGGGCCAAGGACAGATTGACTCCGCACGATCCATCCTTAAAGAGTACAAAGGCAAAGCGGCGCTCTTTTACAAGAAAGCCAGCTCCCAACTATCCTTACTCGAAAAGCAGGAAAAGCAGGCCCAGCGACCTTTCGACCGGAAGGCGATGGCTAAGATTCGTACACAGCGCAAGGCGTTGCTGCAACCTATTTACGAGCTGTTTGGCAAGATGGAAGAACGCCTCAAAGCACTACTCAACCGAACACAATTAGCCCAGTATCGGGAAAGACAGCCCGAAGCGCCGACGTTTGAAGACCAAGAGAAAAAATCAACTAAAACGACAAAGAAGGCTGCAAAGAAAAAAGCGGACTAGAACGATTGCCATTTTAGCGCAACGCATGCCAGAGCGCGTTCGTGGCCCAGCGTGTTTCAGGCTAAGGCGATTGCACAGCCTCATCTCCGTCTAATAACAAAAGCGATCCCTTATTTAATTTCAAATCTTTTGTATAGACATGTCCTACAAGACTATACAATATCGGACGACTTGCAAATTTACAGTCCGGCTTTTTTGCATAGGGGATTTATGAATCCTAACCTTAATATAAGGAGAAGCGCATCGCTAGCAGACCTATGATGTAAGAGGTGGCTATGGGCATGCGGTTGTATTAGCCATAGAGGAGTAGCGGACATGCAAGCTATAAATCCGAATCATCCATTACGTCGCCATTTCGCGGCTGCGATCGAACACGCATTTTGTACTGAGGTTGGGTTATGCGACCCGGAGCTGACGAACTACCTGGCTGACCTTCTCGTGAACTTTACGCATATCGATACGCTCAACGCCATACGGAACGTGCAGGACCGAGAGCTTGAGCAGATCGCTTCGGTGCTGATCGCAGCGAGTGACGAGAAGCCTGATAGCCCGGCCGAGCGTGAACGGGCGGTGTATCAGCATATCGGCGATTACACGCTATTCTGGGCCGGTCTGTATCCTGAGCATCTTCGTAAAGCTTCTCGGAAGAGGTCGGATGTGCTGCTGGATTATGTCGTTCAAGGCAAGCAATCCTACCACATCGTTTCGTCGCTGGTGGGCAAGCGCGATGCCTATCCACCGGAGCTATTTTTGCATTTAAGCGAAGACTTCGAGAGCTGTATTTATGGGCTGGGCCTGGTCCGGCGTGGGTGGGAGTCCGCACGGTCCGGTGATGCCTCATCTGGTGAGCTGCTTTATTAAAGCCGCGGGGCTGTCATGTCGATTTTTTGAGTCTATAGCTGATTAGGCAGGGTACGGACAGTTGACTAGATCGCCGAGTGGCGAGAAGATATGCGACTCGCTGCGGCGACACATTTTGATCCCCGATAGCTCAGTTGGTAGAGCGAGCGGCTGTTAACCGCTAGGTCGTAGGTTCGAGTCCTACTCGGGGAGGTTGACTTTCCACCAGTTCATTCACAACCTGCGTATACTCATAGTATGGCTAAAGGCGTAAAAGAGCGCTCGGCATTTATTTTCTTATCATGTAGCCCGCTACGACCTATGAATGTAGCGATACTGTTTTCATCGCTCGATCAGGGGGCGTGATTTAGGCCGAAGGTGCAGTTGGTGCAGGATTTTATGTTGGCAAAACCGACGGCTGTACGATCGTTGCTGTAGGCGGTGTTTCCATCTATCAGGCTGTTCCCGCCCACAAAAATCCCCTCTGCGCCGTTCAAAATAGCTGAGTTACCGATCACTCTATGAGCCGAACCGAAAACGCCGATGCCGATGGTTCCGTTCCCATGAGCCATGCATGATTGTACTGTGTGACCACTTCCCTGTAGCGAAATTCCGATGGCTCCGTTGGACATGGCGCGGATGCCTATGATTCGGTGGGCGGTTCCTGAAGGGATTGATTCACTGATGCCATTACCGTCGAAATTGCGAATGGTCCCGTTTCGTATTTCAACATTCGAGCGTCCGAACATGGCAATGCCATGGCTTTCTATCGTGCCGTTGGTTCCTATTAACGCGTGCCCGGCTAAATCTACGGTGACGTCATCGGCGTTGATGGTTAGTCCGTTGGTGTTCGCGGCGGAGGTCATCGAACCGGCGAAGACTACGCTTGCTGGCCAATCAATTGATTCCGGGATTTCGTAGAGTAACAGGTTGAGCTTATTGCCTGCGACGAAATTGTAATTGTCGATGTTGCCTTTGACAGTGTTATCGCTGACATAATTACCAGCACTGGCTATATCCAAGCCTACGCCGCCACCGATCACATGGTTGCTTTCGATGCGGTTTCCGGAGGATGCGCCGCTGCTAACACTGATGCCCATGATGGCACAGCCATTGACGACATTACGACTAACGGCAGAGCCGACACCGAACACTTGAATACCTATACCGCTGATGTCGTTTAGTTGGCAATCGGAAACCAAGCAGCCACTGGAAACTGAAATCGCCGTTCCGGTGGCTCCTCTTCGCACTGCGCATCGTTGAACCCGTGAGCGGATTCCCACTTGAATGCCGCTGAAGGCGTTTGTGATTGAGCAATTCAGGATGATCGATTCTGGGCCTACGAATACTGAAACTCCTGCGATATTATCAATGTGGACATTTTCGATTAGCAGCCCTGTTGTGTTCCCGCCGACAATGGCTGAAGCTGACCAATTTGAGATGAAGCCGTTTTTGATGACTACATCTGACACGGTATTTAACACGATGCCAGATGGCGCACCTGCGCCGTCTAATGTAAAGCCGTTCAAGTCGAGTGTGACGTGGCCGGATAAAATTTTGATGCCGATTTTTCCGATCGCTCCCGAAATGTTGCTGGCTAAATAATACGAACCGGGTTGCGCGATATTGAAGGTTGAAGCTGCGTCGCCAGGGGTATTGGTGGCGTTAAGCGCAATGCGCGGCTCTACCTCGGTGAGCGTTTTCATAGTGGGCGCGACTGCGCCTGGTGGCGGGTTCAATTCGCCTGCGCTGACCCAGACAATACCGCCGAGGGCAGCCAGGATGAGTACGGACTTGGAAATTTTTAGCATGTGTTGACGCATCGTGCCCCCCCCTCGTGGCATCATGTAAATTTCAAGCCGCTTTGGCCCATCGGGTGATCGATACAAATACCGTAAAATCACCCCATGGTCCGTCGATCCAGTTTAGCAGATTAAAGGCTGAATCGGAAGAAAAAAATATGGGATTATGGCTCAGGATACCGCCTATTTCAAAGTTTTTACGCAACAAGTACTATCGAAGCCGGTAGATATTGAATTCGTTCGATGGTTAAGCGGCTTAAAGATGGGAGAACTAGCTATGGGTACTGTTGTTATTGTTGGATATAAGCCCATAACGGGCAAAGAAAAAGAGCTTGACCTTCTCATGAAAACCCATGTACCAAGGCTCCGGGCTGAAGGATTGGTTACGGATAAAGCGTCTATTCTCATGAGGGCTAATGATGGGACGGTTGTTGAAGTATTTGAATGGAAATCTAAAGAGGCTATTGAATCGGCGCATACAAATCCGGTCGTGCTTAAAATGTGGGAAGAATATGCTCAGATTTGTGAATATGTTCCCTTGAATAAGCTCGAAGAAACGGGTGAGATGTTTGCCGAGTTTTCTTCGGTTGAATAGGAGCGCCGGGCGCTTACGCGCTACCGGCGGTGGTAACTTTCTATTACTTCGTCAGGCAACCCAAATTAAGCGCAAATGGTTATGGGCAGATGGAATTTGCTCGATCTGCGCAAACGGCGTCCCATCGCGTCGTACAGCAGAAAGCATCTTCCTTGCACACGGCTTGGCAACAGGTCTGATCACTACAGCCCGTTCCGCTCGCAGCTTCCACATCACAAGCATTCGTACTTCCAATACAAGCAGGGAATCCATTTACAATGCCATCGGCTTTGGCGGCACATGTCTGGTCCCACATGGTATCACAGCAGAAAGGATCAATCTCGCATACTTGATTGCAGGTGTTCACATCATTGCAGCCGGGTGAGTTATTGGCGACGAGACATTCGCCTGCGCCCGCACCACAAGCAGCTAAGCCGCGGCTAGGATCGTTGCCGCAATAGATGGTCAGAGTGCCGTCGCCCTGTTCACCTTGGAAGCCGCCAATCCGAATAACATATTGCTGCCCTATTGTAGCCGTGAAAATCGCACGGGAATTAGCTCCCGCACCACAATCGTCGTCACTACACGCCCACGGCAAGTCAGCCATAACAGGGCATGCGCTGCCTTCGTAAATCATCATCTTCGTGTCATACAGACTCCCGCATAAACTCACGATTGCTAGATTGGGGCACGTTGATGTATACAGGTACCAGATGTCGGATTCAACGTGCGTATATGAACCCAAAATGCACGCTGATGGCGAGTCTGTTTCGTCTGGCCCGTCAGTAGTTGCACCAGTCGTTGTAAATGATCGGTCGCCCTCGCCAATGTAAATCGGTGTCAAACAGGAATCATTTTTTAAAACCCCGCCCGTAGTTATCTGACAGTTGACGTCACAGGTTGTACCGTTTGGTGGGTCACATTGTTCGCCAATTTCTACTATATCATTGCCACAAATGGCATCAGGCGGGTCGACGATTATCGTGGTTCCCGTGAATTTAATTTGGAATTGTTGAAAATCCAATTGATCGACAAAACCATTTCCGTTTAGATCGATGTTAGTACAATCATTAAAGAGCGGTGACTGCGCTGGTCCTTGGGCGCATCGTGGCCAATCTAAGTAATCTAATAAATCAACATCACCGTTACCATCAACGTCCCCGCTTGCGGGCAGATAAGAGCATCCATCCACGCAAATTGATGCTGGTCCTTGTGGCGTGCCATTCATCGCTAAGCAATCGACTTGGTCTATCAGATTACTACATGCACCGACGATAAAGCAGCATGCGCCGGTTTGGGCTTTCGCTACTCCGTATGAGACGAATACAACTAAGGCTATCAGTGTTACCCTAATGGCTTTTGTAAATTGCAACATAGCCGCTCCCCTTTTTCAGATCGTTTGAGATGTTTAATCTTAATGTCGCTATTTTAGTACAACTTGGCGAAAATCGCCACGAAAATATAGACTCTGTTATCATGATATTGCATCTGAGGGCCATATTTTCTGGCTGGTCGTCCGATAAAGAAAATCGTTCCAGTTTTTTCTATATGCACAGACACTATATGGATTAATAGTCTTTGACTCCATCCGTGCCAATCAATACCAATACACCGGGCGCTTGCGCTACCGGCTCTGATAGGAATGGATTTCGCTGACTAATGATAACCATCTTTACGCCTTGATCACTGTAAAGTCTCCACTGTTAAGGTTACTCAACGTGACGTTCTGAAGGATTAGTAGATCGGTGACAGAGTCAATGGTATCACTGTTTGCGTTAGCACCGATTTCTACCACAATTGCGATACGAACATCAGAGCCACTTGTGTAAGCGACATAGAATGCATCGTTATCAGCTAGCGTTGCACCGTAAACGATCGTCCAACTCGCTTTGGCAGCCAAAGCAGCAGCCGCATCAGCGTAGTCGCCAATAAGACCAACGATGTCAGCGTTAGCTACAGTGGCTCCGTCTGAAGATAGTGTCGCGTAAGTTAGTGCGCCATTGCCCACCGTTGAGTTAGCACTTGTGTCAACCAAGTCAGTCGCAACAGTCAAACCTTCAGCTTCGCTAAGGTCCAACTCTATTTTATCAACTGTGCTAGACGAAGTTCCAGCATCGAAGTCCGTGACTGTATCAATCGTCGCAGTTGTCGTGGCACTGTTATCCAAGCTAACGGTATCGCCACCGCTGCCGGTTGTAACATTGTCAGCACCTTCGCCGCCTATGAGCGTGTCGTTGCCAGCGCCGCCGCTTAGCGTGTCGGCTGTGATGTCGCCTAGTAGTCGGTCATTGCCTGAGCCACTTTTTATGGTGACGCTTATCGTCCCGTTATTTATTGTACCTGTCATGGTGATAGCCCCGGTCATCGCGGAGGCGTCCAATTCAACCAGTGTTGAAGAATCGGCTAACTCGTCATTGACTGAGTTGCCCACAGCTACGTTGGCTGAGCCTGTAAGAATGACTTTTCTGAGAAGGTCATTAGCGCCGCCAAGTTGATCGTCGGCATGAAAATTTACGGCTCCTCCGGTGCAATTTATCGTTAAGGTTTCGATGCCGTTTGTCCCGCTGCCAGTGTCCGTGGCTAATGCGCCGATAAATGTTATGGCTCCCGTGCCGGAGAAGGTTACGTTAGCCGTGTCGCTGCTACCCGTTCCACTTTTTAATGTAAGCGTGCTTGCGCCAATGGTAATATCAGCACTGGTTGAGATTTCTATGGCTGGATTTGCGGTCAAATTTGATATGGCTATGGCCGCGAGCGTCGTAGCGGTGTTTGTAATTTTGACCTGACCTACGTTTTGGGCATTGTTTAGGTCAACTGTCGCTGCTGTGACGGTTCCGCTGAGGGCTAGCGTGAGAAATTCGACGTTCGTTAAGGCACCGCCGCTGAATGCGCCAGTCTGCGAAGTGCTGGTTCCAGACATAATCAAGGTGTCTGCGCCGTCGCCGCCGTCGAAAGTATCTGCTGATGAAAATGCAGATGACCGTAAGATGTCAATGCCTGGTCCGCCTGTTACTGTCAAGGTGTTGGCATCGGCGTTGTTGGTGGTTACGTCCATAGCTGCGGTTCCGGTTAAGCCGGATGCGTCGATGGTAGTTACGCTGTCACCGATAGTGGACACACGCAGGCTTTGGTCGCCGGTGATTTTTAAGGTCATGAAATCATTTTCGCCGTTGTCGTCGATGGAAGTGATTAGGTTATCTGCGGTGCCGGTTGAGTTTAAGGTGATGGTTTCGGGGCCACCATTGGTTGCGATGGAAGAGCCTGTGGTTGAGCCGACGATGATGGCGGAACCCGCGACGGTTGTCGTGCCAGCTGTCACCTCGCCTGCGGAATTTTCGACGTTAACGGTAATGGTATCCGCTGTGCCACTCAGGACAGAATCTACGAAGTTAGCCGTGACATCCTTGGCTGTGTTCTTAACGCCGATGGCTGCTAGCTCGCCAATCATCGTGATGGAAGTCTTAAACAAACCAGAGTCTGCGGCAAAATTAGTCACGCCCTCAATTCCTTGAGCGTTAAATGTAGCTCCGGCTGTGTGAAAATTTTTGATGATGATGTTTTCAATGTTTCGGATAGTAGCTAGTACGTCGTATAGCTCGCCAGTCATGATTACAGAAAGCGTGTCATTGCCGTCGCAACCATCTAAAATGTCACCATCGTTGATTGTTGAGGTTGAAGTGCCGGTATACACGGCGGTTAATGTGTCATCGTCAACGCCGCCAATGAAAGTGTCTGCAGAAGTAGTGAGCGTGAGATAGCCGGGCAAATTACCTCCACAAGCTTGATGATTCTCGTCACATACATCCTCTAGAGTTATAAATTCTGTACGTTCGCAATTTATGGCTTTGCTGGTCTCGCAGGGAGTTCCGCTTGAGAAACAACAGCCATCCGCTCCGCATCTTTCTACTCCGTTGCAGAATAGTCCGTCGTCGTTGCAGTGGGTGTCGTCTGTGCATTCGACACATCCGGTGCATAGGCCATTGTCGCAGACTTCGCCTTCCAGGCAGGTGATTTCGCTGTTGGTGCAGAGGCCGGTGGCTGGGTCGCAGGTGTCTGAGGTGCAAGGTTTTTCGTCGTCGCAGTCTGTTATCATTTCGGCGCAGGCATCGTCAACGCACATGACGCTCGTACACATGTTATCATCGTTGGGGCAGTCCTCATCAGCAACGCAAGAGCTTCCTACGCATAAGCCGGTTTCCGCTTCGCACATTTCGAATGGCTGACATGAAACATCCGTCGCGACGCATTCGCCGGACTGTGGATCGCAGCTATCTGTCGTGCAGTTGTTGCCATCGTCGCATACCACGGCTTCGTTGACGCAAGCACCGTCCACGCAGGTGTCGTTTGTGCAAAGATTTTCGTCGTCGCAAATCATGTCATCAGTGCATGTGGCGACGCATAGGCCTTCCTCGCAGACTTCATCATTTGCACAGATGACACGGTTAGGCGTGCATAGACCGTCTTCGTTACAGGTTCGGATAATGCAGGGGTCGGAATTATCGCAATCTGAATCTTCTGCGCAGCATAGGCCGATGTTTGTGCAGACGTCTGTTACCGGGCAGCCGGCCTGTAGTAGGAGTAGTGAGATGGCGAAGCAGAAGACGCTTATTCGATACCATGTTTGGGTTTGCATGTTTAGTCTTAGTGTGTTGGTTTTGGTCATTGATTCATTCCATGTTTTAATAGAAAGAGACCGGGCGCTTGCGCTACCGGCTCTGATTGGTGTGGACTTTCTCTTTGCATGACACACATCTTTACGCTTTAATAACGGTAAAATCTGAATCATCTAATTTATCTAGTGACACGTTTTTTAGGATTAAGACGTCGGTGACTGAGTCTACCGAATCGCTGTCTGCTCCGCCGCTGTTGTCTATTGCAATAGCTATGCGGACGTCCGAGCCACTGGTGTAAGCTATCAAGAATGCGTCGTTGTCTGACAGTGTTGAGCCGTAGACGATGGTCCAATCGGTCTTGGCGGCTAGTGCGGCTGCGGCGTCTGCGTAGTCGCCGATGATGCCTACTATGTCTGCGCCGGATACGGTTGCTCCGTCTGAGGCTAAGGCGACAAATTGTATCGTGCTGCTATCGAAAGCTGAATTCGCGGAAGTGTCTACGAGGTCAGCTACTTCGGTTAAGCCTTCGATTTCGCTTCGGTCGAATTCGATTTTGTCAATAGCGGCGGATGATGTGCCGGGGTCGAAATCTGTGATGGTATCCGCGACGACTGTGGTGGTGGCACTGTTATCTAAGCTAAAGGTGTCCAGCCCTGAGCCTGTGGTGATGGTGTCTGCGCCTTGGCCTGCGGTGATGGTGTCGTCTCCCAAGCCGGTGGTGATTGAGAAGTTGTTCGTGCTGGCGAATGGGGCGCTTAGGTGTAAATCGCCAATGGCGAGCGGGGCGCTGATGGTGGTGATACTGTCGCCGAAGAAATCGATGCGTAAATCCTGTGAGCCTGTGATGGTCAGCGTGGTGAGGTCGTTTTCGCCGTTGTCGTCGATGGAGGTTATCCAGTTCGGATTTGTTCCTTCAGAGGTGATGGCTAATGTTTCAGGCCCGCCGTTGTCGGGTGCGTTTGATTTAGTGATTGAGCCAATAAGTATCTTGGCTCCGTCGGCTATGGTTCCGTTTGAATCTTCGATGGTTACATCGACGGTGTCGTTAATGCCTGATAACACGGTGTCAAGAAACTCTGCGGTGACGTCTTTTATATTGCTATCCAAATCGATGGAGGCTAACTCGCCGATTTGGGTGAATGTTACGGCAAAAAGGCTGCTGTCTGATATGAAGTTTGTGGCGCCGGTGATGTTTAACGCATTGAAGCTAGTCGCAGTTGCGTTGAAGTTCTTGATGATTATGTTTTCGATATTTGAAATTTCGGCTACGGGTAAATACATGTTAGCCGTAATTACAACCGTTAGTGAATCAATTCCTCCGCCGCCATTTAATGTGTCGCCAGCCGAAAGGGTGGAGGTGCCGGCATTGGTTACAACAGCAAATATTGAATCGTCACAGTCGCCGCCAGAGATGTTATCCACGCCGTTTATTAGCATAATTGAATCCCCTTCCACAAGCTGGCATGAATCCGTATCTTCGTCGCAAATAGCGGCATCGTCACATGTTCTCTCGCCTTCGCAGGGGTCGCCACTGGAAGTGCAGCCTCCGTCTGCCCCACAACTTTCTAAACCGTTGCAAAAAAATCCGTCGTCGGGACAATCTGAATCGTCTTCGCAACATCCGTCAGCCAGACATACCCCTTGTTCACAAGGGCAACCGTCAGGGCACACGACGGCTTCGTTTACGCACTCCCCTGTAGCTTCCTCGCAGGTGTCATCCGTGCAGGGGTCGCCGTCATTGCAATCCTTGGCCTGAGATTCGCAGGCTTGGCCCACGCAGACTTCGGTCGTGCAAAGGTTGTCGTCGCTTGGGCAATCTTCGTCTGTGTTGCATGCGATAGCTACGCACATGCCGGAATCTTCATCGCAGATTTCGAGCGTTTCACAAGCGACGGCGGTGTTCACGCAGCCGTCGGCTTCTGAGTCGCAGGAATCTACTGTGCAATTATCGCCGTCATCGCAGTCGATGTCTTCGCTTGTGCATAGGCTATCAACACAGGTGGTTGTTGTGCAGATGTTGGCGTCGTCGCAATCGGCGTCGGTCTCGCAGGTTGAGACGCATTGGCCTTCGCTACACGTTTCGCCGTCCGTGCATTCCACAGGCGTAGCCATGCAAATGCCGCCACTGATGCAGATTTGCGGATTGCACGGGTCGACGTTATCGCAATCCTCATCTCTGTCGCAGCAGGTAGCGTTTGGGATGCCGCATTCAGAGGCCATCGGACATCCGGTGTTCAACGCGAGCATCAGACACACCCCGCAACACAGGCATGATCGAAATCGTGATAGCTTAGTTGCGTTTTGCGAAACTTTTAGCAGATAATTTGTATATGACATCGCGCATGTACATCCTGTATTTGAACATGGTCAAAAATTTTCGAGCCTGACAGGCCATGAGACGCGGCGCGTCAGTTGACAACAGGCCACTTCGTTATGCTGTTATACGGTGAAACAAGTGTCTGAACAGGGGCGGGGTTGTTATTGTTGCGTGGATGGATTCAAGCAAGGCGGAGCTTGTTTGGCTAAATGATTCGCCTGAGGGATTCGTTGCTTTCATAGAATCGACACCGCGAGCCTAAGGTGAAGGACATTAGCCATCCGAACATCGTGCGCCGTCGTTCGGATGGCTATGTCACTTCACGATCATGCAAAGGGGACACTAAATTCTGTGAATATCTATAGGCATAGTCGAATTCTTGCGGCACGCTCATGGGCAATTTGATAAGCGGTGTCTGGAATATGTGCAAATAATTCTTCTATTACATCGAGCGATCGTTCTACGGCGCATCCCTCGGCTGTCGATCGAATGGCTCGGATTATTTTCGATACATCGGTTAGCCCCGTGTGTCGATCAATGAATTCGTCTTGGATTAACTCTCGGGTTTTTTCCATGTATTGCTCATGCTGATTATGTGCGTTGGTTTTCTCTGATTTAGCGGCACGGCGATGTTGGTTATAGGCTGCCCGCACTAAGTGTGTTCGCAAAACGAGAAGCTCGTCATGGAGAAATGTCGCGGCTGGGTCCTCGGCGGCGGCTTGGCACAGTTTTTCATCCAGTGATTGTAACTGTTCATAAGATTGCACGACGAAGCGTTCTTTGGATGCTGTAGTCAATTGCCGGTAGAACTGGTAGGTCACTTGATTGAGCCGTGCATAGGTACGAATTCGACGTAGTGTTTCGCCGCTTGCAAATTCCGGGCTACTATCCCAGGCGTTTTTCCCTTGCGATGCGGCTAGGGCTTCCGTTCTTTTTTCGATTGCTTGATTGAATTGATAAAAGGCTTCGCACTCGCCAGCGACAAACAAGAAATGACTATAGGCTAGGACTACCTGAAGTCGTTCCTGGCTGGTGTGATGCTGAAGGCGAGCGATGTCAACGACGAGGGACGCACTATGTGCGAAGGCCTTATCCACATTTCCACTGCTGATGGCATCGCGGATGTGGGTGAGGGTTTGAATCAGACGTTCCATGGTGCCTCGATCGGTTTGTGACTCAGAAAATTTTCGTTCATCGAGTAGTAGATCAATTGAATCATCGAATCCGGGTAAGTCTAGTTTACGAACGGCGCGTGTTCGTATTTTCATGGAGCCAAAGCTCGCGGCTAATGAGCGACTAATATCGAACAGTCGCTCGCGCAACTCGCTATCCGCCAGTCCATCAAAAGGTTTGGAGAGTAGCTCCTTGAGTTTCCGGCAGATACCGTTCAGCTTGCGCGGCACTTTGGGCAAAATGGCATCGGCCTCTCGTTGCCAGCAACCGAGAATTTCCTTTGTCTCACCGTTTGCGCAGTGCAGCATTTTTGAAATCTCGTCCACGTCGAATACTCCGTCACTTGTTAAAATAGTATCAATATCACACTGTCCTTCGATCCATGATGCGAGCACTGAAGCTCGCTTGGCCAATCTCGATGGAACGTGGCTTTTTAGTCGATCCCACCAGGTGGATTGGGCCGCGTTCCAGCCCCCGGTATCTTCACTGTTATCACCCGGCAACAAATCCAAGTCGGCTTGGTCTTTGGTATGGGGTTGTGGGTCCAAAAAACGACCGCCACGCTCCTGATTTGTTCGTTTGCACTCCTTGGCTACGCTACGGAGCAGAATTGCTTCTTTTCTCTCTAAAGAAACGTCGAGATCGCCCATGTGACGAAGCACATATTTGAGCTTACTCACAACGCGGCGAATAAATGCGGCATCGGTGTTCAGCCCGTCAATATCTGGTGATCGATTTTGGGCTTCGTTTAGCACTAAAATTTCTAGTGCTATTAGAGTTTGAGGCGCATCGGGCTGTGCCATCCAATTTTCTAGTCCACCTCGTTCATGCAGTACAACCATCCCTCGTTTGTGTATGGTGTATGGCGATTCAACATATTGCATCAGCATGAGGGGACACTCCTTTGTCGAAAAGAAAATGCGTATACATATCAAAGCGACGCAACTTTGATACGACACGTCTCTAATTAACTTAAGACGCGCGCTGCGCAGTTACTTAAAAAAAACATTTGTAATTTATTGACGACGACCGACCTCTAGGCGCTAAGGCGTTTGAGGTAATAAAAAAATGTTATCGTGCGCGCTTCTAGTATTCAAGAAAATTATATTTAACTCTAGAATTCTGTTAATTGTTTTTCATTCTCGGAGAACATTGTTGAAATGGGCAAGCAGCCATATGCACAGCGCGGTGAACAGTAATGCTCTACTGTAATTTTTTCTGTGCCATACGCTTTTCACTAAGAAGCATTCGTAGCCATTAACTGTGATATGTCACGGATTTCTCGATCGCCTACTTTGATTCATTTCTTTTTGAGATTGTTGCATTCTGCCACAGACCTGTTTTTCTGCACACACTTGTATCGAATCTTCAGCACGCACATACGTTACTAAACAAAAGTCATCCACAGTTCCTTGGGCATTAACTTTGTTATAAACATTTTCTCGTCAAGTATTCTTGAAACGTAGTAGCGCGCGTCCATAGATGAGCGTAGACAACGTACTGAACTGAACAACATTAAAACATGAAAGGAGATCAGCGATGGTGACACACAATGGCACTTTTGAAGCGGCTCCGCATATGCGGGGCATGGACAATCGGGACGGCAACATCTGTTGCTATGGCCGGTACAAATTAGAGGCAGGCACTTATCGTGCAGCGGCCACTACGGTCGTGCCTATTGAGTCGGAGCTTCTTGTTTTTGACCGCGATGCAAACTTGTTTCTAGCCCAGACTGGATCATCACCCGCGATCGAATTTGAGTTGTTGCGTCCGCAGTCGGTGGTGGTGATGGGGAAAGTGAATAGCGAACGAGCAGCGTTTGCACCGGACATCCATGTCCGTTCGGTAACGCAAGCACAACGACCTCTGGCTTTGGCCGCGTAACTGCGGAAATAGCCTGTAATGATTGAGTAAATTTAGAAAGAGGCGTTTGTTGCGTCTCATGTTTCAAGGGCTTTTTTCAGGAGGACAGAACGATGAACAAGAACACACTACGAACAGGAACAGTCATGGCATTGGCATTGTCGGCAATGATGACAGGACAAGCATGGGCAGGCGGCGTCGATACGACAGTGGCGGTTGAGTATAATGATGCCGAAGTGCAACAACTTTCATTTGCCCTAAATGATCCTAATTTACAGTGGCCTTCTAGTATCCAAATCGCCACAATTGAGAACAAATCCCAAAGACTCTATTTTACTCGAGTACTTGATTCTGTGAAAGCAATTCAAAATGCAGACCTGATGACACCTGAAGAACTTGTCCGAGAAGGCTCAAAAATCATAGCACAAGCAACAGCGTTTCAAGCAGGAATGGATGCGGCAGGTGGATTTGCAACGATAACAGATAAGACAAGTACAAGCTGCGTACAGACTTGTAAGAATGAGTTCAATAGTAATATGCGGGCCTGTAATGGTGCTTTTTGGTGTGAGGTTGAGGCCAATGCGTTAGCTACTCTCTGTCTTCTTGATTGCCTGATTCCAGGTCAACCAGCCGAAATCCAAAAACTGAACTAACATTCTCGTTAGAATAAGTGAGACATGCCGCCGGTGTTTTAACACCGGCGGCCTTCTTTTTGTAGATGTCTTTTAACTGCGATCAAACGTTCGACGAGTTCGTGACAAAACGTTCCACAAGCATATGTTTATTCGCCGCAATAGACCGCACTGGTCTTCGGAGTTTCCCAGACGCGAACTTTGCTTAGCTTAGCTTGATCAAAACTATCGTTTAATCGTTTCCAAATTATGCGGGCGATGTTTTCTACGCTGGGATTTAGTGACGCGAAGTCGGCACATTCTTTGTTAAGAAATTTATGATCGAATGGCTGAATGACTTTTTCGTGGACGATGTGTGAGAATTCTTCGAGGTTAATAATGTTGCCAGTCGTATCACCCGGCGAACCGCAGACTGATACCTCCACCACATAGTTGTGGCCATGCCCGTTGGGGTTGCTGCATTTGCCGAATACGCGGCGATTTTGCTCCTCACTAAACTCGTCGCACCATAATTGATGACCAGCTGAGAATTCGAATGATTGAGTGACTTCGACCACGGGCAAATCTCCTGCTTGGACTGTGTAACGAAGGTATGGGGACAAGGCTATTTCTAAAGAAAACAAGGTCGTCGGCTGAGCGATTGAAGACCTAGCCTGCGCGAAGGATTGTCGCAGGGCTTGAGCGAGGCTGATTTCGGATTCGCTGGCGGCGGCGAGCGAGGATGCGACTTGGCCTCGCAACAGGGCGTCCAGGTCTGAGAGGTCATAGACATAGCCTATTTTGGGGTCTACCGGCCCTTCCACAACGGCGCGGAGTACCCAGAAAATTGGAGGCCCAGCGAGGGGTGGCAGGCCTGACCAGGTATTACGCTCATTGAGCTGCTGGCTTGCACCTGGATAACATCGCACTTCACGCGTTAACTTCATGCTGGGATTGTAGTGGTCCTAGCCGAGTTGGCGAAGGTCGGGAGGGGCTGCGGGTGAAGGATTGACCGAGGCTCAGTGAGGGGATATATTCTCCCAGCCAGTCTGGAAGCGAGGGCTGGTTTTTTTATATGTCTTAGCCCCCATCGTCTAGTGGCCTAGGATACCGGCTTTTCATGCCGGCGACAGGGGTTCGAGTCCCCTTGGGGGTGTTTGGCAAAGACCGTCTTGGATATATCGCCAAGGCGGTTTCCACATTGCCGCGTTTTATCGACTCGAAATTATTGGTGTATCATGTCAACCTATTCCAGGATATAGGCTTCGATGTTTCAGTATGTATCGTAACCCATTCCGTTCTTGTCCAAGTCGTCCGTGTTTGCGATCAAGTGACCTGACTCATAATTGAATACCCACCCCTTCTTGGTCTTGCTTTCATTAATCGCAAGAGACATGGGAATAACGGTTTTCATTCTGACTCGAAATGCGTCAGGATTAGGTCCAACGAGTACTGGGATTTTGCTACGAACATACGGGCCGTAAATGTGAACGCCAGGCGCCGTTCCGCGATCACCGTTTATGTCGGTCATTTTTATTAGTTGCTTCCAAAATGTTGAAGAGGTGCCATCGGCCCCGGGATAGTTGCCGTCATGCTCTGCATAATACAAGTCGATAGCGCTTCGTAGCGTACTCAGGCTTGCTCGAAACGCAGCGTCATCGGCTCCACTCGCTGCACTACCGAGCTTGGACACCGCGATAGCTGCGATTACGCCAATGATGACAACAACTATAACAAGCTCCACTAAAGAAAATCCGCTTTTTTGGAACAATCGCAATTTCACAAGTCAGTTCCTTCAGTAGCCACTCCGCATATCGTTCACAGTCGAAGATTTTTTTATAGCGGAGAATGAGAAAAGTCTTTTGGCATCTCCTCTTTAATTAGTCTAAGGGTGAAAACCGTACAGGTCAAAATACCCTTCATATTTGCGAGAAAAAGGATATCCTTATCATGTCGCCACTAAGTCGAATTAAAGAAAGAGTGCGGTTAAGATATGAAGGATTAGAAGCCTTTTATTGAGTTTTTGGGAAGAGTCACTTCTAAGCTTAAGGATACTATTGTATAGCCGGTGGCATTGCTGAGTAGCGAAACTGAGTTATCATGTTCAACGGTTGCAGATGAGTAGTATTCTACATGTAGCAGGTGTCGAATTGCCACTCGAACGGGGGGAAGCGCTACTTTTTAATACCGCCAATCCGCTGTCGTTGACTTCCGAGTCCCCTTGGGTGTGTTTGACTGGCGGGACGTTAGAGAATACCGCTATGAATCAATCTGAGATAGCTAAGGCGTTTGAACGGATTGCTGACCTGTTGGAAATCGACGGCGGTGATCGGTTTCGTATCAATAGCTATCGCCGCACATCACGCACGATCAAAGATTCCACCGAAGACCTTGAAGCTTTGGCTAAGGCTAACAAGCTGACGTCCATGCCCGGCGTGGGTAAGGGGACGGCTGAGCGCATTCTGCAATTTATCGAAACTGGTACGTCTGATGTTTTGCAAGAGTTAGAGGCGAAGCTTCCGCCGGGGTTGCCTGCGCTGCTGGAGATTCCGGGCATGGGGCCTAAGAAGGTTGCGCTGGTTCATGACTCACTAGATGTTAAAAGCATGGACGAACTCAAGGCTGTGATTGAGTCTGGTGCGATGGCTGAGCTTCCTGGGCTTGGGGCGACGAGTGTAAAAAAAATCGCTGAGGGGATCGCCTTTTTAGAAAGCAGCGGCGGACGAACGCCACTTGGCATAGCCTGGCCTATGGCTGAGGCGTTGGCGGAAAAGGTGCGCAGGCTTACGGGCGTGCGGCGCGTGGAAATCGCCGGCTCATTGCGGCGCGGACAGGAAACCATTGGCGACATAGACATCCTCTGCGAGGCGGATGACGGCGAAGCTATCATTAAAAAGTTTGTTTCGTTTAGCGATGTAAAGCGCATCCTAGCTAGTGGTGAGACGAAAGGTTCGGTTACGGTTGAACGTGATAAGGGTAAGGAGTTGCAAGTCGATCTTAGGGTCGTACCTACGGCATCTTTTGGGGCAGCTTGGCAATACTTCACCGGGTCGAAAGAGCATAATGTGTCGCTGCGAGAAATCGTTGTTAAGAAAAAGTTGCGGTTAAACGAGTATGGTTTATTTGACGGTGAGCATTCCGTTGCGGGGGCAAAGGAAGAGGACATCTATGAGGCGTTAGGTGTATCGTTCGTGCCGCCGGAACTTCGCGAAGACCGTGGCGAGTTTACAAGCGAAGCTAGCTTCGAGGATTTGGTTAAGCTGGCTGACATTCGCAGCGATTTGCATATGCACACGATAGCTAGCGATGGGAAAAATACCATCGACGAAATGGCTGAGGCTGCGAAGGCGCGGGGTTATGAATACATTGCGATTTGCGATCACTCGAAGAGCAGCACAATAGCTAATGGTTTGTCTATTGAGCGAATGCAGGCGCACATCAAGGCCATTCGCGAGGCGAATGATTGCTTAGATGGGATTACGATTCTCGTTGGCTGCGAGTGCGACATTTTGTCCAACGGCGAGATGGATTATCCGACGGAAATCCTGGAGCAATGCGACTGGGTCGTAGCTAGCATTCATGCGGCTATGGGAAGTGGTGGCAAGAAGTTGTCAGCTACCGAGCGCACCATAGCCGCGATGGAGAATCCGTTTGTGTGTGTGATTGGCCATCCTACGGGTAGGCTAATCAATCGACGAAAGCCAATGGACCTGAATATGGCGGCAGTTATCGAAGCCGCGAAACGAACGGGGACAATGCTGGAAATCAACGCCGCCTGGCAGCGTTTGGACCTAAAAGATTTACATGTCAGGCAGGCTATCGCTGGCGGCGTGATGCTTTCAATCAATACAGATTCTCATCGCACGCAGGGGTTTGAGCAGATGCGATATGGTATTGCCACTGCACGTCGAGGCGGTGCGAAGAAACATGATGTCGCTAATTGCTTGCCGCTGGAAAAATTGCGACAACGAGTGGCCAAGAAACGGCCTCACGTTACCAATTAAGCGATTTGAGATAATTATTTCCAAGAGTGTGCTTAGTTTGAAATTCACTTGCATCTTCCTTGTTAGCGTGAATCATTAAGACACGGGTAAGTCCCGAGGAATATCGGGACGTACCCATGCTCCTCAGAGCCGCACGGCGCAAGCCTGCAGACACACGATGCTCATAAATCACCGTTCCTATCCCGGCGGGTGCCCCATTGTTTGCCTACCGGCAAAGGGTGGGGGGCGGATTGAACTGTTGAGCAGTTGCGGAAGTGTAACTAGAACATAATTCTTTTAAGGCTATTGGTTATCTATTGAAAATTTGATGATGATATAAATGACCGGTCCTTCCCCCCACCCTTCGGGAGTACCCAAAGAATGGGGCACCCGGCGTTATCTAGCGGAAGTTTAGATAGATTCCCACCCAGAGCCGCACGGCGCAAGCCTGCGGACATACAATGCCCATAAATCACTGTCCCGGTCTGGCTAGGCATGGACAATTTGCCAACCCCGTGCCATACTCAGCCCAAGGGTTTCGACCCGCATCGTAGGTGATGATGGCCTGCGACGTAGCATCTATAGAAAACTGATTTGGCAGGGGCATTCGAGAAGGGCAAGTGGTAAAAATATGAGCATACTAGTCAACCGCGAAACAAAAATCATCTGCCAGGGAATTACGGGCAAAGCCGGGGCATTTCACACGGCTGCGTGTATTGAATATGGCGCGAAATTTGTAGGCGGCGTGTCTCCGGGCAAAGGTGGCACGAAATCCGAACATGGCCTCCCCGTGTTTGATACTTGTCACGCTGCGGTAGCTGAGACTGGCGCAGAGGTTTCCATGATTTTCGTACCCGCGGCTTTTGCGGCGGATGCCGTCATGGAGGCATCGGACGCAGGCTGCAAATTGGTTGTACTTATTACAGAAGGCATACCTACGTTGGACATGGTGCGTGCCCGTCATTATCTCGACGAGAATGGCACGATGCTCATTGGCCCGAATTGCCCCGGTGTGATTACGCCCGGTCAATGTAAGATTGGTATCATGCCAGGTTACATTCATAAAGCGCCGGGCCAGGGTGCGAAAAATGTCGGCATTATTTCTCGAAGCGGTACGCTAACCTATGAAGCGGTTTGGCAATGTACTAGCCGAAACATCGCACAGTCTACTTGTGTGGGTATCGGCGGCGACCCTGTGAAGGGGCTGAACTTCATCGAACTTTTAGATATGTTTGAAAAAGATAGCGAGACCGATGGCGTTATTATGATTGGCGAAATCGGCGGCACGGACGAAGAAGGCGCGGCCCAGCACATTAGCAAAAATATATCCAAGCCAGTCGTCGCTTTTATTGCGGGTCAAACCGCGCCTCCTGGAAAACGAATGGGGCATGCCGGCGCGATTATCAGCGGCGGAGAAGGTACGGCTGGTTCTAAAATCGCTGCATTGCGCGAAGCAGGCGTAGCCGTCGCAGATTCACCTGCCCAACTTGGTGAAACGATGCAAAAAGCACTGGCTGCGTAGGGTTACGTGAAGCTTGTAACAGTCATTCCCGCGAAGGCGGGATTCTAGTCTTGGCTAGTCTTGTTACCGCTCTGGATTCCCGCCTGCGCGGGAATGACAAACTGCGGACAGTTACGACTCGCAAGCTGAATGATCTTTAATAATGCACCATGACGATGGACGATGATAGACGAACAAGAAGATTTCCCGACTGAGTCATCCGTCCCGTCCCCGCCCCAATTCCCTTTTGAAATCCCCACAGCAAGACCTATGGCAGACATGCCCGAATTAATGGCTCGGCCAAGGGATGCCATGATGCTGACACCCATCAGCAAAGGCGCGGCGTGGGCTGACTTGGGCTTGATAGTGCTGATTCTCATTGTCAGCGAAGTGATTTTTAGCTGGGCTGCGGTAAAGTCTTCGGGGATTGATGTTACGCAAGATTTGGAGCTTGCTAAATTCGAAAGAAAGATACTCATTCCCGCCATCGCCATGCGCACCCTGTTTGTACTTTATTTCGTCCCCTGGCTGACGCGACGAAGACACTTGCCTCTAGCTGCAAATGGCATGACCTGGCGAAAATTCCCGTTGAACGGGCTACTTGGCGTCGGGGCTACATTCGTTTCGTACATGATGATATACGCCTGCTTCTTCGTTTGCATGTTGATGTGGCCAACGGTGCTTGAACAGATGCAAGAGAACGCCGGGCGAATTATGACGCTAATTCCCAAACAGCATCCGCTGATTTTCGCATTAATTTCGCTCATGATTGGGCTGTATGAGGAGGTTCTTTTTCGCGGCTTCTTGATGACCCGTTTACGTCGCGTCAGTGGTAGCTGGGTAGTGGCCGTGTTGGTCACGACCGCGATATTCACAGCGCTCCACGCCCCAGACCAAACCCCCATGGCCTTGGTATTCGTAGCTATTCTTGGGCTGATATTCAGCTTGGTGACCATCTGGCGACGCTCGCTTGTCCCTGCGGTTGTGGGTCATATGCTATTCGATTTGTCTCAATTTCTCATGCTCTACACTCAGGCAGGCGATTCCTGGCAATAAGTGCCCAAACGCTTGTCGGTTTTGCGGTATTAGCCATTTGGTTTACACGGGGCAGGGGCGGGACTATAGTGAATGTCGTGCCCGTGTCGCGCGATTGATGAATCGCGGCGGATTATCACTGGGCGATATGCAGCCTTACGCATTTGTAAGGCGTCAAATGGAATCCAAGCCGGGCGAAATGCTCGGCGATGCTCTCTTATGCAACAACACCCCGACTTACCTGAAGCCTTTGCCGAATTAGGTGTTGAAGTTCGGTTTCTCAAGGCGCTAGTCAAACTCAACTTCGTAAAACCTTCTGATATTCAATTAGCCATGATTCCTCACGCTCTAGAGGGCAAGGACATCCTGGGGCAAGCTCGAACGGGTACGGGTAAAACCGCTGCCTTTGGGCTTCCCATTTTGCAAAACATTGATCCAGATGGTCGTCTTCAAGCAATTTGCCTGGTCCCCACGCGCGAGTTAGCGGTGCAGGTGACAGCTGAGTTGACCCGACTTTCACAATGTACGGACCTGCACATCGTTGCAGTTTATGGTGGCCAAAAAGTGGCTACGCAACTGCATCAGCTCGGACGCAAGCCGCACTTTGTCGTGGGAACGCCGGGCCGTGTCATGGATTTCATGCAGCGTGGCGTGCTTAATTTGCAATCGCTAAAATTTGCCGTGCTTGACGAAGTAGACCGCATGCTCGACATCGGATTCCGCGAAGACATCCGCAATATCCTAGGCCGGATTCATGGCGACCATCAGACGATTTTTGTATCAGCTACGATCGAGGGTGAAATCCGACGGCTAGCTAGGCGATACATGACTGATCCTATGGAGCTTGACGTTTCCAAAGATCAGATGACCGTAGACGCGATCGACCAGTCTTATGTAACGGCTGAGCCTCGTGATAAATATCGCTTGCTGCGGTTGATATTGAAGCAGGAGCAGCCGCCGATTTGCATCGTGTTTTGTAATACCAAAGCTGTGGCTCGTAAGATCACCAAGAAGCTTCATGCCGACGACATTAACGCGATGGAGATTCACGGAGACTTAGCCCAAAATCAGCGCGATCGGGTCATGGCTAGTTTTCGTAACCATAAGATAGACGTACTCGTGGCTACAGATTTAGCCGCTCGCGGTATCGATGTGAGCGAAATCTCTCACATTATAAACTACGACATTCCGCAAGACCCAGAGGTGTATGTCCATCGCATTGGCCGCACCGCTCGTATGGGAGCGAAAGGCGTTGCGATTACCTTCGTGGGAAACGATCAGGGCAAAGAATTAACCACCATTGAAATACTCATCAACGAGCAGGTGCGTCACCGTGAGGTAGAAGGTTTCAAGGCAAGTGAGCCATGGCAGCCGCCGGCGGAACAAGCCGCAGCGCAGCAGGCAGCCGAAGCACCAGCTAAGCCCGCCCCCAAGCTAACGCTAGCCAGCAAGTTCAAAACAAGGCGACGACGGCGACTCTAGCGTCATGGAAATCATCGTGATTCGCGGCTGCATATAATTTTACCCATAGCATAGAATTACTCAGCTGGCGTGACGATGACCAATCCCGAAGAAAAAATTGATAAGCCAGGCGATGATGCCGAGAGCGTGTCACCAGCAGAGGTTGACAGTGAAGCTGAAGGCGAGCAATTTTTTCAGCATTCCGTGCGCCGCCGAATTAAAGGGCGTCGGCTGGATAAATATCTGCAACATTTGCATCCTCGCATCTCACGCTCTGTAATTCAACAATATATCAAGCAAGGCGACGTGACCGTAAACGGTATGCCCAGCAAGGCTAGTTATGAGCCTGCCGAGAATGACCTGATCGAAATACGTCTGCCACCGCCGCCGTCTTCGCGTTTGGTCCCGGAAAATATCCCGCTGGATATTATCTACGAAGATGAGTGGATGATGGTCCTCAATAAATCTGCGGGCATCATAGTTCACCCGGCTAATGCTACCCAGTCCGGCACGATAGCTAATGCGGTCGCTTATCATGCAGAAACCTTGAGCCAGGGGAGTGCGCCGTTTCGGCCTGGTATCGTTCATCGGCTGGATAAAAACACCACGGGTATCATGCTGATAGCCAAATGCGACGAAGCCCACTGGCGAATCTCCCGACAATTTGAGCATCGAACTGTCAAGAAACAATATTTCGCCGTGTGCTGGGGAGATGTAAAGTTAGATGGTGATTTAATCAACCAGCCGCTCGCACCGCATCCCGATACCACGCAGCGGATGGTACTTCCCACGGCTTCGCCTCCAAGGCAGGCTATGTTCAAAGAAGCGATAACGGAATATCGCGTAGACAAACGCTTTCGCGGCTTTACGACTGTCAACTTATTCCCCAAGACAGGACGCACGCACCAATTGCGTGTGCATATGTCGTCGATTGGCCATCCGATGGTAGGCGATAAAATGTACGGCGGGGACATCGTCAGCGAATTTGATCTCACCGGCGAGGGCAGCACCGAATCGCTCATTGATTACCAAGCCCTGCACGCCAGACGCATTAGCCTGATGCATCCTATCTTAGAAAAGACCATCGAGTTTGAAGCGCCGCTGCCCGCACAATTGCAACGCTTGTGTGACTTACTAGAAGCAAGAGTATCTAAGAGCTAATAATAAATGTTTGTGGGGGGCATGGGAAAGCGATTCAGCTTACCCGTGGTCTTAATAGATTATTTTCACTGCGACGTAGGGCACGGTCGTTCTTTCGTTTACTGACGAAAGGTTGACCTGCCTGAACTATCGATGCTATCCGTCATTCCCGTGCAGGGCATCCCGATGTACATCGGGATGCCCTACTCTGCGGCCCTACGCGCCTTTTGCTATATTTTTCTTGACTTTCCAAGGCCCAATCTGGTAGTTTATAGGCTCTTGTTTAGTGACGAACACATATATCGAATTCTCGTCTGGGAGGGGTAGGATAATTACAGTAAACAGAAAAGGCTTAGCGGTGCGCGTGATGGCTGTTGCGGTAGCTATCGTCGTATCTCAGAGTCCATCTTTCGCCAAGGCTCCCTTTAGTTGCGACGCACTCGACAGCAGCAGCTTGAATGCCAGCGTGAATGGTGTTAGTGACACGATAACCAAACCCCAAAAAAGCAAGGACGTCGTCCCCGAAGGATTAGCCGGTTCAGACTGGAATAGCATCCGTCAGGTGTACGAGCAGAATCGCCATGCAGCCGTAGCCGTGGATGGTGGATTCCGCGCTCGCAGCCCTGGCCAACAATGGCTAACCCATTTCGACGGACGTGGCTTCGTCGTTAAGCCAGACGGTGCGAGTTGGCAATGGGGATTAGAACTGCAAAGCTACGGATTCCCCGGTCACCAGCGAAGTATTAATGGCCAAGCAAGCATGACTGCGGATAACGATCGAGTGACATATGACTGGCACGACGGATTGCAAGAGTGGTTCGTCAACGATCGTAGCGGATTGGAACACGGCTTCACGCTGAGCAGTCGGCCAACAGGAGCGGGTGAACATTTGGAATTCAGGTTAGCGGTGCGTGGCGGCTTACTTGCCAAGGGAAATGCTGACGGACTCGGCGTGAGCTTCGTGAATGGGCAAGGTAGCGTAGTCGTAAACTACGCCGGCCTAAAAGTTTGGGACGCGGATAAGCGGCAGCTTCCCGCGCGGATTGTTGCAGATGCCAAGGGGCTGCGACTAATCGTGGACGAGCGCGATGCGCGCTACCCACTAACCATCGACCCCATCGCCCAGCAGGCTTACCTCAAGGCGTCCAACACCGATGTAAATGACTTTTTTGGAAACTCGGTGTCTGTGTCCGGAAACACGGTGGTCGTCGGGGCGCCGGGCGAGGGCAGCAAAGCCACGGGCGTCAACGGGAACCAAGCTGACAACAGCGCCCTCTATTCCGGCGCTGCGTACGTCTTCGTCCGCTCCAACGACAGTTGGAGCCAACAGGCCTACCTAAAAGCGTCAAACACCGGCGCAAATGACTCTTTTGGCGGATCGGTGGCCGTGTCCGGCGATACGGTTGTAGTCGGGGCGTATCGGGAGGATTGTAGCTCCACAGGCGTCAACGGGAACCAGGTCATCAACTGCGCCCCGGAATCGGGCGCAGCGTACGTCTTCGCCCGCGCCAGCGGCGTTTGGGCCCAGCAGGCCTACCTCAAGGCGTCCAACATAGATGCAGATGATCGGTTTGGTTGGTCGGTGGACGTATCCGGCGACACGGTGGTCGTCGGAGCGTATTTTGAGAGCAGCAATGCCACGGGCGTCAACGGGAACCAGGCCGACAACAACGCCGCCGATTCCGGCGCGGCTTACATCTTTGTCCGCGATGGCTCTGATGTCTGGAGCCAACAGTCATACCTCAAGGCGTCCAACACCGGTACGTATGACCGGTTTGGCTTCTCTGTGGGTGTGTCCGGCGACACGGTTGTAGTCGGGGCGGTTATTGAGGCCAGCAACGCCACCGGCGTCGACGGGAACCAGGCTGACAATAGCGTCTTCTCCGGCGCAGCGTATGTCTTCGTCCGCGATGGTGTCAGCGTCTGGAGCCAACAGGCCTACCTCAAGGCGTCCAACACCAATTCAGGTGACTGGTTTGGCAGCTCGGTGGCGGTGTCCGGCGATACGGTGGTCGTCGGAGCGTATTTTGAGAGCAGCAATGCCACGGGCGTCAACGGGAACCAGGCCGACAACAGCGCTGACAGATCCGGCGCGGCTTATGTATTCGTCCGCAACTCTGCCAGTGTATGGAGCCAGCAGGCCTACCTCAAGGCGTCCAACACCGGTGCATATGACGTGTTTGGCTGGTCGGTGGCGGTGTCGGGCGACACGGTGGTCGTCGGAGCGTATTTTGAGGACAGCAATGCCACATGCGTCAACGGGGATGTCGATGACAATAGTGCCCATGATTCCGGTGCGGCGTACGTTTTCGTCCGCGACGATGCCAGCGTGTGGAGCCAGCAGGCTTACCTCAAGGCGCCCAACACCGGTGCATATGACCAGTTTGGCTACTCTGTGGGTGTGTCCGGCGACACGGTGGTGATCGGGGCGATTATAGAGGCCAGCAACGCCACCGGCGTCAACGGGAACCAGGTCGACAACAGCGCTCTCAATTCTGGTGCGGCGTACGTCTTCGTAATCACACCGGTCGTCTGTGGCGACGGGACGGTTGAAGGCACTGAGCAGTGCGACGACGGTGGCACTATCGACGACGACGGATGCTCAGCAAATTGTCAGGTTGAGTTTGGGTTCGCATGCTTAGGTGAGCCAAGTGTGTGTGTTCCCAGCGATGGTCTTTGCGGTGATCTGGACGATGATTTAATTGTGGACGGCGACGACTTTGCTGTGCTGCTATCCGCCTTTGGACGTAGCTTGGGCGATCCAAGATACAACGCGACAGCTGATCTTGACGACGATGGAACCGTAACGCTTTTGGACTATCAACTATGGTTGACCTGTTACCGTGTTCACATCGCAACCCCGTTTGCAGCTGCGCCCCAGCCAGGAATCCCCGGCGATCTCGACGCGGACTGGGACGTAGACCTAGCTGACCTTGCCGATTTTGAGTTCTGCCAAAGCGAACCACCTGGTTTTGGGTTCCCGTGTTTAATGAAGTTCGACTTCGACGGCAATGGCCAGATCGACCTCAATGACTACGCAGAGTTTCAGGGTGTAATGTTAGGCCCTTGAATGCTTCCGCCGCGCGAGGCAATAGTTCAGGCAGGTCAACCTTTCGCCTGCAATCGAAGCAGCGACCGTGCCCTACCGGATTAATGCCTTCGCGGGTATGATGAAATTGAACCTGCGAAGTGAATTCAATCGTCGACTCCCCCATGTCCAAAAAGAAGGGCATGGGCCACCTTACAAGGAAACTTGAAATGTCAAAACTCACCATCGTTGCCAACATCCATGTCAATCCCGATAAAATCGAATTGGTCAAAGCTGAGCTGGAAAAACTGATCCTGGCCACACGGGCCGAAGAAGGCTGCATTCAGTACGATCTTCATCAGGACAACGAGAACCACGCCTACTTCTTGTTCTACGAAAACTGGGAATCACGCGAGCTTTGGCAGGCCCATATGAATGCCACCCATCTGCTGAACTATAGGAAAGCCACCGAAGGGGCAATTGTCGAATTCACCATTAATGAAATGAGCCACATCGGTTGATCGCCAACGAAATGCCCGGCTGCGAATAAAGGGAGACAGTCGCCTATAAATCCGGAGCATCAGAGCGAATGGCTATTTTACGACTTGACCAAACAGGGCGAGAAAAATCCCACGAAGCTCGCGCAAACTCCAGCATGGTAGCAATTGATGGCTTCGCTTTCCCCTCAAACCGCCGCTGACCATTACATGTCACCGTAATCGGTTTGGTCCAGTCAATCGAGTGTTCATACAATCGCCACACAACTCGTTCGCAGCGGCGCGTCTGAATCTCAATAGATTGACCAACCACTTGGCCACCCAGATAAGCCAACTTCTCTTTCAGCACACGGGTAATATAAACATCTCGATCGACCGTAGGATTAACAGCAATGGAAAGCTGCGACGCGGTCCAAGGCTCACCTTTATATTTATCAGCGCTCAACCAGGACGCTTGGCCCTGAGACGGGAATCGATACCAGTGCGAAATTCGTTTAGCCAAGTAGGGCAGGCTATTGCCTGCCATCTTCGAAAACCAATCACTCTCGGATTCAAGACCGAACGCCGTTTGACCATTATCTAAAAGCTTAATCTCAAACGGCAGCTTTCTCTGGCTGACTTGGTATTGAATAAACGAACTCAACAGCGCCGCCGTTTCGTCCTGGTCATTGCGCAATACCCATAAAACAGGCACGTCATGAAAATTTTCCAGCAGAATCGGATACAACTGCCCAGCGTAAGGCCACCATACCGGTGAACCGTGGAAAATCGCGCCGGCGAAAACATCAGGGTACGTCATCATCACCAGCCAACCGACCTTAGCGGGAGCGCATAAAAAGACGCGCTGCGTATCAACATGAATGCGATGTCGAACTTCCAGCAGCATAGATAAGAGGTCCGCGTAGTCAGCAGGAGATTGGTGAAAATCAACTGGCAAATCAGCCGGGAGCGCAACCACGATATACGCATCCGATTCGCCAAACCAATTCGGAAGATCGCCGAGAATCAGAGGGTACGATTTTTCAGGATCATAGTTAGCCGGTAAACGATAACTGCCCGCGTGCTGCTGGCTATTTCGATCAGTCCAAACAAACGTCCCATCGCGTTGTGGCAGCGCCTGCCAAAGTTGTACATGACGAATAGCTTTGTCGACGCGCTGCGGCGTTAAGTTTTTTTCCCGCTTGATTTGCTTAACAATATCAGCCCGCTTCGATTTATCTTCAAGCAGCATGTATCGCTGCACGAGTTCATCAAGATGAACCTGCGGATCGTTAGCAGTGGCCACATCCTGGCCGGCTAGGATCAGAAACAACCAACTGGTGAGATATGGCACGAACATAAGTGGTAAGTATCTATCAGGTGCTAACGACGTTCAATGGTAATGTTGGTTGAAAAAACATTTCCTTCTGTATCATACGCTATCGTGACAACGCTGCGACACAATCCCAACCCTAGCTCTTGAACCCAGCGAGGCGTCCCTGACCCGGTCGGGTCTCCTGTGTCGTTGTTGAAGAAATTTCCCCCTAAAGTGCCAAGCGTTAAAGTGTCACTGCATGACAGCTCAAGAAAATCGACACTGCCCGGCTCCAAAATGCCAGTTCCAGCTACACCAAGCGTCCTGGAGACGGCGTTTTCTTCGACAAACAGCTCGTTTTGCACATCGGCCAAGCTGGCTTCAACGGCGAAATACTGCACGTCAACGGCGTCCGTGGTGGAGAGATTTCGGAAAATGACCGTCACGACATCAGGCTGAACCTCCGGCGGAGTCATTCCCACGCTGCCATCATCCGCAGCCGGCAACAAAGGAACCAGAATTTCGCTTAAACTACCGCACCCGCTGGCGCAAACCGCTAAGCCCATCATGGCGAACAACGCCGTATTCTTCACCCAAGCTATCATCATATCACACCTAAGATTTAATTTTTCTATTCCCACTTCTAATCGGCATGGTTATGTTACCCATACCATAAGTACGATCGGAACATCTATGCTTTTAGCACTAGCCTTATAAGCGAGCAAGGTGGAGATTGACGTTGAACTTGCGAAATTGACACCTCTGGGTGTGGTCTTATAATGCCGTGCTGTGAAATAGGTTCTTCAGGTAGTTATTATGGCTTGATGGACCGATAAATTAACAGGTTTGGTTCAGCCGTAGCTGGGGCAAGCCCTATGAGAGTCAGCGGTCGTTTAACGACTTACCGTTGGGTGTGAATATGGCGAACATGATACAGCACAATACAAGGGCCGTTGACCGTGCGATTTAAGCCGGGTCAATGTGCGTGTAGCTCAAGTCGCAAGACTGAGTTTTTCCGGGAGTGTGCGGTCATGGTATAGGGTCAAGGTGACATCTTGGCTTTCGCGTTTAGCGCTCGACGTGGGTTTGCCGATGGCAACCACGTTTTTTTTTGTGGGTGTCGCTGTCTGGCGTTCTCGTGGTTTTGTGTGATTGTTTTTTGACGAACTTCGTAACGGTTTATTGAGGGCCTGATGAACACGGATTTAATCAGATTCGTCGACTCCATTAGTCGCGATAAGAATATAGAAAAAGAAAGCGTCTTTCTCGATCTGGAAGCCGCGATGCTTTCGGCTGCGCGCAAGGCTTATGATGACCCGGAAGATGTCATCATCAAGATCGATCGCATGAGCGGAGCCATCGAGGCTTCGGTTAATCAGCAGCCAATCGATATGAAAACGTTGGGACGTATTGCAGCGCAGACAGCTAAGCAGGTGATGATTCAGCGCATTCGTGAAGATGAGCGAAGCGCGATTTTTGAAGAATACTCTCAACTCGTGGGCACGATTGCAACTGGCACGGTTACTCGGGTCGCGGGTTCGACGGTTATTGTCAACCTGGGGCGAGGTGAGGCTATCCTTCCTCGTAGCGAGCAGATACCTGGCGATCAACATCATCCTGGTGAGCGCGTGCGTGGCATGATTCTCAACGTTCGTGAAGAGCAGAATCAGGTTACGATTGTGTTGACGCAGACCCATAAAGATTACATCCGCAAACTTTTTGAACTAGAAGTTCCCGAAGTTGGCGAACGTATTATTGAAATTCGCGCACTCGCGCGAGAAGCTGGCTATCGTACCAAGGTAGCCGTCTCTTCTATTGATACGAAGGTTGATGCCGTGGGCGCATGTGTTGGCGTGCGCGGCAGTCGAATTCGTAATATCGTTGATGAGCTTGGCGGCGAGAAGATTGATATTGTTCGATGGAACGAATCTTCTCAGGTGTTGATTGCTAATGCGCTCAAGCCGGCGGAAGTGAAAGAGACTTTGTTGTGTTTTGAACTGGGTCGCGCGACGGTGATCGTGGACGAAGATCAACTTTCATTAGCCATCGGTAAGCGAGGCCAAAATGTTCGCCTAGCCGCTCAGTTGGTGGGTTGGGACATCGATATTCTCACCCCAGAGGAATACAACAAGAGCATCGACTCGATGGAAAAAGCGTTGAAATCAATTGAAGGTGTTGAAGATGTGCTGCTCGAAAAGCTCTTAGCTATGGGCATCATTTCGCTAGGCGACCTAGCGGAGATTGGCGCTGAACCTATTACCACAGCTATGGAATTAGAACCAGAATTTACGGCTAACCTCGTAGAAATTGCGGGCGTTGAAGCCAAGCGAATTGCTGCAGAAAACGAACTGGCTAAGGCGGCTGCCAAAGCTGAGAGGCTTGCGGCAGACAAAGCCGCGAGGGAGGCGGAGGCTGCGGGTATCGAATTAACCCCTGACACTGAGTCATCAGAATCAACTGACGAATCTGCTACGGCGGAAGTAGCTGATGGCGAAACAGTTGAAGCCGCGGTTATCGAAGTTCAAGCTGAAGAAAATCAAAACGAAAATGGCGCGACGGTCAGCCCCGAAGATAAGGGTGACAATGCAAGCGAAGCGTCTGTTCCTGCGAGCGTTCCTGCGGCGGCTGATGAATTATCGTCGCCGGTTAGCGAGACGGAAACCAAAGAAGTGTCCACGGAGTCGGAAGAAGAGTCATAGCGACTGTCCATCCTAATTGTTAATGGGTTGGCGGTCGTTGCAGTTGCATTAGCGGAGAATCGGTTTTGTCCGAAAAGATACGGGTCCACAACTTAGCTAAACTACTGGAGGTTTCCAGTAAGGTCATCGTCGAAAAATGTGTCGCTGAAGGTGTCGACGTGATTAAGAACCATATGTCTACGGTTAGCGCGGGACTGCAAGAGACGATTAAAGAATGGTTTTCTGAAGGTGCCGATAAGGTTTCGGTTGAAACTGCAACGCGCGTAGATCTGAAAAAAGTTCGTGTGCCATCCACTCGAAAGAAGAAAGCAGTCGCCGCTTCTGAAGCCACGGAAAAAGAATCAGCGGAAGACGTTGGTGTTGCAGTAGCTGACAGCGCTACGGCACAAGAGGCTATGGTCGTTGGCGATTCTACGCCTGAGGTCATCGTAGAAGCGCCACCAGCCGTGGTGCCACCAGACGGTCAACCTGAGACAGCCGCTTCTTCCGAACCTGTCATAGCTGACGCGGTAGCTGAAACAACGGCTGCTCCGACGACTAAAGAAAGTCCTGCAGATGGTCCAACTGATATTGAAGCCGCGCCAATCGCGACTCCTGATGTAGCTGAAAAAACGCCCCCAGCGCCTGCTGGGCCAGTAACCCCTGCGGGGCCTCAGCATGTACCCACACCCGCTAAGCTTCAAGGCCCGCGCGTGGTTCGCTACGAAGCGCCGGAGCATGATACCTTTCGCAGAAGACCACCCGTTAGTAGGCCCGCGCCATCAGCGCCTGGGTCCGGGCCTTCGACTGGTGCCCCGTTTACTTCACCGGACGCACCTGGCAAGGGCGCTGTTGTTCCTGGAAAACGTCGTGCCCGCGTAAATCCACGTCGCGCAGCGGCTCGACTTAACGAAGCTGGCGAGAGGATGGCTGAGTACGGCAATCAGGATTTACAAGAACGTAAACAGCGATTAGCTGGGGCGACTGGTCGACGCATGATACATCGTCGCCGTGCCCAGGCTGGTGGTTCGCAACAAGCTTTCCAGGTAGAGCCTAAGACAGAAGCGACTGTAAACGAGCCTATTCGTTTGAAAGAGTTTTGCTCGGCGACGGGTTTGAATTTTATTCAGTTATTTAAGACCTTGCGTGATGAGTATGATTTGGTTCCCAACATCAACATGATTCTCCCGCAAGAGCCAGCTGAGATGATTGCTTTGTCGTACGGTATTGAATTGAAAGTGGTAGCTGCTAAGACTTTGCTGGACCAGTTGAGTGAAGAATTCGATGAACGGCCTCGTAAGAAGTTAGCGCCCAGGCCTCCCGTCGTGACGATGCTAGGCCATGTTGACCACGGTAAGACCAGCTTGCTGGATAGTATCCGTCGCGCAACGGTCGCCTCCGGTGAAGATGGCGGCATCACGCAGCACATTAGCTCTTATCATATAGACTCTGACCACGGACCAGTAACGTTTGTGGATACTCCAGGCCACAAGGCGTTTACGGAGATGCGTGCCCGAGGCGCTCAGGTTACCGACGTCGTGATTTTGGTTATCGCAGCCGACGACGGCATCATGCCTCAAACCGTAGAAGCGATTCAACATGCCAAAGCCGCTGAGGTTCCTATTGTGATCGCACTAAATAAAATTGACTTAGGCGACGACAATAAGTTGAAAATATTCGGTCAATTAGCCGAGCATGGGCTGACGCCTTCCGGCGATTGGGGCGGCGAAATTGACGTGATACCGACCTCGGCTACGACGGGTACGGGCATTACAGAACTTGTAGAACACTTAGCTGACTTGAGTTCGGTATTGGACTTGAAAGCTGACCCGACCATCCCGGCTAAGGGCACGGTTTTGGAAGCTGAAACCAAGACGGGCGTAGGCTCAGTAGCGAATGTACTCATTCGAGAAGGCACGCTCCGCGTGGGCGACCTCATTGTTTGTGGTCCTGCCTCCGGTAAGGTTCGGGCGATTATCGACGACCAGGGAAATCGCATTAAATCGGCTGGTCCTTCGATGCCTGTTGAGGTGTGGGGGCTTGACGAAGTTCCGGGTTCTGGTGATACGCTGTTTTGCGTTAAATCCATGCAGCGCGGCAAAGAAATCGCGGCAGAAACAAAACGTATTCGAACTGTCAGTGCCCGTTTGAAATCGACCAAGGTGCGCACGCTTCAGGATGTACTTGCCCAACGCGGCACGGCTGATATTCCCATACTTAACCTTATCATCAAAGCGGACGTGGACGGAAGTATTGTGGCTATGCGTCAGGCACTTAGCGAATTCCCGGATGATGAAGTTAAACTTGTCATTCGTCACGCTGCTGTGGGCGCGGTCAACGATAGTGATGTGTTGTTAGCGGCGACAAGTGACGGTATTGTCGTGGCGTACCGCGTGGACATGGCTTTGGGGGCCAAGCGCTTGTCAGATATGCACGGCGTGGACGTTCGCTCCTATCGGGTGATTTACAATGTTGTTGATGACGTCAAGAAGGCTTTGGAAGGGTTGCTCTCGCCCGAAGAAAATATCGAGACGCGTGGCCGCATAGAGGTTCGTGACTTATTCCGGTTCGGTAAAAAGGGCAGTGCGGTAGCCGGGTCTTTAGTGGTTGATGGTGTGATAGATCGTAAGCACCTGATCAAAGTTGTGCGCGACGGCGTCGTGGTACGAGAAGGTTCTTATATAGCTTCGCTTCGTCGCTTTAAGGATGATGTGAAAGAAGTTAAGAACGGATTTGAATGCGGTATTCGACTTGAAGGCTTTGACGATATTCATGTGGGTGACGTCTTGGAATCTTACGAAATTGTTAAGACGGCGCGTACACTCGCTTAGTCCTACATAGCCTTAGTTGTCATTCAAAGTTCGCGACAGTTTTTCATGCAGAAGATTGGCAGTATGTGTAGCCCGGGATACAGATTCGGTACTCGACATATGAATTGGCGCGATACAAGAATGATTTATTTCTCCGTCGCGACAACTAATGATGTGGTTGTGGTTGTTAAGCAAATATATTTAACCCCAACGGCGGCTTGCGCATGATCGAATTCAAAGCAGAATGTGGTCATACCGTTCGTGCGAAAGACGAAGACGCCGGCGGTGTCGTTCGTTGCTCGTATTGCGGAAAGTCGGCTAATGTTCCCGACCCCCAGGGCGATGAGTTGGATTTTCTGTTTTCCGACGTGCATAGTCCTGACGAGGAGAATTCCCGTAAAAAACGCAAGAAAAAAAAGCAAGCAGTCAAGCGCAAGCCCGGAGACATTAATCCGTTCGCCATTGTGTTGCGTATGTGCTACGCCGCTTTGCTGTTAATTATTGTGCTGGTTGTGGGTAAGAAATTTGTCGTACCGCTTTTTGAGGAGGGCGGCATTCAGCAAATTATTCCTAACTCGACATCGAAAAAATCTGCTTCCGATAAAGTTGTTCGTAAGCCGCGTAATCCAAATGTGAAGCCACCTGCCCGCGTGGGATTGATTAGCAGAAATAAATTTCCTAACTTGTATACCGCATCTACGCCACCCGGTGCAGCGATTTACTGCATTCAATCTAGTCGAGTCTCAGACGCAAGACGTATTTTCGAGACGGACGGGGTTCACCGGCTTGATGGTACGGGTAGCAAAAGAGATTTGTCAGATGGCAGCTATGTAGTCGAGGTAGTATTTCCGTGGAACCACCGCAATCTGACCGTTTTTCCGGGCTATAAGGCTTTTCGTCGTGCGCTTCAGGATGCTGACGATGCGCAGCGAAACAAGTTAATAAAACAGTTTTTCATTCCAGATGAAGCCACGGACTTTTTCGTTAATGAAATTGACGGTCAGTACTATTTAGTTCGTCAATATCGCGACGTCACGATTCGTGGACGACGTTCTCGCGGTGTGCGTTCGTTATTTTTGCCACGCATCCAAGCCGAAAAGACGCGCGGATTTTCGATTGAATCGTTGGTGAATAATTATATTCCGTCGGCCGAAAATTATTCTTTTGATAAGACTCATGTGAATTCAGAACTTAGTTTTTATGATGTGAGTGAATTTGACCAGAATTTTGTCATGAAAGCCCTGACTCGAATCGGCTTGATTCCTTATGTCACCGACGACGATAAATTGCGGCTTTTTAAGATTGACGTCGACGACGGGGAGTTCGCAGCGAAAGTGCTGCATGATTAGTTATTATGGTTGTTGGCATTTTGACGTTAGAGCTAGCCACCCTGGAGGCGCGTAGCCTGAAGGATAAACGCAGTGTGATTCTCAGCCTGAAGAAACGGTTGGGAAATAAGTTTAATGTGTCGATAGCTGAGGTCGCTTATCTGGACATGCCCAAGCGTTGCCGCTTGGCTGTTGCGATGGTCTCTCGTGAAGCTCGGCCTTTGCATTCTCAGTTGGATAAACTGGTCGACGCAGTCCGGGCGATGCCCAGAATAACCCTCATCGACTACGAACGAGATATCGTTTAGGGCTTACAGTAATAAGGCTATTTTAGAAATGGGTTCCTTTCGTAAATTAAAACTAGAAAGCCTGATACGGCGCGTCGTGAGCGAGACGATATCTTTTCGCATGGAAGACCCTCGAATCGATTCTTTAGCTACTTCAATCACGCGGGTGGAAGTGTCGCGTGACAAGCAATATGCCAGCATTTTTGTACATGTCCGCGGCGATGACGCGGACATGCGCAAGACGTTGACGGCGCTGAGTCATGCTAGTGGCATGCTGCAGCGCACGGTTGCTCAGCATATCAATGTGCGATATTGCCCGATACTTCGCTTTGAAGAAGACGTCGCGGCTAAGCGGGCACAGGCGACGAACGAATTACTCGCGAAGAATCGCCTGGAATTTCCGCACCTATTTGAAGAAAATGAAATTGGCGAAGATGGGCCAATCAGCCCATCGCCTGACTCGGTGGAAACAGATGAGCCGTCGGAGGATTCAACACAATGAAACAAGGAACCATGTACGCGGGGCGCATTAAAAAGGCGTTCACCAAGGCCCGCAGTTCTTATACGTCGATCGACCCGCCTCCGTTGGATGATCCGTTGAACAGGCTTTGTATTGCGATGTTCGGCTCGGCTGTGGGCGATGAGCGGGGTGAGAAATTCACGTCTCGCCTGTTGGCGCACATGGTCGATTGGAATGAAATTCGGGTTTCAACGGTTGAAGAGATTGAGGCTACGATTGGCTCGGCTCCGCAGTCGGCGAAGGCTCGTTGTCGCCCGTTGTTGGATGCCTTGGCTTCGGTCTATGAATGCGAAAATGTGTTATCGCTGGACCGGCTTCACACGCTGGGGCGGCGCGATGCGCGGACCTATTTGGAAGCGCTCAAGGGCGTAGATGATTATGCGGTGGCGTCAGTGACGTTGTGGAGTTTAGGTGGTCATGCGATTCCGGTGGACGACCGGTTGCTTGAAGCTTTGCAAATAGCCGACCTCGTTCATCCTCAGGCTTCGCGCGGTGAAGTGCAAGCTTTTCTTGAGCGGCATATAAGCGCGGCTGATGCGAAAGATTTTTTCTATGTGATGCAGACATTTTCTCCTACGAAAAAGGCTGGTTCTTCTACCAAGAAAAAGAAAGCCACGACCAAGAGCAAAACGAAGACTGCTAAGGCAAAAACGTAATCTTGTTGTCAAGGATGACATGCCGAACCATGACGAATCCCTGTCACATGGCATATAGATTTGTCCGACAGACATTATGGTATGGCCAAAAGAGGATCAACATGTTGGCTAGAGTCACCGCAATTTTAACCGGCTGTTTATGTTTATCTGCTTGTGCGACAAACCAGGCGACAATACAATCCTCGCAATCGGCTAATGCTACGACCTCGACGACACCTGAGGTTGTGCTCAATCCCGAGCGTGCTTATCTACATCTAAACGAGCTTACACCAGCGATTGCGCCAATCGAAGCGGCCTCATCGCTTCCGCCTTTATCGGAGAGGGCTGCGAAGCGTGTGGCGAAAGCGCGCAGCTTGATGAACGAACAACGTTTCACGCAAGCTTCGGGTGAACTTGATCGTGCGCTGCGTTTTGACCCGAAGCACGCCTTGATTCATCGCATGATGGCGGTGTTGCACTGGGAGGCTGGTAACACAAGGCGGGCACGCACCCACGCCGAGAGTGCCATCGATCAATCACCAGATGATGCGACGGCGTATCTTGTTCTTGGCCAATGTGCGATCGCGGACAGTGACGACGAAGCGGCTATCCTGGCTTTTCGCACGGCGCTGGCTTGTCCTGGCATTCACCAAGACCCTTCCATCTCCCTACGGTGTCAGTACTTTATCGCTGAGGCCTTGTCACGAGAAGGTTTTGTCCAGGCGTCGTTGGATGCTTACAACGATTTTGAGCGCACGGCGGAGGCGTTCGGCGCGGAAATGAAGCAGGGCGAGGCGACGACGTTGCTGCGGGCGACGGGCGGATTTGCTTCGGTGAAAAAGTCAGAATTACTGGCGAAGCTTGGGAAATTCGATCAGGCGGCGAAGGCGCTGGCCCGGGCTGCGCTGGCTGGGGATGCAGACTCAGCTACGATCATTCGATATGCTGAGCTTCTCGATTTTGCGGGTCAAACAGAGCAGGCCATTGACATCATTGGCAACCTTACTCAGGTCGATGAGCCTACGGTTGCATTAGTCACGCGCATGTTCAAGAAACTCAATCGTAACGATGCGCTCATTGCTCAGCTAGTAAAATTTCAGCGTCAAGAGCCTGACAAAGCTCATCTAGTGTTGTCTTTGGCGAATGCTTTTGGTGAGGCTAATCGGGCGCAGGAATCTTTGCAGTCTTTGCAAGATTTTCTCAAGCGGCATACATCTCAGGCTATGGTTCGTGCGCGATTGGTGCAGATTTATATTGGTCAGGAAGATTGGGTTCAAGCTCTATCGCAGAGCGCCGCAGGATTAGCTTTTGGCCAACCTGACGAGGGGCAAATAAATAACGCTGTTAAGCTGCTAATAAATACGCCAGCGTCGATTAAGGCTTTGCTTACTGCGCCAATGACTGAGGCCAATGAATGGGAAACGCTGTTGCTCGTTAAAATTTCCCTGGCGGATGGTCAAAAGAAGCGGGCGAGAACGCTGCTCGATCAGTGTTTACAGGCTCACGAAAATTTTATTCCCGCGCGTCGTTTGTTAGCTTCGATGTTGATGAATGATTATCAATACGACGAGGCTTTGCGTGCGGTCTCGCGTAAGCAGGATGACGTGCCTGAAGATGCTGGTTTGGAAGTGCTGCTGGGCAAGATCAATCGGCGTCTTGATGACAATGAAGCTGCGGCGAATCATTTCAAAGCGGCTTTGCAATTGGATCGTATGAACGCTGAGGCTATGCTGTTGCTTTCGCGTGTTCAGGTTAGTTTGGGGAAACGCCTTGGTGCGCAGCGGCAACTGCGGGTACTTCTGGGACAGCAGCCAACGAACGATGAAGCCCGCGAGTTGTTGGCTCGAATTTATTTGAGTGATAACAAGCCTGAACTTGCAGAAAAAGCTTTTCAATATATAGCCGATCATGGTTCTGATGAAGTTCAACGCGCCCGTTGTCAGGTACTCGCAAACGAACTGCCGGAGATTGACCCGATCTCGTATCGCACTGAACTACTGGCGCTAACTGATGCCTATCCGAACGACGCCTCGCTTTGGCTGGCGTTGGCTGAGACGTATGTCCCGGAGGAAGACCCGGAGCCTGTGATCGAGTTGTATCGTAAAGCGATTTTGGCTGACCCGGATAGTGAGGATGCGAAATTTGGTTTGGTTGTCACCAGCCAACAGATGTTGGAATTTGAGCAGGCGATTGATCTTCTCAAAGACTTGTTGCGGCGCCGGCCTAATCGTCATCGATGGCGACTTGCCCTGGCTGATTTGCACTGGACGCTGGGTGACTACGACGCGGCACTGGCTATTGCTCAGCCTTATCAGGATGATGCGGAGATAAACAAGCATCAGCGCCGACGATATCGTCAGCTTGTTGTAGAAATTCTTCAAGAGACTAAACGAATTGATGAGCAGTTGTCGTTGATGCAGCGGTGGTCTGAGGAGCCTGGCGGGGAAAGTTGGCTTTCGTTATTGTCTCGGTCCTATTTAATCAATGAGCGAACTAAAGAGGCTATTGCGATTCGTGAAAAAGCTTTCCAGGAAGATGCTGATAATCGCGACAAGCTCACAGACCTGGTCGCGGCGCTTATGACGGATAAGCAGTATACACGGGCGGAGCAGTATGCTTTGGACTGGGTAGCAGAAGACCCTGATAGCGACGGCGCATTGGCACTGCTTGTCGAGGTTCTTTCTGAAACCAAGGCCTATGAGGATGTCCGACAGTTATCAGAAGAGGTTTTGCTACACACGTTCAATCGACAGTTTTTTCAAAACAGGCTTATTCTGACCCTGCGACAAGATGAGCGATTTCATGAAGCGGCTGAGTATATTGATGCGCTAACTGATGAAGTCATCAAGCTCATACAGGCACGCTCCCGACAACGGCAGCCAAGGGTCAAGGCTAAGCAGTCGTCCAGGCCTTTACCTTTTCAGCCTGACGAGCCTTTTTCCCTGGAGAAGCTGAACCGTCGTTTGATTCAGCTACATACGCTTGAAGCGACGCTATACATGGATAGCAAAGATTACGACAAGGCTATTAACTTGCTCGAAGATTGGCTTGAAGAGACGAAGCACCCGGATGCCCGTTTTCGATACCTCGTGGCGATGGGGCAATGTTACCAGCTTTCCGAGCGAGATTCTAAAGCGATGGCTACGTTGGAAAAGGCTTTGATGATTAGGCCCAGGGACGTTGGGTTTAATAATGATGTGGCTTATGGTTGGATTAACAAGGGCATTCGGCTCGAAGAAGCCGAGCGCATGATACGCTATTCTGTAAGTCAATCGCCCAGGAACCGGGCTTATCTCGATACCTACGGTTGGCTGTTGTATAAAAAAGGTGAATTTAAGGCCGCGAAAAAATGGCTTATGCGATCATTGGGGAATGCCGCAGAGGCGGACCCGGTCGTGCTTGACCATGTGGGTGATGTGTGCTGGCGACTGGGGCTTAAAAAAGAGGCTATTGATTATTGGACCGCTTCACGGGATGCTTTGGCTAAGCGCGACGAAGACCTGCCCAGCACGGCTGAACTCATACAGATTGGTGAGCTGTCGGATAAGAAGATTGCTGCCGCTCGCGAAAGAGGTCAGCCTCCGGTAGCTGCGACGGGTGCTGAGACAGAAAAGCAAAACGATGGCGTTAAATAGCTCTTTCTGTACAATGATAATGAAGATTTGAATCAGTTTTCCACCGAAGTTATGAGGAGTCTCGCTGTGTCTGGTCACTCGAAATGGTCTACGATTAAGCATAAGAAAGCCGCGTTGGATGCTAAGCGCGGAAAGAGTTGGAGCAAACTTGCTCGCGCTGTCACGATGGCTGCGAAAAACGGTGGCAACGTAGCGGATAATCCATCCCTGCGTTTAGCAGTGGACAAAGCCAAGGCTGACAATATGCCCAAGGATACCATCGAGAAGGCTATCAAAAAGGCACAGGTGAGCTAGAAGGTGAAAGCTATGAAGATGTACTCTACGAAGGGTACGGGCATGGTGGCGTTGCGGTTATGTGCAAGGCTGTGACTGATAATCGTAATCGGACCAGCGGTGAAATCAAACAGATTTTCGATCGCGCGGGTGGCAACCTTGGGCCTAGCAACTGCGTCGCTTTTCAGTTTACGCAAAAGGGTGTCATCATCATCGAGCGAGATAAAGCTGATGAAGATCAACTCATGGAGATCGGACTCGAAGCCGGGGCAGACGATGTCAGCTCTACCGCACATATTCACGAAGTGTTGTGCGCACCGGAGGTGTTTGAGCAAGTGCGCGATGCGATTTTAGCGGCGCATATCGAAATTCAATCGGCTGATCTTTCTATGGTCGCTGACAATCTCGTGTCATTGGACGCTAAGGCTGCTCGTAAGGTCATGAGACTTATTGATGCGCTGGAAGAAAACGACGATGTGGATGCGGTTTATTCCAACTCGGATATTTCAGACGAAGTTGTGGCTGAACTTTCTAAAGACCCCTAGACCATACTACGAATCCGCAACTATTTTGTATTACGGTGGGTGGGATTGGCGGCTTGCCTATCCCCCCCCATTACGAATTGCTAATCTACGAAGTTGTTTTCTCGTAGGGCCGTGACAAATTTCCTGGCTATGATTTTGTTGCCTTTGTCGTTCCAGTGGATGCCGTCAGGTAGCCAGGTTTGCTGACTTGTTAAGGCTTGCTCCCAATCGCGGGTGTCTACAAAAAACGCCTCAGCTACATTCTCTGACTGACATTTGCTTGACACTGATTTGACGAGTGCCGGGATAGCTTTCTTGACCATGTCTCGTGCGTGCCAGGGGGGCATGGCTATCATCGTTCGGCAATCAAACTTCGCGGCTATTTGAATCATCTTGCCCATATCATTCGCGATGCCTTCGATGTGAGGGCTGAGTGGCTGCATGTCTAATAGGGGCTTGGGCCTGGTGATTGTGGCGAGTTGCTGGTGGCCCCAAGTTTTCGCTAAATCTGGCTGGAATTTTTGTACCCATCGCATGTCAGCTAAAGTGGTTAGAAACGGGTTGAGGTGATCCAAGTATTGTTTTAGCTTTCGATTTTGAGATTCTCGTAGGGCGAATGTGTACGGGTATCCCAATCGCTGATCTTCGTGGATTGCGTAGAAAAGCGTTTCTGGGCCATGAAATATAATGATTGCGTCAGGCTCATAGTCTAAAATTTTCGTGACCAACAGTACCAGCGACTGCCTTGTTACGAGTGCCATGCTGGCGGCATTTATGACGCGCACCTTTTGTTTTGAAGAATGGGGGTTATCAGCTAGCATCGCTTCCAGGTATCCGGGGATCGTGGTTTCGTTGGTTTTGCCCGTGAATCCCAGGCTACTGCTTAACATGAAAATGCGCATTTCGCCTGCGGGTTTTTTAAGCGGTAAATTTCCGTAACGAAATCCGGCTTCGTTGGTAGCTATGCCGTCTCCGTCGTACATCGCTTCGGAGTAGAATTCCACATAAGGCGTAGGATATTTGGGAATGAATTTGCGGGGCGGTGGATGAGATTTCGCTTGCCAGGTGAGTGCGCCTTCTATGGTCGCTAATATGATGACCAACCCGACCAGAAAAATCACAAAGCGTTTAGCTAGCATAGCTATCGCCCACCAGCCTTGTGGTTGGAGGATTTCTTTTTGAGCGCTTGACCGAGGCTCCGGCAGATTAAGTGGTGAAGTCATGCCTCCGTAACCTAGCCCGCTCAAGGGTTTAGTTGAAGTTTTGTGACTTAGCCAAATTGAGGTTGTCATGGTCGTGGTCCGTTATGAAAGTTCATACTTAAAACTGAAAATAGATGAACTGGTTAATGCCAACCAATTGGCCAAACAGTAAAATCGTGACCGTTACCGACCAATAGCTAACCCATCTCACGGCTGTGGGTAGCTGGTTCCAATGCGAACGTGTGCTTGTGGTCTCGCATTTTTCTTCCCAACATTCATAGATAGCGATTACCAAAATCAACAGCAAACATTTTACCAGATAGTTGCGATACAAATTACAAGTGATGCCTTGCATGGTTACATCTGTGAGTAGATGCGTTACCACATACCAGGCGTCGCTGAGTGAATTAGCCCGAAAGAAAATCCATGCAAACGTCACGCACGCGAGTGTCACGGTCATGCCCAATAGTCGCGTGCCCAGGGGTAGGGGGGCGTTGCGATCTTTTTTGGGCTGGCTGATTAGCCTCTCAATGAGTACAAAAATGCCGTGAATACCGCCCCAAATGATAAAGGTCCAATTCGCGCCGTGCCATAATCCGCTGATGAGAAAGGTAGCTAATAAACTAAACATCGCGCGGGATGCATTACATTTTGATCCGCCAAGCGGGATGTAAACGTAATCTCGGAACCAGGTGGAAAGAGAAATATGCCAGCGTCGCCAGAATTCTGTTGGGGACCAGGCGAGGTAAGGGCGGCGAAAGTTTTTCATTAAATCAAAGCCTAGCGTGCGCGCGCAGCCAATAGCTATGTCGGTATAGCCTGAGAAGTCGCAGTAAATTTGCACCGCGAAAAACACCGTGGCTAGCATGAGTTGCGCGCCGTTATGGCCTTGCGGTGAACCGTAGACGATGTCTACATAAATCGAAAGCGTGTCGGCGACGACTACCTTTTTGAACATGCCCCATAACATCAATCGCAGGCCTGACACGATTTCGCTGGCATTAGCCAGGCGAGCGGCTTTGATTTGCGGTAATAATCGGGAAGGTCTTTCGATTGGGCCTGCTACGAGTTGCGGGAAAAATGAGACGTATAGCGCGAAGTTAATAAGGTTTCGCTCAGCGGGGATACGGCCGCGGTATACATCGACGGTGTAGCTAATGGTTTGAAAGGTGTAGAACGAAACGCCGAGCGGTAGCAGTAAATCCAGCGTTGGGAATTCCAGGCCTGGATGAGCGACGGTTGCGACCGACGCGCTGATGGATGCAAGAAACGTCCAATACTTGAACACTATAAGAATGGATAGGTTGACGGTGAGGCTGGTGAGTAATAATGCGATGCGTTTGGCCCGGCTAGCTTTAGCCATGCACCGGCTGCAGGTGTAATCGGTTAGCGTTGAAGCGAGCAAAAGGATGGTGTAGTCCACCCGCCACCATGCATAGAACAGATAGCTCGCAGCGAGTAGAAAACATATTCGTGCGTAAGGCCTGCGCAGCGTGTGATACCCAGCCCACACGAGCGGAAGAAAAACTAGAAATGCGATTGAGTTAAACTGCATTTTCAACTACATCGCGCCGAGCCAACGAGGCTAATAAGCGCGTACGCGGACCTCGCGCATTAAAGGGTATGGCTACGCATACCGCTTGGTTTTATCGGTCGAATCCGATAATGAATGAATCTAGCTGGGGCGTGGGTGAGGACCGATAACCCAATGATCCATTAATGGGGGCGGGTAAGGCACGGCTATTGCCTGCCGCTTTTTGTTGCAATCACTGGCGGCGGGCGTATCATCGACTCCCCCATGTCCGAAAAGAAGGACATGGGACACCCGTCGAGTTTGGTAATGAGATTAGCCAGAGAGTCTATCTGGCCATGTAGGCTCCCTTAATCATTTCATAAAAGATCATGTAAACTATAGGTGCCCAGAATGGGAAGAATATGTAAAGCCAACGAAAGAAGCAGTATTCGATAGATTTCGGCTGTGTGCGATAGTGCCACAAGCGCCACATGAGAAATGCTATTCCAGTTGATAAAGCTACATGAAAACCACGAGCTTGAGCGAGTGAAAGGTCTGATGATTCTAGGCACGGAAATATTATGTACCAGCAAATTGTTAGGGCGAGAGGAACTAGCCAGATGGTCAATTCTAGTAAAGCATACAAGATTCCTCTACGTTTAGTGAGATCATTTTTTTCTGTCATGACGACTCTCAGGGCGTTGTGGGGGGAGGAGATTGGTGGGACGTGTTAATGTCCACCTCAAACGAACATCTCAATTAATACTAGGCTATCATTTTTTCGATTGCGAGAATAATTTGATATTATTATTTATTTGTTTATGTTTAAGTGCTTTACAGGATAGATCATCGATTCCCCCATGTCCAAAAAGAAGGACATGGGTCACCCGGCCACCTAACATTGTTTGACATGCGATCGCTGTAGAGATTCGTCAACGGCAGGCAATAGCCTGCCCTACCTCTCGACCGTGTACGCCGCGGCCATGTTTGTGACAGTCCTAAGACACCGGGCGCTGGCGCTACCGGCTCTGACGTAATCGAGCGTGACAGGTAATAGCCTGCCCTACCGATATCACACTACTCACCAATGTGAAAAACCGCGCGAGACGGCGCTGCCCGTGGCGGTGCTTGGTTATTTGTTCGCTACTCGTCTGGTAAAGGGCTTTTTATGCGGTTTGATTTGCGGCTCTGGGGCGTGTGCCGTATACTGAGGTGCAGCTTGCAGACGCTTTCGAACTTCACCGACCGGAAGGCTGGGACCAGTGGTTTCTGGGAATATTCTTAATCAGATCAACCTAAGACAAGAGTATTGGTCATTCCTACAACGGATGGGTGACCGTCCAGTCGTAACGCTTATTGAATTATTGTTAATCAGCATTGTTATTTATGCGATGCTTCGTTTTTTTCAGGGGACGCGTGGTGCGCGTTTGGTACGGGCTGTCCTGACTATTCTTGCAGTCAGCTTTGCCCTGGTCTGGCTCATTGCAGAGCAGCTCGAATCAGAGCGTATCAAAGTATTATATCCTTACTTTATTATGGTGGTGTTTTTGGTTTCGCTGGTTGCGTTCCAGACTGAGCTTCGGCGGATGCTGCTTCGTCTGGGTGAAGGCGGTTATTCACAACGGTGGCTAAAGCCAAATGAGCGCGTGCTGAATCCTGTCGTAGTGGCTGTTGAACGCTTGTCGAAGAAAAAAATCGGCGCGTTAATTGCTATTGAGCGCATGGGTGAGATTGGCGCGGTACTAGAATCTGGCGTTCGTATGGACGCCAAAGTTTCTGCGGAACTGTTAGAAACGATTTTTTGGCCTGGCACACCTTTGCATGATCTTGGCGTTATTATCCAACAAGGGCGAATCATCGCTGCGGGTTGCCAGTTTCCATTAGCTGAGTCTGGGGAAGTGGAAAGATCGCTGGGTAGCCGACATCGCGCGGGTTTGGGACTGAGCCATGAGGCGCAAGCGGTTGTCATTATTGTGAGCGAAGAAACTGGCCGAGTTTCCCTGGCGGTGCGAGGTCAGTTAGCCGTCGTCGCTCCGGAAAATCTTCGCCAGCAGTTAGCTGAAGCGCTTCGCGTTTCGTCTGTTGCGCCTCTGCCGAGTGATAAAGCGTCTGATGTCTCTGATGATTCTTCTAAAACTACAAACCGGATAGCCCGTGATGGAACAGGTCAAGCTGCTTAGCATGACAGCCGTGTTGTCGTTGCTCACCTGGGTTGTCGCTGACAACATGGTGAACGAGGCGACGATCGTGCGCGCTACCTTTGAACTGCTGCCCAAGGCTAATAGCGATGTGCTTATCGACGTCGCGCCGGAGGCGGCGTCTCAGCTTTATACGATTAAGTTGCAAGGGCCTCGCCGTTTTATTGATGTGGTTCAAAAACGAGAACGCACCAAAGCGAGATTACGCATCGGCGATCATGCTGTCGGGCCTACGGAAATTACGCTCGATGTTGAATCGGTCAAACGAGCGTTAGCAGAGACGTGGTCAGAATTCGATCAGCTAACGGTATTGTCCGTCGAGCCTAATACGATTCCAGTGGTCGTTGACCGACTCGTGTCGCATGAGTTCACGCTAACGACCCGACGTCTTACGTTGCCCTACGCGAGCGAACCTCAGCTTAAGCGGTCGTCTATCCATGTTCGGATTCGTCAGAGTCGCTACGACAGTATTTTGGACGCTGGTCAGGCGTTACAGATTGACATCAGCGCGGACCTGGAGCGTCAACTTCGCTCGAGTCCAGCTAGCGAGCCTGTGACGGTATTGCTGTCTCTGGACCCCAGGCAGTTCGGGCCTGATGCGGCGTTCACTCCTGATTCGGTTGAGGTGACTGCTACGGTTCAGGCCCAGCGGACGACGGCTTTGATTCCGACCGTTCCCGTTAAGCCGGTGGTTAGTTTTACGAATCTCGATAAGTCGTTCATGGCTCAGTCGCGTGACGGCACGAGGCTCACGGTTGAGACGGTGTCCATTCGGGTGACAGGGCCTAGTGAGGAGGTTGCCAAGTTGCAACGGGGCGAATCGCGGGCGTATGGGCTAATTCAAATAAAAGAGTCTGATCTGCAAGAGCTTAATATCATCAAAGCCTGGCCTACGGATTTTGTACTCCCGCCGCAGATAGAACTCGCGGAAACCCCCGACCCGATAGAATTCAAACTCGTAGAGCAATCAGCCATCACCCCGAAGCCCTAGTCATCGGATTGTTATGGCGTAGCGCACGCTCGTGACGCCATAAAAGCCTGTTTAAATGATATTAAGACTGGTGATGCGACAAGGCGGAGTTTTCGAGGCATTTTTTGTGACAATTTGTTTTGTAGCCGCTTGACAGGTTGATCGGGATTGTTACTATCTCTCTCGCGGTGACAATACGTGCAGGGCCACACCCGTTCCCATTCCGAATACGGAAGTTAAGCCTGCATGGCCGATGGTAGTCGCAAGGCGAGAGTAGGTTATTGCCGCATTTTTTTGTTTTTCACTATACCCGCTTATGGCGGGTATTTTTATGCGCCAACCGTCCCATAGCTAGGCGAGTTTATCGATGATGCTATCTTGTCGCGTAGCCAAGTTCTTCTACAATGCCGGGCTGGTGCAACAATAGTTATAGCGATGTCACGCTATCTCGGAGATTGGCGATATGTTTTTTACACTGATTTTAGATTTGCTCACTGGCTTCTTGCCATCACTTATTCAAATAATTCTCGATCTATTTCTGGGCAGCGGCATCGCAGCTTAGTTCATACGTTGGCTACGGTTCCCAGGCAAGACTTCGATGAGCCAGCGTCGATGGTCTCTTGTTGCGCGGTCGGTTTGCCATACGAGAACATGCCGAACGAATATCTGCGCCCCGTTATTCTTCAGAATGGTAACGAAAAATAATCCTACCCGGCTAATCCTTTTAGTATCTGACAGCCCTGTCGAATGTGATCATCCGAGGCGGCGTAGCTAATGCGGAAATGAGTGTCACGTTCGCTGAATACTTCGCCGGGAATGATTAACACGTTTTGACTGATAGCTTGCTCTATGAATTCCGTAGCGTTCGCATATTGCGCTGGTGCTTTTGGGAAAACGTAAAAGCCGCCTGATGGCTTGCAAAATTCAAACGCCCCTTCCAATTCGCTGCACACCAAGTCACGCTTTTTTCGATATATCTCAACCTCCGCAGACATATCGGTATCCAGTGCGGCCAATCCTCCGTATTGCACTGGTTGAGGAGCGCAGACGAATGTGTATTGTTGCAACTTAGCCATCTCCGAAATCAAAGTAGTTGGGCCAGCGGCGTAACCTAAACGCAGCCCTGTCATGGCGTAGGACTTGCTGAACCCTCGCAGTAATAAAGTCCGTTCGGGGGCATGTTGTACTGCGCTGGGGGGCGGGCCATCATAGGAAAGCATGTTGTAAATTTCGTCGGAAACGATGAGCAAATCATGTTTTCGAGCAAGCTCTGCCACGGCTTTGACATCGTCGTCACGAAAGACAATTCCCGTAGGGTTGCCAGGCGAGCAGAGCATAATCATTTTAGTTTTGTCGGTAATGGCTGCTTCAATGCGGTCGGGGTTTAACTGGAAGTCATCGTACAATGACACCGGTTTGGGTACGCCGCCGACCAGCTTGACTAAATGAGTGTACGACACAAAATATGGGTCTGGAAAAATCACTTCGCCGCCCGGATTTATGCAGGCCATGAGCGCGAGCAGAAGTCCACCAGACAAGCCAGACGTAACAAATACATCGGGCGACCAGTCGAACTCTTCTTTAAGTTGCTCAGAAATACGGTCGCGCAGTGCGGGCATGCCCCGTGTTACGGTGTAGCCATTATGGTCATCGCGGATGGCCTGAATCATCGCGTCTTTAATGTTTTGGGGTACAGGAAAATCCGGCTGACCGATCGAAAGATTGATCGGGTTTTCCATCGTCGCGCCCAATTCAAACACACGGCGAATCCCCGACGAACCAATCGGCTTGACATGCTCAGCTATAAAATTCGCTCCGGTCATGACAACATCTCCTTCATAACAAAACCCCACATTATCCTACGGTACTGGTCAAAACCTGCAACGCACTGAAAAATTTGACAACCGGGGTGACTGGTGTTGAACATGCGAACGTCGGCGACCTATGTGGCTTGGACCTTTGCGGCTTCGTTTAATCAGGACTCATTTATTCGGACCACTCACCTACTGGCGTCATGGCGAATTCCAAGAATAATCGCGGACATTTTCGGTCTCCATTTTTGCAGCTTGTTTCTAACTCATACGACACCGATATGCCAAAGAGTGAGTAAGATTGCCCGGAAACATTGTCATGGTGAATACACAATCACAAGCACGCAGTAAACGATGGATGCTCATACTATTGGTATGCGTAGGACAGTTTGCGTGCCTTACTATTGGTGCGATGTGGTTTGCAAATCGTCTTAGCGATAATCTTGCCTTGCTGATGCGCCATGAAATAATAGCCAATAACGCGCATATGGCTAACCAACTGGCGCGTTCGATTACAGAGTTAGATCTGAAAGATTTCACGCCGCAGTCTCAGGATTGGCTCCGACTACAAGACATCATCGAAAACACTAACCTACCCAACAGCGGCTATTTCACAGTAATCGATAGCACAAATGGTAAAGTGCTTAGCCATCCTAGATGGAACGCTGACGAGCGGATGTCAGAGATGAATTTGGGGCAAACAAAACTTTATGGTCCCGCCGGTGGCCGGAGCATTCTCGATTCCGTCGTAAGTGGGGATTATGTGTCTATGGGCTGGGCGCGTATCGGTGGGGACGAGTTGCTACTAGCAGTGCGAAAAATGCCAGGCCTTGGCATTATGATTTTAGCTCAGCAGCGAGAAGCGCCATTGGTCGCTGCGATTTCGCAAATCGTGATTTCCATCAAATCCGCAGGCCTAGCTGTGGCCGTGGCGTTGGTCGCGGTCAGCCTTTTCTTTACCGCTGGTATTGTAGAACGATATGAAAGCAGAATGTCAGCCGTCCATGGCCAAATTGACAACCTTGCCGATCAAAAAAGTGACAAACTATTAGCCACACGGCACGCCGTTATTGTTGAGCTTGCCAAACTTGTGGAATCGCGCGATAGCTCAGCGGGCGAACATCTGGATCGGGTCCGCGCGTACACCGAAATATTGGGCCGAGAACTATCTGACAAAATCCCTTCACTCACAGAAGAAACTATCAGCGTCATGGGCCTAACCTCTTGTCTTCATGACATTGGTAACGTGAGCGTTCCGGAATCCATTTTTCAAAATGCGGGAAAGCTTACAGACGAACAGCGGGTAACTATGCAAAAGCATACGACGCTTGGGGGTGAGCGTTTGCAGGCGATCAAGCAAAAAGATGGCCAAGATCAGTTTATCGATGTCGCTTGCGAAATTGCTTTTGCCCATCACGAACGATGGGACGGCAGTGGTTATCCGAATGGACTGATAGAAGAAAATATTCCATTGTCTGCGCGCATCGTAGCGCTCGCTGATGTCTACGATGCGCTGACAACGAAGCGGGTGTACAACCAGCCTGCAACTCATGCAGAAGCGCGTCAGATCATTCTCGTCGGAAAGAAAAGACAATTCGACCCGGCTGTAGTGGATGCTTTTTTAGCGACGGAAGACCAGTTCAATTCAATCTCCGCTGATGCCCAGTTTGATCGACTCAAACAGGCACAGCCGCAATTAGCATCTTCTTTGACGTAGGCCTGCGCTATTGACGTCTCGACGACTGTCTCCGAATTCGAGCGATGGGCGCAAACGACTTGTGTACTCGAATATTCTTCCCCCATTCTTCGGAAGTACCCGAAGAATGGGGCGCCCGCGAGTCTGCCATGTTCGCACATCAAACGGTACTTAACGTTTTCGCTTGCTTTTGATCCGAATCAAACCAGCGATAAACAGATGGTAATACGAATAGCGTGAGGAAGGTGGATGTGACCAGCCCGCCAATGACCACAGTGGCCAGGGGGCGTTGCACTTCTGCGCCTGCGCTGGAGGAAATAGCCATCGGTAGAAAGCCAAGGGCGTCAGTTACTACTGTCATCATGACGGCACGAAGGCGAATACGTGCGCCGTGTCTGGCCGCTTCGTCTGGCGACATGTTCGAGGATTTTCTTTTTTCCTGAATATAGGAGACTAGAACCACGCCATTTAGCACGGCGATACCACTCAGTGCAATGAACCCTACGCCAGCTGAGATGGAAAAGGGATAGCCTCGTAGTACGAGCGCGACAATACCACCGGTGACAGCGAGCGGGACATTAAGGTAGATGAGTAGGGCGAGTTTTATGGAGCCGAACATGGTATACAGAAGCATAAATATCAAGAGCAAAGCCATGGGCACTAGAACCATCAGGCGTTTCGATGCTTCCTGAAGATTCTTGAATTGCCCGCCCCATTCGATAAACCAGCCGTCTGGTAATTCGAGATTCTCATTTAATACTTCTTGTGCTTCTGCTACGAAGGAGGCTAGATCGCGCCCGCGTACGTTAGCTTCGACTGTGATACGTCGGCTGATGTTTTCCCGACTGATTTGCGCCGGGCCTTCTTCGATTTCTATGGTTGCGAGTTGCGACAAAGGAATCAAACGGGCCGCGCCATCGCCACGCGGCGGGCCGGCTATTTTAAGGTCGCCAATTCGATCGAGATCAGCGCGTACGCGCGGGTTGAACCGCACTTGAAGCGCGAACCGTTTTTGTCCCTCAAGAACCGTCCCCACTTGATTGCCGCCTATGGATTCAATGACTTCCAATACATTTTCAGCGTTAATGCCATAACGAGCGATGGCGTCACGGTCGATGCGAATGCGCATGGTGGGTAAGCCAATCACCTGCTCGGCTTTGACATCTGCGGCGCCGGGTACTTTATTGATGAGACGAACCACGTCATCCGCTTTTTCTTTCATGAGTTCGAGGTCGTCGCCATAAATCTTGATGCCTATATCGCTTCTTACACCGGAAATAAGCTCAGCTACGCGCAATTCGATTGGCTGGGAATAGCTGAAAATCGCGCCGGGCACTTTCGCTTTGAGGGTCTCGTCGATGGCTTCGACCAGTTCTTCTTTCGTATCGAACCGCCATGTTGATCGTTCGTTGAGAATCAAAAATGAATCGCTGATTTCAACGCCCATCGGGTCAGTCGCGATTTCAGCCCGGCCTGTACGCGACACAACGGTTATTATCTCCGGGAATTCATCCTTGAGGACACGTTCTGCGTGACTACTGATTTCGTTCGATTTTTCCAAAGACACGCTGGGCAAGCGCCAAATTTGTAATGCAATCGCACCTTCGTCGAGGCGAGGCATAAATTCTGCGCCCATAAAAGGGATGAAACAAAGACTAGCGACAAATACTGCGACCGCACCGCCGAAAACGCGGCCGCGAATCCCCATGACTTTTTCAAGCAATGGATAGTAAACGCGCTTGGCTAATCGGTAGAGTGGGGGCTCTGTTTCTTTGACATTCTTGAGAAGCAGCGAGGCTAAAACCGGCATTAAGGTAAGTGCGCAGATCATAGAGCCTGCCAACGCGAAGACAACGGTCAGGGCCATGGGCTGAAACATTTTGCCTTCAATCCCTCTCAGTGCAAGGATTGGCAAATATACGATTGTAATGGTCATCACGCCAAACGCGACCGGGCGTGCCACCTCACGGCATGCGTCACGAACTTTTTCCGTGTGGGAGACGTTTTCACCTCGGCGGTCTCGTAACATGCGGACGACATTTTCAATCATCACGACGGAGCCATCGACGATGATGCCGAAGTCAATCGCCCCCAGGCTCATGAGGTTTCCGCTGAGTCCGGACAATCGCATCGCAATAAGCGCGATCATCATGGAAAACGGAATAGACGACGCGACAATCAAGCCGCCGCGTAAGTTGCCCAGCAGCAATAGCAGGACGAAAATGACCAGAGCGCCGCCTTCTGCCAGGTTTTTAGCCACCGTCATAATGGTCCGGTCTACGAGTTCCGTTCGATTGTAAAACGTGTCGATGGTGACGCCTTCGGGTAGAAATTGTTTTATCTCTTCGATTTTTTCATCAACCGCTTGCGAAACAACGCGGGAGTTTTCGCCCATGAGCATCATGACGATACCGACGACGGCTTCGCCTCTACCATCGCGCGTGACAGCACCCTGGCGAATCATGGGGGCAAACTCAGCGATGCCTATGTCCTTGACGAAAATTGGCGTACCGGCATCCGGGTCGTGTTTGACGATAATGTTTTCAAGGTCATGAAGCGTTTCAACCAAGCCTTCACCTCGGATGAGATACTGCTCGCCATGATGTTCGATATATCCACCGCCGACATTCCGATTGTTCGCCCGCAATGCATCCAGCACATCCCCGACAGGGATATTAAAAGCCGCTAAGCGGTCCGGATCGAGCGTGACCTGATACGTTTTTAATTCGCCGCCAAAGGCGTTGATCTCTACGACGCCTGGCACGCTGCGGAGTTGGTAGTTGACTTGCCAATCGAGAATTGTGCGCAGCTCCATGGGAGTGTGGTTTTCGCCGCGCACCTCGAACTGATAGATTTCTCCAAGCCCTGTCGAGATAGGCCCCATCGCAGGCTCACCGTAACCTTCGGGAATCTGCTCACGGGCATCAATCAGCCTTTCGCCCACAAGTTGGCGTGCCCAGTAGATGTCAGTGCCTTCCTCGAAAACAACGGTGACAACCGATAGGCCAAACTTGGATACCGAACGAACTTCTTCAATCGCTGGCAGCCCACTTAGAGAAGTTTCAACGGGGAATGTAATAAAGCGCTCAACCTCTTCAGGCGGAAGCCCCGGAGAATTTGTAAGAATTTGAACCTGGACATTGGTCACATCCGGAACAGCATCCATAGGAAGTTTGGTCAGTGAGTCTAAACCCACTGCGACAACCATCAGCCAAAGAACGAGGATCAGGAAACGATTATTTAATGAAAAGTCAATGATCTTGGACATGGGCGCTCCGTTATTAATCTTCTTTTATGGTGTTGGGACACATGGTTACATGTGGCATTTGCTTTAGTGTGAGTGTCCGCCACCCATTTCTTCTTTGCCTACTTCCGATTTAAGTATGAAGGTGTCACCGATAGCGACCTGGTCCCCTTCAGAAATTTCCCCAGACACTTCGGCGAACTCGTGCGATCGACCTTTCACCTGAACGGGAACAAGTTTGTACTCTCTAGGCCCAGTCACCTGAAACACGACGAATCCACCTTTAACACGTTGCAAAGCCCCAGCCGGAACCAGCAAACCGTTTTCATGGCCCGCGTGGTCATCATGACCAACGTGGACAACAACTGTTCCGAACATGCCAGGCCGAAGTAGATTTTGGGGGTTCTCTAAAATGACCCGCGTCTCTACCGTGCGCGATTCGAGATCAAGTTGGCTGGCGACGTAATCAACCTCACCCTCAAATAGCTTCCCCGGAAAAGCATCGAGGCGAACCGTAGCTTTTTGTCCACGTTTGAGAAAGCGAATATCGCGTTCATAGGCTTTGCCCATCACCCACACATGGGAGAGGTCCGCTATTGTGTACAATCGCGTTTCGGTGGTGACTAACTCTCCGCGGGTCAGGTGACGATCCACAATCATACCGGACATGGGGCTAGCTAAAGCTGCGCGAGCGATGTCCGTATCGATTTCACCACCTTGTTGCGCTAGTTGCTTGGTTTGCTCATTCGAAAGGCCTAGAATATGTAGCGCCCGCTCGGCATTACGCATTTCGGTTTGGGCAACCTTATAATCTTTTTGGGCGCGAAGATATGCAAGCTTCAGGTCAAACGATATTTCTTCAAGCGTGGATAAATAGTCTGCCCGTGAGATTTCATACGCGCCTTGTGCGTCTAGAAACTCTGCTTCACTGGCTATTTTTTTGGCCAAGAGCTGTTGACTGCGTTCGTGTTTTCGAAAGTTTACTTTCATGCGGGTGTAAGCGGTCAACAACTTATTTTTGTTGTCGCCTACTGGAAGATCATGAGCCTTCGCCAGTGCTTCTTCAGGCGTAGGTTTAGTATCAAGGATTACCAATAACTTTTTCGTGTTCTCGAATACTATTTGGGCACGATCATAATCCGCCCGGGCTACCTCAAACCGGCTAAGGTCTGCTAGGTATTCCATTTTGGCATCGCCCATCTCGCGCGAATCCAACACGCAAAGAATCTCTCCAGCTTCGACACGGTCACCAAGTGTGCGCTCAACGGATGACACAATGCCTCGGACCCGCGGTGTGATATGTACCAGCCGGTCAGCATTCCAGGCTACTTCGCCAGGTAACTCGACCATCGAAGTCAACGAGCCTCGCGAGACTTTGACGTGAGAAAGCTTCATACCTGACATCTGTGCTTCATTGAGTCGCACAACACCTTCTTCATGACCTTCATGACCGCCGTGCTCCTCATGGCCACCATGCTCGTCATTGTCTTCATGCTCGTTACCGTGGTCATCATGCGCTTTTTGTCCCTGCTCCTCATGTTCACCGTGGTCATGGCCCTCATGTTGGGCCATCACATACCCGTCCTGAGAAAAACGTGACCATACGTTTCCCACGCCAAGCACGGTTAATACCGCTATTGTCGCAGCAACTATCGTTTTCTTATTCATAACATTGTCCTTCGTGGCTAACCATTTTGACTATTACAGGAATAGCGCAGCGGCAGCGGTTCGTAAAAAGTCTGTTGCAAATGCTTCCAGGGCGGCAGGATCCGTGTGCGAACAACCGCTCAACAGTGCCAAGCCTGAAACAGTAAACATAACTAACATCAAACTAACGCGCGATCTTTCAACTCTCATGATCCACTTTCCTCAGTATCGTTTTGATTCGTTTCGTTTAGATGGTTCACTTCTGACTCAAATCTGCCAAACGGCAGTCCAATCATTTGTTCCAGTTCGGGTATCATCTTAGCTGCCCCAAGCGCGGCATCGACGCGACCTCGCCTCGTTTCAAGAAAAAATCGCTGAGCCTCTAATACAGAAAGAAACGAGGCTCTTCCTGCACTAAAAGCCTGTCGGGAAAGGTCCAAATTGTTTTGGGCCAGCGGTATCGATCGATCTTGATAAATGTTCATCAAGCGAGCTGCGGTCATCATGCGATCGACAGCACTGCGAACTTCCTGCGTAACCGCTCGATCAATGGCGTCCAAGGTTTTACGGGCCTGTAGAATGGCGTATTGCGCTTTAGCAATTTGTGCTTGGTTTTGATCGAATATGGGAAGCACAACACCGAGGCTTGGTCCTATGATGAGATCTTGCCCTTTCGCTCTTCGCCTCTCAGAACGAGGCTGAATACCCGGAGCGGTAAGCCCACCGCCTGCTATGGAAGATCGTGTGGTATCGGCTAATACATCCCGGCCACCCTGACGAGTTCGTTCCCCGCGTTCCATCGACAACCCCATCTCGATCGTTGGCCAAATAAGGTTGTATTGTATTTCTAAATTAGCCTCCGCTTCAGAAACGGCATGTTGCGCTGCTTGTAAATCTAAACGCCAAACCTTAGCTAGCGCGACGAGCGAAGTTGTATCAGTTATTTCAGTGAGTACATTCGGCAGCGGGTCCGTTAATTTCAACGTATCCGCATCTATTGTGAGACCAAGCAAAGCAGCTAATTCACGTCGCATATCAGCCGCGGCCAATCGCACTCGTTCGACTTCAATTTCCGCATCCAAGGCAAGTCCGCGAGATAAGTTGACGTCAAGCTCGTTAGCTGCGCCCGCCTGTTGACGTGCGAGCGCCAGCTCAAGCAAATTGTTGGCTATGTCGAGATTCTCTTCGGAAATTCGTAGTTGTTCATCCGCGCTAACCGTCGCGAAGTAAGATGCCTTCGCAAAAGCTGCGAGGTCAGCCGCTGACCGGGCAAGATTAAGAATCGCCGCATCAAGAGACCGTTCAGCCGCCCGCTTTTGCACGGGAATCTGCCATATTTCAGCGATGTTTTGAGCTATGCCAGCTTCTATATTAGCCAGGCCGCCGCCGTCGGGAAGTCTGGCAGAAATACCTAAAAAAGGATTCGAGAAAAGTCCGGACTGAACCGCATCCGCACGGGCCATGCCCACGTCCATGAACGCCGCTTGCAGTGTGGGATTATTCAACAGGCATATTTCGACGGCTTCGTCGGTAGATAGGCCATCTTGAAGTTTTTCATCAACCATATCTTTTATGATGGATTCATCTTCAGGTTGATAGGCCTTAGACACACCGGTCGCATCGCTGACGTGCTGACGAACGCGCGCATAATCGGGTTGCGGGTTGACCGTGGCGCATCCGCTAATAGCCATGACTGCCAGGAGCGAGGCTGTACGGGCAAGGGGGCGGTGGAGATTTATGTACATAAAATCGTTTCCTTGATTCTTTTTGTTAATTATGCGCGCACGGTAACGAAGGCGCATACTGAGCGCGTAGCTACAAAATCTTCTCGCGTGAACGAAAAGCGCAGCCACGCATAAATTTAATTTAGGTGCGAGATCAGATTAGAAGGGGAAGTTCGCTGGGCGGGTATGGCTCCCTGCATCGGCGCGAAGAATCTAAGCGCAGCGAGTGAACCCGTTTTGAAGCCAGAAGTTTATTATCGTATGGGCCTGTAGTAGCCAGCGTTGCAGGTAATAGCATGACTACATCGCCGCAGTCTAGTCGTTCGGTACGAAGAACGATTACGTCGCAAGGGTCGTCACAACAGCCGCATTCGTGCCCGCAGCCGGATTCTTGATCGCAGTCCGAATCGCAATGGCTATCAATTTCAGCTACGCACTCGCAAACGTGAGTAATCAGACCGCTCACGCATAATTGAGGCATAGCCAATAGCGAGATTAGTACGGAGACGATAGTTAATTTTCGGCCCATGATTTAGTCATTCATCATTCGGTTTCATGCTGCTCACTTACTAATATCCGGTTCCACGAAACGGTCAAATTCCGGATACTCCAGGGCGCATGCAGACTTCCGACCCTAGGGATAGATAGAACTTGCCTTGTACTTAGTCAAGTTCGCGCAGTTTCAGCGAAGTAACAGTTCGGACATTCGCCGCGTCATTTGTAAGCCGTCTGGGCGATTTATCGGATTATGAGTACGGACTGTTGAGATATGACTCAACTGCGACGCAATCCGTGTTTAATAGAGTGTCTTCGCCATGCTGCTCCTACGGTACTAGAATTGGAATAGTTATGCTAAGTGCTTATAGGGACTGTGTTTACGAGAATGCCGGAGGAGGGACTTGAACCCTCACTCCCTTGCGAGAACGGGATTTTGAATCCCGCGCGTCTGCCGATTCCGCCACTCCGGCTTTTCGTAACTCGTTTGTTGGCAATGCTTTATGTTTTCCGTGTTCAATGCTGCCGATTACTTACGCAATACTTAACGCAGTACGGGCTTGACACGCACAGCCAAGGAACGAATCTTAGCGACGTAGGACGACGACGTAAAGCATGGCTCGCAGGTGGTAACGGTAAACTCCGTAAGCGAGGGAAGACTTTTCTGGGGTTCTACGCGATAAGGAATATTTACGTCACAAACGGTTGCCGAATGTATCTCAGAAGGAAATCACAATCACGTTTTTGGATTAACATTGCGTAGCCATTTAACGCATGACTCGACCTGGGCGAGATCTCGAAAATCGACCCATTTTCGCTACGCAAGCAATCGCGGCATGAGAATATGTCACTCGCCATGTTCTTCGGTAATCTGCTCCCGCGTTTTACCCAGGATATTGTATTTTTGGCCTACCTTAGTGAAGGCTTCAATGGCTTTATCGACGTGAGAGAATTCATGTCCAGCCGAAAGCTGTACGCGAATGCGTGCAAGGCCCTTGCCAACGACGGGATAATAAAAACCGATGACGTAAATCCCCTCGTCGAATAAATCGCGGGCGATGTCCTGAGATAGCTTCGCGTTGTACAGCATGATCGGGACGATAGGGTGGTCGCCGGGTTTAATGTCAAAGCCAGCCTGGGTCATGCCGTGACGAAATCGTTGAGCATTAGCCTCAAGCTTATCACGAAGCTCAGTAGTCTCGGATAATAAATCGATCACCGCGAGCGACGATTTTACGATCATGGGCGGCACGGAATTGCTGAACAGGTAAGGCCGGGACCGCTGACGTAATAGATCGATAATTTCCTGCTTACCAGAAGTAAACCCACCAGACGCGCCGCCTAGTGCTTTACCCAGTGTCGAGGTGATGACATCTACTCGGCCCATCGCGCCGCAATGCTCTGCT
>JAJRPG010000070.1 GCA_024280855.1 Planctomycetota bacterium | reverse complement strand
TAAATTACAGGTACGAAATCGTTCGGGTGAAAGACTTACCTTCCCACGCGCCTTCATTCGAAATGCCATAAAATTTGTACCGTGGGAGCTTGGCCACACGATGGCCCAGCAGGCATTTTATAGCGAAAACGAAGCGTTTCCTATTTGGTTGTGGGGGCCTGCGTTGATTTCGATGATCGGCCCGCTTTGGTGGGCCGTGTCAATATTCATGACGGGCGACGCGCCATATGACCGCTGGACGGATGCAAGAGTTGAACGATTAAGTAAATAGCCCGGTAGGGCATCATATCAATCACATAATCGCAGCGCGGCGTTTTGACCACAACAACGACCCCACAGTCAGCGTGAGTAAAACCATAGTAACTCCCCCCCATGCCGAAAGTGTGGGCACGGGGGCTATGTTATTCAAACAGCGAAACGCATACGCTGAGCCACAGTTTGCAATAGCGCCGCAATCAGCTAGTCGCGCCCCCACTACAACTGCATCTCCACTTATGGAAACAGAAAACCCAAACTTGTCCATCGATGCCGCGTCGGAAGCAAAAAGCTTTTGCTGCTCGACCCAATTGGCACCGTTAAACCTGAATACATAGGCTGAACCACAGTCTATATCCGCACCGCAATCACTTTCAAACGCACCAATAACCATCGCGTTTCCACTCAACGACACGGCGTGTCCAAATTTGTCGCCTCCAATCGCATCTGCCGGTGTAAGAATTTGCTGTTGCATCCAATTTACACCATTGAAATTGAAAACATAAGCAGCCCCACAACGACCGCCACCAGCATTGCAATTTCGTAGAATTGCCCCCACCACAATTGCATCTCCGCCCATAGAAACAGACTGTCCAAAACCGTCACCATCCGCAGCGTCAGAGGCTATAAGCTTTTGATCCAAGCTCCACATGGCACCGTTGAATCGGTATACATAAGCCGACCCGCAATTAGTGCCTGGCCCTACGCAATCATCGTTAAATGAGCTGACAACAGTGACACCTCCGGTTGTGGAAACACTTCGCCCAAACTCGTCGCCCGCCGCCGCATCAGGAGCGGTAAGCTTTTGCTCTTCAATCCAAGTTGTACCGTTAAAACGAAAAACATAAGCCGCTCCACAATTGGCAACGGCCATACAATCCTTAGCTCGAGCGCCGACGACAATTGTATCTCCAGACATGGAAATAGAAGCCCCAAAAAAGTCCCCCGATTCAGCATCGGAGGCAGTTAGTTTTTGTTCCTGCTCCCACGTCGTGCCATTAAACTGAAACACATAGGCTGAACCACAATCAATTATTCCTGCAGTACAATCATCCAAGCGCGCACCTATTACAGCTCTGTCGCCATCCACAGAAACGGATCGTCCGAAACTATCTCCAGACGCCGCATCCAGGGCCTTCAATGTCTGCACTTCAAGCCAATTGTTTCCATCGAAATTGTACACATATACCGCCCCGCAATTGCTACCCAAACATCCATCTTGGTTGAATGCACCAACCATGGCTACATTTCCACTTATGGAAATGGCATGACCAAATTGGTCATTGCCTGAAGCGTCGGAAGCCACCAACTTTTGCCCCATATCGCACTGAGCCAATGCCTGCGCACTCGATATAAAAGCAACAACAGCCAATACAAGAACTACAGCTACAAACTTACGAAATGACATTTCTTCTTCACCTTTCGAACCGAAACGGCCTACAATCATAGAAGCATGAATGAGCCATCCTACACAATTCCAAGAGAAATATCCAGAAGTAATTAAAGAGGTAGGGTACGGCTATTGCCTGCCGATTACGAGCGCCTAAAACGCTGGCAGGTCTAAACGATGTTAGGTTTCAACAAGAAGACCCCAATCGCCGTTCAGCGAAAAGATTGACATAACAGGCATCGGATTGATTTTCAGGCAACAGGGGAAACAGGGGACATGGCCCCCCGGCCAAAGTAGCTCATGGTGTTGGTTGTTGACACGTTTGTGTGCTGGGGTCGTTGGGGTCAAATACGGGTGAAAGGATTTCATATTCCACGTCGCCAATGAGAACGCCGGGAAGATTCCAATCAGAAGAGTCAACTGGGGCAGTTTGCGGGTTCGTGTTTTGCTCGTCGAACTTGACGTACAGAAGCAACTTGCTCAACTCGATCGGGTCGGTGATTTTGTTATGCATATTGTCAACGATTTGTACACTTGTGCGGGCGTGATCCCACATCCGCACCTCTGCGATGTCTCCGACTAAGTTAGTTGATGGGGTGATCGGGTCATCGAATCTTCCGATGATGATAGGGCCGCAATTCGGCCGAGAAACTGTCTGCCACTCCGTATTGCTTGTGTCCAATTCGCCATCGATATATATGTACACTTCGGTATTGTTCATGCCAGGTTGGTCTTGTACAACGACGGCCACGTGGTGCCATTGATTCGGCACATGATCTACCGGTTGGCTGGACACCCAGTTAGTGCCGGATCCGAACCGAATGGTCCGCCCGTTATCCGAGCCGATAGCATTTCCGACGCTTATCACCCAATTCGCAGATTTGCTCGATGGGGAACATGCGGTTGTAGTAGCCTGAGGGCATCCATACTTTGTTAGCAATGTCTGGTTATAAGTGGCTAACCTGAACCAAATCTCGAAACTTCGTCCGTAGGCTCCTGTCCATGTGATGTCATGAGGTCCGACCGAGCATGCTAAGCTAATGGGGTTGATTGCATAAGAAGGCTGAAACTCCACTGAGGAGTCAGGGACGTCACCGAAATGTGCGCCTGATCCGCCACATTCACAACTGCTGCCCACATATGGCCAGCCAGCGTACACATCAAAGCATTGGCATCGACAGCATTGAACGGATTGTCCGAAAAGGTCATTGACAGGATTGTCGCAAGGGCAAAAGCCATGACCACCACAGATTGAGCCAGTGAGCAGACACGCCTCCATTCCATCGCCTCCGTCGCAGCTAATCGAACATCGACCACCGATCCAACCGTCGTCACAGGCGCATGCGCTATCAGAGCAATTGCCATTTCCAACACAGGCTAATTCGTTCAGGCAATCGCCCGTTGCGCAATCTTGAAACTCTGGGGTGCAAGCTTGGACAACTTGCAGCCACACAGCGGAATCGTCTAAGTCCACATCGTTGTCGTTATTGAAGTCGAAAAGATCAAGACACTGTTGCGCGGTCAACATGCCTGATGGTGCGGGCAAAGCTCCGGGGCCTGCCAGACAGTCTGCGAGGTTGGGAAGATCTGCGATGTCACCGAAAGCAGATAATTGGACGTGATTCGTGCTGTGCGGGCCAACGACGGAGTTCGCGTGGACACGCACCACCCCAAACGCCTGCGTCACCAAGCATGCAAAAACCAACCATTGTCGTGCCATAATCACCTTTCGCTCTCTCCATCAACTTGTAGCCGATTAAGCTATGAGCGACGGTATACGCTTCGTTTGCATTATGCATAGTAATAAGTGTTGAATTATATCCGAGATGGTAGTCTAAGCCAAGAAATTTCAACTGGATCAGGGAAGACGTTTCTCGGCCATCGATTAGGCCTGGGGGGGGGTTCATTATCGGAACTCAGCGTTTTGCCAAGTGGTCCAAGTCCTTCTTTTTGGACCTGGGGGAGTCGATGATCAAGCGTCTTCGTCACACCCCTACGAGCTAATGCATCAACCGCTAGCCCGCCGTCGTATCAAACCCCTTCCTTACCCACTCTCCAATCCCGCCTTTAAGGCTGCGCACATTCCGATAGCCAAGGGATTTTAGATATAGCCGTGCCCTACTTGGCTAACCACATCGTCATACCCGCGAAGGCGGGTATCCAGTCTTTGCAACCAGCTTCGGATGCTGGATTCCCACCTTTGTGGGAATGACGACGGTGTGGCATGCCCAAGCGTAGCGCGGGCATGGTTATTCGGAAGTCAAACATGCTCGCGCCTAGAGGCTTGAGCATGCCACCCACCCGCCCGCCACCCGCCGTCATAGAACACCGCGAGCATGTTATTGGAATTGTATCACCGACTCCCCCAGGTCCAAAAAGAAGGACATGGGCCGGCAAACTGCTGCGGTTTTCAGTGGCAAGCTTCGTCTTCGGTGTTGTTTTCTTCCTGACGGTAGCTACTATAAAATCTCCAGAAAGTGAATAGATTTGTGATCGTATTTTTCCGGGAGCATTATTTTCGACACTCGATCTAACTTCGTCCGTCGTGTCTTAGCATTCGCTATAGACTGGATACTGTTCGCCATGTGGGGTGGCCTGATTTTCTTAATCGTGATGACGGCTACGGACAGTAAACCCTCTCGTTTTTCGGGGCCATGGATTGCGCAAGCGGTCGGTTTTTTGGTAGCCACTTTGCCCTTTACATTATACTTCGCGCTTTGCGAAAGTTCACATTGGCAAGCATCGGTGGGTAAGCGCGTAGCTAAATTACGGGTACGAAATCGTTCGGGTGAAAGACTTACCTTCCCACGCGCCTTCATTCGAAATGCCATAAAATTTGTACCGTGGGAGCTTGGCCACACGATGGCCCAGCAGGCATTTTATAGCGAAAACGAATCGTTTCCTATTTGGTTGTGGGGGCCTGCGTTGATTTCGATGATCGGCCCGCTTTGGTGGATCGTGTCAATATTCATGACGGGCGACGCGCCATATGACCGCTGGACGGTTGCAAGAGTTGAACGATTAAGTAAATAGCCAAGTAGGGCAATCACATAATCGCAGCACGATGTTTTGACCACAACAGAGTCCCCACAGTCAGCGTGAGTAAAACCATAGTAACTCCCCCCCATGCCGAAAGTGTGGGCACGGGGGCTATATTATTCAAACAGCGAAACGCATAGCCAGGTAGGGCATGGCTATTTCCTGCCGATTACGAGCGCCTAAAATGCTGGCAGGTCTAAACAATGTTAGGTGTCTAGAAGAAGACCCCAATCGCCGTTCAGCGAAAAGATTAACATAGCGGGCATCGGATTGATTTTCGAAGACGGCAGGCAATAGCCGTGCCCTACTTGGCTAAACACATCGTCATACCCGCGAAGGCGGGTATCCAGTCTTTGCAACCAGCTCACAGCTGCTGGATTCCCACCTTCGTGGGAATGACGACGGTGTGGCATACCCAAGCGTAGCGCGGGCATGGCCATTCGGATGTCAAACATGCTCGCGCCTAGAGGCTTGAGCATGCCACCCGGCCATCAAATCTTCATCGCCCAAATGGGTCGAGGGCGTCACTGTTGGCGAACGGAAATTCCAACTCTGTCGCCCTTGTAGCGATCTTTGGACGCCCAGTCGCAGGGCTGTATATGCCCACACAACCCCGTGGAGGCTGACCATCAAACTGCTCAAATTGCTGCCAGTCGTAAATTTTCAAACCGAAAATACAAATTGGCTTGCCGTTGTCAAAGGTGGTCCAAACACATTCGTAAACACACTTTCCATTTCGTGAGATAACTATGTCGGTACTTCCTGCAATACGATTCTGTTTTAGAACGTAACTGAATAACTTGTGCTGCTCTAATCCGTTGTCGGCTATAAGCATCGCTTGGACCACATCAGTTGGCTCACCAGTGTCGCCATCGAACTGCCCCCCACGCGCAGGTGGATGAAAAACATTTGCAGTATTCGATGGAAGCCACTCGTGATATAGGGTAGCGTGGAAACCCCGAACACAGCGACGGATAAAGTGGTGAAGATTCAAATCCCTAGTAAATGTGATCGGCTTACCAGCAACTTGGACAACGGTAGCATCCAACGGACGATGCCCCAGCTTTAGCGTGCGACCGTGTATCAGCGCAATGAACTGCCCGATAAACTCGTCGGTGACATGCTCCTTTGCATTGCACTCATAGTGTGTCGGTAGAATGACAGGCACGTCTCTGTCATCCTTCTCGAATAATGCTGATGGCGGCATGTGGTCGCGATTGATGCTATCACTTGGCTTGAATTCCTCGCCGCATAGATAGCAGAAAGAAAGTTTCTGCACATCGCGGAAGTCTTGCTGTGTGGCTAAGCTCGGCATCAGTGTACAACCTACTTGCTACCTTGCTTCAGGTAGCCATTTGATGGCTTAACATTGGATAACCATAACGGATTTTAGTAGAACTATCCGCTAATTTTAGATCCGCCAATTCCTGAGTACGTCTCCATTCCACATCAGAAATACATGATTTCAAATGATTTAGCTGATCGAAATCGTCGGTTAGGAAATCTGCGATAATTGGCCAAAAGTTCGTAAAATGCCCTAAACGGTTAGGACCAATTGTTAAATCTGGATGTTCAATCTCATCTTGCATATACGAGTAAGTATTTACTGTAATCAATCTGCTTCCAACGTTGGTATTCATAAAAGCGACTGATTCTGGCAAAAATCGTAGGATGGCAACGCAATCCATTTCGTCGGTATATGTAGCCACCATGTATGGCTTGGTTGAAACCACTAACGCGGCACGACCATCTCCATAGGCAAGATGTTCTGATAGCAAATTAAAGATATACTTAGCTCGCATACTTGAACGTAGTCGGCGTGGAATAAAATCAAGAAATCGCGTTCTTATGGTGAAAAGCTCTGGATGGAAAATTCGCAACTTATCATGTGATAATGTAACACGACCGGGATTTGACGCACGGGTGTTGGTATCATGATAGTTTAAGGTATGATCAATCAAAGTTTAGCTCACAACAAATCCAAATATTGCTGGACAAATGCCCCAGGTTCTTCTTTTAAGACCTCGAGAGTCGACAGGCGAACACCTAACTTCATCCTCTTGATATTAACGCATCTACCGCTAACCCGCCGTCGTATCAAACCCCTTCCTTACCCACTCTCCAATCCCGCCTTTAAGGCTGCGCACGTTCCGATAGCCAAGGGATTTAAGATATAGCGTCCAGGTCTTGGAGAATTTTCCGATGCCGCAAACCATGACAATTGGCGCGTCGCGGTCTTCGGGGAAATCTTCTACTCGATCGGGGATTTCTTCCATCGGGATATTGACCGAACCTGCGATAGCCTTATCGCTGAACATCTCCGCAGGCCTTACGTCTACCAGCATCGGCTTCTTGCCTTCTTCCAACATTTTTTTCAAAACACTCACGCGAATCGAATCGTGTGGGTTCTTTAGATTCTCCATCATGCCCGCTAGGAAAAGCTCATCCTGCGTAGGCCCACTGCTTTCACCCTTACTATCTGGCGGACAAATCTTCGGAAAATACCTTTGCACCGACGAGGCATATTTGAAAACATTGTCAGGAAAAACAATCACCACCACGGTCCCCGGCTCATCGGGAATTGTCTTGAGCGCACCAGCTAACGCCATGCCGGAACTAGGACCAGCCACAATGCTCTCTTCTCGATTTAATCGAAGACACAAATCAAACGCCTCGCGGTTAGTCACCTCAATCGTCTGATCGTATTTATCCGGCGCAAACAATTCCGTCTGCTGCAATTGCCTCAAACTACGCACGCCAGGAATATCGTGGCCATCTTCCGGATGAACGCCGATGACCTTCACCTTCTCATTTTTCTCTTTGAGAAATTTCCCCGTCCCCGTAATCGTGCCACACGTTCCCAAGCCGGCGACGAAATGCGTCACCTTACCCTCAGTCTGTCGCCAGATTTCAGGCCCGGTCGTTTTGTAATGGCTATCAGGATTCGCCTGGTTTTTATATTGGTTCAAAAGCACATACTCAGGCTGCGTGTCAGCTGTCTCCATCGCCTTGGCAATCGCCCCCTCCGGCGCACCCGGCGCAGGACATAGCGAATCATCCAACTCAATCACCTCGGTCCCGAAAAACTTCAACACAGTTCTCTTTTCGAGCGGGATAGCAATGGACAGCGGCGTTCGCAGGGCATACCCCTTGGCATTGCCCATCATCGCAAGGCCCATGCCGGTATTGCCCGAAGTGGCTTCGACAAGCTTCTTCCCTGGCCCTAACAACCCCTTCTCTTCCGCGTCGAGAATCATGTTAGCCGCTACCCGGTCCTTGACCGCACCAAAGGGATTATACCACTCCAGCTTACCGTAAACCTGGGCATGTTTGAATCCTGTGACCTTGTTAAGCCGCACCAATGGCGTCGGATTGTCCTCGTTGGAGAGTAGTCCGAGAATCGAGTCGTATATCCGTAATGTGTGGTTGTTGCTCATAACAGACACTATAGGTCATTAGCCAAGGGATTTCCATCACAAGCCTCAGCGGACGCCCGCCGATTACACACATATCATTGATAACAGAGGGCCAATTTGATACACTGGCAAGGCTGCAAATGGACCATGTGAGGGCATGAGCCAAGGTCGCCGGCCGGAGCGATAATATTATGAAGACTAGCAACGAACTTTGGAAAGATCGACTCGACGGGAAGCTGCCATCACAAATGGCTGAGGAGATCGACACCTTCGAAACCGAAATCGAGCTGCGCCGTCAGGGCAAGATAGAGGAGGTCATCTTCGCCGAGACCCGACTCCGTCGAGGAGCGTATGGCCAGCGCTACGACAACGGGCAGCGCTACGACGGAAACGAAACCCGCACGATCGCATACGACAACGACAAAAATACCAAAGGCGTCAACACCGTATGGGATGCGCCGGGTATGTTGCGGATCAAAATTCCTTACGGCGGCATGAACCCTGAGCAACTGGAAGTCATGGCTGAGCTTGCTGAGGAATATTCTGACGGCATTGGCCACATTACCACGCGGCAGGATTTTCAACTTCACTTTATACACATTGACGACACCCCGACGATCATGCGAAGACTCGCAACCGTCAACATCACGACCCGCGAAGCCTGTGGTAACTCCGTCCGTAACATCACCGGATGTCCTTACGCCGGCGTTTGCCCCGATGAGAAATTCGACATCACTCCTTATGCCGATGCGCTGACACAGTTTCTTCTTGGTCATCCAGACGCGCAGAGCTTTGGTCGCAAGGTCAAGCCGACGTTTAGCGGCTGCGCTCAACACGCCTGCGGCTTAACCGCGATGCACGATTTTGGATACACGGCTGAGACTAGGATGGTGGACGGTAAAGAGCAGCGCGGCTTTAGGTTTGTCGTAGGCGGCGGACTCGGCGCGGTCCCCTTCCAGGCTAAGCTTTTCGATGAGTTTCTCCCGATGGAAGAAATGCTTCCCATCGCCCAAGCTATCGCCAAAGTATTCGGACGTCATGGCGAGAAAAAGAATCGCTCCAAAGCACGCCTAAAATTTCTCATCAAACAATGGGGCATCGATAAGTTCAAAGAAGAAGTTCTCGCGGAACGGGCCAAGCTGCAACATGATCCGCGCTGGACAGATTTTATAAATAGCGTTGAGGACAATGTCGAAAAACCGCTGAAGCCGCCGAGCGATTTACCTCTGCTTAACGGTAACGAAAAACTCAACCAATGGCTAAAGACCAACGTTCGGCCACAGCGTCAGGCTGGTTATTCGACGGTGACGGTCGCTCTGCCGCTTGGCGACTTAACGGCTGATCAACTTCGCTCATTGGCTGACATTCTTCGAGAATTCACTACCGGAACCATCCGCACAACCGTCGAGCAAAATTTTGTGATTCGGTGGGTCAGCGGCAGCGACCTACCAGCTGTGCATGAAGCCTTATGTCGTGCGGGCATCGGCGATGCTGGCGCATGCAACATTCTCGACATTGTCACCTGCCCAGGCACCGACACCTGCAAGCTAGGCATCTCATCATCGAGAGGCTTAACATCGCGCCTTCGTAAACTCCTGGACGAAAAATGTTTCAAGCTAGACGAAGCCATTCAAAACCTGCATGTAAAAGTCAGCGGCTGTTTCAATAGTTGCGGACAGCATCACGTCGCGGACATCGGCTTTTACGGTGTGAGCCGCACGATCAATGGCTATCAAGTGCCACACTTCCAGGTTGTGCTTGGTGGCCAATGGGAAAATAACGCTGGCTCTTATGGTATGCCCGTAATTGCGATTGCGTCCAAACGTATTCCCGACGCGCTCGACCGCATCACCGACTACTACTTACGCATGCGCGAGACGGACGAATCATTCCAGACGTTCATCAAGCGAATCGGTAAGGCAGCCATTCGTCAGGAGCTTCACGACCTCACACAAAACGCCCCCACTTATGAGCAAGACCCAACCTATTACACCGACTGGTACGACCCGCGCGAATATAGCACGGGCGACATTGGCAAAGGCGAGTGCGCAGGCGAAGTAGTGACAGCCTATCAATTTGCCATGACCGACGCAGAGCGCATGGTCTTTGAATCGCAGATTCACCTTGATGAAAACGACGCCCAAAAAGCTGGCGACGAAGCTTACAGATCCATGCTCAAAGCCGCTAAGGCTATCGTGCAAATGAAATACGACGACGTATCCAACGACGCCGACGAAATTATCGAGGAATTCCGTGAGCGATATTACGATACGAAACTTATCTTCGATCCCTTCGCCGGCGGAAAATTCGCCAGCTACTTTTTCGCTGCCCACGACAAAGCCAGCCAAACTTATACTGAAGAGTCAGCCAGGCATACGATTGAGGAAGCCCAACTATTTGTCGAAGCCATCCACGCCTGTTACAACCGCATGAGACAGGAAGGGCTTTCGTCGTCATAGCGTTGCCAAAAATTAAGATTCCCGGCTAGGAGTTATAGCTAACAGATGCAATTACAACACGTCAATATCAAGATGTTTGTGGAAGGCCCACTGGGCATAGACCCAGCGAGGGTTATAGATATTTTTCACGCCTGGATTAGAGACAAGGCGCTCGACGGCTTACTTATCGACGTAGCTGACTATCGCCATGTCCCCGCTGGTCCCGGCGTCATGCTCATCGGGCTTGAAGGCGATTACAACTTAGACAACACAGGCGACCGGTGGGGCCTGCGATACAACCGCAAAGCCTCGCTCGACGGCAGCAATGATGACAGACTCCGCCAAGCCATTCAAGCCGCAGCTAAAGCATGCCTATTACTAGAAGAAACACTCGCCAACGAGAGTCCGTTAAAATTCTGTCGTGATGAGTTCGAGCTTTGCATCAACGACCGGGCACACGCCCCCAACACGCCTGACACACTAAGTGTTTGCCTGCCGGAAGTAGAAACTTTCGTCGCAGGATTTCTAGGCCACAAAGATTTCACGCTTACCCACGACCCCGCCCCCCGCAGCTTATTCCGCCTCAATATCAAATCCGCCAAGCCCTTCGAGCTGGAAAAATTGGTCTAACAATTTCAATGCCAACCCCGTGCCTCCCCTGTTTGCGCCCCCATAAGCCCACAACCTCCACGAATCATCAAGCCGGCCAAATATTCCTATAGACGTCATAAAATTTCTTGCAATTTCACGGGCAATCATGCTAGAATGCAGTCGCCGAGCAAGTGTAATAGGGCCAAGAATGATGAACGTACGCAAACAGCTGTTAGGATGATATTGATGAAAAACCAAACATTTCAAACGAGTTGCCTTATAGCTGGACTAGCGATGACACTTAGCGCATCGGCGATGGCACAACAGGCCTCTACAAACCAATATCTTAGCGGCGAACAAGCCGGAGAAGCCTTGATTGTCGTCGATGGTACGTCGTTTTCATCATGGGCAGAGTACACGGGTTCAAATCAATTTTTTCAGAAAGGATTACGGTGTGGCACCGAGCCAAGCCGCGTAAATGCTTTTATCAACCGTGTCGGCGGCGTGCAGGATTGCACCTTCAGCGTGACCAACCCAGACCCGGCATATGCCCCTTCTGTCATCAAATATTCAATACCAGTCGTCGTCCATGTAATCCGACAATCTAACGGAACCACCGGGCACATCAGCGAAGCATTAGTCCAAAGCCAGATCGATATTCTGAACGAAGACTTCCTGGCTCTCCCAGGTTCGAATGGTGGAAACGGAAACGACATGCAGATTGAGTTCTTTCTCGCCACCGAAGCCCCAGATGGTAGCCCGACAAATGGTATCACTTACAGCGACAACACCACATGGTTCAATGATAGCGGCTCCTATTGGAATTCGCTCGCCTGGGATACAAACCGCTACATGAACATCTATACCAACACCGCCAGCGGAAATCTTGGCTATGTTCCCGATTTACCTCAGGGCGGCATCGTAGGGTCTAATGCCGACCGAGTCGTTGTTCTATGGTCTTCGTTTGGGCGGAATAGCCCCATAGGCCCACCCTACAATCTAGGTCGCACCACGACACATGAAGTTGGCCATTACTTAGGCCTTTTTCACCCTTGGGGTTCGGGTGGTTGCCCAAACGGTACGGGGTGCTACGCCAACGGCGATTTGATATGTGATACGAAGCCGCAAAGCTCGCCAACATTTGGCTGCTCCAGCGCCAACACTTGCGGCACACCGGATGCCGTTCAAAATTACCTCGATTATTCTGATGACATCTGCATGACAGAATTCTCACTGGACCAGGCGAGGCGCATGCGCTGCACGTTAGAAAACTATCGCCCTAATCTTCTTACATCAGACGGCCCTATAGTTCCTCCGTTCACCTTCTTACCCGGCGAAGCCGGGTTCGGCAAAGATCGTTATATTTCATTCGATGTAAGCGGCTTTGGCGTACTCGAGATAGCCATTCGTGTTAATCGAGTTGGCAGCACAACAGATAGGTATGTAGATTGTACATCGCTTGTCGACCTCGGCTCAGATGGCTGGTATGCAGCGTTGATCGATGGCCCGTTGCCAGCGCCCGGCGACTCAACTTATTACTGCAATTTCGGCAGTGCTGATGCATTACATGTCACAGGCTGTAACGTTGTCCCTGGCAACACCTATAACGTGGCATTAACCGATAATGGCTCAGATTTCACACCAGACTACCCAATAGACACCACGCCGCCACAAATTGCCGCAGGTCGTGAATACGGCGATGTGGTTGGTTCATTTATTGGCAGCATCTGGACGTTCCCGGATGGTATAGTCACGTCTGCTGACATTGTAGCCGTAGTGAAAAAATTCCAACTCGATCCTAATGCGCCAATCCTTTCGCGAGTGGATAATGCTGGCGCAGTACCTAACGCAATCGTGACAGCCGGCGCAGACGTGCTTCGTGCTGTGCAAGCCTTTGCCACAGAGCCATTTGGCCATGGCGTGACGGATTGCCTAGCGGGAACTTGTGTGCCTCCCCAAGGTGGAGCGTGCGAGTAGCCACAACTATTTGCATTATAGCGGTCCACAACATCTATCTCACTGTTACCGTCGATATCGTCTTCCTATCGCTTTGAGAGCTTGGAATTCAGCATATTTGTTGATTTTCACAATTTTTTTTGATAAAATCAGAAAATCTTGCACCAATGTCCGCGCCGTTTTCGGAGTACTTAATGGAGAAATCTTTTACAACGGTAAAAGATAGCCATGTAAATCGGATATGTGCGTAGATTAGTATCTCACTCTACGAATGAATTGGAGGGTCGAAGAATGAAGTTGAACCAATTAATAGTCTTAGTCGCCAGCGTGGTCGCTCTAGTAGTTGTATCGCAGGGAACCGCTTCCGCTGAGGCCGCCAGTCCCAACAAGGCTGCCGAAAATACTAGCTTCCACGAAGGAGCGACCGGAGTCGGTGACATTTTACCCGAGGCACAAAAGAGCGAGGACGCCGTCCCCGAAGGATTGGCGGGTTCAGACTGGAATAGCATCCGCCAGGTGTACGAGAAAAATCGTCACGCAGCCGTAGCCGTGGATGGTGGGTTCCACGCTCGCAACACTGGCCAACAATGGCTAACCCATTTCGACGGACGCGGCTTTGTTGTTAAGCCAGACGGTGCGGGTTGGCAATGGGGATTAGAATTGCAAAGCTACGGCTTCCCCGGTCACCAGCGTAGTATTAATGGCCAAGCAAGCATGACTGCGGATAACGATCGAGTGACATATGACTGGCATGAAGGCTTGCGTGAGTGGTTCGTCAACGATCGTAGTGGTTTGGAACATGGCTTCACGTTGATCAGTCGTCCGCCGGGTGCAGGCGACCAATTGGAATTACGACTTGCGGTGCGCGGCGGCTTGCATGCTAAGGGACGGGCTGACGGACAAGGCGTGAGCTTCGTAAATCAGCAAGGTAGCATAGTCGTGAACTACGCCGGGCTTAAAGTTTGGGACGCGGATATGCGCGTGCTTCCCGCGCGGATTGTTGCGGACGCTACGGGCCTAAGGCTGGTCGTCGACGAGCGTGGTGCTCGCTACCCACTAACCATCGATCCCGTCGCCAAGCAGGCCTACCTCAAGGCGTCGAACACTGGTGCAGGGGATGGGTTTGGCTACTCGGTGGCCGCATCCGGCAACACGGTAGTGGTCGGGGCGTGGCATGAAGACAGTAACGCCACAGGCGTCAACGGCAACCAGGCTGACAACAGTCGCAATAACGCCGGTGCGGCGTACGTCTTCGTCAAAAACGCCGACGGCGTTTGGAGCCAGCAGGCCTACCTCAAGGCGTCCAACACCGATGGAGCTGACTTTTTTGGCTTCTCGGTGGCTGTGTCTGGTGACACGATTGTGGTCGGGGCACATTTGGAGGACAGCGCCGCCACGATCGTCAACGGGAACCAGGACGACGACAATCCCGTCGTTGACTCCGGCGCGGCGTACGTCTTTGTCCGAGATGGTGCTGGCGTCTGGAGCCAACAAGCCTACCTCAAGGCGTTCGTCACCGATGTAAGTGACCAGTTCGGCTGGTCAGTGGCCGTGTCCGGCGACAAGGTGGTGGTCGGGGCGCGGTTGGAGGATAGCGAAAACGGGATCGCGACTAACAACATGGAAGGCGATTCCGGTGCGGCGTATGTCTTCGTACGCATCTCTGGTGGCGTCTGGGTCCAGCAGGCCTACCTAAAGGCGTCCAATCCTGGTCCAAGTGACCAGCTTGGCATCTCGGTGGCCGTGTCCGGCGATACGGTGGTGGTCGGGGCTTTTGGGGAGGACAGCAACGCTAAGGGCGTCAACGGGAACCAGAACGACAACAACGAGCCCGCTTCCGGAGCAGCGTATGTCTTCGCCCGCGATATCTTCGGCAATTGGAACCAGCAGGCCTACCTCAAGGCGTCCAACACCGATACAAGTGACCGATTTGGCTACTCTGTGGGCGTGTCCGGTGACACGGTAGTGGTCGGGGCCTACATTGAGGCCAGCAACGGCACGGGCGTCGACGGGAACCAGGACAACGACGTCCTCTTCAACGCTTCCGGCGCGGCGTATGTCTTCGTCCGCGATGGTATCGGCGATTGGAGCCAGCAGGCCTACCTCAAGGCGTCCAACACTAATAAAAACGACCTGTTTGGCTACGCGGTGGCCGTGTCCGATGACACGGTCGTAGTCGGGGCCCGTGGCGAAGCCAGCACCACCACAGGCGTCAACGGCGGAAACGAATCAAACAACGACGCCCAACAAGCTGGTGCGGCGTATGTCTTTGTCCGAGACGGTGGTGTCTGGAGCCAACAGGACTACCTCAAGGCGTCCAACACCGGTACACAAGACCGGTTTGGACACTCGGTGTCTGTGTCCGGCGACACGGTAGTGGTCGGGGCGTTCCAGGAGGAGAGCATCACAACGGGCGTCAATGGGAACCAAGACGACAACAGCGCCATAGAAGCAGGCGCTGCGTACGTCTACTTTACAGTACTCTGCGGTGATGACATTACAGATGCGGGCGAGGAGTGTGACGATGGCGGTGAGTCGGCTACCTGCGATATCGATTGTACAAATGTGATATGTGGAGACGGCATTCTAAACTTTACTGCAGGTGAGGCCTGTGACGATGGCAACATCAACAACTGCGACAGTTGCCATAATGACTGCTCAGCTACTGTACTCAACTGTGGAGACGGAATTCTCGATCAATGCGAATCATGTGACGATGGCAACAATGACCACTGTGATGGTTGTTCTGAAGACTGCCAATTAGAAAATAATTGTGACGATGGTATGGCATGTTCGGTTGATTCTTGTGACCTCGCACTCGGCTGCCAGCACGATTTAGGCGAATGCGTATTACCGCCCGCATCGCTAACTGGCGAAGCTGGATTTACCAAAGATCGTTACATATCATTTGATCCAACTTCTAACGGCCCAAGTCCCATAGCCATACGTATTACTCGAGTAGGCAGCACGACAGAGAGATATGTAGATTGCGCCTCTCTGGCCGACCTCGGCGCAGATGGCTGGTATGCTGCGTTGATCGATGGCCCATTACCCGCCCCCGGCGATATGACTTATTACTGTATTATGGACGGTGTTCCAGAACTACACGTCAGAGGCTGCAACATTATTCCTGGAAACACCTACAATGTAGCATTTACTATTGATGGCTCAATTTTCACTCCCGACTTCCCAATAGACACCACGCCACCACAATTTGCAGCTGGTCGTCAATTCGGCGATGTAGCTGGTTCTTTTATTGCCGGCACCTGGACGGCGCCGGAGGGATTAGTCACAGGCTCTGACGTTGTATCCGTAGTGCAAAAGTTCAAGTCTGCACCTGGTGCGCCAATTATTGCCAGAGTCAATAATGCAGGTGTTGTGCCAAACACAATCGTGTCGTTCGCCGGTGATGTACTCCGTGCGGTGCAGGCCTTTAGTGCTACGCCGTTTAGCTATGGCGTGACTGGCTGTCTGACGGGAACTTGTGTGCCACCTCAAGGCGGTGAATGCGAATAATGATGAAAAGATGTAAATACGATGGTGAGTATCCAGTCCTGTGCTGGCCTCCTTGCATAGGGACGTCCAGTCCTTACTGACCTCACAATCGAATATGTATTAGCCGAATGAAAATCAGCCAGGCGCGTCGGGCAACAAAGCTCAACGCACCTGGCTGACTAAATTCTGAACATCATGTACAAGTACTCGATCACATCGCAACCGCTAATCGGCTTCGATCAATCTGCCGCTAAAGCGGCAATAAAACTCCATCGTCACCTTCGTCATCGACTGGCTCGTTATTGCCATCATCATCGCCAGCCATATCGTCCATGTCTTCTTCAAAGTCGTCTTCCTCGTCGTCCGGGATGCCGTCTCCGTCATCATCGTCATCTTCATCATCCGAGATGCCGTCACCGTCATCGTCGTCGTCAAAATCATCTATTTCGCCGTCACCATCGGTATCTGGTTCGTCGCCGTCATCAATACCGTCACCATCATCGTCGTTATCATAGTCATCAGGCTCACCGTCACCGTCGGTGTCGGCTTCGTCGTCGTCGTTGATACCGTCACCGTCGTTGTCATCATCTTCAAAGTCTAAAATGCCGTCACCATCATCATCATCGTCAGACTTATCAGGGATGCCGTCGCCATCAGTATCTGTTTCAAACTCGTCATCAACGCCGTCGCCATCGTCATCGTCATCTTCGTCATCGCTAATGCCGTCGTTATCGTCGTCGTCATCATCAGCGTCTGGTATGCCGTCGCCGTCGCTGTCTGGCTCATCGAAATCGGACACGCCGTCGCCATCGTCGTCATCGTCAACGTCATCGTTCAACCCGTCGTTGTCGTCATCGTCGTCGATGTCATCAGGCCGAGGATCATCATCAGCGTTAAGCTCCTTCCGCTCCGCTTCGTCAGTATCACCATCGTTGTCGTCGTCATCGTCATCCTCATCGCTGATTCCGTCATCGTCTGTATCAATCAGGCCAAGCGCATCATCGAGGTCGATCAGGTCTATATCTGGATCATCGGGAAGCATCAGGTCGCCCAGATCGACGGTCCCGCCATTGGTACCAATAAAGTCAACATCTGAGGGATCCTTAATATCGCACGAACCTGCAAAAGTCTCTGGTGTCCCGTCGCCGTCTGCATCGGAAAGTAGATAAAGCATGAACTGATCGCCTGTAGTGATTGTCAGCGAGAAATTCCCTTCGCTATCAACAGTGACAACGATCTTTTCGCCATCATCCGTAATGGCTACGGCTGAATAGGTCGTAGCAGTTTGCTGATTACTGGTCCCTTTAGCCTGGGTTGAGCTGGTCATCACCTTTCCGGTAACCTGTGTTTCCGGAAGCCTCGCAGAAGTATCTCCCGTCTGCCCATCAGGACTGGTTGTTGTATTACAGCCAGCCGAAGCAAGCGTAAGGAAAAACATCAATACCACAGAACTCGCGAACAATCTCATCTCTATCTCCTAAATCTTGTACCTTTAGCCTAGCCCAATGGCTACGCATTTAGAATTTATGTATCGGGTCGATCATAGGATACGATGCAATTCAACTGGAATTCTCTCGAAAAAACATTTCTACCGCACAAAATGGGGTCAGTATGCATCGCTATCGGCCATTTTTATCATGGTAAACTGCTTCATCCCGTAAGAGCCATATCTTCGCTCCAGGACGATAAATTAAGTTTTTTTATAGTTTTATCACATTTATCCAGTAATATAGAGAAATCATGCACCAATAACCGCGCCGTTTTCGGAGTACTCTATGGTGAGGCCCTTTTCAGCAGTAAAGGACGACCATGTGGTTCGGAAAATCTCGGATGTTAGCATTTCGCTAAATGCATGATTTGGAGGATTGAGAAAATGAAGTTGATACAATTAGCGGTCAATGCGGCCTGTATATCCTGGGTCGTGTGCAGTGCAACATTAGCCGTGCCGCCAGTTATTGATAACCACATAATTAGCGCAACTAACACCGATCAGCAAGCGCCCGCCGCTTCCACATTCGCCCCACTCTTCGATGCGGAGGTAAAGATTATTGCTTCCGACACAACGTCAGGTGACTTTTTTGGTAGTTCTGTCTCACTCAGCGGAGACACGGCGATTATTGGCTCGCCTCCTTTAGATGGCACAGGTGCGGCCTACATCTTTGATGGCATACAGTGCGTTACAAATAGCGGTGGCGAGGTAGCGAAGCTCCTCGCGTCCGATGCGATGAATACTGACAGATTTGGTATTTCAGTAGCGATTGACGGCGACACGGCTATTGTCGGAGCAGACCTGAACGATGACGATGGTGACAACTCCGGCTCCGTTTACATCTTTCAGCGAGATGTAGGCGGGACTGACAATTGGGGTGAGGTAACCAAGCTCACAGCGTCCGATGCTGCAACAGCTGATCTATTTGGAAATTCCGTCTCCATTAACGGTGATACCGCCATAGTCGGAGCGTGGTTTAACGATGACGCAGGTTCTGCCTCTGGCTCGGCATACATCTTTCAGCGAAACCAGGGCGGGATGAACAACTGGGGGGAAGTGACAAAGCTCACTGCCTCCGATGCTGCATTTAATGACTATTTCGGCAAATCCGTCTCGATCAGTGGAGATATAGCCATTGTAGGTGCATGGCGTGACGATGACGCTGGTAACGAATCCGGATCAGCCTACATCTTTCATCGCAACCAAGGCGGTACGGACCTCTGGGGTGAAGTGATCAAGCTCACAGCCTCTGACACATCTTTGGGTTTTGGCAGTTCAGTTTCAATCGACGGCAACACAGCCATTGTCGGAGCAAGCTTTAACATAACTGAATTCAATCCCGGCGCGGCTTATATATTTAGCCGCAACTTCGGCGGAACTGACAACTGGGGCGAAGTGACAAAAATTACCGCATCAGACGGTAATATTCAAGACTTTTTTGGAATTTCCGTATCCATAAGTGGCGACATTGCTTTAGTAGGTGCAAGCGGGGACAACAATAATATCAGCTCTTCATATATCTTTCAGCGTAACCAAGGGGGTGCAGACAATTGGGGTCAAACGACCAAACTTACTCCAACACCCACTACGGCGAACCGTGCCGCATTTGGCCAATCCGTTTCAATCGATGGTGAGGTAGCTTTAATTGGTTCGCCCGAAGACAATGCCATCAGTTTTCAACATGGTGCCGCCTATTTATATTTCTCTTCCATAGTCTCCACTTGCGGGGATGGCATACTCGATCAATGCGAAGCCTGCGACGACGGTAACAATATCGACTGTGACGGATGCAGTAGTGATTGCCTATTAATCGAAACCGGCTGCGGTGACGGAGTCGTTTGCGGTGTGGAAGTATGCGACGATGGCAACAACATCGAATGTGATGGCTGTCGGGGAGATTGTTTAGCTTTGGGCGTGCCTTGTCCAGCATGTCCATTGGACACTAACAGTGACTGCCAAAATGACTTTGCCTCAATTTCCGATACGTCAGATCGCCATCATAACATTCGAGCCGCTGATGATTTTATCCCCTTGTCAGGCACGATCAATCGTATCTGCTGGTCAGGTGTGTGGGGCGGCACAGAAGCCGGCGTGAACTGCAACGATAACCCGCCAGACTCCGCCTGGTATCTAACCATCTACGAAGATGACGGTAACGGCCTGCCGGACATAAATGCGATTGTCGTTGGCCCGGAACAGCTCATCACCCACGATGGAAGAACGATCACCAACTTACAGGCGGGATTTAAGCCAACTTCTTACTCCGCGCCGGTTAGTATTACAGGTCTGACCGCAGGAAACTGCTACTGGATTGAAATTTTGGGCGAAGGCAGTGGCAACTTGAATAGCGAGGCTTGTAGTTGGAACTGGTTCTATACGGATACCTCTGCTGGCCAAGGAGCTGAATCAGAATCCGAGGATGGTAATGGATGGTCTGTACACGCCAGGACTAGTCAGCCAGTCCCCTATGTCGATTCTAATCTGGTAAAAAATGACCGCGCATTTTGTATTGATAGCGGCATGGCGAAGAACACCGTTGGCAATGAAGGCGTAGACGGCGGCTGTGGTGACAAAACCGGAACATTCGCTTGCTGCTATCGGTATAACACCGGAGCCATACTATGCACCAGTAATGTCACATTATATGAATGTATATTGAACCCTGTTGATAATGGCCTAAATGGAATTGCGTATACCGGTGTCTCTTGCCCCGATGCTGGTGGTACGCATATCTGCGAACCGCCAGTCAATGACGACTGCGTGACCAGTGCTACGGTAATCGCCCCGGCAGCATGTACGGCCACAACAGATGTTGGTAATTGCGCCAAGAATAAATCACGTTGGTGCAGTCCATTATTTTTGCAGTGCGCAGGTGGTAATGGTCTTTGTATTCCGATTTTGGATGATAATGCTATAGAATCTACGTTGCAATATGATTGCGAAATACAACCTACGGACAATCGTTTCGCGACTACTGATGGCCCACCATCCCAGAACAATCCGAATGTGATAGACGACTGTTCAGGTTCAGATAATGGCGGTGGACCATTCCGTGCAGATGTATGGTGGAAGGTTACTGCACCGTGCAATGGTAAGATGAGCGCAACAATGTGTGGTGGCGGCGTCTATGATGCCATGATGGCGGCATACACGGCTTGCCCTAATGGCAATGACCCATCTGCCCCCACGCTCATCGAATGCAATGACGATTCTTGTGGATCATTCGGGACAGTTTCCGAAATACCTGCATTCAATGTCGAGCAGGATCAGGAAATTACGATTCGCATCGGTGGCTGGGTGTCGAATAGTGCTGCAATCGTACCTAATGTCAATGACGCTGCTCAAGGTCAGTCGCAGCTACATGTACGATTTGCTTGTAGACCCTTTGTAATATTGCCGCCGGTGGGGCTAACCGGTGAACATGGATTTAGTAAGGATCGTTACATTTCTATGGATCCAAGTGCCAATAGTGCTACAGAAGTAGCTATGCGTGTAACTCGTATAGGTAGCGCGGTGGATAAATATGTTGATTGCACCTCGCTAACCAATCTTGGCCCCGACGGCTGGTATGCGCGACTTATCGATGGCCCACTACCCGCTGCCGGTGATACCACGTACTACTGCGATATGAGCGGTGTAACGACTGGTCTTCATGTTCGCGGTTGCAGCATCGTTCCAGGCAACATGTACAATATATCAATGTCAGATGATGGTTCAACATTTACAACCCCATTATTTATTTCAACCACCCCACCACAACTTGCTGCAGGTCGCCAATTTGGCGATGTGGTTGGTGCTTTTACTGGCGGCGAATGGACAATGCCTGATGGGCTGGTCACTTCTGGTGACATCGTAGCCGTAGTGAAAAAGTTCCAACTTGATCCCGATGCGCCAATCGTTGCTCGAGTGGATAACGCAGACGCAGTACCTAACACAATAGTGTCAGCCGGCGCGGACGTGTTACGCGCTGTGCAAGCCTTTGCAGCTGAGCCATTTGGCCTGGGCGTAACAGATTGCCTAACGGGAACGTGCGTGCCGCCGCAAGGCGGGCTATGTGAGTAAGCATAGTCCGTGATTAGCCGTGTTTTGGCTTGACGATTTAGGCTATCATCGTGCAACCCTAGCTGAAAAAATATCAATCACAAACTATAGGCAAGAATTGCGCGTTGCGTCGGCAGCATTTGCATAATCACATCAAGATATGCCAGTCGATAATACCACATCTGAGGGTATTGCTGAGAATGGTCACGAAATAACGGATTTGGAGACGATCAGCCATGATTTGGAAAAAATCTGAGAAAATACTTGACGTTGGGTCTTTGTTAGGCCATACTATATACCGAACAGACACTGAACACGCCGCTGAGCGAGAAACTCAGGAGGTGTGGAGGAATGCTGAGATGTCCATGAGTATCGCACAACCAAATGCCTCGCACCTTAGCGAGCTTCCCTTGTGCGTGTTCGGTCCTGGCGGAGATTATCGCAGCGCCCTTGTTTCCCAACCGGCTATCGCTGGTCAAGCGCCTAGCTGTAGGATTACTGAAGAAGCGTTCCCTGCCCGCCCCACTGCTTCTGCCCAGTCTAAACGGGCGTCGCTTAGTTGGTTCGCCATCTTGGCCTCTTTGTTTGGTTCAGCCAAACAGGAAACCGCTCGCGTTCGATTGTTACATGAAAAAATATCTCGTGGCGATTTGCCACAAAACTTGCCACTGGTCGCATTTGGCCCATTGGGCTTGCAACCATTCACGGAGGATTCGCATGGCTCGCCGCAAAGCAGCACAAACCGACGAAGCTCGTTGTTTAACACCGAGGCAGATCGAAATCTTAACCCTGATTCGAGACGGCAGGCGGAACCTTGGCTATTCCCCGACGTTGCAAGAGATAGCCGACGAACTCGGCATCAGCAAAATCACCGTGTTCGAACACGTCGAACTTCTGCTCGAAAAAAGAATGCTCACCCGCCAGTCCAACAAGGCACGCTCTTTGGACTTAACTGCCCGGGTGGATCTTCCTGACGAAAGGCCTACGCTCATCCCTCTGGTCGGGCGCATTGCGGCTGGTCTGCCAGTCGAAGCCATCGAAACGCCGGATTTTCTCGACTTTGAAGAAATGTTCGACCGTCGATATCCCGTGCGAGCGCTCCGCGTAACCGGCGATAGCATGATCGAAGACCACATCTGCGACGGTGACATTGTCATTTACGAAGAGCGGAGCAATGCCAAGAATGGCGATACTGTCGTGGCGATTATCAACGGCGATGAGGCCACGCTCAAACGCTTTTACAAAGAAAAAACCCGCGTCCGCTTACAGCCAGCCAACGCGAAATATAAACCGATCTATTCACGCAACGTAAAAATCCAAGGCGTGCTGATCGGCGTGATGCGCGAATGCTGAGTCGCTATCGCCTCCAAGACCATCCTATCGCCGGTGGCTATTACGCTTGCAGATTTCTTTCGTTGCCCCTACGTTAAGGCAACGCCATGATGCGTTGATGGGAGTACACGATTGGATTTTCTTGGCATTCGGACGCTGCCTTTTCTTTCACGCAGAAATTTTTATTACGAATTTAGACATCTACTCCCTTGGAGCGTCCTGGCTGGTTTGGTTGAGGGCCAATTCGCCAGTGTTGTTGTCGCTAAAAGTTTCAACGGTAGCCCGTTACAAATCGCCATCGCTACAGCAACGCCTATTGCAGCCCTGACGTTCAGCTTGTTTTGGGGCATGCTTTGTGTCGGACGTCCTAAAATTCGACTGGCCATTATTTTCGCTGCGGGCACGGCCTTGTGTGCGGGAACTGCCGGGGCGATTCCAACTACTCCGAATGGCGCGATTTGGTTTCTCTGCCAGATGGCCGCCGCTCAAATTCTTCTTGCTGGCGTTGTGACCGTTCGCTCCGCGATTTGGAAATCCAATTATCCCCAAAAACTTCGTGGCCAAATCACGGCGAGGCTGCAAGCGCTGCGATTTGTGGTTACGGTCACGACGGTGCTAATCGCCTCGGCAATTTGCGACAAGAACGCCTCGGCTTATCGCTTCATTTATCCCATCGCTGGGGTGTTAGGCCTGTTCGGGGCGATGCTGTTGCCGCGCTTGCATATTCGTGGTGAGCGATCAGAACTTCGTAGCCATCGAAAACCCGGTAGCGAAGATATGCCCCGCGAGGGAATGATCGAACCGTTTAGCCTGACCGCCCTGCTGTCGCCTGGGCATGTGCTGGGGCAGATGTATAAAATTCTGCGTGGCGACAGGCGTTTTCGACATTACTGCATCGCGCAATTGCTGACCGGAATCGCCAACTTAATGACCGTATCGCTCGCGGCTACGATCATCACGCGCGATTTGGACATGGACCCCGCCTGGGATTTTTGGGTTTGCACCGCCATCATCGTCGCCGTTCCAAGATTAGCTATGCTCGGTAGTTTGCGCCGGTGGGGATTGTTGTTTGACCGCGTTGGCGTCGTACGATTCCGCGTGGTCAATGTCATCATGTGGACGTCTTCGCTGGTGCTTGGGTTAATCGCCTGTTATATCGCTGTAGACATGACACCCTTCGGTAACATGCAATCATTTTTGGCTATCGTTTTCTTTTCACTTCGCGCGTTAGCTCAGGGCATGGGGTTTGCGGGCGGCGCGTTAGCGTGGAATCTTGGCCATCTTCATTTTGCGAAACCGGAAGAAGCGGAAATGTACATGGGCATCCATGTGTCACTCACGGGCCTGCGCGGCATCGTCGCCCCGCTTGGCGGCATTTGGCTATGGCATAACGCCGGATGGCCTGCCTGGTCAGTGTGGCTGTTGGCGATATTTTTCTCGCTGCTGAGCTTGCTCGTTTTTTATAAGATGGCCCGGCAGGAATTAGCCATTGACGCCGCTCACCCATTTGGTGATGCGGCGTAACCTAGTCTACCGAGTTCTGATATATAAGATGAGTCGGCTACTATTTTCGGGTATACTCAATTTTCCAATTGGATACCCACGTCGTTCCACCGTTGCGTGATAACTGCCAATCCCAGGTAAAACTATTTCGTCGAATATCAGTAAACAACATGCGCTGCAAAATACGCTGCCCGTCATTGATTTGCTCTCGCATCAATATAAATGACGAGCCTTCGGCATTGCCTTTAAGGTCTGCATAGCCGCCCTGGTTATCTACCCATGTTTGTTTCCACGTTTTTTCGGTCGCCACATAAACAGAAAAGCTATTCCCGTTGAACGGGTGAGAACCGCTCCAGTTACCCCTAAAGTTTTCATGTAAGACTTTGCCATCTAAAATTCTTTGGACAGAATTAGTCCCTTGGCCTTGCTCCCACTTCACATTCCATTCGCCAAGCCAAAAGTCCAACTGACGTTCGGGGGCCATGACACTAATATCGAGTCGTGGATTGGAGACTTTTTTCGCAGTGACAACCTGTATGTTTTCTGCAGGAACTTTTTCTGGCGAATCACTCGTTTGAGCCTGAACCAATAGCCCCATAGCTGTCAATATACACATCGTTGCAATTATACGACCGATCATCTAAGCACCTCTGCCTCGTTATTTGCATACCTATCACGTTAGCATGCCTACACTTTTCCTCATCATAACAACCCTTCCAGCTTAACGTATATGGCTATAAATTAAAGCGATCCAGCTTTCAGATTTGTAACGACCGGTAACTAACCGCGAACCCTCACCCCCATCACAAGAACCGCATCGTAAGAGCTTTCTAGCCGTGAATATCTATCGCCCGCTGCTCCCGGAAAGCCATATGGCCAGGGACTTTCGATCAGATTCGCTTAGTGTATCCTGAAACGAAGGCATCTGCGCAGGCTCACGCCCACGCGAACGATAGAGCGAATCCTGGCTAGGATCACTAATCATATCGAAAATCCACCGCCAAGAAGCATAGGCGAATAGTTCCGGCGCTTTGCTAGTGCCACTTCGCTGCCCTTGATAAGAGTGACATTCATTACACGACGCCATAAATGCGCGTCGTCCTCGTTCAACGGCTTTACTTTTATCGGTAACATTTTCCAGACCAGAACCGTCCGCTGATTTATTGGATGTCGATTCATGCGCATTAGCTTGTTCCGCCAGGAATCTAGCTACATCGTCCAGCTCTGATTCAAGCGCATTCCGCTCAGCTTCATTTTCACAATCTTCCAACTGCGCCTCCAACCATCGCTGCATTTTGGTATGCGCAGGCTCGCCGTCTGCTTTTTTCATAAGTCCGAAATACTGCGGGTGCATAGGCTCCCGAAGGAAACCTCGAATCCGCTCGAAACTACCAAAATCCACTAAGTCTGATGAGGTGGCTGGCTCATCCAACATGCGCCCACGGCCATCATGCCCGTCATAACGGTGACACGATGCACAATGCGCAGCGAACAATTTAGGCCCTTGCAATTGCGGGTCACGCGCGAGCATCACCAATGGCCCTTCCACGGGGATGCCATGTTCATTCGCCAACTCGAACGAACGCTTCGAAACCCAATTCGCCCAACGGAGCTGTTCATGAAACGTAGCCGCACGCAAGATGCTTTTGTCCTCCGCCGTCATCTCGCCACCATCTTCACTTCTTCGTTTCGCATCAGCGACAGCTTGGACAGATGGCTCAAGATCATGCTGCAGAGCAACTACAGTTAAGGCAACGGCAGCAAGTCCCCCTATCGCCATGGCTAGCACGACGATCATATGGCGAAATTTTCGAGATGCGTTTTTCACAAAGTTTGGAACCAACATGATCGCGCCAAATGCCATCGAAGGAAGGACGATAGCCCCAACAACCTGAGCGTTTGGCGTGACAAAATACTTTAGCCATTGGTATAGAAAAAGTGCGTACCATTCCGGCCGCGCAGGGTAGTCCGAAGCAGTTGGGTCAGCCGGGGCATCCAGCAGAGTCCATCCAAGCGTCTCATGCGCGTAGTAAGTCCAGCCCAAAACTCCCGCGACAAACATAGCTACGACCAATACGTCACCAACAGTTAAGCCACAGCAACATGAACCGTTGCTCTTTGATTCGTTCAACGTCTCGTCACCGCGAACCAACCATCTGCGGGCAGTCAAAATCCCAACTAAAAGCAATATAGCTAGTAAGGGAAGCACTATAATATGAAGAGTATAAAACCGGGTCAGAGAAGCTTGGCCTAAACCATCATCGCCCAGCAGCAAATCGCGCATCGCACTGCCGACATATGGCGTCGTCGCAAGAATGTTAGCGCGAACCTGCGTCCCCCAATACGCCCACTGGTCCCAAGGCAAAAGAAAACCGCTCAACGACATAGCCGCGACCAGCAACAGTAATCCCCACGTCAACCGCCAAACCCAGGCTCGGCTTCCGATATAGGCTCGCTGAAACAATAACAGAGCCGCGTATAAAACGACCACGACAAGAAGCGCATTGGAAGTATGATGATGAAGCCCGCGAATCAGCCAGCCGCTTGGCACCTGGGTTTGAATATGCCACACACTGCCCCAAGCAGTTTGGACGGCTGGAGCGTAATGCAACATTAAGAGTACGCCAGTAATAAATTCGATGACAAACAAAACGACTATTGCCAATAGGCAGCTACGTCGTAAGTATGCCACCTTGGTAAGCGGGGAATGCGCGGGATTTATGTTAATGTTTTCGTTTGAGGTCATCGGCTAATTCGGTCTGCTTTTTCCTATAGGTCTCCATCGTGTCACTGGCAACGCGATAGGTAATGGTTAATCGCCCTAAGAACGCCTCAATCCACAGCCACGCCGGGATGTAAGTGCTAGTGTAAAGCAACGCAACAACGTATACAACGTGGCAAGTCTTACTTGAACTATGAACATTTATGTTGACCTGAAAGGCTTATATCGCATAGAATGCGCTGCGTTGGGCGCATCGCTTGTTGCCCCCTGACACACTGATTCTACTTGCTTGAGTACCGAAGCGTATTATCTCTTACATTGTATTCGGGCAGGTTGCATAGTATCGCTGGCTCTTATTGGTCTCTCCCTTTGAATTCCAGCGATTTCGTTTAATAACCGTGGCGTCCTAAGTAACTAGATAGCCGATTTTTTTTCAGCGCAATGCACCAAGTGTCGCCATTTTAACTGATTCGCCATCGGCGTGATATTTTTCTTGCGTCATGGTGTCATACATAAGTCACTCTTACACATTATTTATGTGGCTATGATAGTAAGTTGCGAATAAAATGAGGCAAGTTGGCCAGCGACACGATTCACAGTCGCCAAAACTTGTTGCGTTTAGCCAGGGTAGATGTACGTCGATAAAATGGAGCGGGCGATATGAATCATTTACGTCGATCTAATATCGAACCAACACTGAGTGAGCTATCTGAAACAATACTTTCGGAGAAGCAATGGTCATCAATCACTCACGCTCTTAGCATTACCACCAGAGAGCAGCAGGTCATTCAAGGCGTTTTCTCAGGGTTAAATGAAGCCTGTATTGCTAACCGTTTGCGCATTTCCGCTCACACTGTACATACCCATCTTGACCGCATTTACCGTAAGCTCAATGTGAGTTGCCGTAGCGACCTTGTGGTTCGAATCTTTGCCGAATACATCGCTCTAAATACGGGCCTGTGCGTCTAGGCAATTTGGCGTTCGCCATCAACAATGCCCATCTTAACTGCGACTCGTCAAACTCGGTGGCTTATCAATTACCTCCCGAAGTTTAACGCAGGGGTATTACTTAGACTATAGGGTTTACCACAAAAAGCTGACTATCATTGGTAGGCATCATTTTGGTAATCTCAATTCCGTTGAGTTGCCGTCATCTGGGCTGGACATCTCCTTCTTAAGCCCTTTCGACAATCCAACACGTTTGCCATGGAAAGAAGTGAGAGGCGAAGAACGAAGCGATCGGCTAGCCACTTCAAGCTGCAAGAGACCGCGCGTCAAAGGTCAAAGTCTTTGAATGTGTGGATGCGCTAGATCGATTCACCGGAGCCTTCCACACACATATTGAAAGGTGCGCCGCATCATGGCCTTCGCTAAGGTCGATATGTTTAAGACATTGCGCAACTGCCATTTGCGTGTCAGTTGGTCTACTGGCTTGGACTTCCTTGCCCAAATCGCGGGCAGAAGCGCCATGGCGAGCGCACTATGCTTCCCAAGTTTTTCGTGGCTTGCCTGGGTAAGTTTGTTTCCGCTGTTGATTTCTATCCGTACCCACAAGCCGCTACGAGCGATGCTTAGTGGATGTGCCTGGTCCGTGTCACTGCTAGCCATCATGCTATTGTTTGCTCGGCCTGGCCAATCGGTGACGCTTGGTGATAGTTTTTGTGTCATCTTAGCTATAGCCTTCTACACCTGGCTGGGGGCATGGGCGACCAGACACATCGGCTTTCATCCACTGGTTCTTGGCGTAGCGTGGATGTTTATAGAATTAGCCCTGTCACCTCTGGGATGGCATGAACGAGTGATGGCTGAGGTCTACGCTTCAAGCGGTTGGCTATCGCTCATTTCGCACACGCTAGGCTGCGTGTTCGTCGGCTTCGCCGTAGCGTTTATCACGGCTTCGATTGTATCGGGCGCGTTGATTGTTTACGCCTGCGCGAAGAGGCCAAGACGCCGAACTAATAATACTATTCCTACGGTTTTCAACTTCTTACACGGTGACAGCGTTCTGCAACAAATTTTGGAACTCGTAGAAGCGGCTCCGCGTGCGCCGCCGGGTCTAGGTTGGCAAAAATAGACCTTAAAACAATAATTTTACCGAATAATTTTGGCGTCAGAAAACATTTGGCCAAGATGAAAGAGTTTTATTTCAAAAACAATGTATTCTGTGTCGCTATTTGCATATCAAGCAACATTCGCCACAGGTAGTCATGTAGAGACGGAAAGTAACCAATGATACTAAAAAAGAATAAATTAACGAGTTTGGTCGTATCGATATCAGTGTTAGTTATGGCTGCAGAAACAAACGCAAATTCTGCGAATATCTCTTGTGGGCAACCGACGAAAGATGTAGGGGCCGTTAGGGTGGTAATCGTCGTCGGCGGCGTCAAGGTTGCATGGAATGTAGCTGGAATTCTTAAAACAGACACTCCGGCTGAGAAAGCAACCAAAATTCGCGCAGCTGCGCCTCCTAATCATCCAGACCTAACGACAGATGGAACATCTATGACGGTGGCGGGTGGCACCTCCAACGTAGTCTCAGCGACATCTGTAGCGGGAAAAAAGATAACGGGGATGGCATTCAAGAAAGACACAACTGGGGAAGCAGAGGCAAACAACGTGTTTGCTGTCGCTATTACGGATAATAAAGGCCTTGCTTCTTTTGCTGGGACGGCGACTGGGCTTGACAGTGACGGAGCACAATCAGTCATTACGGTAACGGCATCGGGTGTAACGGCAACAGTAAATCCGACAGCAGGAATGGCAGCCGATGCCATCGAAGACAGCATAATTATGCAGCTTCTTTCCGGGGGCGTTCAGGCTCAACTTGCCAATGCTAGTTTTCTTGCCTCTGTTTACCCAGGCCTGGAAGGCGATGGTCGCGTGATACGCATCGAAGAGATTGATCCAAGCGGTCTTCAGACTCAAAGTACAGATACTGGAATTGAGACAGACATCTCTGGTATGATTGACAGAACTGCCCCCATCCCCACTGTCTCCGAATGGGGCGTAGTCACTATGTTGCTCTTAGTCTTGGTCACTGGCTCGATCGTGTACCGACGTCAATCTTCGAGGAACTCCGCTTTCTAGTTTTATGTAATATGTTTTTCATCAACCTGTGGTGATGTTTTCATTATCCGGGACGATGAATTTCGTACATTGATTCTAGTGCCCGGCAGCGTGCCATCGCTCGCTGCCGGGCTTTTTTCATTTCCCCACACCCCTATGCCGAAATGTAATTGGCCAGCCGAACAGGATTCCCGTGCATCCACGTTGCTTTTGGAATATAATCCCGACTCAGGTGATTTATCACCGTGTATCGATTCATAATACTCGGAGTTGCGTCATTGGGTGACAAAGGAAAACGACATCGCAAGAAACAGGCGCATGACAATGCCCCTACTCCGGGCAAGGCTAACCAAGGCAGTCCACGTCGTCGACTTAGTCGCTGGCAGCGATGGCGGCGTCGGCCTCATCCGGTGTTTCGATTTGTGGTGGGGCTTGTCATATTGCTGGGGCTGTTCCAGATTTTTATTCAATGGTCGCCCATAAAAGATCAGGCGATTCCCAGCTATCTTCGGTTTTGTGCTCGCACGTCTGGGGCAGTGATGAATTTTTTTGGTGAAAAAGCAAACATTCACGACTCAACTATTTCATCGGCGAGGTTCAGTATTAACATCAAACGCGGGTGCGATGCGGTGCAGCCTACTACGCTCTTTATAGCCGGGGTTTTAGCTTCGCCGGTGATGTTTTGGCCCAAAATTCCAGGCCTTCTGATAGGTATCTTTTTCCTGGCTACGATGAATCTGGTGAGAGTGATTAGCCTGTTTTACGTCGGCGCTTTGTTTTCTACAAAAACGTTCGACTTTATGCATCACGATGTTTGGCAGGCGGCTTTTATCGTCCTGGCGATTCTGGCGTGGGGATTGTGGGCGGTGTGGGCCGCTCGGCGGACGGCCAGCCCATGAGCCAATCAGCTATTGTTGCCATCGCCCGATTTTGCCTTATCTCCCTCGTGATTTACATCGCCCTATCCTACCCTTGGCCCAACGTCCGCTCAGCTTATCGAAGCATGTTTATTGCTGGTGCGACAGCGATTTATCAGGATTTCGGAGAGTACGGCGACGTGAGGTTTGAAGCTATTAACACGTCAGACGAGGACGTTGATGTCACAATGCAAAACGTACAAAAGCGCACGGCTGGCGGGTCTACGATCCATTCGGGACGCGTAGGTTTTACGACGACGGCATTGGCTTTGTCGCTGATAGCTGCGATGCCCGTTTCGTGGCGTCGGAAAATTTTGTGTTTGTTAGTGGGATTCGCAGCGGCCCAGCTATTCGTGGTTGCACGCCTCGGGCTTTACCTAGCCTATGTATACAGCCAGAAATCGCCGTTTCAACTATTTGCGCCAAACGCTACTTTGGGAAGCATTTTGAAAATTTCATATGAATTTTTATTCAACGCTCCTGGCGGAACGGTCATCGCAGCCGTGGTTATTTGGCTATGCGTAGCCGTCCGAGCGAAAGATGTGGAGGATATTCTCGGACTATCAGATACAGTAGCTCCGCCAAATTCATGAGTCATAGCAAGGGTTAGCGAAGTACGATGCCCGCCAATGGTGAATAACAGGCCTGAAAATACGGTAACGACTGATGAAATGGGAAGTTTCGGGCAAGAAAGTCACATCTTTGGTCTGGTAACTGCGCAAAAACAGCCGACAAACCTGGACAACTGAGACTATTTGCCCTACAATGGGCAGTCGCGCGTGCTTGTGACAGGTGGGTGTTTGGGCGAGTGCGCGTCAGTATCGTGGCGGCTAATTCGTGATTGGGCTGCGACGAGAATTGGGGTGGTTTGACGACAATGGGGGATACAGCCCTCACTGTTTAGCAATTCCAAATAGGCAATAACGAAAGTTGTGTCTAATGGTATTTGCTGGGTGAGGCTCTCGCCTGATTCGTCTCGAAACCGTTAGACTTAATGTGTTTGTTTTCAGGGCCTTCTCTAGTTGAAGGTTCTTAGCTGTGATGATGTTTGAACTGAATCTTAACGATAATGGCGCAGGCCAAACCTTGTGCCGGACAGAAGGGAAGAGGACCATGAAATTGTGGCTACGAAGTGGGTTGCTGGCGTTGTGTGTTGCCGCTTTGATGACGACATCCACGTTGGCAGATGGGACTTATTCCCTGAAGGTAAGCGAAATCAATGGCACACCTATCGCATTAGGTAGCGCGTGCTGCAGCGGACGACTTGATGCTGTCTGCACGCCAAATGTCGTTGGGATACCGTGCGAATTTAATAATGAGTGTACCGATCCGACTAAGCCTGCTTGCAAGCCTGTGGTTTGCGATATCGCTGTCCCTGCCCATTGTCCGATCGGAAATAGCTCATGCCAACTTTTCGCAACTGGCAACTTTTGCACGTTACCAACCGAGCTAAATATTGGCGATGTCGTACCCGGTGACATTATTCGCGTTGACGCCTTCTTGAAACAGTGGGACGTACTTCCAAACAGCGGTTTCTGTCTAGCCACGAGCGATGCCGGCCTTAGCTGCACCATCGTACCAAACTCCTGCACTAACAAGACCGTTTGTACCGACACCGGCAGCGATTGCAACGCCACGCTAGGCTGTGTAAATAATTTCTGCCTAGGAACAAATAACGCAATATCATGCATCGATCAAACTGATTGCGCGGACATACAATGCATAAGTGGGCAGTGTATTCCGAATACTTGCAGTCCCACACCTCTACTTACGTCTTTCCAATGGGGCTTTGATTTGGACAGCCTTACCAGTGGTGATGCAGGCTCTATCGATTTGGCTGCGCTTCCCTGTACCCTGGATGATGACTGCCGATATGGCGAAACCATTGCAACATTGTGTACATGTGCCGCAGCGACTTGCCAAATGGACCAAACGTGCACCAATGAGGCAACGGCCTTTTTGCAACAAAGTCGGCCGGACTATATGTTCGCCACACAGCTCGGTGGGTTTGCACTTGTCGCAAATAACGGCTTGATATTGGAATACAGCCACTCGTTTTTTGATGTAATACCAGTGCTTGACGTCGGAGATGAGACGTACATAGGCACGATGATTGTCTCACCGTCCATGGGTGCCGCGGGTGATTTTACGCTGGGATTTACACCGTCGAGCATCACCAACTCCTTTCTTAATGAAATTAGCGCCCTGATTCCCGTGACAGACCGAAGACCATTGGTGATTCGAATGCCACCGGCTCAGGATTGCAATAACAACCTAATCCCAGACGCTGACGACATAGCTAATTGCCCGATGAATGTTCCTTTTTGTCAGGATTGCAATAGTAACATGACTCCGGACGAGTGTGATATTAGTAACGGCGAACCAGATACAAACAACAACAACATACCTGACATATGCGAGCCTAACTGTACGACACCAATCGTACAGTCGTGGACTTCTATCGGGCAACATGGTGTGGGTTGCATATTCAATCCTTCATGTGGCGGTCTTGAGTATGGCCAAGATATGCCAGCGGGCAGCGATTATTCGGAAGCTCGCTCTACGGGTATCAACAAAATTGTTGTTAAATATGATATTGATGTGGATGTTACCAATGCGACCGTGATGGTTGACGGATGTGATGTTGATGGCTTCATTCAGAATACGGCTGGCATTACGATGTCAGTTGTCGCAGGCGCAAATCTCGACGAGGCTGTAATTCTGTTCAGCCCATCGCTTCCTGGTAATAACCCTCAAATAGGCGAAACACCGGTCGTCTATGATATTACGCTTGACGGTGTGGAGTGTTTAGGCGGAGGCATGACAGCACCTATCGAAACACGTGTAGCGTGGGCGATTTTTGGTGACGCCAATGCTTCGCCGATTACGGTCAATAACGGTGACCTTGGTTTTGTAAGACAAGCCCGTGACATTATCCTAGGACGGCCTGCCGGCATGCAGGTTATTGATCCTCTCGGACCGACAGGTGTATTTGAGATTCGTGCTGACATCAACAACGACAATACCGTATCGAACACCGACCTTGGTTTGGTGCGTCTTGCTCGAGATAGTGTACAGCAGCCGTCTGGCATGTGCCCATAAGCACATGACGTGACTTAAAATTGATTAACGAAAGCGGCTGATTCGTCAGCCGCTTTTTTTATGCGCAGCGTTAATCGGAGAGCAATGAAGGTAACTGCTGTACGAAAGCTGAGCGCGGCAGTACCAGGTTTGCACCTGCTTGTCGGGCGGCTTCTAACAAATCAGCTTGGACGTGTGGGCCAAAGGCGATGATGCGGGCTTCGGGCAAAGCCTTGCTGGCTGCTTGAATGGCTGAGAGGGACATATCGCCCAAGGCTTGTAAATCTATAAAGACGGTAGAAGGCTGATTGTCTGACGCTGCGCACATGGCGACTTCATCTTGGACGACAAGGCATTCTACGCCTGCATGATTTGCGGCTTGTTGAATGCGCGAGGTGAAAATTAGGTCGTTGCTTAATAGTAAACAGGTGGGCATGTATTCTCCCGTCAAATTTCGATAATACTGTCACTCAGTATTAGACTACTTGCCGGGTTATTTGGCTAGCTAATGATGAGAACTCCGGAAACAAGTCTGGGTGTAACAGATAGGCTAAAGCTTCGGCGGTGTCGATTAATCTTGGGCCAGCGCGGTGGAAATGGGCGTTGCCGTCTGCGGCGTAGACGCGACCTGCACGCACGGCTGACATTTTTTTCCAGTTTGGCAAATGCGCAAGAGAAACGGCTTCCTCTATAGAACGGTCTAGCGCGAAACCGCAACATGCGACGACGATGACCTGCGGGTCGTAGGCGATGACATCTGACCAATCGGTGTAAGTGCTTGGCTGACCTGCGGTGGTGAAGTCTGCATGCCCGCCGGCGAGTGTGATGGCATTGGGCATCCAATTGGCGGCTACCATTAAGGGGGAGACCCATTCGATGCAGATGGTACGCGGCTTATCCTCACTCGCTAAGTCTCGAAGTTTTTTATCAATAAATTCCAGCCTTTGTCGTAATTGCGAAACGTACTGTTGGCCTAGTGGTGCCACGTTTGCGGCATCGGCGATTCGTTGAATGTCAACAAGTATCTCATCCAGGGTCGTGGGATTCATCGAGAGGATTTCGCATTGGCGCAATGCAGGATGCGAATTTGTCACAGCAAGGACGTCGTTATAACTAATGGCGCAGACTTCACATTGAGCTTGGGTAATGATTAAATCGGGACTAAGAGAGGCTAAGGTTTCTACGTCGATTTCGTATAGCGGCTGGACTGACTTCATGAGTTGTCGGACCTGTTGGTCAATGGCAGAAGCGGATTGGGTGCTGTCGATGTTGGCGTGGGTGATGCGCGGCTTGTTGCAGGCCTGTGGCGGGTAATCACACTCGTGACTTATGGCGACGACTTGGTTCCCTAAGCCTAATGCGTAGAGGATTTCTGTGCTACTGGCTAACATGGAGGCGATGCGCGGGGTGTTGTTTTTGGTGGTCATGGTTGGTGGGTTGCTTTGATTGTGGATGGCTTTTGTCTTGTTTGCTTTCACTTTTACCATCATTGATGATTAGCGACCACGGGTAAGTTACGATCTTGATGCTAATCAAGATCGTAACTTACCCATGCCACGCAGATGGCACATACGGCGCTCCGCGCGGGCTGAAGCCCGCGGCTCGTTTATTTTTTCTTTTTTTGTATTTTGGCCCAGGCGTCTTTTAGTGTTAATGTGCGGTTGAAAATCAGCCGCTCTACAGTGGAATCTTTATCGACGCAAAAGTACCCGTTGCGCTCGAACTGGAAGCCGTCGCCCGGCCTTACGTCATTGACCGAAGGCTCTATTTTGCATCCTGTTAACACTTTGAGTGAATCGGGGTTTAGATTGTCTTTGAAATCTGAGCCATCGGAAATGGCCGACGGATTTTCAACGCTGAACAAATGGTCGTAGAGACGGACTTCGGCATCCAAGGCGTGAGCCGCGCTTACCCAATGCAAGGTTCCTTTGACTTTTCGACCGTCTGGGGAATCTCCGCCTTTTGTTGCGGGGTCGTAGGTGCAACGCAATTCTGTAATTTCGCCGGCTTCGTTTTTTATGGCTTCTGTGCAAGTGACGAAGTAGCCATATCTTAGTCGGACTTCTCGGCCAGGTCCTAAGCGGAAGAATTTTCGTGGTGGGTCTTCCATGAAATCGCCACGTTCGATGTATAAGGTGCGAGAAAATGGTACTTTGCGCGTACCGGCTGAGGGGTCTTCGGGGTTGTTAATAGCATCCAACTCTTCCACGAGGTCTTCTGGAAAATTCGTGATGACGACCTTTAGTGGGTCTAGTACGCCCATGACGCGGGGTGCTTTTTTGTTTAATTCATCTCGCACACAGTGTTGCAATAGGGCTATGTCTACGACACCTTTGACTTTGGCGACGCCGATGCGCGAACAGAATTCTCTAATGGCTGTGGGAGGATATCCTCGGCGTCTCATGCCGGAAATCGTAGGTAAGCGAGGGTCGTCCCAACCTTTTACCAGACCTTCCTGAACGAGTTCGAGAAGTTTTCGTTTGCTCATCATGGTGTAATTTAAGTCCAGGCGAGCGAATTCAACCTGTTGTGGATGGTGCAAGTTTAATTGGTCGAGAAACCAATCGTACAACGGGCGGTGGTCCTCGAACTCTAATGTGCAGATGGAATGGGTGATGCCTTCGATGGAGTCTTCCAGGCCATGTGCCCAGTCGTACATGGGGTAGATGCACCAATCGTCGCTGCTGCGATGGTGGGTGGCGTGCATGACGCGGTACATAACGGGGTCACGCATGTTCATGTTGGCGGCGGCCATGTCTATTTTGGCTCGGAGGGTGCAGAAACCGTCAGCGAATTCGCCTTTGCGCATGCGTTCAAATAAGTCTAAGTTTTCTGAGACTTCCCGGTTTCGGAATGGGCTTTCCTGGCCTGGAGAAGTTAGCGTGCCACGTCGTTGTCGCATGTCTTCAAGGTTCAGGTCGCAGACGAAGGCCTTGCCGTTTTTGATTAGTGTGACGGCGTGGTCATAGAATTGTTCGAAATAGTCTGAAGCGAAGAAGAGGCGGTCTTCCCAGTCGAATCCCAGCCAGGCGACGTCTTCTTTGATGGATTGGACGTACTCGATTTCCTCCTTGCTGGGGTTGGTGTCGTCGAAGCGGAGGTTGCATTTGCCACCGTATTTGTCAGCGAGGCCAAAGTTTAGGCAGATGGATTTTGCATGGCCTATATGTAGATAGCCGTTGGGTTCAGGAGGGAATCGCGTATGCACCCGGCTATCGTTTTTGTTGGCGGAGATATCGTCGTCAATGATTTGCTGTATAAAATTCAGCTTTAGTTTCGGTTGTTCGTCAGTCATTAGCTTGGTGGTCCGTTATTCGCCTTGGTATTCGTTCTGTCTCAACTCTTGAATATGATACGCTAGGGCGGCTTGGGTTGGAACCGGTGGGAAGTGCTTTGTAACTAGGAAACTGCGTGGGTCCACTGATATCGAAAGTCCATTCCCCACCCTTCGGGAGTACCCGAAGAATGGGGCACCAGATGAATTCCGCGGCTAGTTATGCGAAAACGTCTTTAATTCAAGCTTATTGCCTTAATGGTTTTGCAGTCTCGGATGTATAGCGTCTGGCCTACTAATGTGGGGACTGTCCAGGCTATGCGGTTTAGGACGCTGGCTTGGGCGTGGATGGTCACGTCTTTGGGGGTGACTGAGGCTAGGAGTAATTGGCCTTCTTCGTCAAGGATGATGAGCTT
>JAJRPG010000069.1 GCA_024280855.1 Planctomycetota bacterium | reverse complement strand
TAAATGACGCTTGTGCTGATCGATTCCCATAAACAACATAGCTGAGTTCTCCTGCGTAAAAGAATTCTGTTTTTGGCGGTCCCACGAGGATACGCCGTCCAATGAATTCTGCAGGAGAACTCTCTTTCATGGAATCAGGCCACCGCTGGCAGTAGACACAAACACACTCATGAAGGCTCCGGTGGATCCGTTGTAACGCAGAACCTGGTTCGTATTCAGGCTGCTAACATACAGATTGCCGTCCGGACCGAAGGTTATGCCAGAGGGCGTCGATAGTCCGCCACTGCTCGTGGAAACGAAGGCATCGATAAAGGCGCCAGTGGATCCGTTGTAACGCAGAATTTGGTTTGAGGACAAGCTGGCGACGTACAGATTGTCGTCCGCGCCGAATGTAATATAAGTCGGTGAGTTTAGCCCACCGCTGCCACTGCTGACAAATGTACCAATAAGATTCCCCGATGTGTCATAGCGTAGAACGCTGTCTCCGGTATAACTACTAACGTAGAGATTGCCATCTGGGCCCTGGATGACCGAATGCGGCAGGTTCAAGCCATCACCCAGCGATCCGATCAGTTGCACAAAATTGCCGCTGGTCGCTTCGTATTCCAACACGCTGTTGGTCCCCAAAAAGCCACCGACTAATAAGTTGTTTTGTTGGTAGGTTCCATCCTCATCGGTAGCTGAAGCTAAGATATTGTAGCTACCACGAGATGCGTAGGTATGCACGACCGAAGACGGGTTTCCAGCGACAGTTTGAATGTTGCCGTCACCCCAGCTGATGACCCAACTGCTTATCGTGTCGTTTCCGGCGTCGGTGACACTCAGATTGAGAGTGTAAACTGAGCCATTATCGACGCTCGATGATCCGGTGGTGTTCAGAACTGGGGCAGTATTGCTTACCGTGATCGTCGTCGATGCGTTGTTGGTTAAACTGCCATCGCTTGCCTGGACCTTGATGGTGTAGACGCCATCGTCATTAATTCCGAAGCCTTGCAACTGTGCCCAGGTCAGTGTTGGCGATACACCCGTGACATCCCCAAATACATTATCGTTATTGATGTCCCAAGAATAGGTTAAGGGATTGCTTTCTGGATCGGTGGAAGCGGAAGCGTCTAGCGTGACCGAGTTACCTTCACTGATGGTATATGGTCCACCTGCGTTGGCTACAGGGGCGGTATTGTGCGAGGCAAAGGTGATGGTAGATATCTTTCCGGTCTGCGTATCGGTACCGCTCTTTTCGGTCGTGCTATGTGTAGGGGATATGTCAACGATGAGGACATTACGCTGTATTGATGCGTTCGTAAGACCGGCTTTCCAACTCGGCAGATAGTTGTCATCGCGCAGGTTATCGGAAGCGCGAGTCGAAACCCTATCATTGCCAGCACGCACGGTCACTTCATCCCAGTTGTTCACAACAATATCCTGCGTGCCGAAAGAATCCTGCGGAACTACGACGTCAAAACCGAATGGCGAAGCGCTAAGCAGCAGGCGAGGTTCCAGTATTTCGAACTTCGGTCTACATGGATCAGAAGTCAAGCCTTGGCCGAAAGTGCTTCGGATAAGGCACACCTGCTTGCGAACCAAGCCGCACCCGGAACGCAACATATTGTAAGCGCGTAGTAAAAGCATCAGTGTTAGTTTACAATGTACAAAGAGTCTTTGCGTTGATCCGATAAGCGTATTCTCTAACACGCTCCATGTTGTTAGGATTGTATCGGTGATATTGGCACAATTTTGAAATGCTTTGCCGGTATTAGGACGCTCCCACTGGACACGCTGCACCCACCCGATAAATGCTTGTCCTACTACAAGAATATTCGCCTGCATCGTCAATCTGAAGACCCGATATTTCGTGCTAACTAAGCGTGAAAAATCGCTGAGTAAATACTCCTGTACCAGTCTATGTGTTCTGTCGATTATGAGTTACGGCTTGATTGGCGTTTCGGCGTGCTTTCGTCAGACACTTGTTACCTTTCGGAGATCGAAAAAAGATAAGTTGAAATCGCGCGGTGAGGTGTCGATCCTCGATGCCACGGATTGATTAAGGATTGATCACTATGATATCTTACAAGTCCTGGATAATCATCTCAGGAATTTCGGTTGGACTCTCGTTCGGCGCTTCAGCCGTCGGCCAGGACAGTGAAGACACGTCGGCGACGCGAGGAGGCCAAACATCCCTCGTACTCCAAGGGCTGACCCGACCCAGTAAGCAAGTGGAACTGGCGCTGCGAGTGTCAGGTATCATCGACGCACGCCCGATCGAAGAAGGACAACAAGTAAAAGCTGGACAACTAATTGCGACACTGGAAAGCGGTCCTGAAGAAGCCGCGGTTAGCATTAGTCAAATAAGGGCTGCCGATGATTCCGAAATTATCGCGGCCCAAGTGAACGAAATCCAAAGGCAAGAAGAACTGGATCGACAACGGGATCTCACCGCGAAAGGTTCCTCGAGTGTGTGGGAACTACGCGTCGTTGAGCTAGCGTGCGAATTCGCAAAAGCTCAAACAGTGACAGCACAAATTCGGCGTGAACAACGAAAACGGGAATTGATACGCGACCAAGCCCGACTCGAACTACGTCGGCTTTATGTGCCGTTTGACGGAGTTATCTGGCGTACCACAAAGGACGTGGGCGAGGTTGTGGATGGTGTGTACGAGCGTGGCACCATCGCGGTGTTGCTGCAATTGGATCCACTCTGGGTGGAGCTAAACTTACCCGCGCAGTATTTCGGTCGCATAGCCATTGAACAAGAGGCAATGGTCACTGTCCAACAGCAAGAGCGTACTGCCACCGTGATTAGCGTTGACCCGATGGTGGATTCTGGCTCGTCGACCTTTCGGGTGAGGCTTGAATTGACCAATAAGGATGGTGCATTCATTGCCGGCTTACCGGCGAGCGTGCGTTTCGAATTGTCCAACTCTCACGCCAAGATCGTAAAGAGAGGCGAAAGCAAAGCGATGACAGTTAGTCACCGAATAAGTGCTCAAGCCGGCTCGATGGATCGTTGATAAAGTGTTGAAGAGATGACCTATGTCGAAATTGTCGGGGAAAACATTTCGAATGAGATTTCGATGACCCAGTGCTTCACGGAACCCACCAAACTAGGCTCAATAGCGCATCACATTGACAATCTCGTGCGATTCGCCGGTTCACCTGACCAGTTTCTGCAGAATCTGTTGTCTACTCAATGCTATGTTTCATCTGCCGCTTCGGCATCAATCCTTCGACTCGGTCTTGGAGATAACATTGAAGTACTTGCGGTATATCCACCTATCTCTAGCCCTGATTCTCCGCCCGAATGGTTATCTCACGCAGCCCAATCGGTTCGACAAGTCGTTGCCGAATACAAGACGCAAGTCATTTGTCTCGAAAGTTCTCACCCAACATCCGACGAAATGTTGGCCGACTATCTTGTCCTAATCCCCGTACATGATGTGACCTGCGATGACAGCAATAGGCAAGGTGTGGCAGCGTTTCTAATCGAAGGTCAAAATAAAACGGACGTCCAAAGTTGTTGCGAAAGGCTTGAACTGACGGTCGGCCTGCTAGATATCTATGTCATGCGCCTGGCCCTGCATAAACGAAATGAAGATCTAGAACAGGTGAAAACTGCAGCAAATATCGTCGCCGCCATTGGCGAACATGATCGATTCATCACGACAACTATGCGTCTATGCAACGAAGTCGCTTCCCGCTGGAAAAGCGAACGCGTCGGCTTGGGTTTTTTGACGGGTCGCAATGTGCAGCTCGTTGCCATGTGCCATACGGAGAAGTTCGATCGCAAAACACAGTTGGTCCGGGACATTGAAGCTGCGATGGAAGAGTGCCTAGATCAAGACACCGAAACATTCTACCCAACGACGGAAGATTCCGCATATGTAAGCCGTGCGATTGCAGAACTGTCGAAGCGGCACGGGCCAAACATGATTGCCTGCTTACCGTTACGAAACGGCGGAGAAGTCGTGGCGGTGTTAATGGTGGAATGCAACCCTGAGCGTCCATTAAAACCTGAGGCCATTGAAACTTTACGCCTAACCTGCGAATTGTGTACTCCGCGTTTGAAAGATCTACATGGAAATGATCGTTGGATAGGAGCCAAGTGCGCAATCGCCACACGAAAGCTCTTCGCTGGTATCATCGGGCCACAGCACACATGGATGAGGCTTGCTTCGATACTCATCCTCTGCGGTACGCTTTTCCTAACCTTTGCGAAAACCGATTACCGCCCTGAAGCTCCCTTTGTTCTCCAGTCGACGCGACAGCAAGTAATCGTGGCCCCCTTTGACGGCTATCTAAGCACTGCGCCAACGGAGATCGGTAATCTGGTCGAGCCTGGCACGACCGTACTCGCCACGTTAGAGACAGCAGAAATCGAGCTGGAGTTGGCGGCTGTACGAGCTGACAAAGCCTCATACATCAAACAAAAGGCCGTTGCCCAACGTGACGGCGACACCGCAGGTGCGCAAATGGCGCAGGCACAGGCGGATAAGATCGAAGCTCAGATCAACCTTCTCGAGTACCGGCTCAAGCAAGCAACTATCACGTCGGACATCCGCGGCTTAGTCGTAACCGGAGACTTGGAGCGACAGCTCGGAGCACCGGTTAAAGTCGGTGACATCCTATTCGAAGTTGCACAACTTGAATCCATCCGAGCAGAATTGGCGCTTCCTGAAGGTCAAGTACAAGATATCATCGTTGGCCTTGAGGGCGAATTGGCAACGGCATCCTATCCAGGGAGAAAAATCCCCTTTGTTGTGGAGCGAATCAATCCAGTGGCTGAAGTCGTCAACGAACGCAACGTTTTCAAAATCCGCGTGCGACTTCAAGAAAGCCATGACTGGATGCGTCCCGGCATGGAGGGAGTTGCTAAAATCACCATCGGTAGGCGAAGTTACGGGTGGATTTTGACGCGACGTTTTGTGAACTGGATTCGTATGGAACTCTGGTTGTAAGGACGGAACCGTACGATGGCAGTTGATCGCCCAACATTTAGCGAATCCTGGTACCGCGTCGCAGATCTGCGTCCGCGCCTCAACTCCACGACACGGGTCCACCGTCAACACTACCGCGGACAAGCGTGGTGCGTCGTTCAGGACGAAGCGGGCAATCATTTCTACCGATTGAACGAATCCGCATACCGTTTCATTGGCTTGCTGGACGGTCGACGCACAATCACGGCTGCATGGAAAACGTGTAACCAGGAGTTAGGCGACGAAGCCCCCACTCAAGGCGAGGTCATCGAACTACTCGGACGTCTTTACACGTCGAACCTGCTACAATCTGAAATAGCCGGTGACACCGAAGTCCTGTTTCGACGTTATCGCGAACGTGTAGCACGTGAAGTCCGCGGTCAGTTGACGAATCTACTTTTCGTTCGAATCCCACTCTTTGACCCAAATTACTTGCTGGACCGATGGGCCAATATCTTCGGAAAAGTGTTTAGCCGCTTTGGGCTCGCGTTATGGCTGGTACTCATCGTCGCAGGTCTTTGGAGCATCATGGGAAACGGCAGCGCTCTAGTCGCTTCTGCAAAAGCAGTATTGTCTCCCAACAACTTCTTGTGGCTTTGGTTAGCATTCGCTGGTGTCAAAGTCATTCATGAGTTTGGCCATGGCTTCGCCTGCAAGACATTCGGTAGAGAAAATAGCGCCGGCGGCGAGGTTCACGCTATGGGGATTATGTTGCTCGTCTTCATGCCCATTCCCTACATCGATGCATCTAGTGCATGGGCGTTTCGAAGTAAGGTGCAGCGGATTGTGGTCGCAGCGGCTGGCATGTACTTAGAACTCGCAACCGCCGCCATCTCGGCAATCATGTGGGCGAATTCCGCTGAAGGAACCGCGACACACGCGATCTGCTATAACGTCATGTTCGTCGCCAGCGTATCTACGCTACTTTTCAACGGCAATCCACTTTTGCATTACGATGGCTACTTCATTCTCTCGGACATTCTTGAAATTCCGAATCTAGCTCAGCGAGGCAAGGAGTACGTTTACTATTTGGTTAAGCGATATATGTGGGGATATAAAGAAGCGCGAAGCTCCGCACATTCTCCTGATGAGCGTAAGTGGCTTCTTGGCTATACCCTCGCATCTACGGCTTACCGTACATTCATATGCGTCGCGATCCTGCTTTTTATGATGGATACTTTGTTTGTCTTAGGGGCAGTGTTGGCGACCGCGGCCATCGTGATTTGGTTTCTCATGCCGTTCGGCAGAATGATTCGTTACGTTGCGACCAGCCACGAATTGGCCAGAGTTCGCACACGCGCAGTGACCACCACATTTGTTACGATGGTAATCGTCGTAATTATAGTCGGTATGGTCCCAGTAGCGGATCATGCCCGAGCAGAAGGAACCGTGGTACCACGACGCCTCGCCGCCGTTCGCGCTACGACCGATGGCTTCGTCGAAGTGGTTCTTCCGTCTGGACGTCTCGTTAGCAAAGGGGCCATGCTCGTTAGCGCGAGTAACCCGGAGCTTACGGCTCGGCGCGCTCAATTGCTGGCAGAATCACGTCGTCTCAATGTGCGCCGGGACGTGGCCCGCAGGGAGAACGATCTGGTCGTAGACCAAATGGCGACGGAACAACTAGCCGCGCTTCGGAAACAGATCTCCAGAATTGAAGAACAAATCGAACAGCTCGTTCTTCAAGCTCCGTTCGACGGAACATTCGTAGCACCTGACATTGATCGGACGCCGGGTACATATCTACATCGCGGCGATGAAATCGGACTCGTGGCTACCTTGGACGACCTCTTGATTCGTGCAACCGCAGGCCAATCGATCGCTGCGCAACTTTTTGACGAAACACACAAACGTGTCGAGATCCGGATTGCGGGTCGTCCTGACATCAAAATATCCGGTATGATTGAACAAATCCTTCCCGCCGGAAACAACCGCCTACCCTCGGCGGCTATGGGCCATGCATTTGGTGGCACGATGGCAGTTGATCCGTTAGATCCGGAGCGCACGAAAACAGCCGAGCCGTTCTTTGAGATCAAAATCCGCCCCGACACCAACGTACAACTCCTGCCTGGGCAGCGGATCGTCGTACGGTTAAACATGGCCGCCAAGCCACTGGGACTCCAATGGTGGCGATCCTTACGTCAACTACTCCAGCGGAGGTTCCGCATCTAAAATGGTCGGCGTACCTAGCCAATTTTGGAGGATGCTTTCATGCCCGCCGCGGCATCCCAAGTTATCCAAGGGATTAGACGCGGTGTGGGACGCTGCCGTTGGACTCGCAGTACAAAACGCGCCCCGCGTGAGGCAATTCATGCGTCGCGCGAAGCAGGTTCTTGCGCTTGAAGAATCTTTTGCAAAACTAACCGACACGCAGTTGCATGAGACGGGTGATGAACTACGCATCCGGTTTCGTCTCTGCCGGGAAACCCGCGATGACATCAATAGGGCATTCGCACTTTTCCGAGAGGTAGCGTACAGGCAGATCGGAGAGAGGCCGTTTCTCGTTAAGGTCGCCGGCGGTCTTGCCATGCAGGCTGGCTGCATCGCAGAGATGGCCACTGGTGAAGGAAAAACGCTTGCTGCTACGATGCCGGCACTCATCGCAGGTTGGCGGGGACGTGGCTGTCACGTCATCACCGTAAACGATTTTCTAGCGCGCCGCGATGCAGAATGGATGCGTCCGATCTACCGCTTCTGCGGCCTTGATATCGCCCACATCGAGCAAGAGATGGGTCGGTACGAACGTCGTCAGGCATATCAGGCTGACGTAACCTATTGCACCAACAAGGAATTAGCCGCCGATTTCCTTCGTGACCGATTGACCATGGGTTCGCTTAACAACTTAACAAATGTCCTATTGAACAGGATAGGAACTGACAGTGATGTAGCCGAGCGAGTGGTTCTCCGTGGTCTAGCCTGCGCCATCGTGGACGAAGCTGATTCAGTCCTGATCGATGAAGCAGTTACTCCACTTATTATTTCCGCAGAGGCAACAAACACAGAACAAGTTGAAGCGTATCAAGTCGCTTGCCGTCTAGCTTCGCAGATGTGTACACCTAACGATTACCATGTAGATTATCGATATTGTGGCATAACTATGACAGCCGCTGGGCGTGCAAAACTGACGCGGTTTGCGAGTCAGTTAGACGGCATATGGGTTGGGAATCGACGTCGTGAAGAACTGGTAGCCCAGGCACTACATGCTAAAGAGCATTTTCAAATTGGAAAGCAATACGTCATCGACGGCGGAAACATCGTGATCGTCGATGAATCTACAGGTCGTCTGATGCCCGATCGGACTTGGCGAGATGGCCTACACCAAGCCATCGAAGCTAAGGAAGGGCTTCAAGTCAAAACTACGAAAGATACTCAGATTCGCACGAGCTATCAGCGGTTCTTCCGTCTGTTTCCGAAGCTGTCTGGGATGACAGGTACGGCGACGGGCATACGTCGTGAGCTGTGGCAAGTGTATCATTTGCGTGTTGCAGTTATTCCGACAAACAGGCCTTGCCAGCGCAAGCAGCTAGTTGATCGAGTTTTCTTCTCCGCGTCGGCGAAGTGGCGTTCCGTGGTCGCCGAAATTCGCCATATCCGCAATTCGGGCCGCCCCATTCTTGTAGGAACGCGCAACGTGCGCGACAGTGAACATCTCAGTAGACTACTAACTGCTGAAGGGTTGGAACACAGCGTCCTCAACGCAGTTCGGTTTGCTGAGGAGGCGGAGATCATCGCCGTCGCGGGCCAAGAGGGCAAGATCACTGTTGCCACAAATATGGCAGGTCGAGGCACGGACATCAAGCTCGGAAAGGGTATCGCTGACCGCGGTGGCCTACATGTCATCGCCACGGATCGCCATGCAGCTTCGCGGATCGATCATCAACTCTATGGCCGCGCGGGACGCCAAGGGGACCCCGGTAGTGCGCAGGCGTTCGTCAGCCTCGAAGATGAGCTGCTCATCTGCCATGCTCCGCGTACTACTGCTATTGTCCGAGTATGTTCAAATCATCCCAGTCGGAAACTCATTGGTGCACTAGCACGAAAGTTGTTCGCATATGCACAGCACCGCGCGGGACGACTATCTCGCCAACAACGTAGTGCTATCCTGCGATCAGACGACTGGCTGAACGATTTACTTGGATTCGCGGGTGGAGAGTGTTGACCCCCCACGGCCTTTATTTTCGGTCCACGCTGTATTTTACTCGAATAAGGAACACCCAAATACTGCGAACGCACATCAATCTACAGCCGGACGTATGGTAGCTGACATGCTTCCCTGGCAGCGGTTGATACGCCAATCTCGACCAAAAGCATGGACCTGGTCGCGCTTGAACTCAGCCCGCTCTAAAGTCGTCGTATCAACCACGACCTGGCCTGACTGGTCGACTTCTGAAGCTAACTGAAAAGCTTTCATTTCAGAACAGCCAAACAGTTTGCGCAACATGCTAATGACATATTCGTAGGTGTGGTCATCGTCGTCCATCAAAATGACATGATAAGGTGGCTGTTTACGAGGCTTCGTCTTTACAACGATAGCCTCTGGTGCTTGTTCGAGTAGTGTCGCTTCGATAGTTGAAGTCATCTTATCCCGCCTTGAGCGTAGCCAATAATTCTACAAGCAGCCACAGCCATAACATAATGAAAAAACCTTGCCGTAATGGCGCAAGCAACGGCTACGAATAGTATTAGCCAATCGACACTATTTGTCCAACCGCCATGCCAGGTATTACCAAAAAAACGCTGAGGCTATGCGCCCTTAAATTACAGGAAGCGATACGTTGGAATTGAATGTCGGCGGAGGAGTTTTCGTATTCTGAGGCGTCCCCCCCTCAATAGCTAATGCAGGATATCGTGCTTGGGATTGCAAATCTCCGTGAAGTGTGAGTCCTGTTGCGGCGCTAATTTTTATGCGAGCGAACTTTCCAATGCTATCGCTTTCACCCTGGAAAACCACAATATGATCGCCACGCGTCCGACCTACCAATTGATCGGACCTGCGCCATGTGACTTCCTCACCACGTGATTGCTCAGCCTCCTGAGCCTTACGCGCAGCCTTGCTATAACCAACGACGAAGACCTCCAAATCTTGACCTATAAAGTGAGCATTGTCCTGAGTCGAAATGGCGTCCTGTCGATGCAACATCTCCTGGTTACGCCGACGCTTGGTCTGTTCATCCACATCGTCCTGCGCCCGTTTATCAGCGACGGTATCGGGACGAGGCGAATACTTAAAGACAAAAACATTCTTAAACCGGCAACGATCGAGCAAAGCTAATGAGGCCTCATGCTCCTGCTCAGTCTCGCCACAAAACCCGACGATAAAATCACTGGCGATAGTCAAACCCGGAACGATTTCTCGCGCACGATCGATCATCTCAACATATTGGCCAACAGAGTATTGGCGGCGCATTCGTTTTAGAACCGCATCGCTGCCACTTTGCACGGGAAGGTGCAGATATTCACAAACTTGAGGCACGTCGCGCATCACTTCGAATATGTCATCCGTAAAATCGCCCGGATAACTGGTCACGAATCGCACTCGTTCAATACCATCGACAGCTGCCACTCGCTCTAACAATTCGGCAAACCGCACCGATCGACCATCGTCCTGATTGACATAACTATTCACGGTTTGACCAAGAAGCGTAATCTCCTTCGCCCCGCGGCCAGCTAGCATCTTAGCTTCTTCAACAATCTGAACCGCAGGCCGGCTTCGCTCAGGACCGCGTGTAAAGGGTACGACGCAAAAGGTACAAAATTTGTCGCACCCACGCTGCACACGAACATAAGACTGAAGAACATTAGCACCTTCGGCTGGCAAACGAGATAAATCCAAGGCCTCGACAGAATCAAATTCTAGCGCCCGCTCGAACGGCGTACTCTTGCGTGATTGGGACAATGCCAAGGCTACGACCCGATGCCGCTCTTCTTGAACTTCCTGAATCAACGCGGGAATTTTGTTAAGCTCACCAGGCCCGCACACCAAATCCACATGAGGCATTTTTGAAATAATGCCATCTGGGTCACGCTCAGCCATGCAGCCGATGACGCCGATTACTAAGTTGGCATCAGCTTGTTTTCGTTTTCGTAACGCCCCAAGACGGGATAAGACTTTCTGCTCTGCGTGATCTCTTACGCTGCAAGTATTAAAAAGAACCACATCCGCAGAGCCAATTTCCTCTGTCGGCGAATAGCCTAGTTTGCGCAACTGCCCCATCACAAGCTCGCTATCGAGCACGTTCATTTGGCAGCCCATAGTTTCAAGATAGACGCGATTTTTCATTTTTACGGTATTGCCCTCAGTATCCAACGATACAGGATGTTTTCCCCCACCACTGAAATTACTAGCGAGCGTAATCTTAACGGATTTCAGCTTATCACGAAAGATTAGAGACCTCACAATTCCTTTACCACCTAGCTGATCAGATTAGATGCGGAGGTCAACAGAAAAACGTGGGGCAATCGATATTACATATAAATATGAAATAAGACGTGCGAATTAGGCATTATCATTGTAGAATGACTTAATCAGCGAAAGTCGGCCGTGGGGGGCTTATCGAACGAGAGTTTGTCACCACAAGGGGTTGCCATGCGTATTTTCCAATTGACCGTGCTTAGCCAGGTAGCGACAGTATTGGTATTGATCTTAACTTGTTCACAGACCAGCCTTGCTGTTCCCCCGCCAGATGTATTAGCCCAAAATCAGACTACTCAATACTCTGACATTGTTACGGCATCTTCCCAGGCATGCCTGCCTCAGACATATACATTTAACAACGTAGAATTTCGAGGACAATTAACCAGATGTGATTTTGGGGCAGATGGCAATACTAGCCCGAATGACCTCTGGGCATATGTGTCGCCAAGCGGTCGTCGTTACGCCATCGTAGGGCTGGGCAACCGCACAGTTTTTGTCGAAGTCACCGACCCTGAGAATCCGGTCATCCTTGGCAAATTCCAAGGCGGCGCATCCATTTGGCGAGACATGAAAGTCCATAAGCAATACGCTTATATAGTAAGACAGCAAAATGGGCTTGGTATACAAATCGCGGACATGTCTGATATAGACAATGGCAATATTGTCATGGCCAATGAAACGACCCTCGGCGTTTTTTTTACAACAGCTCACAACATAGCCTATAATCCAGACAGCGAATTCTTTTACCTGTGCAGTCCAAACCTTAATAATGGCGTAGGGCTAGTTGCAGTAGACCCGACAAGCGACCCCGCTAATCCGGTGATTGCTGGCTTCTGGAACACCGGAACGGATGTACACTGCCACGACGCTTTGGTCGTCAGTTACGATACGGGTGTTTACGCAGGCCAGGAAATCGCATTTTGTTTCGCCGAAGATAATGGCCTCATCATTGGCGATGTTACCGACAAAAGCAACATGTTCACGATAGGATCGCTAACGAATTTCTCATGGCGATATACGCATCAAGGGTGGATCAGTGCTGACCGCCGCCACCTGTTCGTAGGCGATGAAGCGGACGAAACTGACCCTGGCTTAGGTATCGACTCTACGCGCACTTATGTAGTAAACATTGAAAACCTAAGTCAACCTTTTTTTGTCAGTAATTACATTGCCCATACCCTAAACCATGCCATCGATCACAATATGATGGCCGTGGGGAAGTACCTATTTCAGGCCAACTATACCAGCGGCCTTCGCGTTTTGGATGTAAGCAATGTTTCCGCAATTACGGAAATAGGTTTTTTTGATACATTCCCACCACATGACGGTACTGTTTTCTTCGGAGCTTGGGGCGTTTACGCTGGGTTTGGTGATGGCATGGTCTTGGTTAGTGACGGACAAAATGGCCTCTTCGTATTGGATGCCTCCCCCCTTCTAAACATTCCGGATATTCCGAGCGCCGCATTGTTTCCAAATGGCACGAAGAAAAATCGCTATATCAGCTTTGTCAACAATTTCGGCGCAGCGCCCGGGAACTTTCAAGTGCGTCGTTTTATCGATGAAGGCCCGCCTGAAGTTGTTGGCTGGGTTGGTTTGCCAGATGATCGTGGCATCTCTGAAATCGTTCCTGACCCACCTGATCCAGCCATTTCCTGGCCTAATCTAATCGTGGAAGTGGGTGATTGTGAAATCATACCAGCTACGACGTATCAGGTACTTTCCACAAACGACAACTACTTTTTCTCCGACCCGTTCACCATCCTGACCTCCGGGGATCCCGACGGAACACAAACATGGGGAGATGTCACGGGAAAAATTTTCAGCAACGATTTTATAACCCTTTGGTTACGCGCTGATGGATATGTAGATGTTTGGGATATCGTTGCTGTACTTCATGGTGTCACGATGAGGCCATTATCCGCAGGCGCCGACCGCTTGGACCTCGCTCCGGAAGTGCCAGATGGCATAGTCGACAGCCTTGACCTTCAATCTGTAGTGGATGCATTTGAGTCGCAGCCTTATCCGTTCGCGGACTCCTCCGAATGTTCCAATCCCTAATCTAGTCCGACCAATCCATGTCCCGATCGGATGGGTATTCGCTAATGCTTCAAAATCGCAGGCATCGCTCTGCCATGAAATATGACTGATTCTAAATTATGTGACAGGTGTTCTGATCGTAAGCCGTCTTTAATCCTGATAACGGCAAGACCAAGTTCATCTTGGAAATAATTGCTAATTGTAAGAAATTGCATGTTTTTATCGGTTTCGGACAATATACCCTACGAGAAAACATGCTAGCGTATTATTATGGCTAGGTTTACTAGAATGCGGCCATTTTATCGTGTTTGTTTTAATTTCTGTTGGGTGGTTGGCCATAATCTGTTATACTCGACGAGAGTGAGCTGAGTAGTCTTGGGGCTGGCTTGCCGGTAGGCTGAAAACCCGCATATGTACTATAAGAGTGTTGTACGAAGGATACATTGAGTTATGAGAAAACATGCCAATTTTTGTAAGTATATAATGGCCTGCCTTGTCGCCACTGCCGCTTCCTCAAATAGCTCATTCGCGATCCCCCCGCAAGACGCATTGGTATCTCTGGGCCTACTGGACCTTGTTAATTCTAAATCAACAACAAACGACTCACGTGCCGCCGGGGGAGCTCAATCGTCAGGCGTGACATTATTGAGCAAGATCACACCAGGCGCATTTGGACAAGGCGCTTCTTCTGCCAATGAAGCATGGGGATATGTTTCGCCGACCGGTCGCGAGTACGCCATCATTGGCCTACAAAATGCCGTTGGTTTTGTCGAGGTTACAGACCCGGTTAACCCAGTAATCGTAGGAGCTGTTCGAGGCCAATCGTCCATTTGGCGAGACATGAAAGTTGTTGGCGAATACTGTTATAATGTGATTGAACAAACAGGTTTAGGACTTGAAATTATCAATTTGACAAATATTGATAACGGTGTCGTTACGTTGTCCAAAAGAACTGACCTCAATGCGGGAATGGATACGTCACACAACATCGCCTACAACGAAGATAGCGGCTTTATGTACCTGGCAGGATCTGATCTCAACTCGGGTTTTGGTTTAATCGCAATCGATACAACTGACCCTATTAATCCGGTAGTCGCTGGAACGTGGTCAGGTTCGCCACTAGTGAGATGTCACGATGCTACGGTAGTCTCCTACACAAGCGGCGCGTTCGCAGGTCGTGAAATCGCTTTTTGCTTTGCCGGAGGCAGCGGAGTTCATATTGCCGATGTCACTGATAAGAACAACATGTTCACAATAGGGGCTACGCTTTATCCCAACGTGAGTTTTTGCCACCAAGGTTGGCTAAGCGAAGATCGTCACTACCTGTTTGTTGGTGATGAAGCAGATGAAAACAGTAATCCCAACGTAACGACGACGACGACCTACGTTATTGATGTGCTTGATTTGAACAATCCGCAGTTTTTCACATCTTTCACCAATGGTTTGCCGTCGATCGACCACAATATGATCGGTAGAGGCGACTACCTATATCAGGCAAATTACACATCTGGTCTTCGCATTTATGACATATCTGATGTGAACAATGTTTCTGAAGTTGGCTTCTACGATACGTTTCCGTCAAATGACAGCACAGGCTTCTCCGGTGCTTGGGGCGTCTATCCACTCCTTCCGAGTGGTCGCGTGCTTGTTGGTGATGGTTCTGGTTTATATATTTTTGATGCTTCCGTAGCGCTTGGCGCACCATCCCCTGCGGCGCCTTCGTTGGCTATAGGTGTTCAACAACAATACAATAGGTACTTAGCTTTTGATCCAACAGTTAATGGGGCTACGCCTGCAGCGATTCGCGTTACGCACCAAGGGCCAGGCTCACCCGCCTCGCCAAAATTTTTGACGGCGAATGGCAGAACGCAAGACCAAATTGACGAAAATGTTTTTCTTCTACAAGACACGCCAGATTTTCGCGTTTGGACTGATCCGATTTGTTTCGTAGCTGATTGTATTTTTTCGCCCAGTAACTCCTATGCCATCCAATCGACTTTTGATAGTTTCGTCTATTCCAGCGAATTGGTATTATCCACGACGCCCACGCCGGCCGATGGCCGTTTTTATGGCGATGTGGTTGGAACTTTTGATCCGGGAACTCAATCCTGGTCTTCGTCGGATTCATTCGTCAATGCGAACGACATTCTTGCAGTTGTCCAAAAATTCCAACTTGCCCCCTCCTCGCCAGCGACCCCAATCGTGGATATTGAACCTCAATCTGTAAATGCTATTGTCAACGGCTCTGATATATTAGGCGTTGTACTATCTTTCCAATTTGTGCAGTATCCATTCGCATCTCCAGATGGATGCCCATAACTTAATAGTCGATAGGATAATATTTCCAAAGTGATGCAACTTGCGTCATCTTACGCCACGGAAATGCGTGCGAGCAGACGATTTCGTCCCCCTAGAAGCGGAAAATCGCATTTAATGCGCCATCAGAACGCATGCCCCCCCCCTATTCGCTATTCAAAATCCGCTCTGCTCCGATAATTTCATTCATCTGCGATACCGTCCGATAGAACTACCGTCCTGAGTAGTTTAATCGGTGGAAAAATAGATGACGAAAAAAGATGGCCCTCAGGGCCTCGATGACAATACTAATCAGACCCCAGCCGCGGCTTCTGACAAACAGAAGAGCAGAAGGGAAGTCGTTCGCGCGGGTATTAAACTCGCTTTCGTCGCGCCGGTTATCTCAACTTTTTTCGCCCAGGATGCCATGGCCTATGTCCAGAGCTGTTACCCGCTTAATCATACATGCGCAGCCGGAACACTCGAGCCTTGTTGCAACGGTCTAAACTGCGTGGCAGATGTTTGTACTTAAAAGATTGGACAAGTGATGAATGGAATCAACACTAACCTGCCAACGACTAATCTTACAAACACCATGCCCACACAGTCGAAAATGTCAAAGCTACTGACGATAACCCTTTTACTGTCTGCGTGTGCTGGCGTTTGGATTTGTGGCTCGCTGGTGAAATTTCATGACGGCGGATGGCAAGTGGACACCGAAAACGTCACGTTGCTCGCGATGCCATGCATTACCTCAACCGCAAGCACCTCATCTTGTGGGGCGGTGACATCAAGCCGGTGGGGTTCGTTTGACTTTTTCGTGGGTAACCGCCATGTGCTGATTCCTGCGTCACTTATCGGTGTGATTTATTTCCTGGCTGTCATACTCTGGTTTACACTTCAGCCTTCGCCGCTGCGATGGACGAATCGCCAATGGATCATCACGCTATTCGTGCAATCGTGCGCGATGCTTGCCTCAGTATTTTGGCTTGTCATCATGGCTAAGAATGAGCGTGGGTGGTGCAGCGATTGCTTGGTGGCACATGCAGCTAATGTTATCATTTTCGCTTCAACCATTTGCCTTCGATATAACTTGACGCGCACTACATCTAAAATTCCTGTAGCAGCAAATAGCCAACTGCAACCATCCTTTGGCCTATCGCCGGCGATGACTGCTTTGTCAATTGCTATAGTCGGGTTCGGAGCATGGCTATACTACGATGCCACGACAACGGCACGTCACTTTTGGCGAAGGCATGCCGTGCTTGAAAAACTCACGACCTCTTTGCAAGAAGATCCGTCCTATATGCTGCGGGAGTTTTATGCTCAGCCAATTAACCCTGCGATCGTAGAGGCTAATGAGAATCGTCTCACGTCAGCCGTAACGAGTAACCCAGATGTCCAGTTATCCGTATTTACTAATTACGAAAGCCGCTCGTCGCGATGTTTTGAAGCTACGTTAGGCGGGCACGTTCGTGACTCTTTTGGTAATCGTGTCAGTGTGGATTTCCGTCATTTACCTGCAAATCCAGCGAAAACATCTGCATCACAGACAAATTCAAATGGTACTAGCACATCACTAGAAAATGTTTCGTGCCAAGCGGCTGTCGCAGCTTATATTCAAGGCGGATTTCAAGCATTTGCTAAGATGCGAACAAAACTACAGGTCAACCGTGGCCATCATACGCGCAAAGATATTGCACACATGGCTAAGTCTATAGGCTTAGACCAAACGGACTTATTGGCCGAGATAGATTCGCAAGATGTAGCGACTATGCTCGATTCTGATATGAAGCTCGCAAAACGCCTTGGCGTCAAACATGCACCGGCCGCATATCTCAATGGACGTCGCATTCCAGCACTCTGCATGAATAGCGAAGTTTTCTGGAAAGCCATCGCGAATGAGATGACCGCTCAAGCGAATGCGACACTTAGTCACCAGCCATAGTACGATACAGAGACGCCTTTATGAAATTAAATCACCAGTCTTCGAATGTTAGCCAATCGCTAAACAGAATGCCGCGCAAACGTGACGATCTAACGGTACATTTTGTAGATGGCGATGCGTTAGTATTTGACTCCGTCACATCGAACACGCATCACTTCAATGAAACAGCGTTGGCTATTTGGGAAGCGTGCGAGCCAAATCAAAAAGTGGACGAAGTCGTTAATCGAATGATTAATGTTTTTGACGTGGATTCGGATGACGCTCACGCTCATGTTGAACGGGTACTTAAGGAATTAAAGAATTTGCAACTCGTCATTGACGAGTAAGTCATTTTTCACAGGCGTATTGTTTATGTGGCCCTTGCGAAAAACATATGAAAGACATTATCAGATTGGTGTCGTGCCCGTTACACTACGAACATCAGTCAGAAGCCTCGTGAAAACATACGACTCGCTCTACGGCTATGCCCATACGAAAACCCGTCCAAACCCAACGATTGAAATCGTCGTCGAACCCAAGCCGTATACATTGCGACATCGTCCTAGATTTAATGTGTCGGTCAATGGTCAATTGCGCTTTGAACCTGCCCACAAAGGGGAATTGTTACCCTGCGTGGAATGGTGCGTCAACTGGGAATTGCCACGACTGATCCCTAACCTGTTGCAATTGCACGCCGCGACAATGCAAGTTGGCGACCAGGGAATCATATTAGCGGCTCATTCAGGAAGCGGAAAATCAACACTATCCACAGCATTGCTCTCGCGCGGATGGAAATACCTTAGCGACGAATTTGCACTGATCGATGTTCATTCACGCGAATTGCATCCATACCCGCGAGCGATTTGCATTAAAAGACCTGGTTACGAAGTCATCGAATCTCTCGGCGTGCCCTTTCATGGGAAGGGACACTACCTCAAAGGCGCGAAGGGATACGTCCGCTATGTTCGCCCGCTTGATATTCGTAGCGACGCGCTTGGGACTTCGTGTCCTATCCGTCATGTAATTTTTCCGCATTATGTAAAAAATACCCAACCTAAGCTGATACCCATGCACCGCGCGGAGGCGGTGTTTGAACTTCACAAAGTGTGCTTTAACTTGCTTGGCTGTTCGTCGATCCCGCTTGATGTGTTATCGGGGATGATTCGTAATGTATCATGCCACCGACTAGACACTGGCGACATTCAGCAGAGCTGCGATCTCGTTGATGATTTGGTTCACGGTAGAATACTGGCCCATGCACAAAGCGCTTGATAGAAATGTCGATGGAAGTTTTTCATTGATTCTGAAATAGGCAAGCCATGAAGATACACAATCGCACTACTATTACTCGCTGGTTATCTGGAAACCAAGCTTGTGATCAGTCAACGACTGACGCCCAATGGCATCATTTTGCACAAGATGCGACAGCCATGGGTTTTGCGGGCGTGGTGCTAGAACATGCTAAGCGATCGAATATCAATCTGCCACCAAGCTGCACAGCTTTATTGAAACAGTTTGCGTATCATGTGGCGACGCATAATCTAAACCTACAAAGCAAACTTGAGACGATATTATCAGGGTTTAATGAAGCGGGCATTGATGTCATGCTACTCAAAGGGGCCGCGCTTACCGGGCAAATATATGATCGTCCCGACCTTCGGCCTATGAGTGATGTGGACCTGCTGCTTAAAGAGAAAGATATAAAAGCTGGAACGTCGCTGTTGGAGAAATTAGGATGCTCGCCAGGCATGGGCCTGATACACGAGGACCATTTTCCTAAGTATTATTATGAATCGGAGTATATGTCTGCTGGCCCGAACCCTATCCGGCTGGATGTTCATGTTCGACCTTTTCGACCTACACGTTATACGCAATTGATACCCGAAGATCAATTTTGGGAAAACGCTCGCCCGGTGAAAGTTGGCCAAGCATCTGCGCTCATCCCCTCAGCAGAGACCATGCTGATTCACTTAGCTGCCCATGCTGCTTTTCACGAATGCTCCAGACTGATGTGGCTCTATGACCTAAAACGTTGGTGCGACAAATTCGGCCAAGATATGAATTGGTCGCTCGTACTCAAACGCACTAAGGCCTGGCATCTTGTCGCGCCCGTTCGCCATGCCATCAACGTGGCAGAAGATTCCTGGGGGCCGTTTGTGCCTAATCTTTTTCGAGACAATGTAGCCGCGTTGCATTCAAGCTGGAAAGACCGGCTCGCACTTTGGCATACACCACGTGATGCGAATCATCCCGTCGGGCATCTGCTGGTAGACCTGCTAACAACTCCAGGTGTAAAATTTCGACTCGGATACGCTCGTAATTTCCTCCTACCAGCTGCAAGTCATTTGGCGGAAATCTATCCCTATAGACATGCAGGCTGGCGCGGCGTCGCTCATCTATGGCGTGGAGGGCGTTTGGCGCTACGACCATTGCGAAACGGCTTTCGACGATTAGCGTTTTAGCCAACGCTCATAAAATCTTAGCAAGGTTAAAATTTTTCTAACAGCCCGATAATGTTCTCATTTCACGACCATTAGCTTCCGATAGGCCCTGTATCGTAGCTAATCGCGTAGGTTGCAACGAATTCGTTATGCAAAGGTAGCAGAATCATGTTGCAGAAAAACGCCGCCATGAAGCCGATGTATCGCGTCCGCAAGTCAGGAAAGCGTGTCACCGTCAGTGTCGTTCTCACTGTTCGCAATGACGCAGTAGGATGCGCGGCGGTGTTGAGTTCGTTAGCATCTCAATCGCGCCAGCCTGATGAAGTCATCATCGTTGACGGCGGGTCCAACGACGCCACGATTCCTGTTATCCGACAGTTCTTCACAGTGCTACCACAGATGCGACTCATGACGACTAAAGGCGTAAACATAGCTAGCGGCCGAAACATCGGCACGCGGGCTGCGCAGTCTGTCGTGATTGCATCTATCGACGCCGGCTGTAAAGCGCGTCCCGATTGGCTGGCGAATCTTATCAAACCATTTGAAGAAAAAGAAAACGTCGAAGCTGTCGCGGGGTATTATGAAATTGAATCTCATACGCTACTGGAGCGCGTTGTTGGCTTAGCGACTATGCGTGGCACATTAGAGCCCGTCAATCCTGCGACGTTTAATCCTTCCGCAAGGTCAATGGCCTTTACAAAATCGCTTTGGCATCGAACGGGCGGTTGGCCTGAATGGATTGGCTATTCGGAAGACACGCTGTTCGACCATAAGGTTCGAGCGCTCGGCGGGCATTTTGAATTTGCCAGTAATGCCAAGGTGGATTGGCGACCACGGACGAGTTTCAGAGGGATAGCTAAACAGTTTTATCATTATGGAACAGGGCGTGGCCACACGCAGATAGATGCTGCTGGATATCTATACAACATCCGAAACGTAGCGGGGTTAGCCATTCTAGCTATTGCATCGATTTGGTCGACCTGGGCGTTGGTTGTGATGGTAGCGGCTTTTGCCTACTACTTCGTTTACGCTAACCATCGAAAAGCCTTGACGATTGCATCAAAAACTCACCGCCCCACGGCCTATTTTCTGACCATGATGGTCATGTGGACTGTGACGATGGGCAACTGCTCGGGCTTCATTGTAGGCTCCTGGCAACGCTGGAAAGATCAAGAGCTATACAAGTTGCGATTAGAAACATATTTGTCGGGCAGCGGCGAAATGAAAACTACACAAGCCAGCGCGTAAAATGTGATGCACCCAACTGACTCAACTTCTTCAAACTCAACCGAGCGGCGATTCATATGCGTCGCCTATGCTTTTCCACCCATCAATCGCAGCGGTACTTTTCGCACACTTGGTTTTATTAAACATCTTGCAGGATTAGGATGGACAGCCAATGTCATTACTTCCGAGACAAAGAATGAGCCAGTCGACGAAGGGCTGCTGAACGAAATTCCAGACGGCGTCGAAGTTCAGCGGATCGCGTGGGAAGACCGCGTCAATAAGCTCAAACGCGCGTTGCATCTTGAAACTTCCGCTCGCTCCTTTAATGCTTACTCCGCCGGAGAAGTAAAGAATGCGCTTGATACAAGCTTGATTCGATCAAAATTTCACGGCGTGAAGGATTGGGTGTCAGGCCTATTGCACCTGCCGGATTCGAGAAGCGGATGGATTCAGCCAGCGATTCGAGCGGGCAAGCACATATTGCGTAGTCGTCCTATTGAATTGATCTACTCGACGTCGCCTTATGCGAGCGCTCACCTTATCGCGATGAAACTCAAGCGCCAGAGCGGCCTTCCCTGGGTCGCTGATTTTCGAGACCCGTGGTGCGGTAATCCTTATGCCAAAAATCCTGTTCGATTTCACCAACACATCGAAGAGAGAATGGAACGAGCCGTTTTAAAACGCGCTGATCGAATTATTGTCAACACCCCGACCGCTAGAGAGAAATTGTGTAAACGATACCCGAACGTAGAAAATAAATGCGTGACCATTCTCAACGGTTTTGACTTAGAAATAATTGATCTCGCTACACCTTATCGCAGCGTATCACCTGAGACATTTTCACTCGTTCATTGCGGTCAATTTTATGGTCCTCGTTCTCCCATATTCTTATTTAGAGCTTTGAAAGTTTTAATGCTTCACAGCCCTCAACTCGCAACTCGTTTCAAACTGACGCTCGTTGGTAATGAAAATTATGACGGCAAGTCGTTAGGCACGTTAGCCAAAGAGTTCGGCGTCGATTCACTCGTTGAAGTCGTCGGCGCGAAGAGTCATTCGGACGCGATCAGATACATGGCAGGTAGCGATGCACTTACGTTGGTTGGCTCCGTAGGCGCGAACGCAGACCTGCAAATCCCCAATAAACTTTTTGAATATATAGCCATGCGAAAACCCATCATGGCTTGTCTCCCGAACCGGCATCCTGCCATCGAAATACTTCGTCGCTCAAGAATAAAATTTACTTCTTGCCGCCCCAATGATGTAGCGAATATGGCTATGGCGATTAGAAATTTGATCGTGGCAGCGCCAATGCACGATACAAACACAGCCATGGCCGTGTCGCAATATGACCGAAAACATCGTGCAAAGGAATTAGCCGACGTGTTTAATCAATTAGTGGATGATAGAAAACCCGCAAATGGTCGAATTTTGCATCAAGCCTCAGCCAACGTTGATCTTCAAGGCCAGGAGTTTCATACCGAGGCAAAATCGACGACTTCATCCGACGTGATGTAGATCGCCAATAGGATTTTTTCAAGATGGCAAATCAACGGCTGCAATTGTAGCGGCGGCGTCATCGCAGCAATTCGTTTCGCCACCAAGCGGCAACGCTCGGCCAATGGTCACCGCCCCCATCACAATCACCATGCACGCTGCACATTGATAAACCCGGTGGCGAGCATGACGACTTAACATTGCGCTACCGCAACCAATTGCTACCATCGCCGGCATCGTTCCCAGGCCAAACGCCAGCATCATTAACGAGCCACGACCGACACTCGCACTAGCTACAGCTTTCGCTAAAAAAGCATAGACTAGGCCGCAGGGAAGAAAACCATTGGCTAATCCGGCCAGGAAAAATCCGCCTGCACTTCTGGCATTTAGAAACTGACGGAACATCGGCGCGAACAGTGTTTCTAGTCCAAGTTTTGATAAAAACGAGAATCGAAACAAACCCAAGACAGACGCACCAATCACGATCATGATAACGCCAGCTATAATTGAAAATGCGCGTTGTACATTTACCAACGAAGTATTAAATTGTGAAAGGTATATGCCCACCGCCCCGCCTATTGCGCCAAGAAATACATAAGTCGAAAGGCGACCAGCGCTATAAATTAACTGTCGAGAGAGCATGGGCCAGATTGGTTGACCAGTGGCAGAGATGGCAGCGGCGAACCCACCGCACATGCCCACGCAATGAGCGGAGCTTAATAAACCTAACACAAATACAGTGGCAAGCTCTGACATTTCGTCACATGCGAAAAATAATCGATTACAAATTTATGCATGAATCTTCAACTCGGCCAGGAATCGAAAACTAAAAATAGTTCTTAGCCATGGGAATGGCGTACTTCACAATGTACCAGATCATTCCAATATAAAAACATCCCCACATGACGCGAATATACCAAGGGATGCGGTGCGTAGTGTATGTGTGGAAGCGACTATCCTGCTTAGCTTCTGTTTCAGTAGAATTAGCCATGTTTGCTGGCTCCAGTTTCTTTTTCTAACTGCTCCAATTCGATTTCGCGGTTGAGCATCGAATATTTAGGGCCTTCGATATCACGAAACATGCCATGAGCCACCGCCCAAATGAGCAGACAAGTCATCCCACAGGCGACGATCAAATAATTCAAGATGGGTATGATCGTAAACTTACCCCCGGAATCCATTTGTAGTGTCTTGAAAAACTCAATCAACTTATTGATAAAACCATAGCCGCCTGGGAAAAGAATGCCCACAGCCATCAACCAGATAATTATATTTTTTTTTCGTGAGGGCGCGGAGTTGGTTCGGTCACTTCCCGATGAAACATGCTCGCCATTCTTCAATGTTGATTCTTTCATGGTGTCACCGCCGCTTCAGTTACTTTTTCAACATGACCCAATGTATCCCCACTCGGCCCTTCGCCTCGATAGTACGGATACTCCGCTAGCCAACTTCCCAGCCATTGCACATAAGTTATGATAGACATCCCGTCACGGTTTGGGTAATCGTCATCGTCGTAAAACCAGGGATATCGCGGCATAACTGACGTCGGCACTACGTTGACCGGGGTATGAAAATGTGCCACGTGCCAATCGTTGCTATGCCTGGCCCCCTCACGAATGAGGTCAGGGCCTACCCGTCTCGTTCCAAACAGTACGGGACGCTGAAGCACATTTTGATATTCTCTAGCATGAGAGACTGGTCCCCATCTCAAATCCTCGCCGGACACCGGTCTAATCTGCTGACTGTGACAATGCCAACAAGCCTCAGCCACATAAATATCGTGGCCTCGTTGTAAGGCTTCGGCAAATGAATTTCGCGTCACACCGTCTGGAAAATGCTGTGCGAATTGATCGGGAAATTTCTCGGCTAACTCGGCGAATTCGTGAATGACGCCGTCAGCCACCAAATCTTCCAGCGTTTGCTCCGGCTCATTGATATACATCATCCACGGTAGCAGCCCCATGACCACGAAGGATAGGACAAAGAAAAAAAGCCCTGCAATCAAAAATACGCCGGATTTCGATTCAAACATCGTAAGCTACTGCCTCGTTGAGACCTTCCAATTCGTTCACGTTATTCATGCCCCACATTAAGAAGCCAAAGCTGGGGCAACAGGGTCTACCCCGCTCGACTGGCTATTCGGCTCTATACTATGCCTGTACACGGCTGTCATTAGGATATTAAAGATGAAGAAAAACTGCCCAATGATAATGGCTGAACCGCTAATCGTACGCAACAACCAAAATGGTTGCGAAGCCGTAAGCGTCGCTTCCCAGACAGCTAAGTCTCGCCACATGAAACCTTGCACCAAGCCGGCGATGGTAAGATCAAAAAACATGACCAACATGCCGATACCCGTCAGCCAAAAATGCCATTCGTTCCAGGCTGTTCGATACCATCCCTTCGCGCCCATGAGCCGAGGTAGCAGGTGTGTCATAATGCCGAAAATCCAAAACCCGAACACGCCAAACATCACTAAGTGAGAATGGCCCACCACCCAATCAGTGAAGTGTACAATTTTTTGAAAGGTAAGCGAAACCTGAAACGCACATTGCAAACAAGTCGTAAAATAAAACACCATACCAATGTAGAACCAGCGAATCGGCATGTTTGTGCGCAATGCGTCGCCGCGTCCGCGAATGGTTAAAAAGAAGTTCACCACCACAGTCGTCACGACAAGTTCAACTGCAATGGTTGCAATGACCGCGCCGTACTGGAGGAACATCGGTATCGGGCTATACAAGAAATGGTGGATGCCGTTGAGCGGGTAAAAGAAGGCTAGCCCCCAGAAACCGACTAGTGACAAGCCATGGCTCCATATTGGCTTTTTCAAAAGAATCGGCACGAAGTAATACATCAGCCCCCAGCCCAGAGGCGTCACGAACAGGCCCACTAAGTCGTGAATGAACAAACCGGCAATAGCACCAGCGGCGGTCCCACCCACGAAAAACTGTGGAATATAATTTCCCATCGCGTACACGAGAATCGTCCAGACAAACGCAGCGATAAAATACCACAGCGTGACATACATAGGCCCTTCAGATTTCAGTATCGGCGTCAAAAAATTGCAGGCAACAAGGATTAAACCAACAACGGCTAACGGATCGATAAATATCGGCGTCTCGCCCCACTCGACAGCTTGCGCATACCCTGTCAGTAAGCCAACGACCGTTGATAACACGACGACCTGCCACGCGACAAAAATAAACCATGACAACTTAACGCTTAACACACGGCGCAGCGTCAAACGAGGCACTGCCCAATATAACGCCCCTAAAAAAGCATTGGCTATAAACCCATATGCCACGCCATTGGTATGCACCATGCGCCATCGCCCCGGCGAAAAAAGCTCCATCTCAGGAAATGGGTATATCTGTAATAGTTGCAGCGAAAACAAAAAACCAGCAAGCATAGCGATCATTACATAAGTAAGTGACGCGATAAAATGCCAAAGCACTAGCTTCTCGTTGACCAAGTCGTTCAACGATACGTTGGAAACGTCTTTGCTGATTGATGGGGAAGCTGCTGTCATCTAGTCGTCCTCAGAAAATTCCTCATCCGTCTCACCGGTGTCAATAACTTCTTCAACCGGAACAAACGCTTCACCAATCTGCAATATTTTTTGCGGTCTCGCCCGCACAACCAATTCGTCAGGTTCAAGACGAGCGGGACGAGAGATAACTAAACTCTGTACATAATACGACAACGCCCAGAGATCGGCAGCACTAGTCAAAATCACATTTGAATCATGGCTACTAACTACATCCATCGAGTCCACCCAGGTTGGCATCGCAGTGCCTGAGATACCAGCCGCGATGGATCGATAGAGAATGTCCACCTGAGCGCCAGCTCGCACGAAATCCCGCTTGAAATCTGGCGGGTATACCATCTCGCCTTCGGCGTTCGGCTTTCCCACTGGCTGGAACAGATGATCTCGAAAGACATCGCGCGTCGAATTTTCCATAGCGACCAGATGTTCGTTAATTTTTTCTGTAGGAACATACGACGGATGACACGTCCAGCAGGTAGCATATCCATGATACACCGCTTCGCCGCGAGCAATAGCCTCCGCCTTATCCTCACTTGCCCGATACGGATCATCTACGGAAGGGATAGCCGAGGCTGGCGATTTCTCCTGCCACTTAGGTGAAAAAGTTTTGATATAACTCACCAACGCCGTTACGGTTCTCGCCGGCAACATATCCCAACCTGGCATCGAACTACCCTTCAAGCCGCCGATGATCGTACCACGTAAATCCTCGTCTGTAGGTAGCTGCCCTGCTCGGGTAGAACTAAACTTGAACCGTGCATTAATAAAGTTTCGCGGACGCGGGTCAAGAAATCTTGCCGCATTGCCGTTACCATCCCCGGCTTCGCCATGACAACCAATGCAAAAGGTTTTATAAGCGGCGTGACCTTCTTCAATCTGAGAAGTCCGCACACTTTGCTGGAAACCAAATTCTGCCGCACGAGACGTGTCAATGTCCACCGGGCCTGGCGCATCGCTACACCCCATCGGACCAAGCAAGCATACCGCAGCCATCACACTAGCGCAGGCAACAAACGTACCCAACGAATACTTTTTTCCACCTGCGTGCATCATTGGTCCCGCCTGGCTTTTGCGGATGGCGCAAAACTTCCCCATTGATCCACAAGAAGTACTGTCCATCCAAAAACAAGGTGCGTCAGCACTGCGATCAACGGTGGTATTTGTTCAATAATCCAATTCCCACCAATCAACGATGGTTGCAACCAGGCGATTAAGGCGTAGTAATTAATTAGCCAAACGCCGATAGCTAACACGGTCGTCACTAGGAAACGCACGCCCGTGGAAGCTTTCGAAAAATACCGACTAAGAATAATGTGAAAAGGTATGCCGCCGAACATGCCCGTCCCCAAATACAAACAACACCCAGCCGCCAGGGCGAAGCCGCTTTCAAGCTCCAACGCTTTTTCGCCAAGCGGAAACGTCAGGTATATTTTAATCAATTGCAGCGGATGTTTGCCGACCATCGCTGCGCCGATGACGTTAAAAAGCAAACTCGAAGCCGCAGCTATCAAACCCAGCACCATGCCAGCGAGAATATGATAAGTTGTGTAATAAGTATCCGGGCGCCAACTGCCCGCCCCGGCTGCTTGTGAAGACGCAATCTCCGCTTCGAGCGTAGTCATGCGCTCACGAAGTTCCTGAAGCTCTGCCTGTTTAGACTCTGAAGTCATAACTCTCTATACTTTGGCGATACAAAATTCGTTATTGATTTTGCCCGATACCGTTCCTTAAAACAGTTAAAAAACTCCTACACCTTCGATGCCACAACCCAAGTGAATCCGTATAATTCTCGTGATAGCCAACATCAGCCATGACTTTATTACCCTGAAACTGGGTATACTGTCAACTGCCATAGTATTCGGCGCGTTAGACTTGAATTCTATAGCCCCTCGCTGACCCTCGTTATTTCTGTTACGAAAACAAAAAGTCACAGAGGATTGGCGAGATAGAGAATTTAACTTCCCCGCAATAACTTTGCCACGAGCCATATGTTTTCCTATACAATCTTTACCGTCGGCCCATAGAGGCATACGATTCATTTTTAGCAATCTACATCAAAGCAGGTGACATCAAATGGCCGATATCTTAAGCCCTCAAAATAACAATCCCTCTCTTGCCGTCGACAACCAAGGATCATGTCCCGTCACGCGCGTCATGATTACCGGAGCAACGGGCTTCGTGGGTCGTAGCGTCATGAAAGCCTTGCTCAATCGCGGACTGCATCCGGTTTGCCTGGTGCGTTCAATAGACAAACTAACCTCCCAACTACCGGAAGTTGATCGGTCTCGCTATACTCCGATTGAAGGTTCAATCCACGACATCGATTCCCTTCACGAAGCAGCCGAACAATCTGAAGCAGGCATTCACCTTGTCGGCATCATTATCGAGCGACGCCTTAAAGGCCAGCGTTTCAGACGTGTGCATGTCGATGGCACTCGAAATGTAATAAACGCATTACAAGATGAAGGCGTCACACGATATATTCACATGTCGGCTTTAGGCACACGAGACGACGCCGTTTCGATGTATCACCAGACGAAATGGCTAGCGGAAGAATATGTTCGGGACTCTGATTTGGATTGGACCATTTTTCGTCCCAGCCTCATTCATGGCCCGGATGGCGAATTCATGCAATTGATAAATCGTTTTATCTGCGGGGCAATGCCGCCCTTCATCCCCTATTTCGGAACCGGCCTGGCGAAATTGCAACCCGTCTCCGTAAAAGACGTAGCCCATTGCCTTGTGGAATCACTTTTTCGACCGGCAGCGATCAATCAATCTTACGAACTAGGTGGCCCAGTGGTTTATAGCTGGCGATCGTTTTACAATGCCTGTCGCGCGACGATGCCCTCAGCGAAGCTTTGGAAGCCGTTGCTCTCGCAACCTGTCCCCGTCGCTAAGATGTTAGCGACGCTAAACGCGCCCGCGATGGCCCTAGCCGAATTAGCCCTGCCCGGCATCGGACTTTTTCGCTTTGATCGTGGGCAGGTGCAAATGTCTCAGGAGGATAGCGTCTGCGATCACACCATAGCCGAGAAAGCTTTCGACATGAAACTTCGATCATTCGAGGACGAGTTAGCCCTTTACGCAGACCTTATTTCATAGCATCATCCTGGTAATATGCTCCTGACGAAATGTTTATTAAGAATCAATCGCACCGGGGATTTATCGCATGGCTAACGTATCACGCAAACCAATCGTCATTCTCATACGCGATGGCTGGGGGAAAAATCCTTATCCTAAGTGGAATCACGCCAACGCCATATATCTGGCACGCACACCCATCGACGACCGACTCATGGCTAACTACCCACACGCCCTGATTCACACCAGCGGCGTCGACGTTGGCTTACCCGACGGCGTAATGGGTAATAGCGAAGTGGGTCATCAAAACATCGGCGCGGGACGCATCGTCGAACAAGAAGTTATGCGTATCACCGGACGAATCCAGGACGGCAGTTTTTTCACAAACCCGGCACTGGTAGGCGCGTTCGATCATGCGAAACAAACCGGCGGAAGCGTACACTTGATGGGCTTGTGCAGCGATGGCCGAGTTCATAGCGACTTGGAACATCTTTTCGCACTACTCGATCTCAGTGTAAAGCTTTCCTTTCCCGGCGAGCGAGTCTACACCCATGCGTTTATGGATGGCCGAGATACGCCACCTCGCGCAGGCATCGAATACATGCAACGCATCGAAGACAAGTGCAAACAGTGTGGCACTAATCCCGTAGCAAGCGTCATTGGCCGATTTTATGCGATGGACCGGGACAACCGTTGGGACCGAGTCGAATCAGCCTACCACATGCTAACGCGCGGCGACGGCACTCGCTTCCCCTCAGCCATCGAAGCCTTGCAACATTATTACGACCACCCCAGAGAAACATCTCGGCAGGGTGATGAGTTTGTAGTTCCCAGTGTGATTGTAAAAGACGACCAAAGCCCGGCGGTGATTCGTAACGGCGATAGCATCATCTTTTTCAATTATCGCGGCGATAGGCCAAGAGAAATCACGAAAGCTTTTATCTATGACAAGTTCCCCTATCCCGACGCAAATTCCGATGAGTCTCTAGGCTTTCAGCGAGGCAACAAACTTGATGTACACTTCGTATCCATGACCGCCTACGAGCAAAGCCTTAATACCATCGTCGCTTTCAATAAGCCGCCGAAAATGCGGGACATCCTCGGCTCATACATCGAAGAGCAAGGCCTGAAACAGTTTCGCTGCGCCGAGACGGAAAAGTACCCCCACGTCACCTTCTTTTTCAACGACTATCAAGACGAGCCATTCCCACACGAATCACGCAGCATGGCCCCTTCGCCACGCGATGTTTCAACCTATGACCAAAAACCGCAAATGTCCGCCAGAGATATTACCCAGGCGATGTTGAATCGCCTCGAAAGCGAAGATGACGATTTGATCGTGGTCAATTTCGCCAACGGCGACATGGTTGGTCACACCGGTAACTTAAACGCCGCCGTCAAAGCGGTTGAGGTTGTAGACGAATGCGTGGGGAAAGTCATCGAAGCCGTATTGAAAAAAGGTGGCGGTCTTATCGTCACAGCGGACCACGGAAACTGCGAGCAAATGATAAACCCCGCAACGGGCGGCCCGCATACGGCGCATACCACATACGATGTAGAGCTTCTCGTAGTTGACCCGCGATACGCCTCTACGTCCCTACGAACCGGCGGCAGGTTAGCCGACATCGCCCCGACAGCCCTAGTCATGCTAGGCCTCACGCCCCCCCCCGCCATGACGGGCCAATCTTTGATCCTATAAACTTCGCCCCGATAACATCTACATTTTCTGCTTAATGACACATTAGCGTTGCATTTAGTTTGCCCAAAGTGGTTCTGAAATCAACACTTGAGTAGGTCAATGATGACGAATCCGCACACCGGCGTTGCCCTATGGCAACATGACGGGCGAAGTTCGCATCGTATGAATTGGAAACTCGGTGATTATGAGTACCCACGCCAGTACATCCCAAGCTGCAGCTATTCAAGCAAACAGTCTAGCCGCATTGGCTATCGACTCGCTCGACGTGGGCGTTATTGCTGTGGACCAAAACGCATGCGTCATATTTACGAACGCACATACCAAACGGCTATTTCCCAATGCAAACGGTGCGCAAAATCTTAGTGACTACCTCAGCCCGGTTGACTCAACGACCACTTGGCGAGCCTTAATTACAGCCGTACAAAATTCACTCCCCACCCCACCCATCGAGTGTGAAATCGTTAGCCCAGCCCCATCGTCAAAAACAAGAATCTATGCAAAGTGCGTTCCGTTGAGCTATCCCCCTGGCCAATCTACAGGTGCGGTCATTACGATATTGGATGAGCGAATTCATAACGAGGGTTCCACCGACGAGCAAGAACTTCTGCAAAGGCTAGCCTCGCTAGGGAAACTGACTTCGTGCGTAGCGCATGAACTTAACAACCCGCTAGACGGCATTCTTAGATATACCAATCTCGCACTACGCCTGGCAGATGCCAAGGAGGACGACAAGCTCTCGAAGTATCTTCAGGAATCACGCACCGGCATAAAACGCATGGTTCAAATTATTTCTGATCTACTAGCCTACTCGCGGACTTCAGCGAAAGATTTTGACATCAGCAACATCAATGAAATCGTCGAACAGGCCGCGAAATCTATTTCGGAATTAGTAGACGACCAACGCTTGGAAATATCCCTCGATTTACACCATAAAAACATGCCATCCGTCAGTGGCAGCAGGCTATATCAAGTATGTTGCAATTTGATGAAAAACGCTTGCGACGCTATGCCCGCGGGCGGGCAGTTAGCCGTGTCTACCCGCATCGAAAACGACCACGTTGTCATCCGCTTCGCAGATACGGGCACAGGATTACCTGACGATTTGCAAGATATTTTTCAACCTTTCACGACAAGTAAATCCCCAGGAAAAGGTACCGGACTAGGCCTCGCTATTTGCAGAGACTTTATTGAGGGAATAAGCGGCACCATCGTCACCGAACCAAACCGACCTCATGGGGCGATTTTTATAGCGAGCATTCCACTGGCAAGTTGCATGACAGATCAAAGGGGCAAGGATGGCGTTTAACCATGTAATCCTCGTGCGAACGATGCCTTACAAACGCACACGACAGGAAAGTGTATCATGACACAACAAACTAAAACGCCAGCCAATATACTTGTCGTTGACGACGATAAAATCATTCTCGACTCGCTTGTAGAATTTCTTTCCCTGGAAGGCTACATCGTCGTCTCAGCTCAGTCGTTCACCGATGCCATGCGTCTGCTCGATGCGAACCCTATTGATATTGTGCTAAGCGACATCAACATGCCCGGCGGCAACGGCTTTGAACTATTAGCGGCACTCAAGAAAAAACATCCGGAAATCGGTGTCATCATGATGACAGGATATGGCACGATCGAAAGCGCTGTCGAAGCCATCAAACTAGGTGCGCACGATTATTTAACGAAACCTATCCACGATGATGAACTGATACTTTGCGTGCAACGGGCTATTGCCCAGCATTTTATTGTTGAAGAAAACCAACAACTCAAAAAGCGTCTCGACCAGCGCTACGGCTTAGACGCCATCATGGGCCACGACCATCGCATGTTACGAATATTCGACCTCGTAGAAACTATCGCAGACTCAAAGGTGAGCGTGCTTGTGCAAGGGCCTTCGGGAACAGGAAAATCGCTCATCGCAGGTGTCATACACCAACAAAGCGCACGACGAGACAAGCCTTTCATCGAAGTAAGCTGCGGCTCGTTACCAGAAACGCTTCTCGAAAGCGAATTGTTTGGCCACGCGCGCGGTGCTTTCACCGGGGCCGTCTCTAATAAAATTGGTAAATTCAAAGCGGCTGACGGCGGCACTTTATTTCTCGACGAAATTTCTTCAGCATCCCCAGCCATGCAAGTAAAACTGCTTCGCGTATTACAATCTCACCAATTCGAGCCGGTAGGTAGCAACAAAACCGAGACAGTGGACGTTCGGCTAATCGTAGCGACAAATGTTGACCTGGAGCAAGAAGTTGAAGCAGGCCGATTTCGGCAAGACCTTTACTATCGTATCAACGTCGTGTGTATCGACATGCCAAAGCTTTGCGACCGAATGGCTGACGTCCCGCTACTCGCCAATCATTTTATTCAAAACTGCGCAACCGAATATAATTCCAAAGTCACTGGCTTAGACGATGAAGTCGTGCAAGCACTTCAGCGATACAATTGGCCGGGAAACGTGCGAGAGCTGCAGAACATCATAGCCCGTGCGGTCGTACTTTGTCAGGGAACGGAGCTACATGTAGAGCATCTTCCCGAAAAAATACTCTCTACCCCACACACCAATCATTCATCAGCAAACTACATCCCCATGCCATTGAAACAAGCATTAGAAGTGCCGGAAAAACGCATACTCGAAAGCGCCCTTCGCGCCAACGATTGGAATCGTCAAGCCACGGCTGAGCAGCTCGACATAAACCGCACGACGCTATACAAAAAAATGAAACGATACGGACTAGACTTGCCACTCATGCGTGCAACCTAATCAATGGCTAAACTTATCTCACGACATCAAACAGACTTGGTTACTTCTGAGTATAGATCACTTTATCAACCACATACGACTCGTTGAATTTAATAATCAGCTTACGGTTAGGCCCCGCACCCGCTCCGCGTTCATTCCGAGTCCGACTATAGTAGGCTATCTGCGGGAGCGTCCGTTTAGTTGGTTCGCCAAGAAGTTCTAACGCACTCTCTTGTGTCATACCGATCAGCCGCTTACTTTTCGCCAGTGCTGGAGCCATATAAAAACGTTCCCGCTCAGTACCGCTCTTCCACTTATCCTCATCAAAAGGTTCAGGGGTTAAGCCTCTCGGATAGGTTGCTTCCCCTGCGGTCTCCACCAACCCTTCGCAGTCCAGGTTCAAAATTAGTGACGGCGCGGTAGCACCCTCTAGCTTTTCGCCAAATTCAAAGCTATACATCAATCGCTCGGAGCGAAAATCTGGCTTACCCAATTGAGCCTCAACTTCGTCCTCCACCATGCCCAATAGGCTACCGTCTGCAACAAATTTTTCGGCCATGATGTCGCGTTTTTCAGGCGTCGCTTCATGCCAATCTCCCAGCCCAGTAGCTACTGGCGCAGGCGCGCGTTGTGCCCGGGATTTGATAACTGATTCAGGCTGCTCAATGACAGTCGCAGAAGTTTTCTCTAGCTGGCTCGGCGATTCAGTCGAACGCTCGCACGACGCCCCAAAAAGCCCCAGGCATGGAAACATCACATAAAAACAAATTTTCTTAAACATATCCACCTACTTCGATTTCTAACGCGAAACATCTCTCTGGCAAGCATGCACTGCCGCCTCAATTCATAATCAGAGCTAAATCCATTAGCACAATCTGTTTATTATGTCACACCGGTAGCAAACTGCAATTCGATACTCGCGTTGAAATGTTTTATAGGCTATCTAATGCACTGAATGGCGTTTCATTTCAGGTCGAACAACGAATTATCATCCGCCTGGCCAGACCAACCAATATCGACGGAAGCTGGATCAAGAGGATAATATCCGCTGGACGCGCTAAAAACTAAACGCTGCGAATCAACATGGCCATCCACCCATCCAATATTTGCAGTTTTGGCATGACGAAAATGTAGCGAGGGGTCCGCGCGATACGCAGGATATTTCGGATGAAATCTCGGCTCGGCAAAGCTATATTCAATGAGCGAATTAGACGCAAAAGCCGTATCTGCAAACATAATCGTGCTAACCGGCTGAGCCACCCAATCAACAACTACGCCAGACCTATCTGTTTTAATGCCAAATGCCCCGCCTGCCTGCTCGCCACCAATTACGCCAATGTAGGCGTTGTTGTAACCATAACCGCCGTTGCCCGTCTCGAACCCCCCACTCTCTTCCGCAATTTGCTCTGCAGGGAAACTCGGACAGGTTCGTATTCCTTGGGAGTCGCCTAGATAATCAGCTAATGGCCCGTTCGAAGAATCAAAGGCCACCCCCTTTCTGGCCCGCCCTCCATGCCATCGATTCAAATTGCGACGAAAATCGGCAGCACCCGGGACGTACCTTCCACCATTCGCTTCTGCATAATAACGGTTGGCTAACATAATTTGATTAAGATTAGACCGGCAAACAATCGTATTCGCTTGCTCACGCGCACTCGACATAGCAGGTACAATCAAAGCCGTTAATGCCGACACCATGCCAATCACAATAAGTATTTCTAGTAGGGTAAACGCGCGCCTAGAATGTTTCAACTTGATTAAGCGTCCTTGCATAATCATCGAGGCCCCGTCATTCTCATCGTAACCGGAATCGCATCGAACGGCTCTACAATACGCGCCAAATTTTCTTCCACTGGCGCACACGCTACGCCGCTACTTCCATCATCGGACAAACACGCCAACAAAAAAGAGATATCATGCAAATCAATATCCACATCGCCATCTGCATCACCAGTCAAGTCCGGCCTGGCGTCAGCCACGGCATCAACTTCTACCGATTTTTCACCGAAAGGGCCTAACACTGCGTTTACACCCGTCGTTATCCGCAAAAAATGAAATCCGGGGAGCATCGCGAACTCGCTACTGATAGGATCAATAGCCCATGCAATATCAAAAGCATCTCCGCCGCCAGAACCTTCTGAAATGCCCGAAAATAATGGATTGTCAGCCACGGTGTAGAATTCCTCTGGTGTCACCATGAAGTTATCTACAAAATCATCGCCATCCAAGTCACCGAGAAACAGCGTAGGCATGTAATCAGCGTACCCAAAAACACCTTCCCGCCCTGTCCCGGACAGCGGGTTTACAACGGTTGTGTTCCCAAAAACATTTAGTGGTAATACATATGCCGAAGTCGTCGCCATTGACTCACCGGAAGGGAAAAATCCTAGCGGTATCCACGAAGCATCAGCGGGCGGATAAGTCGTATCACTGGTATTATTATCCCACGTCTGACTAACGAATTGCGAAACAGGTTGGTCAATATGTGACCCAGGAATCAGATACCAGGGATCATCAGCTATAGAGTTTTTATTAACGTCGAGCGAAATCTCAATCGTGCCGCACTCTGCCCAATGTCGATTTACATCACCAATCACCCACCAGGCATTACCAAACACGATCGCGTCCATGCCATAAGGATTAAGCGGATGATCTTCTACCAAATGGTCAAAAGCTAATGTAATAGAACCTCCAAAGCCGCCTAGCGTGACGACATCCAACGCGCCATCCCTGGTACCCCCACCATCCGGCGCACCAATCGCAGCCAACGGGTCATTTATCACAAACCCATCGTCATTCATATCATTAACAAATTGCCCCGGCGCGGGTGAATAATCGATTACACTCACAGCAAAAGGCTCCTCTCCGGAAAGCACTTGTACCCAGGTAACGACCGTCAACATGAAAATTTTAATCATCATATTCGACATCGCATCACCTTATACACCTTTTACCCAGACTAATCGATTCGATAATAACGTTGATAGTAATCATCGTATTCATTTACGCGCCGGGACAATTCAACTTACTCATTAAGCGCCATGGTACTTCCGTCATTAGCACACTAACGACTTTACCACGACGACCGGCTTACGCATCACCAACGTGCCAGCAGTCATCATAGACAAACACATGACACCAAACCCCCATGTAGAGACTGCGGGAACTGGTTGCGTTAGATCGACATAAGAATAAACGGTCGCTGCTCCGGAACTGCGAACATGAAGACGCCTGAGAGACGCACTGTAACAAACCGAATAAAAATTAAAATTGTCGACGTTGTCCGGGTCAAGCCGTCTTACCTGTGTCGCGTCGCTAATATCCGCTGCGCCCAGCCCCGCCAGCGCGGAAGCCACCGCACTAGCTCTGACCAAAGCCACAAAATCGACTTTGGGCAAATTGAAATCACCACCTGCGACGTGTAGGTTCCCCTCGACATCAAAACCCAGCGAAGCAGCCGACAATATGTCTACAATCTCCAACCCGCTCATCTCAAAATCGAGCGGAGTCGCCATCGCCATCGCGTTAGTCCAAGCCGACATCGAAAAAGCCTTCACAGCCCCCGTGCCGCTAGGCCCAGCCGCCATGAAACCATTGCCCGTGTAGAGATTTCCTAACCCGTCAAATGCCACCCCTCCGGAAGCACCACCAATATTCGAAATCAAAGTAGGGTTAATCGGATTAACTGCATCCGGCGACGTGGAATCTAATAGCGTTACAACACCAGTCGTAAAATCGCCGGCAGATAATGCTATGGAAACTTCATCAAGCCAGGTCGCATCGAACGAAGCCGCCGTAATCCATCGGCCAGCCAGTGTCGCCGAATCAAAAACACCAACCTCATAATTAACGCCGGAAGCCCCGCCATTATTGCCAACAGCTAATTGGCTACCGTTAGGAGAGACTCGTAAAAAACTTGCGCCAAAACCAGATATGTCTGCACTCGGTAAAGTGCCCAACAATCCAAACGACCCTACACCCGGGGCATCTTCAATCATGATATCCGCCGCAATAATAGTTACGATACGACCATCGGTTAATGTGTCGAACGGGCCAGCGCCGACTGGTAATTCGATCGACCCATTCAATGTATAATTATCGAATGAATCTGCTAAAGCTTGGGCAGAACCCAAACAACCCCACAATAAAACTGTAGAAAACCAAAAACACGTGCGCATCATACGCATCCTTCCTCGGCCTAACTGATCCTCGCAGCATAAACAACCGAAAAAAAATCCCGACATCTTCAAAATAAAGATGCCGGGATCATTTGCGTAAAATAGATTGCGAAACGAAAAATTCAAACCTCGCAAAAAAACACGCTGATCACAGCATCCCAATCCAACGAAGATGCCCAATCAATAAAAATGCGATCATCGGCAGGTCTTCTGGCTTACGGATCATCCTACTAGCCACGCCTTCTCAACGGTTTTGTCTGTAAGCAATGCTGCCCACACCCAAAACACATCAATGGCTCATTATGGCGTTCGTCCCCGATCACAGCGGCGGGTCCACGGTGGATTTGCACCACCTTCCCTTTTATTTCATCACAAGATGAAAACCGTCAATCGCGACATATACACTTTTCAAAGGACCACGATAAAATTCAATCGCGAATGGACATCATTAACAGCTTCGCGGAACTGAGTCAAGAATAATCTTGAAATTATCGCGATTCAAAATCGAACAAATCATCGCTGCAAAACCGTAAGTCTTTCCCACTAAGACACTTCTGTTAATTCACAGGTCATTTTCACACCGCGATGATTTAGCTCCTCAACCACCCGCTCGTAGAACCCGGCCTCACTGGCTAATAATTCTGGAGGCAACAGACCTGTTTTCGCAACTTGCTTTCGGGCGATCATGCGGGCTACGATCGCACACGGAAAAGCTGTCGTCCGCGCCATCGAAGTAGTCTGCCCAAGCTTATCTTCATCGTAAAGATCCATCGTCATGCGCACGCGCTTACCATCCTTCTCCCCCTCAGCCATGACACGCATAACCGTAAATTCAGTGTCATCATCTTGACGCTTCCACATGGGAAACATCAGCTTAGACGTCATCTCCAAAGGCTGAACACTACCGCCATTGACTTCGATCGGTGTCTTACTAAACAGTCCCGTCTCTCGAAAAATGCGCATCAAATCAATATGGCCAGGATACCGAAGCGTCTTTTCTTTCATGTCTTTAATGTCAACAGTATTCAACAAACTCCGTAATCCATCCGTGTTGAATGCCTCTAATTCCCCCGCTTGCGGAAAATCAATTATCTCCGGTTCTGATAATGCTTCTCGCGTGACGATTTCCCCACCTTCCACCAACCGCGCAGGCCGCGTGTACTCCTCGATAACATCCGAAGGTGCAAACGGAGCCGTGTAATAAAATGGTGGTCGCGGATTCTTTGGTAGCCCGCCCACATAAATAACAGCCGAGTCCACTCGGTCCATTTCCTTATAGGCATATCCCACGCAAAGGTTGGACAAGCCCGGTGAAACGCCGCAATCAACCACGGCTGTCACCCCATGCTTCTTCGCTAATTCATCCAACGACATGGCATCTTCGGGCATGAATGTAATATCGCAGTAAGGTTTTTTCGCTTCAATAATCACACGAAGCGATTGAATCCCTATGACACTCGGCAACGCGCCAAGTACTATATCCGCAGAAGAAATCACTTTACCAAGGGCAGCCGTGTCACCAAGATTCACTTCATGCGTAACGATTGAAGACTCGTCTGCAAGCCGATGTAAATTCGCCGGGCTTATATCTGCCACAGCCACATCAAACTCTACGTCACTAGCCAAGTCGCGAGCAATCGTTTGCCCAATCATACCGCAACCCAATACGACCGCTCTATACTTCTTCATAATATGCCCAATTCTAAAACTATCTTATATACTAATGTTCACTTTCGACTGCCTCGAAGATGATGAGCGTGACAACAAAGCAAACATCCCCAATGCAAAAAGAATGATACTCCCTCCCACGATGGTTGTCACAGGCACAGTCTCCCCCACGGCCAAATACGCCCAAATCGGAACCAGCACAGGCTCTACCATAATCAACAAGGCTGCGGAATACGCGGGAACTCTAGCCAAACCAAGCGTGTACAGATAATAAGGAATCCCAAACTGCACGACACCCATTAAAACCAGTAGCAGAAGTGAACGCTGCGATACCCATAGCCCATCAGTTAATAGCACCAACGGGAATATCAAAACAGCAGAGCCTAGATTATTCAATACTGTAATCGCAGCCGAATTTCCATCTTGCATGCGACGTATCATCAAAGAGAGCAACGCAAAAAATAAACCGGCACACAAAGCCATGAGCAACCCCGCCAAATCGCTCGATGCGTTGCCCGCGAATATCACGCCAATCCCGACCAGCGCAATAAGCAATATAATCATCGCATACCGCTGCGGCTTTTCATTGAGTACCCAAGGCGATAATCCGAACACCCAAAAAGTGGACGTGTATTGAAGCAAGATAGCATTCGCCGCTTTGGTTTGCGTGTTAGCGACGACAAACGCAACGGTCATCAAAGTAAAAAAAATGACGCACCATTTAGCCGCAGCGCGAAGTCGATACAATGACTGAAAGAGTGAAAACCCCGACGTTGGTATGGTAAGTGTATCTCGTGCCAACGTGTGTAGCTTTCCTCGAGCCAGAGGCAATAGCACAAGACCGGCAAACAAAGAGCGATAAAAAGCGATGACTACGCCGCTAGGACCGTGCCCCTCTTCGTTAATTAACTTAATCAACGCACCGTTCAAGCTCCACATTACCCCAGCAGCCAGGAGCAAGGCAACGCCTATTAGTTCAGCTCGTCTGGGTTCAGATTTCATCATCGCTACACTTCGTAAGATTACGTTCTCGGGTATTACATTAGCGGACTTAGCAAGCAGGAGCCAGAGACAGCATTGGCCAAGACGAAGATTTGTATCTTTAGTTACACGCAAAATTTCCCGACGATAAGCAGAGCAGCAGGTTTATCTCTGGTGCATATCTTATGTCCGCAACTGGTATCCAGGAGGTATCGATCATGGTTGGTGTTGGCTCAGGATTTTATATTCACATCCCAGACAGTAAGAACAGACGAATTCTTCATGCTGCCGTCATGATTTCGTTGGATGAAAACTCTTATACCGCGAAGCTGGAAGAGTCAGAATTGTGCCTCGAAGCAGATCAGGAATTATTCGTATACTACGATAGTGCGTCCGACTTTATGCAACAAGCAGCCATCGTCGAAGAAGTTGGCACGGAAGAACTAGACGGCGCATTCAGATTTGTCACCACTAGCAAGCCAATGTCTGCGGAAAGCCGCCAAACATACCGCGTCTCGACGGTAATGGACGACATTTTTGCCGAGATTGATGGAAAGAAAAGCTGCCGAATATTGGACGTTAGCTCAACAGGTGTATCGTTCCTAACAGCGGCTCAGTACACCACCGGAAAAATCTTAGACATTTCATTACCATTCCTGGACTATCGCTTGCAGGGAAAAATATGCGTACAAAGCTGTACTAAATTTTCATCATCTATTTATCGCTACGGCGCAAACATCGCATCCGAGGATAAATCCTCGCGCGAATTCGAGAAAGGCCTCCAGAAAATTTGCATCGCGGTACAGCGGCAGCAACTGCAGCGCCTAGCGGGAGTGGTATAAACCACCCCAAGCCAGAATCACTGCCATTTTGTGATCAACGAACGACTAGCAAGATTCTATACATAGAGTCCTGACTACTCCGTCAATGACACACGCTTAACTCGTTTGATTAATCTAGATCCTCGCACAAGTCTAGCAGGCCATTCGTATTACTATCCAAGCTCGGATCAGCCGCGATATCGCACTCATCAGGAATACCATTTCCATTGCAATCTTCCACATCAATGCCACCATGGCTGACAAAATAATTACCGCTAGTGTCAACCGCAAACCCTCTACGAAAGCTATCACCACCATCTATAATTGAAAAGTCAACTTCCCCAGCCGTCGTGCTTGGCGGGGTAATGATGAAAACCTTGCTTAGATATCTGCTCACAAGCGAACCATTTTGCAGTGTGTCTAATCCCCAGAGAATTGGAACACCAATGGAATTCAAACCTAAAGAAGACTGCTGCACTAAACTGAGGTTATATTCTACAATATTATCTGTTCCGGGCCCGTTCGCGCGTTGATAACTCCACAGTATCGTACCATCTGGGCTTAAAGCCAGACCACCTCCAGATCGGGATGTAACAGCAGAACGGTGCAAGGCGCGCACCAGCACACCAGCAGTAGTGTACTCATATATTTGGATCGGAAGGCCAGTATTCGCGAAGATGCGATCATCTGATGTAATTACAATCGCGCGGTACTCAGCACCAATCAATGGGCCAGTAACCAATCCGAAACTTGTCACGAAATTACCAGACGAGTCATATTTGAATATAGTACTGTCGTTTAAGCTCGCTCCCTCCGGAACCCCACCCACATAAATGTTACCCAGCGAATCAAATGCGACTGACTTAGGATCCCGCATTGGGCCTTTCAATGTCAATAGCTCCGTACCTGTTGGCGAGAATTTTACAACCATGTCGTTGGGGTTGGTATCAAAAGAGCCGTGACCAGAATCGTTCCTTCCAACCCAAATATTGCCAGTTTTATCCACTTCAATAAATGATACGAATTGGTCATATTTTAACCCCACAGGAAATGTGCCAAGTGACATACCAGATGAGTCCAGGGTAGATATCATAACTCTTGAGGCAATTTCGACGTCGTCGGGTATCATGTTGTTGTTGCAGTCTACGATACCACACCCTTCGTCGCACTCGTCAGGGATATCATTATTTTGACAGTCTTCGCTTGTACCATCCGCGATGTCACAACTATCCGGGATACCATTTTGATTACAATCTTCTGCACAAGTTGGTGTGCCAGCCGTAGCCTGACGGTCACTACAAGACAGACACACTGTACTGTCACAGTCTATATCACAACCATCAGGAATACCGTTCTCATTGCAATCCTCGCACTCATCCAAAACACCGTTGCCGTCGCAATCGAAGCTCGTTCCATCGCTGATATCGCAATCATCTGGACGGCCATTATTATTACAATCCACGCCCGTGCCACTACAGTCGCATGTCGGTCTTTCATTAGCGGTGAATGGCCCAACAATAGAAGCACCAGATAGCGACGCTGGGTTATCAGAAGCAAAAAACTCAACACCTAAAATCTGATATAGCGATCCATCAGGCTTAGCCGTCGCAAGCTCGAAAGCTAGAAAATCCGCACGATCCAATGCGATAGCGTCAACAAGTCCTGGTGCTGCATTGATCGGTAAATCAACAACAATTAACTCACCACCAGAGCCAACAGTTCCCAACAACAACTCAGCCACCTGACGATTTGGCGTAACCTTCCCCGCATTATCAATCGATAGCCAAGTCGTTTCACCGTAGTTGCTAACACCTTCACCGTCGCGCAGACGTATACCAGTTACCGAAAAGATAAAGCAATCTTCCAAAATTTCTCCGGTACGATGAAAGAACATACGCATCGTGACCGGCTGACCTACAGTGTAAGTTTGTGGCACAGAAACGCGGAATGCAATCGGCGAACTTATCGTGCGAGTCAAAAACAACTCGCCGAGCACAGGCTCAACAATACTCACAACGTCTACCGGCAAGTCGCCTGTATTTGCACCGCTAAACGCAAAGAAATCGTCAATGAAAGTGTTAAATACGGCTGGCCCTGCTGCGCCATCTGGCCCTTGCGGACCAGTTCCGCCCGAAGAACCCGCCGACCCAGCTGGCCCCGCCGGTCCTGTAGCTCCAGCTGGTCCGTCTTCACCCTGCTGACCTTGTGGACCAGCAGGCCCTTGCGCACCATCAACACCAATAACACCTGGCACGCCCTGCTCGCCAGCGGAGCCGGGAACAGGATTACCAGCACCACCATCAACGACAGCCGCAGGCTGATTAAGAAGCAGCGCGGTAGCTAAACCACCAAACAGCAAATCACGCTGATAGTCTTCAAGCCCTAGAATTCCACCGCTACACCCAACCTTCAACAACAAACCAAAGGTCAGGCACGCTGCGATTACGCTCTCATATTTTCGACGATTATGATTCATTTCGTACTTGCTCCTACTCCGCGGTTGCTATTACCTGGAAAATTTTATTACTTAATCGTTTGGAACCATCTATGCTTTATTAAAGATGTCATTACCATTGCTTACGTGAAGCCTTCGCCACTTAGCCGCGTGGATTATTCAACGGTGTGCGAGATGACCAACTGTTTAGGCTCATCTCCAAAACGTGTCTCTCCATCGCACGTTGTAAATCTCATAGAGATCGGAGTGCCGACGAAACTCAATGTTGATGTATCAAATATTCGAACTGAATCGCTTGCTCGGAAGGAAACAACACCCAAATCCCCAGAATCCATCAGATCAATTCCATATGCTCCAAATTGTCTGTTTACCATGTCATCGATGTCTGCCACGAAATTCGTCACGGGGAAACCTTCAAACATGCTAATCTCGACAACCCTTACGCTAGAGTTTTCATTTGTACTGTATAGAAATTGTCCGTTTGGCGAGATTGTAATACCGCGTTCTCCGGAACTATCACCTGTAATTATAGAAGTATCATCACCGGTATTTAAGGCGCCATCATCAGCATAAACCCACGCACCGTCCGGAGAAACGACAAGTTCTCGCGAAGCGTCACCATTCGCATTTAAAAATGTAGGCGTCGTTGTTGTCGATACATCAACAGCGTACATATCACCACGTCCAGCCGCATAAACTTTGCGCCCGTCAGGCGTCACTACGATTCCCTCCAAAGAAGCATCGCCATCCAAAACGACTTCGGCCACGATATCACCAGCAGGTAGATCAACTACCACAACAGTGCCGTCTCCATTTTCAGAGCCGCCGTTCTTCATCGCTACATACAACCATTCACCATCTGCGCTAACGACTACATCATAAGGCTCCGTTGCAGTAACAATATCACTTGTTGAAAATACGATGTTCTGAGTAAGTGCATTGGTAGCGGTATCGATCACGGAAACCGAACCGCCACGACGGTTCGCAACATAAACACGACTGTTATCCGGACTGATATCAATCCCTCTTGGATCATCGTCAACGTCAACAACAGCAACAACTTCGCGACGCAGAATGTCTACCACCCATACGTCATCAGAGGCGGTGTTAGAAATATAGGCAAATGGACCGGCTGTAGGCGTTTGATTATTGCAACACACTTCATCAACAATATCAGCACCGGCTAAGGTCGCGTTGTTAGACTCGAAAAATTCAACACTTAATATCTGATAAGGGGCAAAATCCTCCAATTCAGTAGAAAGCTCAAAGGCCAACACATCGCTCACTGCCAAGGGTGTGTCATCCACAAGTCCTGGCGTGACGTTGATCGGAAGATCGATAACAAACAATTCATTCGAGGTTCCCGGTCTACCTGCAAATTCACCAAAGGAATTTTGAATCGCCAAAAACAAAGGGTCGCCATAGGTAGCCATAGACTCGCCAGCACGCAATCTCGCCGCACTCACCGAGAAAATGAAACACTCATTATCAGGTAAGCCTTGACGCAAAAAAGTCATCCGCATAGTGACATCATTACCCGCATGATAAACATTAGGAATAGCCACCCGGTAAGCGATCCCGTCACCTTCAAAATTACCCAATACAGGTTCTGTGATGTCTACAACTTGCACAGGTAAATCGCCAAAACCACCTTGTGGTGTCGTGAAGAAGTCGTCAATAAAAATACTAAAGAATTCCTGGCCATCTGCACCGTCCTCACCTTGAGGCCCCGCACTACCCGATGAACCATTAGGCCCAGCCGGACCAGCAGGCCCTTCTTCACCTTGTGGACCATCTTCGCCAGCCATACCTTCAGACCCGGCTGGTCCCTCTACGCCATCAATACCGTCCAAGCCAGGTACACCCTGCTCACCTGTCACACCAGGAACAGGATTACCTGCCGCGACTTCAGCCGCTGGAGGTTGGTTCAATAGGACGCCGCCTAACAAACCTCCCACGATCAGATCACGCTGAAAATCTGCCAGCCCTAAAAATCCGCCTCCACCACAAGCCACGCCCAAGGTAACACTCAGACACAGCCCCATCGCGGCTATCGTTGCTATATATTTTTGTTTCATTTTCATTTTGTATTTACTCCGGAATCTTTCTGATCGACTTCCTAATCATTTAATTTCAATAACACGTTGCATCACTTACAACCAGCCCTATTTCACATTTTCAGAGCACGGGTTGCAACGCGAAGCAATGATTTCGTTAATGGCCTTAGCTAATTCAGATACGCGATCGACGCCATCAGCGACTACAGCAATTCCACCAGTTGCATTGGCGATGGTCTGAGCCTGCGCGATTACGCAGGTATCTGGGAAGTCACCAATGATAGGCGATACCACAACAGGGGGTGATTGAGCTAATGCTTGTGCTATAGCGTTAGCAATCGCACTATCATCATCAGCGTCACATCCGTCGCCACCAAGACACGGGCCTTCATCACTAATCGGAATGACTAGCCGAACTGAATCTTGCCCCCACGGATATTGGCCAGCCACAATGGCAGATGCTGGTCCCCAGTTTTCGTCACGTTCACTATTGTTATCACCATCAAGATTGCCTGGGCAACCATCGGCATCACCTGTCACGCCAGAACCGCTGCCATTTGTCCAACTTTGATCAGTCACGGTATCTCCGGCAACCAAACAAGACCAATCAAAAAATTCACTGTCATCAGCAGGATTGTTAGCATCGGACGGGAAGTGATCCACAAAATCAATAGCCAATATTTCAGCATTGAGCGCGACGCCCTGCCCCGCCAAGTCGGCGACAATCGTATCAATCGTCGCGCACAGCGAATCAATCTCATCAACCATAGAGCCAGATGTGTCTAGCAAAAAGACCATGTCAATGCTTGGGCAAACAGTGCTAAGTGATTCGCACTCATCCGGAACTCTATTCTCATTACAATCTTCACTTCCTTCGGTGAAAAGATCGCAGGCATCATCTATGCTATTCTCATTACAATCGCCAAGCGGACATAGCAACATCGTCTCGCCTTTGCCAACATCACACGGGCTTACCAACGTAGCCCCGGAAAGCACAGCCGCCGACGCACTCTCAAAAAACTCAACACCAAGAATATGATAAGTTCCACCGTCTGTTAATTCAGTTTGCAATTCGAAAGCCATCAAATCTTTCGTAGCCAGTGATGGCGTGTCATCCAATCCAGCAGGTGAATTGATCGGAATATCAATCACATGCAACTGACTCGAAACACCGCCTAGCAAATCATCTAACAATTTTGGAGCGGCCTGAGGCGGCGAACTCTGATTATCAATGGACAACGAAAGTGGCTCGCCATAAGTCGTGATACCCTCACCCTCTCGGAGTCGAACAGCACGAGCAGAAATAATAGTACAACCTGCATATACAGGCCCCGTCCTATTCAAAAACATTCGCATCGTGACATCGTTAATGCCTTCATACCCTTCAGGAATAGCCACACGATAAGCCACGACACTATCATCATTGTTTTGCGCAAAGTAACTCCCGCCCAATGTAGGCTCCTGGATATTCACTAATTGAACTTGCAAGTTTCCAGGGCTGTTGCCAGCGGTCGTAAAAAAGTCATCAATAAAAATATCAAAAAGCGTTTCGCCATCTTCACCTTGTGGGCCGGCTGGTCCCGTTGCGCCATTGCTTCCTGCAGGGCCAGGCGTACCCGCAACTCCCTCCGGACCTGCATCCCCATCTGGACCTTGAGGACCCTGAGGACCAGATGGACCATCCACACCAATAACACCATCCACCCCAGGCACACCTTGCTCACCAGTCGGACCAGGCACAGGCGCTCCCGCCCCCGCATCAGCCGGTGCAGGCTGGTTAAGCAACAATGCCCCAGCTACGCCGCCAAACAACAGGTCACGTTGATAATCCTCTATTCCAAGAAAACCACCACCGCACCCAGCCTTGAATGTGCAGAGAGAAATAGCCAATGTAAACATACACACGACACCCATCGCACTTCGTCGTTGATTCATTTCATTCTAGCCTTCCATCGAAACCATAAATCTGCACCCATGACATAATCATGCGCGCCTTGTATCAGTAGAAAAGTCGTTTAGTGTAGCCGGACTACTTAATCTTAATCTATGTAAGACCACAAGCGTCCGGAGTTTATCCACTCAACGCCATACAAATATCTCTTGGTCCTCGCATCCTTACGAAGTGCCATGCCAGATCGAACCCTTGAAATGTGCTCGGCAAATCTGACAACTTTCAGCCGCACTAACAAAGCCAGTCACACGACAACATGTAGCGATTACGATTCTCGCCACAAACACTCGCCTGCCCAACCAGCACGCAGCTATCCCTCCCTGGATCAACTACTCAGTCTATCTAGGTGTATGAATTGGGTCAACAATAAAGTAAGAGAAACTGAACCGTTCTCTATGCAGCAAAGGACATGCGCAAAAACTGCGTCCGGTAATGAATAAGGGCGAGGCATGATGCCCCGCCCTTCTACGATATATTTAGTTTAGCTACTTAAATATCGGTCGTAGAAATTAGTTTATCTACGACACTTGGCCCTTAATGATGAATGTCCAGATGGCCAAAAAGAAATTGCGGAGCATCAAGATCAATCGTCCTCGTAGTTGGCGACGTCACCCGCAAAGAATCCAACATCGCCGGACCTGGCGAACCATTACCAAAGCACAGCCGCCGTAAAAAGTCTTTATGCGCTACCGCCAAATCTTGCACGACCTCTGGCACAACGATATTTGCAACATCAGCAGCTTGCATTTGGCTGACCATGCGAAAAGTCTTATCGGAGTCGGACTTCGTGCATCAATGACTGGTTATCTAGTAAATAATTTTTCTACGATATGGAACTTCGCGAAGGGCAAACGAACCGTCTTACTCTACCATCATTGATCGTCGCCCAGCCGTCTAGGCCAATAGTCATCGGGCGGCGGAGACTCTAATTCCCCGTCAGGCCGTATATGATCGAAGAGCGTGTCTTTGAATTTATCATAAACGACTTCGCCATCAACAACGGTCCAACGCGTGTGCGTCATGTAATGCAAAATGTCACCATCAGTAATCGCAAAATCGGCGTCCTTACCAATCTCTATAGAACCAACACGATGCTCAACGCCAAGCAGCCTAGCCGAGTCAATCGTAATCGCCCGCAAAGCTGCAACCTCCGACAATCCGCCCCTCACGGCGAACGCCGCTTCCATATTAAGATGAAGCAAATCACGACCAGCTAACCCCCACAACGTCACAGAAGTGTTGCCAGGTACAATCGCCAAAGGCACGCCATGCTCATGAAGAATCGCAGCATTCTCAATACTCGAACCATTCGCACGATTCAGACGCTCATCCGACCTGGCTCGTTTTCGAGGAGTCACAACAACGGACACATTCGCCCGTGCAAGCTCCGAGGCTACCGTCCAACCTTCCACCGCCCCCACAATCACAGCGTCGATATCAAAGGTTGAAACCAGGTCGCACACATCCAGCAATTCATGCGCACTATTAGCCGTAAACTTCGCAACAGCGTTTTTCTTAATAAGCGTCAAACAAGTTTGATACTTACCCTTCAGCCATTCCTTATCAGGCTCCTCAGCCTCATCGTCACGTTTCTTATCTTCCTGATAAGCCTCATATTCACGCAGATACTGCCGGACCTTTTCGAACTTCGCCCGCAACTCATACTTCGCATTGGGTTCGATTGACGAATATCGTAACGACTTAAACAAGTCACGCTTAACGACCAAACCTTCCGTCGAACCAAAAGTAAGCTTCGCAGCCGTATTACCCGTCGCTGCCGTCGTAATCCCACCAGCTAATGCCAACGTCATTTGCAGTGAGAAGACATTGGTCGAGTTTTCCACCGACGAGCCAAAAATCCCGCCACTATCAGCCGAGACTAACCCAGGATAAATATGATATCCACTGGCATCTAACGTCTCAGCGTTATCCGGGGCCGTAACGCCTTGCCCCATCTCAACAATTTTTCCATTCTTGCATAGAATAGAAATATCACGCAACACCCCACCCGTCACCGTATGAACCGTGCCGTCAGTCAGATGAAAAAACTTATCCTCTTTCTTAGGCTTCTTATCTTTTTTCTCGTCAGACGATTTTTCAGTTTCCGCCGATGCCTTTGTGTTGACATCTTCCTGACCTTTGTCTACATCCAAACTCCATGCAGGCGCGGCAACTATCGCCATCAACGTAATCAGTAGACAAAGATTTTTAATTTTCATCTCGGCTACCATCATTGCGACTCTTCCGCCTTCCAAACCATCTCACCCAGAATCATCACACGCGTAACTTTTCCATGAGGGTCAAGCGGATCACTATCCCAAAAAACAAGGTCCGCAGCCTTATCCTTTTCAATCGAACCAACCTCTTTATCAATCCCCATCAACATCGCAGGCTCAAGCGTCACCGCACGCAGCGACTTATCCTCAGGCAGCCCCGCCCGGACAAGCTCAGCCATTCGCTGCGTCATTCGCCCAAACTCCAATTCGTTATCCCTGACAGGAACGAAAGCAATTTTCGCACCAGCCTTCGCCAACTGATTCACCGCGTTATATCTAAAATTTGTATAAGGCACATAATTGACTACAGGTGAAAGAAGAATGCGCATCTCCTTCTCGCCAATCCCGTCAATAACATGAAGCAAATCACTGGTGGCACGCCGGCTCTTGAATTCGACATCAACATCTAAATCATCAAAGCCTTCCAGCGCATCAAACATATGCAATAGGTCCGAAGCCCTGCCCAGGCGAACCAACATTCGTGCGCCCTCTTTATGCTGAATCATATCAACCAAAGGCTGATACTTCGGATCGATCTTAGGAGGTACAAACGCTTCCTCTTTCTTCTCGGCTCCTTCATCAGGTTCAGCAGGCTTGGCCTCATTCTTTTCTTCTTCACCGTTCAAACCTCGCCGGGAAACCCCAGGCCTCTCCTTGCCCTCATCCCCTTCATCTTCGACAGGCTCGTCCTTAGGCGAATCTTCACCGGCCTTTTTCTTCGCCTCTTCGGCTTCCTTCTTTCTCTTTTCGTCCCATTCCTTACGGGCTTTATCTACCTTATCAATTTCTTCCTGAGCTTTCTTAAAAGCCCCGCGAAGATTAGCTTTTCCCTGAGCTTGCCAATTGGGAATCGCGTAAAGATACGCATCCTCTTTGAGCAAACGCAAATCATCATCCCCCGCCGTTCGATAAGCCGAGGCTAACCCGACAATACCGCTGCCATCCGGAACGAATCCAACAGATGTAAAACCAGCCTTCAACAAAGCCTCAAAATCTCTTTCGTCCAGATAAATTTCAGAGGCGGCTTTTTGATCGCCATGCACACCATTCCTGGAGTACGAAGGCAAGCCATATCGACTACGCGGCAACACCAATCCCGGTGTCACGGTTTCTCGCGGTGCGTGTATCACTTTTGCGGAAGGCGGGTACTCCAAATCGCTTCCCACAGCCGAGATGCGACCATCTTCGATCACGATAATGCCTGGCGAATGGTTATCGCCTGAAATAGTTATCACATGTGCCGCTTTGATAACTACAAATTTCGACTCGCCATCATCACCGGCCAATGCCGAAGTCATGGTTAAGCCACAACCAAGCCAAGCCAGTGTCACGACGTAGGCACTAAATTTTATCTTGTGTAACCGGATCATCTAAAAACGCCTCCTCACATCGGCATCATAGACAATGCGACCATCGATAATCGTCAGCTCACAAGAAGAACGCGGATCAATAGGGTCTCCCGTCCAAATACCCAGGTCGGCATCCTTACCTACTTCGATCGAACCAATTCGCTTATCCACCATCAACGCCTCCGACGGAATCCTCGTCAGCCCACGCAGCGCCGGATACGGAAGCCAACCATACCAACAAGCCATCGCCGCTTGATAGGGTAGCTCTTCTTGAGGAATCACCGGCGCATCCGTATTGATCCCCAACTTATGCACCCCACCCTGCCACCATCGCGCCGCATTACCATTCATCTTCCGCTGACTACGATCAAACCAAAACTGCCTAGGCCCATTCACCGTATAAGCATCCGTCTTCGTCACCAACGGCGCCAGCTTGAACGCATCAAACGTACAATGATCCAACACCGTGCGAAGCTTCAGCTTTTTAGTCAACATATCCACAGTCGTCATCAACACTTGATATATCTGCGTATGAACCGACACCGGAAACTCCCGAGAAAACAAGCCTCGAAAGCCTGCGAAAATCGGATTGTAATCAGGCTCCACGGCGCTATCACCAGACTCAAAAGCCTCCCAGGATTCGTGATAAGCCTTAGCCTTTAATAACGTCTGCCGCGTATTATAATTCATATAACTTCGGCCAACGCCAAACCAATACCATTCGGGATTCCCAGCTTGGGCAATTTTCAATGAGCCAGGAGATCGCATGACCATATCATCAACGGTATCGCCGCCCATTTTCGTAACCGTACCAAACCCACTCATGTTCGTACCGCTACCAGGAATAAGCAGCACAGATGTCACGCCGCCGGCACGCCCCTGCTTGATATTTTCACTTTCGGGCATCACCGTTTCCAGCGTTCTTAGTCCGGGATTTGTTAGATAGACCATATCATTAAGGTCCATAAGCGAACCAGCCGTATGGTTGTGGCAATCGATCAAGCCAGGCACAACCCAACGATCCAATGCGTCGATCACACGATAGCCCTGCGGGATTTTCACTTTGGACGCTTCACCAACCCGCACGATCTTACCATCTTTAATAAGAATGACCGCGTTGTTTACAACGACATCATCCTTATCCATCGTAATAACTTTTCCCGCACGAACAGCTATACGTCCCGACTTTCCTGAGTCTTCAGCACGAACAATTCCCGCTCCGAAAATCGCAAAGCCAAGAAGCAAAGCCAGTGCGCGCACGCCTAGGAAATTATTGAAAGTATTACACGACCTCAAAGGATAATAAGCGATCATTTCACTTCTTCTCCGTTAATCATCACCCGCAAGACGCGACTCTCCAGCGCGAAAGGATGACCGCTAAAAAGAACTAAATCCGCATCAAGACCAACCTTCAACGCCCCAATCCGGTCTTGTAGATGAAACATTTTGGCAGGGTTAGTTGTAAACGCCGCAATGGCAGCATCAGCCGACATACCTCGTTCTACGGCGTGTAAACCAATCAGTGGCAATGACCTGGCACTATCCTCACCGTCACTCTGAAAAGCCACCATCACGCCACGCCGACTCAGTACATCAGCCTGATGATATCGCTGGTGATTACGCCATCGCACCATCTGCTTCGGAACGATGACGCCAACATTTTCTTCTAACAACACCGAAGCATGAACTTCCGCGCTCTTTGCACCGACGAGTACAACATCAATTTCAAATGCCTTCACAGCCTTCAATACCGAATCGATTTCCGCAGCTGAATCCACCGCTACGACAATCGGAATTTTCTTTTCTAACGCCTTTCGTAAAGGCTCTAAACCCGCTTCAACCTTAGGCGGCAAAGGCCGACCATCTTTACCACGCGTCTTGTGCTTAACCACCTTAAATTGTACATCACTCTTATCAGTACGTTCAGCATCCAGGTCAATCTCCATGCCCTGCACGCTGACTTTTCCAACCAGTTGATCTTCAGCAACCAAGTCCGCTTCGATGGTTGGGTTATCCAGGCCATCGACGTCTAGTACAATTTCTGCAGACAGATGATCGTCCGCAAAAACGCCTGACACTTTCACATCTTCCGGCGCACCAGGAATAGATATTCGGCCTTCTACATCTTCGCCATCCAACTTCAGCCGCATCGTCGCCGTTTGCGGTTCGGGAAGTGGACCGCCACTGATATTAACCGACCACGTCCCCGTAATAGGATCAGCGTCTGACGAAGCTTCTGAAGTTTCTTCGCTCTTTTCATCTCCATTGACTGACTCGCCCTTGGCACGCTTCTCTTTCCATTCCGCTAATTCTTTTTCGTACTTCTTCCATTTTCCCAGATATTTTTTCGCAGACTCAAACCGTTTGCTCAAGGTCTCAGAAATTTTTCCAGGGTCTTGCCCAACCATACGGAAATATACACCCGCCGTATCCCTAACCGTTCGGCTAACCCGTGATACACCAGCAGTTTTAATAAGTGAAAGTTGCGACCCCTGCGATGATGCCCCGTACGGAGACAGCATCACCGAAGTAACGCCAGACGCCGCCACCCGCCATTCAGGCTGCCCCGTAACACCCATAATTCGTGACAACGAAATCTCAGGCCCCGGCGAACTCGAATCGCCATCCAATCCTAGATGACCACGCGCATCAATAAATCCAGGCGTCACATAAGAACCAGGCCCGCCCTCAATTACTTTGGCAAATGGCGGATGAGGCACGGTCTTACCAACCGCAGTGATCTTTCCATTTTCAACAAGCACCGCGCCATGCTCAAATTGCTCGTCCGGGCTAACCCATACTACATCGGCATGAACCACAATCGCCTGCGCATCCGGCGCTTCAAACGCCAACGCGCCACCAATATAAACCCTTCGCACATGACTCGAAGTAGATAACGCCCCACCCGACAAAACAATCAAATCAGCATCAAGGCCTACAGCAATAGCCCCCACACGATCACTCACGCCAAGAAGCTTCGCCGGCACGGACGTCACAGCCTCGATCACTTGCCTTTCAGACAAACCAGCCCGCAGCGCCAAACCTGCTGCTACCCGCAAATCACCTACCGCTAAGCCCGGTGAAACCGCTAAAGCCAAATGAGATGACGACAACTTCTGCAAAGCGCTAAGGTCAGCCTCAATCGCTTCCGGATCAAAGCCAATATCCTCAACCATGCCGCGCATCGCAGCGCCTAACTGGTACACAACTGGCACGCCCTCATTGCCCAATAATTCCTTCACCAGCCCCGCTTCATGCCCCCCAACAAGATAGCCTGCCCGATCTTTTTGCCTTAGATAACGACTCCCGGCCCGAAGGTCCACTGCCCTTTCGGCATGAATTCGCAGCGGCATATTCGATTTCCATGCTTGCCTTAAAGCAATAGCATGAACATTTGCGGGATCATTCATCACCCATACGAGCGCTTCATCTAGCCCCAAAGCCATTCCCATGCGAGAATTTGGACGCTGCCGCACACCTGGCACTATCGCAAGGTCTGAAGAAGAAGGCGTTTGATATGTAACATCACGCGGCGGATTCGCCGCAGCCTCAGAAAACGTAACCGTCAAATCAGAATGCCGCAGCAAGACCATACCATCGCGAGGCCCACCAAGCTTAACTACCGCCCCCTGCCCGGAAAGCAATCGATGATGACCAGGATTCAGATGAACCGTCGTCACCCCTCCAGCCAGCGCGGCATCGTAAGAACCATAAGGGTCAAAACTATCAATCGCCCCATACCCACCAGCCACCGATTCATCACCCGTGTGAGGGGAAACCAAATCACTAGCCGCGCACACCAGCCCTGGCATCACAGTCGCATCAGGATATTGAATAAGTCGTAAGTCGCTCGGAATTTCATGCGTCGTCGCATCCCCGACAGCCACAATCTTACCCTGCCGAACAATCACCACACCAGGCTGATACGACCACACACCTTGCGCATCTGCCGTAATCACCCGTTTAGCCACAATCACAAAAGACAAAGCATCATCCGCTTGAGCTACAGCAGGAGACAAAGCGCCAACGATAGCCATCAACAAGCATAGCTTGGACACGCAGCGTCGAGCATACAAATGAAAGTCGATACAACTCATCAAACTATGATCCTTGTTTCGACTCATCCGTACCTTTAGTTTCCGCGTCAATTTTATCACCGACAGGTGCAGCGGACTTAGCCTTCTCTACCGCATCCTTCGCCGGAACTTCCTCATCAATTTTATCTTTATCATCTTCGGATTGCGTCTCAGAAGTTTCATCTCCAAACAACCGATTCAGCCGCACGTCCGTCTCACGCGAATACGCTCGAATCCCGTTGACATAAACTTGATCCACCCAGCTATTAAAATCCAGCGGATCACCAGAAAACACGACGATGTTCGCGATCTTTCCAACTTCGAGTGATCCAATTCGATCCTTCATTCCCAAAGCCTTCGCCGGATTAATCGTAATAGAACTCAACGCCTTCTTCCGCGTCACGCCGTTACGCACACAACGAGCCGCCTGATAATTCAAATACCGCTCTCCCAACGATCCATTCGGATTTGGAAGCAACGAAAACTTAATACGAGCATCAGCAAATACTTCTGGCACAAAAGTCTCAGTCATCTCACCCGTAATCGCGTTACGCTCTCGATAAATCAATTCAGGCCCCAGCACGACAGGTCGCTTTGAAGCCTTAATTTCAGCGGCAGCCTTATAGCACGCAGCCCCAAGCACAAACGTCATGCGATCAAAGAAACCATTATCCTTCGCCAGCTTAATCGCCCGGCTAACATCTCCACCCGTCTCGCAATACACAAACGCGCCAAGTTTACCGCGCGTGAGCTTCACTAAATTCGCGTGCTTATCGTCATAATCATCGCTACGAATTAATTTGCGACCACGCTCAATCGCCTCGTCCGGGCCAACATCAATCTTCTCATCTTTATCTTCCAGAGATTCCTCATACTTCGTCTCAGCCAAATCTTCCAAGTAGTCAGACAGCTCAAGAAAAGTTTCGCGAAGAGTAGCCATCTGCACCATACGATCAGACCGGCGCTTCGGCGCGATACTTAACTTCAATGAAGTGTGTACATCCTGCGTCATCTCGTCCGGCGTAATCCCAATAGGATGCACCACCCGACTAAGCCCGCCAATCACGCAATTATTAGCCACGATCACATGAATAGACGTCACACCGTCACGCAGCGCATCTTCAAAATACAGCTTGGATGGATCAAACGCGTCATACACGTCTAAAAATGGTGTCACTGGTAATGGCTCGTTCCGAATATCCAGCCCGCGCGACGAATGAACATCCACCATGCCGGGAAACAGAACCTGCCCCGACACGTCAACCACCATCGCATCATACGGAATCTCAACATCTTTTCCGATCGCAGCGATTTTCCCGTTCTCAATTAAAATCGTTCCAACAGCAATATCTTCACCCACGACCGGAATGATGCGACCACCCTGTAACGCCAACTTCGCCGGAGGTGACGCCGAGACGGCACTTCCGTTCAGCATAAAAGCTATCACCCCGCACCACATAATTCTTTTCATGGCGGTCATCACGCCTCCCTCAAAACCTGTAAAAACGTCACAACGACAAGTAAAACACTCGCGATCATGACGGTCGTTTATCAACAACAATTCGCCCACCACTCATCACCACAACCGGACGAGCATCCGCATCAAATGGGCGTCCCTGCCAAACGATTAAATCTCCACGTTTACCTTTTTCCAACGTGCCAACTTCTTTATCAATACGAAGCAACCGCGACGGCGTTTGCGTCACAGCCCGCAATACTTCATTAAAGCTCACGCCCATCTTCAGGGCGTACATCGCCTGACGAGCTAGCCCGTCTTCATCTCTTAGCTCATTAGCCGTAAGCGCAGTCGGCACGCCATGCTCAAGCAACCGCTGAAAAGTATGCAGCAGAGAACCACCCACTTCGGTACTAAACCTGCGCGACCCCGGCGCATCTATATATAGCGGGCCAAAAATGACGGGTACTTTTTGAGCTTGAATTTCATCCAGACACTTATGAGATTCCGTGCCCTCTTCAAGTATAAACGAAAGACCAAATTCCTTCGCCAGTCGGCAAGCCGTTAAAATGTCATGCTGCTGTCTCGCTTGAATTCGCAGAGGAATTTCGCCCGCGAGAATCTGATGAAGCGCTCCCAACGAAGCCCTGGGCGGAGTATCAGCCCCACCAAGTTCTTTACCTTTATCATGCAATATTGAGTCATAAAAAGCTTTTCTAAAAATCCACGCAACGCCCATGCGCGTAGTAGGCCGTCGTGTCAAAAACGTAACACGACTGCGCCATGGCATTTGATTACGCCCACCGCGCCATGATGGCTCTGTCCCCATGGTCGCCTTCACCGCATCTTCCGCCCGAACCACTCGCTCCTTCATAGGACCAGCCGTCCGTAAAATCGCTCCACGCGAACCAATCACTGCCGAGGAATCCGGAGCTGCAAACACTGTCGTGACGCCGCCCTTAGCTAGCCGGGCAAAATCAGGTGATCGAAGATTAATCGCATCCAGCACGCGCGTATGAGGAATCACTTCCGAAGAATTCTCTACATCCGTAGGCCAACTACGATTCCCCACTTCCAAAGGCGGCGCGGCATTGGGAAAACCACATTCACGACACGCCTCACCATTCGCGTGCTGCAAAGATCTAGAACATCGCGAGCCGCAACACCCGACCGAAATTTTATCTACATGTCGCGGGCAAAATAAATCATGCAACACTGCCCGCGGACTGCGCCGCCCCAACGGCCTGGTCATCAAATCCGAAGATTCAATAGCCGCGTTAGCATCAATCAAGCCCGGCGTAACGCTGGCATCCTTGATCCGAACAACCGTCGCGCCCTTAGCCGACTTAACATCTGTCCCAACCGCGACAATCTCGCCATTCCGAATAAGCACCGCACCATCGTCAACCGTCTGACCATTACCAATATATATGTGATCCGCATAAACAATGACTTCGCTCGCCTCGCCCTTATCAGCAATCGCCTCAAAGCCAGGCAACATCACGCAATTTAAAAGTGCCAGCAAAACATGCCAGCCATAGCCTCGGTGTCTAAATAATTTCGTGCTCATCAGCGGGTCTCCTTCATCATCTTCGCAAGCCTAGCCTGGCCTGGATGCACGCGCCGCCCACCAACATAGACCGCCAAAATCTTCGCATCTAAACGCAGCGGGTCATCAGAAAAAATCACCACATCTCCGAACCGCCCAGGCGTCAGGCTTCCAACCTTATCCGCCACACCCGCAATCTCAGCTGGCACTGAAGTAATTGCCTGCCGAGCCTTCGCCGGTGACATGCCATACTGCACCGCCAGCGCCGCACTAATCCGTAAACTATCAAATGAGTATCTTGGCGACTGCCCCGCCAGCGCCACCTTCAAGCCAGCTTTAGACCATTCCCCCGCAGCCGACAACGTTCTCGATGACATATCGAACGTCAAAGGACCGACCACAACAGCCCTCGCCGCTTCCATCTCGAATGATAAATCATGTACATCGCTTGTGTGTACGAATGTTACATGCCCTAAATTATCACGAAGCGCATTCGCCGCCACAGTGACATCTTGAGGAGACTGGCAAACAGCCAGCGCATTCATAGTTCCCTTTACGAAAGCTTGCAATCGCTGATGTCCGCGACCATCATTTGCATCTGCCGTAATCCGGCGAAGCATCGCCGCCGCGCCCATCCGAGACGTTGGCTCTCTGTCACGCTGATAAACACCGGCCCCAAAAGCAAAAACCAAAGGCCCATCATCTCGCAACACCTCAATGCCGTGCCTGCCGCTTGCCCGCACAACAGCCGCAGCGCCTGCCACGATGTTGACACTGGCTGGCGCGATCAACATAGATGTCACGCCATGCGCTAACGCCTGTTGTATTTGACGATGATAAATATCAATGGCGTCAACAGCATTCGCCGCCGCATCAACCGCATAGCTGTTCTCATCGCGACTACCCATGGCCCCGACTTCGCTATACACATCAAACAAACCAGGCACAGCCACACCGGAATCATACTGATCTGCACCAGGCCATTCGACATCTAAAAGCGCAGGCTGAATTGATTTAATGTTAGGGCCATCGAAGGCAATCCGCATAGACCCAGAAAACGTGCCATCAGCCTTCATCACCCGCCCCACGACAATCGAAGGACGGCTGGACTCTTCAGCAAAGCTTCGACTTGCCCCAGAAAACATCAGGCTGACGAAAACGACAACGTATGAAACTTCACGCACCATACTACTGCCCTCCCCCATCAACGTCATTGTTGCGGTCGAAAACAAGTTGGCCCGCCACATAGACACTTTCCACGACAGCGCTAGGATCGGAAGGGTCCGAAGACCACACCACAAGATCAGCAGATTGCCCCCTGCGAACAAAACCCGCTCGTGACACACCAATCAGCTTGGCCGCCCGCTTGGTGACCAGTGACAACCAGTCGACACCATCTAATTGAGAAGCCGCAAGCTGCGCGTTCAAGGATACAAAACGAGTCCACAAATCACGCCGACCACCACTTGACACCGTCCACCTGATAGAGGCGTTTTCCAGAGCGGCTACCTGATCTTCGCGATAGCGTCTAAATTGATTAGGTCGAAAAAGTCCACTCCGCGACACTTGGCCAACAATCAAATTTACGTCCGCCTCAGCTATCGCAGAGGCAACGAGGTACGCCTCGGTCGCGCCTTCGATGGTCAAATCAAGATTGAATTCCTCAGCCAATAAAAGCGCATTTATAATGCCATCAGATCGCTGGGCAAGAATTCGCACACCAAGCTTATGATCGATCGCTCGCAATAGCAGATCACTAACTCGGTCAATAGAAGGCTTCGTTGGCTTGGTCAATTCCTCTTCTTTTTTATCCTTCTCGCCCTCGTCGTTCTTTTCTTTATCGCCAGATTCGTCATCGCCGGCAAAAGGAGACTGAGTGGATGACGCCATGCGTACTTTGCCATCCGGCTTTTCGTCTTCGGGTTTAGGGGCAGGCTCCGGCTTGGGAGAATCTTTCGTTTCGCCCCCCTCAGAGCCAGCGTCCTTCTTATCCCCTTCTACTTTTTCGTCGCCTTCTTTCTCAGCATCTTCTTTATCTTTGCGGCGCACCTCAAGCTTTTCAAGATATTCTTCTAGTTCCTCTTCGTAGTCTTCGAGAGATTCTCGATAATCTAATGCGCCGCGAAATTTCTTCCGTACTTCTTCAAAAGTCTTGAGTCTCTTAATGGGAGAATTGCCCGGACCAAAACTAATCGAGAGCGCCGCGTCCTTTACAATCAACGACCCCATGCCGCCATCGTCATTAGCCGTAAGCTTCACCACGCAACCAACGCCATTAATCCCAGGCGATCGGCCAGGACTAAGATAAAAAGTTGTCACACCGTTACGAAGTGCTTCTTTGAAAATATCGCCAGCGTACGGATTGAAGTCGTCCCAGGCATGGCTAAGCTCATGACTATCCGCCGAAGCGCTTTCAAGACCAAGCGTACTCCAGGCATCAATCAAGCCAGGTGTAATCGTGCGGCCGGTCAGGTCATGTTTCGACGACAGAAACGGAGCCTTAACATCTTCCCCCATCTCAACCACTCGGCCACCTTTGATAACCAAAGTGCCGCGGTCAAGAATCTGCCCGCCCCCATCGACAACGCGCACATTTTCCAAAACCGTCGCGCGCTCAAAAAGTTGCCCGTATCCCAGCTCGGCATGAGCGAGTACACCGACAACACACACTACATTAATAATAAGTCGCGTCATTCGCAGATACCGCAAGCTTCCCTAATTCGCCACATTACCGACATACCGCCACTGCTGGCCTTAACCGGCCCTACTGTACTATAGTCGGTACACACCTCAAACAAAATGAAGTCAATCGTTGATTCCGAGCGATAATGGCAGTTTGGACAAAAAATTACAGATTCGCCAAACAGCGCCAGATTGCCTGACAACACATGCTAAATCTGAATTTGTGAATCGAATATCACGAAGAGTACGAATTACGCCACATCGTCAGGCGAGGTAGATTCTTCATCGCTTGCGTCGATGTCGGTGATTTCAACGGTGTCGGCGTCATTAAGGGATTCGCTTACCGCTTGCAGCCCTGCGGCTGATGGACGTCTGCCGTCTTCGAGCTTGGGCAAATCTTTTACCGAAGCTAGGCCAAACACGGTGAGAAACTTGGTCGTCGTGCCATACAGCATAGGTCGGCCAATCTCCTCAGCCCGGCCGACGATTTTCACCAAATCAACTTCACGCAATCGCACTAACATATCGCCAGCGGCCACGCCACGAATGGATTCGACATCAGCCCGCAAGATGGGTTGCTTATACGCCACGATAGCCAGCGTCTCAAGCGCGGCGGCTGATAGGCGAGAATCGGCCCGAGACTTATGCAATTTTTTCACCCACACATCAAACTCACCGCGCGTGAGCATTTGATAACCATTGGCGATGCACTCAATCCGAAACGACCGGCCATCTTTATCATAAGTTTCGTTGAGCGAGTCGATATGAGCTACGACATCAGCCGCACTCCCCACGCCCAACATATTCGCGAGCTTCCTGGCTGATAATGGCACATCCGTCGAAAACAGAATAGCCTCAACCACGGTCGATACATCCACATCCGCGATGGCGGCCTCCGCAGATACTTCTACAGCCACGTCAGCTTCGCCGGTTTGCACGGATGAATCCGCCTCTGCCGGAGTCTCAGGTTTTGATGATTTTTTAGCCACCGAAACATGCTACATTATTTCTAAGCCGATGGCGAGTGGGCAAAACTTCGAATAACTCACACCCCAAATCTTTCAACATGGCGCGTAACAGTTTTGAAGGGTGGATAGATGTAATTATATTGGTCAGAGCCGTGGGCGCAAGCCCACGGGCACGATAAGCACAAACACAGCACTTCCACGACACCAGCCTGGCCACAGGGCTAGCGCCCAGTGCTCTGAAAGATGCCCGCCAAAACTGTCATGCGCCCCTTTCAACATGGCGCTGTTGGCCACCACGTCCGTAGCGACTATATATAGGGAAGCGTCAACGAATGACTAAGCCTCGCTCGCCATGATGGCCTTCGGCTCCAGTCTGAATTGATGTCGCCAAAAAAAAGATTTCAGTATTCGCAAGGGAGTAGTGCGTAGTGGCTATAGTCGTTAATAAGATAAAAAACCCTGATTTTCGCCTTGGAAAAAAATCCCCGCAGGCATGGCAATGGTCGTCAACTTCGCCCAAGGCCCAGCTTACTCGTGAGTTACAAGCAGACGAAAAAGCCGGACCATTAGCTACGATTCGCGTCGATGACGACTCAACCTCAGCTTTTGTTACGCAACGTGTCATCTGTAAACCCGAAGAGTATTACCGCGTAGAAGTCACAGCTTCGTGCGACTTAACATGCAAAGATGATGGCGGACTCACACTACGCGTAGCCTGCATCAAAGATGATAAGGTCGTCGGACAACCGCGTTTCACCCCGCCGATTTGTCGCTCAAGCCAGACCAAGGATATTTGCGCCATTTTTCTCGCCCCGGAAGATGTCCGCCGGGTTGATGTTTCTGTCGGCATACAAAACGCCACCGGCTCCGCGACGATTCACGAAGTTCGCTTCATTCGCGTTCTGGAGTCTGACAATGAATCTCACCCCCTGGCACTGCCAGCACCTCGTCACTCACTAGCCTCGCCCCGCCGCGTGAAGCAAGTAGCCATCTGCTCGGCGGAAGTCAGGCCATTGACGAATTTAATGGAACTGCAATTTGGCAAGAAAAAAGTTTCGACGATTACGCCAAAAGAATTTAAGTCGGGCAATCTCAACGAAGATGCCATTTTTCTCCCCGACGCAAAACCGCCAGCTTCGCTTCGTACATTGCGCTCTTTGAAGCAGTTCGCTCAAGACCATGTCGTGATTATGTCACTACCAGCCTTCGCTTCGATTGCGGGAAAAGACCTTAGCCTTCGACGCATTGAACAAGACGACGACCCGATTCACGCGCTCGTGACTTACGCCAATTACGCCACGCATGGCTTCGCGCTACAAGACGCCTTCGCCTACGCCTGGGAGGGCAAGAAGCGCGGGTCTTTTGTGCAAAATCAATTTCGACAAACGCCGTCACTCAAAGCATTTTGCACGAAGCACGGATTTGAAACGCTACTCGAATCCATGTGCGATAAGGATAGCACGACGAATCAGCCTATCTGCTTGTTTCATGAAACCGAAAACGGCGCGTTGTTCGTATTGGACATCGACCCCGTCGAGGCTCCGGCTTCGACACTTAATTCGCCATCACTCGCGGCTCATCTGATTATGTCCCTGCTTGGCGAGGTGCAAACTGGAGTAGGCCAATTCTGTGTACCGGAGGAAACCGAAACTGATTTCCGCACCATGTTGCGTGATATGCCAGAGCGTTTTGAAGGGTTCGTGGTTCATGACGAAGACATTCCCGTTGAAGAAGTGACGCACCAAATGATTACGCTGGGGCATGATGACGCTTCTTTCGGATTGCCGCTGCAACCTAAGCCGGTGATTGTCATTCGTTCCGGATTGCATGGCGGTAATCACGAATGTGCTTATGGCGTGCATAACTGGTTCAAGCAACTGGTTCGTATGCCCCCGCACTTTAGCCCTTATGGGCCGTCATTAGCTACGAAATTTCGCTTGGCTTGGCTGCCACTTCTTAGCGAATGGGATGCGGCGAATGGGTGGCAGCGCAGTGGCACTGCACCGGAAACGCCCATTGACATCGAGTTTGAAGATTCGACCATCGCGGCCTTAATTGACATCGTGCCCACGCCAGTGAATCAGGTGCGCGTTGTGCTGCAACAAGGCTCCGAGTCAGTCAACAAATACGAACATTGGATACCGAGATTATTTGAAACTTTCGGTCAGTATCGCCGGCCTGCGTGGACTGTTTCGGAAGGTGCTTCGTTTTCCGATATGGACGCCTACCAATGGCGACATGTTTCATATAGCCCGACAGTCGTCACGGAGCAGGCGAGTCTGTCAGAGCCGATGCAGCAATCGGTGTTGGCTAACAATGGCGAGATTATTCGCATTGAAATCCCGGCTAGTGACATGGACTTTGCTGCGAACTCCATAATGCGAACGGATGTTGCGACGACGATTTTGGAACACGTCATCGGATTGCAATATGGCCTGATTGCGGTGAACCGTAACACGAAATCTGTAACGCTAGACTCATGGCCTCGCGTATCGCCAGGCGAGGCGCTTATCGTAGAGGCCAACGACCCCACGCTAAAAAGAAGCCTGTCCCGCGCGGGGTGACAAAGTCGGGCCACAAGCTTTTTGTTGCACGACGATGTGAAACGATCATCTGCAACATTATATTGAACAAGAGGACAATAGCTTCGTTAGTTCGCCGCTCTGACTTTGGCCACAAGTTCGTCACGTATTGACTTTGACAGACCGCACCATTGCCTAGCTACGGCCTCAAGATCGGGGTCTAGCCAATGGAGGTATGACAAGCACTCAGACTTTCCGGCGCCCTCATTGTATCCGGATTTGATGTAGTCGATTCCTTTGGCTAGCACCTCTCGCCATGCGTTTTCGATGTCCGACGTAAAATTTGCATCATGTTTTTCGCAGGCCACCATGAGGCTGTCGATCCAATTGTGATAAAATTCGGGTTTGACATCAAGTCGGTGCCGACTGTGTGACATACGAATCTTAGCCATAATCTGATTCGCCGCGTCATTGTCATGATCGTACATCAGCATCAAGTCCAACCCAACGCGCAGCAATTCGTTTTGTTTCGTGAAATCCGTTCTAGCGAACATTCTTGCAATGTCCGGATTGCTGGCCCTTAGAATTGAGTAGAACGAATCAAAGAAACCATCCGAATTACAGCATCGGCCAAAGCTATCGTTTGCCAGATCGTATGCAGCTTTCGTAATTGTAGCGGTCATGATGTCAATCTCCTTGGCGAAAGCAGCGGACTGGTACACCGTCAGCGGACGTATTTTTCACCCAAATCCATTCGGTGCTCTCACAAGTATTATCGACTGATACGACGCGCTAAAGTACGTGTCTCGTCCGAAAACAAGATCGAATGCTGTGTGCCTGGAGAAAATCACCGTTATCTGCGCAATTCTCTCGACGCCAACGGGGCTATTCAATTGCCAAAGAGCGAGCGTCTCAAGTTCAGGCCTGAGCCTGGGGAATGAGCTGCTCATCTATATAAAGAACAACGCCGGTGATCTCTCTGGGGGTGAAGGGCTATAGCGCGCGCTATGCGAAAAATGATGATAATGACGAAGAAATGAGGATAAACCGCTGGAGATTAGTTTTGGCAGCTTAACCTCTCGCCAGTAAGCGAAAGAACGACCGTGACTTACCGTCTTGAATAGCTATTATGACTATCGGTGTTCGATCATCGACTCCCCCATGTCCAGAAAAAAGGACATGATTCCATGAAAGAGAGTTCTCCTGCAGAATTCATTGGACGGCGTATCCTCGTGGGACCGCCAAAAACAGAATTCTTTTACGCAGGAGAACTCAG
>JAJRPG010000068.1 GCA_024280855.1 Planctomycetota bacterium | reverse complement strand
GTTTGTTTTTGTTGATGCGCACATCCATTTCAATACCGTCATCACAAAAACGTCTATCGAGAACGGCGGCGGCTTTGCCAATTTCTCCGACTAACTTGCCAGCGACGTGGGGCATGGCGAGCGTCGCTAAAACTGTCGTGCCTTCAATGCGCCGCGTAATTTCCGCCTGCAACAAATCTAAACCTTCGCCGGTATGCGCGGATATGGTTAGCGTGTCGGGGCGATTGGCACTAATCATACTCACGATGGACGCGTCATCTGCTATGTCGATTTTATTCAAAAGTGTGAGCTGTGGTATGTCGGAACATGATAACTCTTCCAACACCTGATCGACCACTTTCATCTGTTGATAAGCCGTAGGCTGTGAAACGTCCACAACGTGTAAGAGAAGGTCTGCGTGGATAGCTTCTTCTAGCGTCGCACGAAAAGAGGCCACTAACTTGTGCGGCAAATTTCTAACAAAACCAACCGTGTCGCTTAATAGAACGCCACGTCCCTCGCCAAGGTCCCATCGAACGGTCTTGGTGTCGAGCGTAACGAAAAGCTGGTCAGCTGCGTGCTGGGTTGATCCAGTTGTTTTATTCAATAATGTTGTTTTGCCGGAGTTTGTGTATCCGACGAGAGCAACGGTGAACTCATCGCTACGAGATTTAACTTCGCGTTGTTTACGGCGATCTATTTCGGCGATTTCTTTTTTCAGATGCGTGATTCGTTTTCTGACTAATCTGCGATCAATTTCGATCTGCCGCTCACCAGGCCCGCGCGTGCCCACGCCACCCACCGAGCCAGCAGCCGTGCCTCCCCCAGCGCCGGCGAGGCGTTCCAAGTGAGTCCACATCCCGCGAATGCGCGGCGCTGTATATTCTAACTGGGCTAATTCAACTTGTATTTGGGCTTCTCGTGTGCGAGCGTGTAACGCGAAAATGTCGAGAATTAGTTCGCCACGATCAATGACCCGGCGTTCTACGAATTTTTCCAACCCTCGTATCTGGCGGGGCGATAGTTCGTTATCGAATATAACTACGTCCGCAGCATCCGGCTGAACGCGCTCAACTAATTCCTGAACCTTGCCTTTGCCCAGTGCAAAATTGGCGCTCATGGAGGTTCGCTTTTGGACCATGCTATCCACGACTTCAACGCCAGCAGTCTTAGCTAGGGCGGCTAGTTCTCCGAGAGGATCGCGCAGATCGGCTGTCGTGTGGGGGAGGATGACGCTTACGAGAATCGCCCGTTCCTGAACAGAACCCGTTTCAAGGTCCTCATTCACCAAACTGGGTGCGGGCATACGGATCGAACTTTTCGGATCGTCACAATAATTGGATCTAATGGAATGCTTCATAGTTGTCTGCCCCGATCATAGTCTCGGTAGGGGCGAAAGGTCAACAGAATTTCGTCTTATCATGCAGGATTCGACGAACACACGCGATTACGCAACAATAAGCATATGAGCGAGGTATTTAGCGAATATACAGAATCCATCATTTCCCTCGAAAAGCTCGCGCAGACCGAGGTAGACCCGCTTTCATATATCGTGGAAACCGTCCGAGAGATGAGCCGACAGACTGACCCGCAGACGATGGTGTCATTGTTCCGCGAGCGGGCAAACCTGCTTTTTAGGGGCGATCAACATCTGTCATTAAGCAGGCGTGGCCTGACCTATCCGTGGTATCGCATCACGCGTAGCACGTTATGGCAGGAAGAGATCGATCCTTGGAAGGATACTCACTTACTCCCATTACTTGAAGGCGGGCTACTGGCTGAACTCATTTACGAAGGAAAAGCTGAGATCATTCGAGACGTCGATTTAGCTGCGGATGATCCAGCTATAGAGCATCTCGGTGAGACAAGTGCATTGGTTTGTTTTCCGCTTTACGATCATGGGGAATCGCTCAATATGGTGATTCGTACTTCTACTGATCCGACTTGTTTTGACCGTATCAATCTTCCTCATGCGGTTTTTGAAACAAACCTTTTTGGTAAGGCTACGCTTAGCCTAGTTCTCGCTCGGCGTTTGCAAAAAGCCAATGACGAACTTGACCAGCAGATGAAGCGTGTAGGTGAAATTCAGCGATCATTGTTACCGGCTAGCCTGCCAGAGATTCCAAACACCGACTTGGCGGTTTCGTATAAGCCCGCGACGCGAGCAGGCGGGGACTATTACGATTTTTTCAAACTAGACCAGGACCGCTGGGGAATTCTCATCGCGGATGTCAGCGGCCACGGAACACCGGCAGCAGTCATCATGGCTATGCTTCGTACGATGCTTCATACGGCGTGTCATGATTGGGAATCGCCCTGTCAGGTTCTTACTTACGCCAACAAGCAATTAATCAAGCAGGCCCAGTCGTATTATGATGGCACTTTCGTCACAGCTTTTTATGGCGTATACGACTCAACGAAAAATACATTACGATATAGCAGCGCCGGGCATAATCCACCTTTGCGCGTTTCTCGTCTCGGGAAACTTTGCGAATTGGACCAAGCCCAATACCTTCCGTTAGCTGTAGATGTCGATACATGCTATAAATACAGTGATATCACGGTCGAATCTGGTGATACATTACTCTTCTATACAGATGGCATTACCGAGGCGAGCAATGACGCAGGGGAGATGTACGGTCGTGATAGATTGCTAAGTTGTATGGGAGAGGACGTTCCAAACGCGCAACATATTATTGACTGCATTATTCATAAAGTGATGGGCTTTTGCGGGTCAGCTACCGCAGAAGATGATCAGACGCTATTAGCCATGCGAATTTTGTCTTAGTGCAAACCGTAGATTATTAGTCTTAACCGTCAGCCTCGGGAACAAAAACGTACACGCTGTGCAATTCACTAGAAGGTAAAATGGTTGCGACATCCACAATGGCTAGCAGCGGCTTATTTCTGTCTAAGTGAATAGCCTTGATAGTTCCGATGACCATCGACGCTGGTAGGGTCGCGTCATTCGGGTCCGACAGGATGTAATCGCCTTTGGTAATCAGGCCTTCATCAACCTGTATTTTTTCAACATCCTTAATCACCATAAGGCCCTGCCCTCGACCGGTCAGCCAAAAAAATCGGTCTACCGCCACGAAATTTCCCTGCTCTTGAAATCGACCAATGAGAACTTTTCGCTGTGAGCCTACGTCGCTGATGAGTTTCACTCTTGCCGTGTGGGTTCCGGCCTGTTCGATGGTTCCTATCAGCGTCTCGCCATAGAGAATGGCCAGACCATCTCCCAGGATGTCGGATGAATCATGGGCAATGGTAAAGTGTTCTGAGGCTACGCTAGCCCCAGGTGTTACGCCTTGCAGCGTCCCCTTGTTAATGAGGCGAGATTCACGCCAAGACAGAAAATCTTCGCCCACAACTTCTGCTGGTATGAGTTTGCCCAGTGGGCCTAGCTGTGCGTTATTGGCTGACCATTCTCGACTATTTGTAAGCGATGAAACATGGTCTTGCAGCTCAGTGATTGTTGAAGTTAATGCCGCTATGGTGTGTCGCAAAGCTTGGTTGGAACGAGCTAATTGCCGGTTAGCCAACATGCTTTCGGAATCCATCTCATCGGTGAATGATTCGCCGGAAGGAGACGATGAACTGGAAAGAGCCGCTTGAAAAGGGACCGTCACCTGGACGCAGCTCATGAGTTGTCCCGTCCAACTCGGCGGTAAGAGCCAGCCCGTCGCGGCGACTGCGAACAGAGTCAATAGCACATAGCCTTTCGGCTGACGAGAATGACGTGGTTTTCGATTCCGGCGTGAAGCCATATGGATGGGTCAACTCTACGAACTATTTTCGACTCTATCCTAAATTAGTAGCGAGATCAAAAATTATCCGCGTCAGATTCGAGCGTTTCTTTCCAGGCTGCGAGGTTTTCCAGATAGACGCTGGTACCTCGAGCGACGCAGCTTAATGGGTCGTCCACCACATGAACATCTAATCCGGTAGCGTCAGAAATAACCGGCGATAAGCCGCGAAGCAGTGCGCCGCCGCCGCAAAGATGAATGCCGTTTTCTACTAGATCAGCCGCTAATTCTGGTTCGGACTCTTCGAGAGTTTTCGTTACGCATTCTATAATTTGGGTGACAGGCTCGCTCAGCGCCTCTCGAATTTCCAGGCTGGTAACGGTACATTGACGAGGCAAGCCGCCGACGATATCTCGACCTCTGACGATACGTGTTTGATCTTCGTCAACTTCTCCGATACAGCCCAGTTCGATTTTGATTTGTTCTGCAGTTTGCAACCCGATCATAAGGTCGTAATTGCGACGCATGTACGAGATTATAGCTGCGTCCATTTCGTCGCCTGCGACTCGAATGCTGTTGCACACGGCGATGTCAGCTAGCGCCATAATAGCGACTTCGGTAGTGCCGCCGCCAATATCTACAATCAACGATGCAGTAGGCTCAGCTATGGGTAAGCCCGCACCAATGCCCGCAGCCATGGGTTCTTCAACCAGATAGACGCGCCTCGCGCCAGCCCGCTCGGCTGAGTTATAGACGGCTCTTTTTTCAACAGCAGTTATGCCGGAAGGCACCGCGATAACGACGCGAGGTTTAACAAAGCGACTTCGGCCATGAACCTTGCGAATAAAATAACTTAGCATGGCTTCGGTGATGTCAAAATCTGCAATGACACCATCTTTGAGAGGACGAATCGCGCTGATAGAACCAGGCGTTTTCCCCAGCATCTCCTTAGCAACAAGCCCGACGGCATTGCCGTTTCGTAGGACGTGATTGGTACCTTTGCGAACCGCGACGACGGAAGGTTCGTTCAAAACGATACCCTCACCCTTGACGCAGACGAGCGTGTTGCAAGTGCCGAGGTCGATCCCCATATCGACGCTGAACATACCCAATAGGGAATCAAAAATCACTGAATAGTCCTTGTAGACCGCACGATGAAGGTGGGTCTTTTTGTATTGAAATAACGCCTGGAGAGCAATCCGCCAGTATTATCTAATACCCGCCCGTTGCGAAAATCCGTTTACGCTGCCCGAAAAGTAGAATACTGTGACCGCGATACAGGATAGCGATCAAAAAGGGTTCCAGGAACCAAAGAGTACTTGACTACGCATCGCAAGATAAACCGTAGACCCGAGTAACATCACCACCGAAAAAATCACCATAATAGTGTAGACGTTGCTTTCCGGCCTGGCATTTTGAGAGCGATCGCTCATAGTATCTTTCTCCGACTATCCTGACCGCTTATCCGGTCGTTCACGCTGACGAGGAATTCCTCAATCGTGGTGTATATTCTACTAGCCAGCAATTAGCTAGGCGAATTTCCGAGCCTCGCTGCATCAATCACGCTATCGCCAATACGCGGAGCGAACTGTGTTCCAACAGGCCTACCAGCACAGTGGTCCGGGTCGGTGATGGAAACCTTCAAGTCACCCACATACTTTTCGTCGCGATGAACGACGAAGATCATGCCTTCTTTAACGCCATCAGCCGCGCCAACACTAAGCGTGATGACATCGCCGGAAACATCGACAATACTGCCACGAATCGCGGTGTTCGAGATAGGGCTTAGCGCCGAAATCGAATTCACGGCTATACCTGTTGCCTGCTCTTGAGGAATGCCGGATGAGCGACCAGTATGTTGGGCTAGTTTGGTATTTTCCTGTTGCAATATGTTGATCTGTTGCTCAAACTGCCTTTTCTGTTCCAGCATGACCGTCACCCGTGAGGTCAATTCATTGACTCGGTCATTAAGGTCAATGTTACGACGGCGAATATCAATGGTTTCGCGTTCTAAATCATCGCGTTGTGTACGGTATTGTGTGCGTGTGGTATCGCAGCTACTAAGTTGACCCAGTAGGCCACGTTGTATAGCTTCGGAACTACTTTTGTCAGAAGAACCACGCGTTAGCTCAGCACGCAATTGAAGTAGATCAGTTTCTTTTTTTTGTGCAGCAGTTTCAAGCTGACTGATCTTTCTAAGCTGGTCATTGACCGTAGCATCAGCCGCAGCGGCGTCCGCCGCGCTAGCCGCGATTAGGTTTCGCAGATTAGTATCCGCAACCCTGGCATGCTCTTGATATTTTTGAGCCGTGTCACGCCAGTTAGCAGTTCTAGCCACTACGGACACTGTCATGGTTGTGAAGGCAATACTAAATACCACCAATAGAACCACAAAGACTTTTGTCAGTGTATTCAACGATCTCTCCTCAAGCATCGAGCCAATGACCTTGCCAATTCAAGCCAACCATCGTTAGCCCTGAACGACTGATCTAATACAACAACAGTTAGACCTAAATAAGCCAAAACTGTTGCAGTAACAGCGGACAACTATTGAGCTGCCCGCACCAACTCACCCCATCTCCAAAACTACTCATCTCGCACCCAAACTGCATCCATCCAGTGACGAACACCCGTACACGATATACCAGAATCGGACGAGTTTCAACCCCTAAAAGCCCACTGTTAGCGATGAAACTAACATTTTGCTTGCCACTTCAGGGCGAAAGGCTGTGAAGAACGAAAATATCACAAGCCCCATTCGCGGCAATTTTGTTGGCAAGTTGCCAGTTAAGCAGTTTCAGGCTGGTAAAACATCGGATTTTCGGAGCCAGCTGCGTATTTAGTGTTCTCGATTAACCATTTGGCCGTAAAGCGTTTTTCAGATTTTTGGCTATTCTCTGATGAATGCCTAGCTGCGTTTTATGAAGGCTGGTCACGGCGTGCCTTTCCTGCCGACATACCATTTGGTAAGAACTAGATGATTGCAATACGCAAGACGCCCCAAGCTGGTCATAATTATGAGGCCTGCATCGTAGTATTTACAGGGCTGGAATTACTTAAAACATAGCGCCGATTCATTTTATGCACATACTAACCATAGCTGTTTTTGCCTGCCTTTTTTGGCATGCCGACGACCCGGAGCGTTGGAAGGCGGTAGCCGATGGCGATGTGACCTGGACACTTAGCCTGGTTTTGGGGCAGCCGGTGATTGTCGGGCTGCTTGGCTGGGCTGCTTCAGCCTGGGTCTATCGCTGTCACAAAAATATCATCGATGCGCCGGAAAAATGTCATGCCCGACATCAACGGTTCACGGCTGTGGTTCGATTACTGGGGACAGCACTTTTTATTGCCAGTATCGTATTCACCAACTGGCCCGTATGGCTGGCGTTTGGTAAGTCGCGGCCTGAATTGCAAATTTTTGGCGACATGATCGCGGTTCTCCCATTTTTCATCAGCATGATGGCATTGTGGACGGTGACATATCCTGTCGAACGCGCACTGATGAGAGAATCAAGTTTTGGTGATATTGATGGTCAGCTTCAAAGCAAACCTAAAGAGGGTATGGCCTGGAAATTAAGCGCCTATCTCGACTTCCAACTACGTCATTACATGCTCGCCATAGCCATTCCTATGTTGATGATTCTATTCGTAGCTAATCTCGCGATCGGATACGAAAATGAGCTAACCAAATTAACCGGGTGGTCATGGACGGACGAAACCCTGCTTGGCGTGTCTGCGGGGTTGGTCTTTATTATTTCACCGATATTATTGCGTTACATATGGCGAACAAAAACGCTTGAGCCTGGACCATTGCGCGATCGACTCGATGCCATTAGCCAGCGATTGGGGTTCCGCTGCCTGGATATTTTGGTTTGGAAAAGCGATGGTATGATGATCAACGCAGCGGTGATGGGACTATTCCCGCGTGTGCGGTACGTCTTGCTTTCAGATGCGTTGATTTCGACGATGGATAATCAGCAAGTGGAAGCTGTGTTCGGGCACGAAGTTGGCCACGTCAAGCTGCGGCATATGCAGTTTTTTCTGTTGTTCGCATTCGTCGGCTGGTTGCTCGTCGCGGGGGTGATGGAAGGGGGGGCCTTGTTGTTGTCTACGACGACGGTCGCAAAGCCTAATGCCTTGCTAGCGGTTGAAAGTGTTGGCGTAGTCGCCACCGCGGTGATTTGGGGCCTTGGTTTTGGCTGGATTTCCAGACGATTTGAGAGGCAGGCAGATATTTCTGGCGCCCACAGCGCGACACCAGAACATTCCCAGTGCCAGGTTCCCTGTAGCGTGCATATTCCTAATGGTCAGGCCGCAGCACCCAATCTTTGCGTTTGCATGACTGGCGCGAAAGTTTTCACATCCGCTTTGGAGCGCGTGGCTAATCTGAATGGGATACCCATTGAGGAGTGGAGCTGGCGACATGCTTCGATCGGCAAGCGGATTCGATTTCTTCTGGCCATAGCTGGCGATCCATCTTTGGCGATGAGATTCTACCGAACTATTCACAGGATCAAACTAGCCTTAATTATATTAGCACTCGCAGGTTCTTGTATTACCGCTTATTATTGGGTGGTAATGGTAGAGCCTGCACTTTTGCGATTGCAGGGTAGTTAGCGCCGCCGAGTTATTAAACTGAAGTAATGAGCTTGGGTGCAAAGAAGTTCGGGACGAGCCGCATTAGGGAAGGGCGCGTGAACGTTGTTTATGACGCAGACTAGAATTATTGACGGACGAGCCATTTCCAGTCGCATCAAAGATGAGGCGTCAGAGATAGTTCAGCAGCTAAGCGCACAAGGCGTTGAGGTCACGCTGGACGTTCTTATGGTGGGAGATTCTTCCGCTGGAGAAATTTACGCTCGTTCACAGCGCAAGCGATGCGCGGATGTCGGCATCGAATATCGCTTACATAAGCTATCGGCTGATGCCAACGAAGCAGATATTCGTGAGCTAATCAAGGGCCTTAATCACGATCCTAATGTAACCGGAATCCTGCTGAGCCTTCCCTTGCCGCCGGGCATTGACGCGCCTGCCATGCAGTATTGCATTGATCCGTATAAGGATGTGGAAGGCGTAAATCCTTCAAATATTGGGCTGCTTTTTTATGGTAATCCGATCATCGCGCCGTGTACGGCTGTGGCTGTCATGGAAATTCTAAAAGATGCTCAAATTTCCCCGCGTGGTTTAGATGCTGTGGTGGTTGGCCAGGGTGCGATTGCCGGTAAGCCTGTGTCCTTGTTTTTGCTGCACGAAATGGCCACCGTGACTTGTTGCCATATTGCGACGTGCGATCTTATTGAACATACCAAACGCGCGGACCTTCTCATCGTAGCCGTGGGTAAGCCCGGCCTTATTCAAGCGAAACATGTTAAGCCCGGCGCGGTTGTCATTGACGTTGGCATCAATTCAATTACGCAGGAAGATGGTTCTCGCAAGTTAGTCGGTGATGTGGCTTATGAGGAAGTAATTGACGTCGCCAGCGTCGTAACGCCAGTGCCCGGCGGTGTTGGTCCTGTGACCGTGGCGGTATTGCTGCGTAGTGCGGCTGAAGCTGCCCGAAAACAGCTTCAATCACCTCGTCGAATTGAGAGCTAGTTTTGGCATACCAGGAAACGCATAGATGAGCGTTATGCCAGTATACATTACGGTTATAGCTATCATGCAAGCCTCATGGGGCCAGCTGCCTTCTGATGTTGGTGCGAGTTACGACCGAACCCAAGTGCCGTTTGGCCGAGATATTTCCATTCTGACCTCGCTCATCCCTTCGGAAATGTCAACGACGCTTCTAGTGCCGAATCTTTCTATGCTTGGCCGACAAATCGTTAAGACGAAACTATTCGGGCAGGGGCATAAAGACCCCTATCGGGCGCTCAAAGCCTCGCTGGAAATCGTAGATGGCATTGACGACGCTGGCGCTAGCGCGATAGGAATAATCAAAGATGCTGCGTCCAGTGATGTGTGGCAAAACATGGTTCTTTGGCTGCCAGCAACAAATCCAACAGCCATGATGACATTCATGCAGCCGGTGCAAATTTCTGCCGGCGTTTACCGTGTTACGATTGCGGGCCAAGCCTCATTCGCGGCGGAGCATGGCGAATTTTTTGCTACTGTCACCGAGGTTAGAGGTTATCAACGCCTGTTTGAACAGTCGTGAATCTTTAAGACAGCGCCTTTCCGCGCATCAACGACTGACGCTGGATGATGCCGAACTTGCCTTGGTCATCTCACCAGCCGATGCGCCAATCGCGGGTAAGGACGACGTTACGAATCGCGTAGATTGGCTGGCCTCGTGGCCGATGCTTTCCGCTTTACAATTAGCCATGACTCCTTCGGCGTCATCACGGCAACTAGCCATGCTGTCCGTTTCAACTAAACCCAACGGACTTGAGCTAGCTATCGTGGGGCACAGCCGACGGGATTTGCAAGATCGCCCATCGGGAAGCGCTATGTCGCAATCGGCTATGATTAGTAATAATGACTTGCTGATGGCACTACCGAGCGAATCCGTGATTGCGGCTGTTGGGTTTGAACCCAGGACAGCTATGCTCGCCTCATCTGGATTTATTGATTGGATACTTGGTTATCTACAACAAAGCAGCTTCGTTGATGCTCGCGCTATTGAGGAACTATCAAGAAGGATGAAACGCTCGATATCCAGGGCTTCAGTCGGGTCTATCGCATTTCAATCGCCAGCGAATGATTCTAATGCTTATATCGCCACGCTAATCCTGCAAACGAAAGCTGACGCTGCTATCATTCGTGCAGAATTTCAATCAATAATGAGTCAGCTGCAACGTGGGTTTTTCATCGACCCTGTTTGGAAAAGTTATGCAAAACGCCTGAAAATCATCCCCTTAGCCACGTCCTATCAGGGGGTGTCTATTGATTATTTGTCGGTAGAGGGGATGGACGTCAATCGGTCGGCGGCTACATCTTCAATGCCCGGCATGATCTCAACTGACGGCATCTTGGCGCGCATGGCCGTGATTGACGACAGTGTGTTTGTACTTGTTGTCGGTGCTAAGGCGCAAGGGATGAATGAAGTGATTCAACGATGGCGTGGTCATCAAACGCCGCTGTCATCAACTGCCACGATAGTTTCTTATGCCGCTACAAGACGCTCGCCGGTATCGGCAGAGGGATATATCTCATCCGACGGACTGCAGCGCCTAGCAGGATTCAAGAGCCACAATAAAAAGAGAAGCGGCGGCGTGATAAATATAACTGAAACATCCTGGGCAAGCTTTTCATCTATCAACGTCGAAGTGGGCGTCGAACGATTCGATATGTTTTTGCCCTACGGTTGGTTAGACCAAATCATGCAGCACCATGCCGCGCGTAATTGAGTATGGGAACTTGCGGACAAAATCAATGAAACAAGAATTCAATTCGATTGAACTTCGCATCTTGGGCGTACTTATCGAAAAATCTTTAACGACCCCAGCATCTTACCCGTTAACGATCAATGCCTTGGTATCCGGTGCTAACCAACAGCAAAATCGTGAACCTGTATTGACGTTGACTGATGCAGATGTTTCCAGAGCGGTGTTTCGCCTTCAGCAATACAATGTCGTGGAGCAGGCTCCGCCGACGGCTAATGCTCGTTCTAATCGGTATCTTCACTGTGCGGCTGAACGATTCAATTGGGACAAACGCGAGCAAGCAGTCATGGCTGAGTTACTGCTGCGGGGTAAGCAAACCGCTGGCGAACTTCGGAATCGGGCCGTGAGGATGGCGGCGATGCCTGATATGCAAGCTGTACACGCGATTTTGGATGGTCTTATCAACAGGGACTCGCCCTTTGCCAGAGAGATGCAACGAGAGCCAGGGCGTTCGACAAACCGCTATCAACATCTCATGGGCGAAGAAGAGGCTGCGGAAGTACAGGAGAAGATCGAACAATACCAAAACGCGGCGTCCCCTACTGTTTCCACGACGACAATAAATAGCGATGATTCAGATCGGCTAGCAGCTATGGAATCTCGCATTGAATCCTTGGTTTCGCGTGTGGAACAGCTAGAGAAGGCTATCGCAAAGCCTCTCGACGACGGCGGGGGCAGTGAGGTATAATCCCGGCGACCACGGCTGATTACGCGGAAATTTTATTTGTAGCTAAGGAGTAGCGGTTATGGCTTTTCGACCACTTGAGAATGCACAAGTTTCTTTGTTGAATTTGCAAGACGAGTTTAACCAAATGGTGAATCGCATTTGGCATCGAGGCGTGTCCACGGCTCCTTTCGATGGACAAGAGTGGGGGCCTGCGGTCGATTTATATGAACATCATGACCACTATAAAATTTTCGTTGAAATTCCAGGTGTGGACCCGGATAGTATTGATGTTAGTCACTTAAAACAAACTTTGATGATACGCGGTGAAAAGAAGGCCTCGTCGCCATCACAGGATGAAGGCGTGACGATTAAACAGGAACGACGTTTCGGAAGTTTCTGTCGCTCGATCGAGATTACTGATGATATAAAAGTCGATGATTTGACTGCTTCGTATCAGGCAGGGGTGCTGGAAATAACCGTCCCCAAAGTGGAATCTACTAAACCCAAGCCGATTAAAATTAATATCCAGCAGGCTGCGGAATAAGGCGCACGATTAAGCGCTGAGAGTATTCAGGCTTCCTGCTTTTCGAGTGCAGGCTCTTCGTCCGCTTCATAGCCTTCTTCGAGTTCGGCATCTACTTGGGCACGCAGCGCTTTCCAATCCGCAGACGTGAGTAAGACTTCGCGGGCCTGTGATCCCTTATAATCACCAACAATGCCAGCAGTAGCCATCTGGTCGATCAGGCGAGATGCGCGGGAATAGCCAATGGTCAGACGTCGCTGTAACAAGCTTACGCTACCTCTTTTTGTTTCGATGACTACACCAACAGCTTTATCAAACAGCGGATCACGCAAAGAGAGGTCCGCGTCTGTCCCTGGCGCTTTAATGCGCATCAATTCCGGGTGGAACTCCGGCTCCGCTCTTTCCGCGAGATCATCCAAGATGGCTTGCACTTCTTCATCGCCCAAAAAGGTTCCCTGGGCACGGATCAGTTTGTGTGACCCGGGCGGTAAGAACAGCATATCTCCCTGGCCAAGCAAAACTTCGCCGCCGTTTTGATCCAGCACAATGCGCGAGTCCATACGAGAGGCTACCCTAAAACATATGCGTGAGGGCAAGTTGGACTTAATGAGTCCGGTGACGACTTTGGCTTCCGGTCGCTGTGTCGCCACGATAATATGCAGGCCCACGGCTCGAGATTTTTGGGCTAATCTTGAAAGATGATGCTCAACTTCTTTGCCTGAGGTCATCATCAGGTCAGCTAATTCGTCAATAATGATGACGATATAAGGAAGCCTGGCTGGTATCTTCGTACGTTCTTCATCGTTAGATGGTGATAAACGTTTGTGCAAAGTCTCTTCACCGAGGGCGTTATAGCTGGCGATATTTTTCACCCGCGCTTCAGCTAACAGGGCGTACCGTTCGTCCATCTTCGTTACGGCCCACTCGAGTATTTTTTCCGCCCTAGCCATGTCCGTGATGATGGGGCACATGAGATGAGGCACGCCCTTGAACTGACTCATTTCCACCATCTTAGGGTCTACAAGAATGAGCTTGACGTGATCAGGGCGTTTCGTCATGAGTAGACTTAGGATGATGGAGTTTATGCAAACGCTTTTACCCGAGCCCGTCGTTCCAGCTACCAGGGCATGAGGCATTTGAGTTAAGTCAGCCACCAACGCCGCGCCGCCGGCATCTTTTCCAAGGAAAATGGGCAGGGCCATGTCCTTGGCTTTGTTTCCCGCTAGCGTGATGAGTTCCCGCAGACGTACTTTTTCTTTAGAAGCATTAGGGACTTCGATCCCGACGGTATTTTTCCCAGTGATGGGCGCCACCACACGGATGCTGTGAGCTTTCAACGCTCTGGCGATATCGTTGGCAAGCGATGCTATCTGGGATACTTTAATACCTGCACCCAGTTTGAGTTCGTACATGGTAATGACCGGCCCGGTGTCGATTTCAACGACGTGGGCATTAAGGCGAAATTCTTCAAGCAATTGCTCCAGAACTTTCGCTTGTTGACGTACAAAACCTTCTTGTTGCTGGGTAAAGCCATACTCCGGCTCATTTAGCAGGTCGAGCGAAGGAAGTGTCCAGTTTTCAATCTTGCGTGGATACGCCGGGGTCTTAGTCGTTTTTTGTGGTTTAGGATAATTAACCTTGAGTTGGCTCAGCCGGGCGCGTCGAGCTGCTAAGGCTTGTTTCGACTCTTCTTCAACTTCTTCGTCCTCTTCATCTTCAGAATCTTCATATTCGTCGCAAGCTTCCTCGTCATCTTCTTCGTATTCCTCTTCATCCTCGGCTTCATCTTCCTCGTACTCGTCTTCTTCCTCTTCGAGGACGATCGGCTTGGTCTTTTTACTCCTCAGAAGCGCTGCCGATTCCTTGGCTGAAATCCTTGTCGCGCCAACCACCGCCGGGCGAAATGGATTGGCAAGCGATCGTAACGCGATACGCAACCTGCCAAGTATTTGAATAGCGCGAACGACGAAAATTCTGGCAAATGACGGCAACCGTAGAATTGATCCTTCGGTGACAAAAAGAGAACCTACGATAAAGCTAGCCGTGAGAATGATAATGGTTCCCACGTTATCCAGATGGGTTGCCAATAAGTTAGCCAATAAAAAACCAGATGCGCCGCCATGACCGACGACGAGGTCGCATGGTTGGTCAGCCAATATCAATTGGCCACTGGCAGACGCACAGGCCAGCAGTAGTAACCCGCCCAGCAATCGCTCGCCCAAGCTGCTAATTTTTCCGTAACAAAGTTTCATCAACGCGCCGCATGTAACCATCGCCAGCAACGGAAACGCTGCGACGCCTAGCCAATATCGTAGATAATACGAAACGACTGCGCCAACCAAGCCGCAACTGTTAACGGTGGTGAGATTCTGCGGATATTGATCGGGGCAAGGCCAATCACCAGCGTCGAAGGTGAGGACGGATACCCAAGACACTAGGACCACCGCCAACGCGCAAACGGGAAGAGCGACACCACGGTGCGCCGGACTGTTTGATTCATTATCCATGTTACGTTTATCTACCCGGTGGTTACGCCGCTTACCTTACGATCTTGAGAGGGCATCCACGATACGACCATCTCTAGCCCTAAAACAATCCCTATACACACTAGATATCGACGAATGAAGATCATTCGCTAGAGCGAATCTCTAGAACTGAGCTTTGAATAAAGCCTGATTTGCTAGCGGAATGCCATCCGACAGCCTACGGGGTCTACCGAGTGCCGTCGCCTTGTATGCCAATCCACAATATGTCCGCACCGGCGATGGCCTTGGCGGGGTTCAGCATGAAAGAGTCTTTCATTTCCTGATTGAGAAAGAGGTAGGTTCTTTTGTCTACAACTGCAAAAAAGTTAGGATCGGCGTAATATCTGGAGCCTTTAGCCAATGACATCGCACAATAGCCTGCGTACAGGGGGGTGTATTGCTCTGGCGATTTAATGAATAATTGGCGATCAGATTCGTTAGCAAAATGAAACATCTGCCGTCTGAAAACTGCCCGGAATTCTGGTTTACCTTTGACCGCCTTTTTTTGTTTCTGGTAAGCCACCGGAGAATAGCCAAATAATTGTGGTTTGGCGAACATACGGGGGGCTTTCCTCAATATGGAATTTACGCGTGGCTCGTAAGCATTCAGGGCGCGTTGGGACCAAAATAAATAAAGCTTGCCATCCTCAATGGCGAAAACCTCAGGGTCGCCTGGGTTTCGTTTCCCGTAAGGCCCGCCTAAAGATAGTGTACACCAGCCGCCAAACTGCGGTAAATATCGATCAGGTTCAGCGTCAAAGGATTTCTTAGCCTTAGCGTTGGCAAAGAAATAATCCTCACCTAAATAGCGGCTTTGAAACTTGGCGTCACCTTTGATGGCCTGACCATCTGTAAAATACGAGACCGGGCAATAACCATGCAGCGTCGTTTGAATCAGGGGCGTCGCTGCCTTGTCTGGCTTTTTATCTTCCGCCAAGCAGTATGGCGACAATGCGCAACCAACGAAAACCAACGCATATATACACAACTTCATATTCATTTTTTTTCGCTGCATCGTCGCAGGCTCCTTTTGAGATAGTAGACTGAAACTTACCACACTCATTTATCGAGCGGTTCTAATCTAACATTCGGATTATACCCTCTGAATTGGGCGTAAGCTATAGTTGAGATTCAAGACCAAAATCATTACTCGCTAATCGGCTAAATTTTGGCTAGGAAGCTGCTGGCTAACCTCATAACTGTGTAACAATGGCTTACCCGCAATAATTGGCAGCATATGTTTCGCTAGCCACGGGCCACTCGCCCATCCCGTGTGACCTCCTGAATGTCCTAGCTCGCGTTGAGATTTATCCCAGCGTAGCTCCTTTAGTTTGGCGTACTCAACAATATCTTCTGTCTTAGTGTTAGTGGGAAGTTGATAGCCTCGCTGCCCCGCCGCAGCGCAGTGCTTGCGGTCAGTTGTTCCCAGTACGGTCGTTCCTATACCAAGAATGCCGTAATCGCCGTTGCTAACCAACGCATACGCTCGGCTCACGTTGCTAAGTGCGGGCGCGAGATTATAAGTCGGCGATAAAGCGGGGCAGGCCATGATGAGAGATTCGACGATGGTTGAATTCGGCAATAACTCTAACGCAAAAACAGATATGCCCACGCCGCCACTATATGAAACCAGATGAATTTTCGCTTGGGGGAACTCCTGCCGAAGTTTAGTCAGCTCCTCGGCTAACTTCGCACCCATCTTTTTGTTTCGCCTCAGCCACATAAGGTCCGTGAAGATTTCTCCTACAAGACCAAACTGCCAGGGGAAATATACTGTGCCCATCGTCGCATCTGCCAGTCGCAACATGCGTCGAATCAGTATCGGGGCGAATTGAAAACCGCCTACGCCGTCAACAATAACGAGAAATTCTTGATCCAAACAGCCTTGTCTAATTGGTAGGCCACTGCGCATACGCTCGCTCAAGTAGGCCGAAACTACTTGTATTCGAGTAGAAATGATCCCCACGTTACGCCGTACCCAATCGTAAAAACATCTTTGTCATGACGGTAGATTTTTCGCAAGCTTCAAAACTTCACTACGCGAAATTCGTTCAAGGTGTCGCACGCCAGTCAAACCTTTTTCAAACCGGCACACACTTTTCATGCTACACCACGAACAGGGAGAAAATTCCCCCAAACGTATCGGCTCAATCTTTACGCAGCCGTCGAATAAGTCATCGGCTAACTCGCCCAATCGAAGCTTGGTTAATTTCATCAACCCTTGGAAACTCTCATCATCCGCAGCGTCGCTTCGGTCGAGATTTCCAGGCTCACCACTTTTGTTACGATAAAAAGCATAATGATCGGACCAGTTGCTCGCACCGTTTTCCGAATCTAAAACTTCAAACTTATCAGAAAGAATTAAGCCACGAGGCAGGTAATTTCCCGCTCGAATTGCATCACGCGCCGACAACTTACTGGGATGCTCCACGCGTGTGTATTTTGGCATGAGGCTTACATACATAGCCGCAATTGGGCGAATCGGGCGACCTGCCAAAGTTTGACCATGCTCTGCCAGGACCAATAAGTAAGCTAACAGTTGCAGCGACAAGCCATGATATGCGCTTGATAAATCTAACTTCTTGTCACGCGAACGCTTATAATCTACTACGATTCCAAGCAGTTCGTCGCCCAGTTCTGCGATGTCAACGCGATCAATAAAACCGCGAAGCCAAACTTTTTTCCCGGCTGGCGTGATAATCTCAAGTGCGGGCAAGCCCCCGTCAGCACTCATCCCGAAGGCAAGCTCTGCGGCTCTTGGTTTAGACTTCCCCCCGTGTGCGGCTCGACGCTGTTGCGTTACAACCCGCGATAAGTCGGATCGACTTCGGTCAATTAAATACCGATCACGAGATTGAGATACCGCGCCAGCTTGCAACATATTACCTGATAATCGTTCATGCGTTTGATGTAAATCATGAAGCAGCGACGCTTCATCTTGACTCGCAAAACCTTCATGATTAGTTGCCAAATTTTTAACGAAGTCTTCCAGGATGGCGTGATGCAATCGCCCGACATCTACATTCGCAAGCGGCGAAGTCACTCTTTCTTTTAAGCCAAGTCGGTATCTGCCATAATGTTGAAACGGGCAGGTCGCAAAGCTTTCCAGCTGAGTAACGCTTGTGCGCAACGGTTCGGCTGTGATTGATTTTATGGTTGTTTGGTCGAGGTGCGTTTGCGATGACTCATCTAAACCCGAAAAGGCAAAGGCTGACCACGAATCGCCAACCAACTGCTGTCGCAGCATGTCGTAAACGCTCATCCATGATGCACGCATCGTGGCTTCATCTTGAGATTCGCCAGGCTCACATCTAAGTTCCAGTGGCAGGCGATGAAGAAAATCTCGCAAATCTAAAGTATCCCACGCACTGCGAGATTGGGCAGGGCCTTCTTCGTCGCGCATCGTCACGCCGCAACATTGGCTGATGGTTTCAATGTACGGCGATGGACGCAGCGGCTTACCATCATGATTGGACGCGGCGCATGTAATGACAAGAGATTGACTCGCTCGCGTAAGGGCAATGTAAGCCAGCAATGATTCGTCGGCTGCCCGCTGCGTAGATGAAGGCCGAATAGAAATACCATGAGCCTCTAACGCTGTCCGGTCATCGTCATTAAGAATAGGGTCTTCCGTCGGCTGCTGTGGAAATACGCCGTCATTAAAACCAAGCACGATAGCTGACTCTATTTGCGGATGGCGACTACGCTCAATAGACCCGACCAGTAGTTGGTCCACCATTGGCGGGGCAAGCCCCAGCGTCATACCCGACAAAGCCACATCAACAACACTCAGCAGGTCTTTAATCGTTAAATTAATGTCGCAAAACGCAAAAGCTAAATCGTCGAGAAAAGCGAGCATATCTCGCCAGACCTGACGATGCTCTCCTGCTAGTTCCAATTGACCATCTAATTCTGCTGATGCTGTCCAGGCAGACATCGTCTCATCCACATGCAAATGACGCAGGCAGTCACGAAACAATTCAGCCCAATCTTGGCCAGGCCGAGTCGCGTCGTTGATTACCGACGACATCCAAGGCCCAAGCGCATCCACCATCACGCACCTGGCTATGTTGACTCGATCAATTGTGGTTTGCTGTTCATCGCTGATGTTGTCATGCGAAGGAAGATAGCCCGACTGCATAGGTGTCGTCCAAATGCGTTGCCACATAGCCCACCCCTGCACCGCATGTGCGAGACAGTAATTTTCCAGCTCGTCCGCCTGGTCGAACGTAAGGGGGAGTAGCTCTATCTTAAGTAAATCGCACGCGGCTAAGGTTGAAAAATCATCGGCTGCTAATTGTGCAAGAACTCGAAAAAAAGTAGCAAGCGGATGCTGGGCGACCGGGCGTCGTCGATCTATAAAAAATGGTATACCGCGAGATGTCAACGCCGAACGAAGCAAGTCTTCATAATGAGTCAGCTCACGCACAATAATCGCGATATCTCGATATCGCCGAGACTTGTTTTCCTGATTTACCCACGCATGAATTTTCGCAACCGCATATTCAACTTCACCACGACGGTCGGGTAGCCGGACCACATCAATCTCATTTGATTTATGAACCGCTGGAGAAGGTGCCGAGTGAATGTCATTCAAAAAATGAGCTTCGAGCGTCGCCAGGGATTGACTCGTATCGAATCGAGGCTGAGGTGATTTGTGCAGCGAAATAGGAGCCTCCACCTTCACACCGCTCTGGGCGAAAGCTCGCTCAAGTCGTTGCATCGTCGCAATCGTCCGATCAAACGGCGAAGTAAGGCCTTGCGAAAATGACGACGGATCACACAATACGGTCATCTCCATGCGCGAAGCACAGGCCGCCAACGAAACCAGCGCCGCCTGCTCTTGGCCACTAAATGAAGCAAAGCCATCCACCCACACTTCGCAATCTGCAAGCCAATCGACCCTATCGAAACACGTTCGGGCCTCGATGAGATATTGAGAGGGGTCTACACGATCTTGTCCTAAATACGCCAGGTACGCTTGGTATAATAGTTCAATGTCATGAAGTTTTGCGGAGCGGCCCGCGTCGGGGTTCTCCTGCTCATTCATTTGCGATAATTGATTCGGAGAAATATCTTCCTCGATAAGCTCCGTCATGGTATGAGCCAGGCGTTGAACAAAACCGCTATGCCTTTCGACACGTTTATAGTATTGCAACTGCGATCGATGTTGCTGAATAAGATGACGCAGCACCATCACCCGCGCCGCCTCGGAAAGAGCGCGTCGCTCAGCTACGCCTGCTGCTTCAAGCACACGAAAAGCTAGACGTTGAAACGATAGCACTTCAACCCGATGGGCGCAGGAGGCATCGTCGTTATCGAGAACAGTCCGCTCCATTTGCAGGCTGGCTTGTTCGGGTACGAGTAGAATGAGTCGCGGGCCATTGACCGCGTCCACGCGTAGTCGCTCACGAATGCTCTCCACGCAGCGATACGTTTTTCCTGAGCCGGCACGACCTAATATGAATTGAACAGTCATTGCGATAATCGTGTTATCATAACCACCATCGCACGTCAATCGTGCAAGGCTTCTTCGCGGCGCTGGACCGTGATGTGTTTGATTACACGATGGCGCGATTTATATTCGAGAAAAAGTCGAAATACTCGACGCGTATTTATATACGATAAAACAAGGCTGGCCGTTACTAGGCAATATATAAACAACCGCATGCCATCGACCATCGTCGACCATTGTCCATCGCAAACAAGTAACAGGCCCACACCGATCGTCCCGGAAAGGGTCGCATATAGGCACTCCGCTATAGGAAGATAGGCCCGGTCTTCCATGAAAATGCCTTTGCGACGGAGGGCGCGAGCGTAATAGCGGTTGCCACATTCCGGGCAATTATAGCGATAGGGGAGTAAGCGAAGGTTATAGCCACAGCGAGCGCAATACAAGGATTTCTTGATGACGCCATCGCCGGATTGCTCGACCAAACGATCTAATTCATCATGAGATAACACAACAATTATGTCTTGATATATGTTAAAAAGTTTCGCACAGCCACAGCCACATTATACAGTGAACATAGCCTCAATGAAAAGTTTCGGGTCAAACACCTCTACATCTGTTGGCGTTTCGCCTAAGCCGACGAATTTTACGGGCACGTTAAGCTGGTCCCGAATGCCCACGACCGCGCCACCTTTCGCGCTGCCGTCAAGCTTAGCTAAGAATAATCCAGTCACATCCACATGCTGTGAAAATTGACGAGCCTGGACAATCGCGTTTTGGCCAATGGTCGCGTCTAGTACCAGTAAGACTTCGTGCGGAGCGCCGGGGATTTTTCTCTGCACAACTTTTTGAATCTTACCGAGTTCACGCATCAAATTGTCCTGCGTATGAAGTCGGCCAGCCGTGTCTAATAGCAAAATATCCGCAGAACGCGCTACCGCCGCTTCGCAGGCATCGTAAGCCACCGCGCCAGGGTCCGCGCCCTGGTCATGCTTGACAATTTGCACGCCAATTCGTTCAGACCAAACGGTTAGCTGGGCCACCGCCGCCGCCCGAAAAGTATCGCACGCGCCGAGGATTACCTTGTTATCCTGCTGCGTTAAGTAGTGGGCTAACTTAGCTACGCTGGTGGTTTTTCCAGAGCCATTTATCCCAGTGACGAGAATCACCGTAGGACCAGACTCTGCGACGTTTAATTTTCGATCAGCTTCAGGCCACAATTCGATGATATGATTTTGAAGATATTCGCTAATCTCTTCTTCTTGCGTAATCGTACCGTTTTTCCACCCGGCTGAGATCAAAGCGCTTAGTTTGGAGGTCGTGGTCGGGCCAAAATCTGCGGCTAACATGGCTTCTTCCAAGCGTGTTAGCGTGTCCTTATCTATTTTTTGTCCAAGGCGCAGGACTGACCGAAAGCCAGTCGTAATTTTTTCCCGCGTCTTAGCTAATCCCTTCTTAAAACGATCGAACAAACCCATAGCTATTTTTCCCCGCCCTTATCCGACATGCGCCGGTAGACCTCATCCAACACCCCGTTCACAAAGCCCGGCGAATCTTTCCCCCCGAAACTGCGACCAATTTCAATGGCTTCGTTGATAACGACTTTGTGCGGCGTCTCTTCCAGCTTTAATTCAGCGGCTGCTACACGGAGGATATTTCTTTCTACCAGTGCAATGCGCGAAATTGTCCAACCCTGGCACGACTTTGAAATAAGTGCGTCGATGTCGGTTTGAAATTGCCACACTGCCTTCGTCAACTTCTGCGCATAGCCAATGATCTGTTCATCATCAGTTCGTGACAGTAGATATTCCGCAAGCAAGGCATCGCGGTCATCAGGCTGTGCATCCCACTGACAGAGTGATTGCATCGCAAGTATTCGCGCTTCGCGGCGCTTCGAGGTGTCAATAGCCATAATGGTTTATAATTCTGCTGGCAACTGTTGAATAAGATTGACAAGTTCAATAGCTGACAACGCCGCATCCGCGCCCTTGTTGCCCGCTTTACTACCAGCACGTTCGATGGCTTGCTCGAGCGTGTCTGAGGTGATGATTCCGAAAGTAGCCGGGACGCCGGTTTCCATCGCAATTTGTGCAATCCCTTTAGCCGCCTCGCCCGCGACGTAATCAAAATGTGGTGTCTGCCCTCTTATCACACAGCCCAAACAAATCACGGCGTCATATTCTGAAGACTCAGCCAGTCTTAACGCGATAAAAGGAATTTCAAAAGCACCTGGAACGCGCACACAGGTAATCATTTCCTCATCACAGCCATGACGTTTGAGTACATCCACCGCGCCGTCCAGCAGCTTAGCTGTGATGAAGTCATTGAATCGACTGACTACGATAGCAAAGCGTTTGCCCTTAGCTTCAAGTTGTCCGGATATTTCGTTTATCATCGCAAAACCGTCCCTAATGACTGCCTAATCGCCCAAATCTCAGCGGACGACGGGGCACTGTAACCGCAATCGCGGCGTTACGTCAAAGGTTAGGTAATAGTCAATGAATTCGGTGCATTCGTGAATGTGCCAGCGACAGTGGGGCATTCAACCAGAGCGGTAGGCGCAAGCCTACGGGCGTCGACGACAGAAATTCCAATCGCAACTTAATCATCAACGTGGACGGCCTGGATTCTCCCCATCTGCTGATCCATGACTTCCAGAATATTCACGAAGTACCCCTCTGAAAGAATTTCGATCAAATCGTCTGAGGACAATGTCGTTTTAATACGAAATGTACCTATTCGTTTGGAGAAGGATTTGTTGATGCTTTGGATTTTTCCCAAAGCAGCTGACATAAGATTTTTCTTGATCTTGATAGCCTCGACTGCTGAAATGCCTTCAACTTCAAGCACAATAGTCCCGCCATAGGAGATTTGCGTGGACCAGCTTTTCATCGCACTCCAATACAGATTTTCAGCTAACTCCACGCCGCAATTGAGTAGCGCCTTTCTGCCTCCTTGAGCGGAACCGGCGAAATCGGTGCGTACGCCTCCTCGACAGTTGGTTAAAGGTTCAGAGGTGATGAGCTTTCCCGTATCAGTGTAGTACATTTTTAGCACGCCATCCGCATTATACATCGCCGTCCTTTGCCCAGCCAAAACTTTCGAGCCTGCAGCATTGGTATTGGCATGGCCGGTGATGAAAATCTGCGCATTAAAATTCTTGGCGATGGCCTGCATCTTGGAAACATTGTTGCTGATCGCCGCGTCATCCATTTCCTTTTTTTCTATAGCTTTTAGTTGGGTACGCGCATAAAGATCGAATCCCATTTGGGTGAAGCGGTTTTCGATGTGCGTTTCCAATATGCTACTCTCTTGCGGCAAGCCGTCGATCGTTTCTTTGATATAGACCATAATGCTAGGCCTACCAATTTGATCGAGGACGTTTTGTATTTCTCCCCAAGAAGCTTTTACATCTGCCCCTCTAACGAAAGCTCGAATGCGGCATGATACCAAGCCGCCGACTGCCGGTTTACAGCCTAGCGGTTTGACCTGGCTAACCAAACCATCAGCCCGTGCGTAAACCGCATCTCGAATCAATTCAAAATTTTCAGTTCGAGAATGCGAGCTTATCTCCAGCCCCGCACCTTGGCCCAGGGCGTTTCGCATAGCGTCCCGCATCGCAGCCTCTTCAGTGATGCCAGTGCCTTTGTCTTCGACCCACACGCCGTCGCTTGTCGCAAACGCCGCCTGGCCTAGAAACAAAATCAAACTTAGTTGGACTATCGTGAAGCGTTTCAAACAGTACATTATGTAATTCATCTCCGTATAAACTTTTTCTGCTAATGCTACCAGGCAGCCATTCCCGCGCAGGCGGGAATCCAGTTTTGACGGGATGTCCCAATACCTGAGCAGCTTTCACTCAATCACTTTGTAAGTCGAGTTGAAAAGCTATGTGCAACTTCATCCATGATTAGTGGCGACTCGGGTCCACCACCATTTTGCCAGGGGATTCCATCCGATATTCACCAGACGACATATCCACAGGCTCTTGTGTTTTCACCGGCTCATTGGTGTATTCAAAAGTGCGCACCGTTGTATGGGAGGAAGTTTCGCACCCCAATAATACGCAACCCAAGCCAAAGCCCAATACGAATAACGTTGATGTTCTGAGTAAACCATTTCTTTTTATCATGACAACACTCCTTAAATATTTAGATTAACCAATGTCTACCCACGTCGAGAAATTATCAGTTTTTGCTGATGTACAACCGTCCAAACCTCAGCCGCTGGCATCGAAACTTTCACACGCGCTATACCGCTCTCGAATACGGCTTCGTCAGAAGTTGCACCGCGTATGACAGCGTCTAGCTGCGTTGAAATATCATCATATTCAAGTATGAAATCCCGCACAGTCGTGCTGGAATTTATACTCAACCCGTATACATTCTCCGCTAGTTTTCTATAACCATCTATAGTGGCTGCGCGAGCGGCCTTGAGGCGACCTTGGGCAGAGCTGCCGATTTGAGGGTCTGTTCCCTCGCCATAAACTTCGATTCGCGTGGCCATCCAACTAGGCGATTCGTAGCCCGCCTGAACAGCTTTCGCCTGGAAACGACTAGGTGCCACGCCCGAACCAGTTGCACGAACAGAAGTCCGCACTACATTTTTCTTGATGTTCACAATATCTTGAGTGTTTACATGACTGCCGTGGTAATGCTGCTTGTGCAATTCTGAGATACGAGTGACAACTTTGGACAGGGGGACTTCCATCACAACTTCAGCGATGAGTTCGTCATTATGCAGGTAAGTACTCACCTCAGTCGCACCAATAACCAAGCCACTGGCATTGGCGCTGATTTCATCAAATTCTGTCATGAAATCTCGTACTAGCGTACTCGAATTCAATCGCAAGCCTTTGATTTCTTCCAGCAGGCGTCGCATCGCATCGACGCGGGCGGCCCGAATAGCCATGAGTCTTGCTTGGGGGGGGATAGTCTTCCAAATCGCAGGAACCGACATCCGCGACGCCGAAACGCCTGGTGGCAATGGCGTGAGAATTTCTTCGATGCCTTCTGGGAGTCCTGGTGGCAACTCAGGCCGAGGTGCGCCCATGCCTGTTACGCGAATAACGTCTTTCTTGAGGTATTGAGTTACGTTTTCAATATCTGTTGTAGAAATATGGTTGCCGCGATAATACGTTTTGTGAACTTCTTTGAGGTGGGTAATCAACTTGGAGACGGTCACTTCGGCATCAAGCTCACAGACCCCGTCATCGTAATAGCGAGGCGTACCAAAGCGGATTCCTTTGATGTAATGGCTCATCGCGGTGCGAATTTCATCTGATTCGGTCACGAAATCACGCACATAAGTATCTGAGTTTAATTGCACACCGTAGACCGTTTCAGCCAACTTACGATAGCCGTCTGCCTCCGCCGCCCGCTTCGCAAGCAGCTTGTTTTGAGCTGCCGAAATCTGCCCCACCGCCATACTCGCAAAATTCAGCTGGCAACCAATGACCACAACTATCGCCAAACATCGATACGCTCTTTTCATTACACTACTCCTATATTTATTCACTTCGGTACTGAAATTTCGCTCATCCACGCCTGATTAGACACCCGGGAATTCAGATGGTTGGTGTCCATTATATAACTTTTTTCCCTTACGGCAGGATGTCTACCATGACAGCCTTTCATGGTCGTGGGAATCCTAACCGATTTCCCCTGATTACGCGCTATGGACGTATTTTTCTATATTCATCCTCAAAATTCGCCGAATCTACTGACAGAACTGCGCGCGAGGTTTCTGACGCATCAGGCATTATTTTAGCGTCATTGGTCAGGACACTCGCTGACGCATACGTTTACTTTGGGCTACATTGGAAGGCTGAAGCATGACTTCAAGGCTGGCGATATACACAACCATCTGCGTTGTATTCTCACTTCAAAATGGGTGCGGCGTTGAATTGCGCGATCCCAGCGAATTCCGATTTCTTGCCCCTCTAATTATCGAAAAAGAAGAGGTCGCGTCAGCGATTATCGATACGGGCGGGGGGTACGAAATTTTGCTTCGCCATACCTACGATTTGCCCGTCCTGGACGAAGTGGACGTCATCACTTTTCGCGGGCAGGAACGTGTAGAGGTGGTCGGGCCATTCAACTACGCGACAGGGGCTATCGGTGCAGTAGCTAATGGGGCTATCGTCGGGATTTCCACCTGCGATTGTAATGGCCTGGGGTTTGAGTTCTTTCGCAAGACGGGCTTGGTGCTAGCCCTGGATTTTGATACGCGCCAGGCGGCGTTTCTGGATGATGCTCCGTCGGTTGGTGTCAGTATACCTTTTACGAATACGCCAGAGGCGCTGGTGGGGTTTGATGCTGCGTTCCTTCGGGTCGTTGTGGACATCAATGGCCGGGCAATACCGGCTACGGCCTTGGTTGATACTGGTGCTACGAGAACTATCATTCAAAGCGCATTTGTTGAGAATTTTGTCAATCAGCAGTCGAGCGCGATTGAAGTTACGATCAGCCAAAGTCAATTAGGCGGCGTTAAACTCACCGCTAATTTGTTTGATAATGAAGCTCTACCAGATATTATTATCGGTCTGGACGTGATGTCCGTATGGGGTGGGCAATGGTATTTCGATTTTAACGGCGAAGGCGGTAGATTTACGGTTTTACCACGCACAGAGAATCAGGGCCGCGCCAAATCGATTAGCCCAGTGATAAATAGTGCTGATTCACAGTCTGCAAAGTCAACGATGATTCGCTTACGCTAATGCAAGTTCGGCGGCTGGCTCGTATCGTCCGTATTTTTCAACGGAACGAATGAGTGCGCCGATGCCTTCCAGGCTCACATCAAACGGAATTTCAGGCCCTTGGTTCGCCAGGATAAATCCATAGCCCGGCTTGCCCTGTCGAATGGCAGATTTGGCTTGCAATTCGATGCGGGCAGGAGACCATCGTCGCATTTTCATATTATTGACATTGCCAATGACACCGACTTTCCCCTGAAGCGCTTGCTTACATTTGCCAATATCATCTTCCTCGCCGATTAACATAGCTATCGCCCCAGCATCGCTAAAGCAATCTATAAACGGTTCAATACAACCAACCGCTTCGTAGGCGACCATGCCGTTGATGGCTGCGATGGTGTCCTTGATGACAGGTAGTGCGTATCGTTGGAACATGTTTCGGGGCAACATGGTCGCCGAGGCCATCCCGTCTGCCAGGATGACGACGTGAGCGCCGGCTTGAAGCTGTGCATTAGCCCATTCAATCACGAAAGTTTTGCATATGCCCATGATGCGGTGGAAGTGCCGATCACGCAATTTGGGTGTAAATAAAAGTCGCATCCATTTTGACGTGCCCATAATCATGCTGGGCAACGAGAATGGTGCGATAGCTGCGCCTATGACGACTTTTTCTTTACCAATGCCTGAAGCTAGTGTGGAAATAATATCGCACGTTTTTCGTAGCGTAGGGGATTTTTCATAAGATGGCGTTGGCAGCGATTGGATGTCGTCGAAATTATGTATGCACATGCCGTCAACGGCGGGCGTGCTGTTTTGATAATGGTATTTCAAGCCTAGACCGAAAGCCGTCACGTCTTGAATGACGTTGGGGATGCCAGCTACACCGTCTGGAATACCGTCGTACATTTGGTTAATTTGTACTTGGGCTTCAGCGATTTTTGTCGCTGGCATCGCGAAGTACTCCGCTACGGTGCATTTGTATACGAGTGCGCCTTGCATGAGAGGTACGGGAAATGTGGGTATACGGTCGGGCAATCCATGCTCGGATTTACCGAAGGTAAGGGAGGCTAATACGCGTTGGATAGAATTCATTGTGACGACTCCGCGTCCAGTGGACCATGCTTATATATTTGCTGCACCAGCCCAATCATGTCGCTGGCTGAGGTTGCGACGTAATCCGCGCGTACCTCTTTGTAAAAATCTCGATCTACAACGAAGCAAGCGCCGCCTGCGACGATTTTGGTTTGATGATGTCCTCGTTGGTCGAGCATGGTGCGGATTTTGGAGATTTCCTTAGCAGACTCAACCAATAACGAAGACACGCCTACCACTTTGGCTCCGCTTTGTGTGACGGCCTGGACGAATTTTTCTACTTCAACGCCCAGCCCGACGTCAATGACTTCGATGCCGGACGCGCGAAGGAACATGCCCACCATTTCCCGGCCTAGGCTATGATAATCGCCACGGGCATTTCCGATCACGACCTTCATATTCGTTGGAGGTGTCGATGGTAGATGAGGTTCAAGAAAACCAATGGCCTGTTCGACCGCCAGGTAATTCAGGTAGTAGTCGCCTACGGAAACGTGAAGATGCTTTTGACGCATGTTCGCGGTTTCTACGGCTTTACCGATAGCGCTTAAGCAATCCAATGGAAGGATGCCTTTATCCATCAGGCTTTGAAGCAGTTTATCGATGGGGGCTTCACGACCTTCGGTTAACATTTTCGAGAACGTATCTACGAAAGCTACGATGGACTCAGAAGAGGGTGTGTCAGATGAATTCTTCGATCTGTTGCGAGAGAGCGCTTTGTATGCGCTCTGGATATTTCGCTCCACATTGCCCGCGGAAACCTGAATCATCTGATTATGGCTTACTGCTTCGCGTGCACGTTCTAATGGTTCCAGGAACAAGTCGAGCTGATCGACCATGTCCGGTAGACGTTGGCCTTGCTTCAAGAGATTTTCGTTGGTGGTGACCATTGAGGTGACGGCGCTTGATTGCTCATTTACACGGGATGTTTCATCCTTAATGAGTTCGCTCGCGCGGATAATGTGCTCAGAAATATCTGATACTGCCGTTCGGATCGTATCGGATTCGTTCTTGATGCGTTGCGCCAGATTACCGATTTCATCGCTGACAACGGCGAAGCCCAGGCCAGCTTCTCCCGCACGGGCAGCTTCGATACGGGCGTTTAGTGCTAATAGCGTTGTCTGTCCGGCGAATCCGACAATTGTATCAGATACTTCTTCAATGCCTTCCTTAGCGGTACTTAAAGATTCAAACGTCGCGCGAAGGTCCGCGAACGATTCGATAGAGGCATCAAGGACTGCTTTGGTAGCTCGACATGCTTCGAGCGATGCGCGACAGCCTGTGCAGACCTCTTGAGCCACATGAATGAGTTCGCCAGTTACCTGAGCGAAGTTGGCGTCTAACCCTTCGTCTTCAATCAAGCTCAAGCTCGAAGCCACGGCGTTGGAAGAGGCCTGGATGTCGCCGAGATAGTTTATCTGGTGATAGAGTTCGCTTGCGATTTTATCAAGCGAGAGCGACAAGTGGTCGATCGAAGTTTTTTTTCTTCAAGGCACGATGTAGGCATGATTAACCCCATACCAAAACAGTAAGTAAGACCTTTAACTCTCTCGGCTTCTCAGGGATATGAGATAGCTGAGACGCATATAATTCTGCCATTAGGCGACCATAGTTAGCATCGGAAATCCCTGCGACTGACGTGAGTTGATGAGTAAGGGTATCTATTGGCTTTTAGCAAAGCATTCTCTCATCGTGTGGCTGATATACAACACTCGATAGTTCTATGTGACATCGAACCCCAAGCCTGCATGCGCAGAGTTTGCGCGTTGCGTACATCTTAATGGAGCGCCACGCATCAGTTTGCATCAGTCAGGCAATCCAAGTACCGATAATCCGAGCGTTAATGCTTATGTGAAGCACGAGAATCGTGTAGCTATGATTCATGCACGATAAGGTGTATGGCGGGATGAAAGATGCAGCAATTTCTTGATGTAAAATCGGACGTGCCAGACGTTGACATGGATGTGGCACCAACTCGGGGTGTCATTCCATCGTCAGAGCGAACTGTCGATCATGCCAACCAATGGCGGCATGCGGTCGCGTCTCAATACGAAGCTAAGTATGCGAAATCTAAAGGGGCTAAGCTAAGGTATCATACTAAGCTACTCCATAAACGTTTGGCTTCTATGGTCGAGCCAGGTGCCCGCGTATTGGAAATTGGTTGTGGGCAAGGAGAATTATTAGCCTCGCTCAATCCATCGGTTGGGGTGGGTGTAGATATTGATGCCCACGCGATTCGAGCGGCTGCACAGCGACATCCAACTATGCGATTCAAGAAGTTGTGTGGCGAGGATATTGGATCTTTATCGGATACATTTGACTATGTCATCATCTCAAACGTGATGGATGATGTCTACGATATACATGCTTTGCTCGAAGCGGTTCGGGGTGTCTGCCACGATCGTACGCGGGTAATTTTAGTTCATGAAGGCGTTTTTTGGCGAACGGCTCGTCGAATCGCAGTTTCGCTTTGGCCTGCAAAAAAAGACTCTGTTCGTAATTTGGTGCCGCTTGATGAAGTTCGGCGCTTGGCGGATTTAGCTGGACTGGAAACAATACGTTCGTTTGGATTGGCATTGCTACCGGTTTATGTCCCCTTGCTTTCGACGATAGCGAATCGATTCATCGCCCATCTTCCGTTGGTTCACCGCGCAAGTTCTCAGCATATTTTAGTGACCAGGCCCGTACCCGATGAGGCCCATCCTGCGACAGCGGTTAAGAGTGTGTCGATTGTGGTTCCTGCGAGGAATGAAGCGGGGCACATTAAAGAAATTGTTCAACGCTTACCCATCATGGCTCCCCATCAGGAGCTTATTTTCGTTGAGGGTGGCAGCACGGATAATACCTGGGATGTGATTCAGGAAACTGCGGCATCTTATGATGGCCCGTTAATTATTAAGTGTATGCAGCAAAGTGGTAAGGGAAAAGGTGACGCCGTTCGCAAAGGGTTTGACGCTGCGACTGGCGATGTGTTGATGATTTTGGATGCAGACATATCCGTGCCGCCTGAAGAACTTCCCGTATTCGTCTCGATGTTAGCTAGTGGTCGTGGCGAATTTATCAACGGGACGCGACTCGTCTATCAGATGGAACGTGAAGCTATGCGCTTCCTCAATTTCTTGGGTAATACCGCCTTTGCCTGGGTGTTTACTTATTTACTGTCTCAACGATTCAGAGACACGTTGTGCGGTACCAAAGTTCTCACCCGTTTGGATTACCAGCGATTAGCTAAAAATCGTGCATATTTTGGCGACTTTGATCCGTTTGGCGATTTCGATCTTTTGTTTGGCGCGGCTAGATTAAATTTGAAAATTGTGGACGTACCCATTCATTATAAATCCAGAACTTACGGTGAGACAAATATTTCGCGATTTAGTCATGGCTGGCTATTGCTACGTATGTGTGTCTTTGCGGCTAAGCGTATAAAATTTATCTGAAAAAAATGACGATACTATGACACAGTCATTAACGAACGTCGCAAGCCCAACGCTCATGTCTGCAGGCACGACGCAGTATCGACGGTCACAGACGATGGCATTGGCAACAGTATCACGTTGGTCGTTGATAATTATTACAACGATAACAGCCATCGCATCCTTGCAGACGAAGTGGTCTTTAGCGAGCGAATTTTCCTGGCAGTGTGATGAAATACCCATGTTTCGGCGTTTTACTGCAGCCGGTGCTCATGTTACGAACGAGGCCGAGGCGGCAGGGTATAAAACCTCGTTCTATCATGCACGTTGCGGCGTGATGAGAAGCTTACGCTCCCCTTCTAGCATTTCGGCGGTTCATACGACGACAGGGTTTTGGGCAAATCTGTCAACGCAACTATTCGGTGTTTCAGCGTTTTCAGCAAGATTGGTACCCATGTTCTGGAGCATGGCGGCTATAGCGGTTGCTGGATTTGCTGGATATTGGCTGACAAAACGTGTGATGGTCGGTTGTGTGGCTGCGATTATTGTCAGCCTTTCACCGCACGCCATCATGTACGGGGCGCAGGCACGAGGGTATGCCGAGGCGATGGCATTGGCTCCGCTATTGGTTCTGGCGATGGAGTGGTTGCGACGAAGGCCTCGTAGTAAATGGCGGGCAGTGCTGGTCGTCATGGTGGCCCTTCAACTTTCGATGACGATATATTCCGCTTGGGTGTATTGGGCGTTTCCAATTTTGGTCATCAGTGCGCTCGTATTGCCAAAGTATGCGACCTCCAAAGATGACGCACAAAAACTAAAATCAGTAATGCTGATTATTACTTTTTGTGTTATTGGATTAATGTGTATCTATACCATGTCGAGATGGCGTTCCTTGTCATTTACCGCTTCTCATATGGGTGTTCCCATACAAAGCTTCCAGAATTTCTTGGGTTTTATGGCAAGTGTTTTGTCTCATTTATTTGGGCAGGGCTACTTGCTTTATATTCCGCTAATTGTGTGGGGCACAGCTTCGTATCGTAAATCACATGAAGCCTGGTGGCTACAGGGATTGGTAGCTAGTGCTGCGTTAATGTTGATGTTGATGTTACTAAACGGATCAGCCGGTTATCCCAGGAATTTCGGCTTGTGGATAGTCTTGCTAGCGGTCTTAGCTGGTGTCGGGGCTGATCGATTGATGGCTACTGCGCAACGCGCGGTGCATGTAAACATCGTGTCCATTGGCACGCCTGTCTTGCTTGCTATGGTGTCTATCACGGCTTTCCCCTGGGCATCTGCGCAGGCGCATGATGAAATTCTTCCGGACTGGGGAGGCATGGTTCAGCGTATTGATAAAGAGCCAGAGACAAATGGTCCCCGTTGGTTTGCGCGGTGCATGGCTAACCATTGGCAAATTGATTGGTATCAGCCTCATGCAAGTATTGATCGAATTTTAGCAGTTCCTACTGGCGAAACGTTTGAACTTGTAACTGGTTTTCAATACGACAATAAATATCAGGAAATTTCTTATCAAGAAGATATTATGCAGTCCGCGATACTGCCCAGCCCAGTGCCGTCGTATCTTGCCTCCGTTCCAGCGACTGACATACGCGGCATACCGATTCGTCGTTGGGTTGGCGTAAAAGAAGAATTATTAAGCCTGGGAGGTCGCGATTCTGAAACTCCTGTTTTCCTGGCGATAAGTATTGATAGCCAAGCTATGAGTCATGTTATGCTTCGTATAGAAACACTGGGACAGTCTGTATTGCGAGAGGTCGTATTTTTTGCGCAAAGCCATGCGGAGAATCAAACGGTTATGACTCTTATCGCGCCGAGATACCTAGTCGCACGCATCGCCCAATTGCTACATGCAGACGCTTCTAAATTGCTGACTATTCACGCTTATGTACTTTCGCCGATAGAAAAAATCGAATCATGAATCGATGTTCGTTGGCAACCTAATTAACTAAGTCAGGCCTGAGTTTACTATCCAGCAACAGCTCATCCATTCGCAAATTGTAGTCCGGTATCAGCTACCGCAGCCATAGCACTCTAATGGCGTCGTTGGCATAGTCCGGATATGTACGGGTTTAACATAGGAGGACTTTGCCTTTTGTGAGGCGATATCTTAGCCTGAACCGGCGGGTTGGGGCTAACCCGTGGGGTCGCTGAATCGTGTAACAATGCGAGTATTTGTTAGTGGACCTGTCATGTTTTATGGCATGATCGAAGGCTGTTTTCATCCATATTCGATCTGTCATTCCTGCCAACGAGGCTAGGCTAGCCATGTTTTTTGGATGCCGGTTCGTGTCAAAATGCAGGGGGTGTGAGTGCATGTCTGATCAAATTATCACATTTCGTAGGGTTATTATAGGATTATTTTTGACGCTGTTGTCAGGGTGCAGCGGCGGGGTTGGCAGTGACAGTATTGGTGGTGCTGGGATACTTGGCTCAAATATCTTTGACGGCGGCGCAGAGTTTGGCGGCAATTCCCAATCTGCAGCCAAGTATCGCGATACGTTAACACCTGACGAAGCGTATCATTTACTTCGCACCGCAGCTTTCGGCGCTACGCCAGAGCAAGTCTCCAAAGCCGTGCGCGAAGGGCTAACCGCGACCGTTGATGATCTTCTCATAAAACGTCAAATGTCGGTCACGAATATCGCGTTAGAAGAATCCTTCGAACATGACATACCTAAACGCTGGATGGTCCGATTACTGGAAAGTCCCAGTCCACTGCAAGAAAAGATGACCATGTTCTGGCATGACCGGTTCGCCACGTCCCGCCGTGTACTAAGGGGACGCGATAGAAATTTGGCCAAGAATCACTGGGAAATGTTGCGAAAAAACGCATTGGGAAACTATAGAACTTTCCTTCAGGAATTGACTATTGATCCACACATGCTCATCTGGCTGGACGGCGCTAACAGTCCTAAAAGTAATCCAAATGAAAACTACGCCCGCGAATTCTGGGAGCTGTTCACGCTAGGTCGCGACAACTTATACACCGAAGCAGACATTAAGGAGTCTTCGCGAGCGTTTACTGGTATCACGCTTTTGCGGGAAAGCGATTTGGATGCGCGTCCTATTTTCGATATTATCAATCATGACGAAACCAATAAAAATGTTTTTCCGCAGCGTACCCAGGCGTCTAATCACGACTACCTGAGTATTATCGACTTAACCTTGGCTCAAGACGAAGCCTCAAATTATGTGGCCCGAAATCTCTTCGTGTTTTTCGTACATGATGAGCCATCCGATAGCCTGGTTCGTGATTTGGCTTCGGGGTTTGAGCAATCTGATTTTGACTTGTCAGCGTTGGTTCGTCGTATTCTAACTTCTCAAGCCATGTTTTCTTCTGCGGCGTTAGGTAGTCAGATACGGTCTCCTGTAGATCATGTCATCGGCGTGGCACGAACTTTGGACATGCACATGTTCAGTGAAGACTCTCAAGGCTCGCAACTTAATCGTCTCGTTACCGATCTTAGGCAAGGTGGGCATGAATTGCTCAATCCTCCGGGCGTAGAGGGGTGGGGTGAAGGAAAGTATTGGCTGGAAGATCAATGGATTATTAGTCGCGTTCGGGCTTTGGGTCGAGCGATGGATTATGGACCTGATCGAACCGCTTTTTTGCCTTATCACTTGCTACCCATCGAGAGTACATGGGACCAGCGAGAATCGCGTAGAAAAATTGTTGATGCCATGGCTAGGGTGTTTCATTTGAAATTGACCGAGGAAGAAATCGCTATTTATATAGAGGTTTTGGACCAAAACGGCTGGCGGGCGCTACATTTAGAAGAGGCCGATCGTCGTCCTCGTCATGTAGCTGAAATGATTCGATTGATGGCTATGAACGAACATGTCATCGGACGGTAAGTAATGTTGGCACAATGATGTCATTATTGTGACATATTTTATGATTGCAAATAATTGAAGGAGGATAGCCATGAGTGGTTGCCTTGAGAATCAACATGTCGATCGAAGAAGTTTTTTGAAGACCGCAGGTTTGGGGATGGGGTCGCTCACGGTGAGTGACCCGCTATTAAATCTATTAGCTAAGTCATTCGCCCAAACATCGGGAGGTTCCGGCAACATTTTGGTGCTATGCCAACTCAATGGCGGAATGGATGTGCTAAGCGTCCTTGCGCCAATTACTAACTCCGTGTATAAAAGTAAACGTCCGGTACTCGCATTAGGCGAGTCTGATGTGACGCTGTTACCAGGGCGCACTGACCTGGGTATAACCAATCTACTGCCGACTATTTCCAACATGTACCAACAAGGCGAGTTAGCCATTGTTCAGCAGGTTGGCTATCCGGACGCGAATGGTTCTCATTTTGAGAGCCAGGAGGTCTATCAATTTGGCGTGCGAAATCTTGTCTCGGGTGATGGAGCCGCTACGCCGTGGTATGAACGCCTGCGAAAAACATATTTTGATAATCCATTTGGTGTACTCGATACCCGCAGCATCGGCGACCCCAGCAGATATGGCTATCCAGATTCAACTTATCGAGGCGCGTCGCAAGAGGCTTTCGGCAGGCTCGCTAAACTAAAGGCAGGTGAGACAAAATCAGAATCAGCTATCCTGGATGCATATAGCCGAATTACCGAACGCGGGGCCGAGTTGCGTTCACGAACAGAGGATTTTGAATCGACCGGCGATTCACGCGGAGACTTTTTCCGAGCGGCGAAGTTAGCCTCCGCTAAGCTTGATACGCAGGTCATCAAACTAAACTATGGCGGCTTCGATACTCATGGTTCGCAAGACCAGGCTAACGCATCTTTGCTTCCAAATCTCGACGGCGAATTTTCTCAATTCGTCAACGATCTAAAATCCCTGGGTCTTTGGGATCGAACCTGCATTTTGTTTTATACCGAATTTGGTAGACGCAATGAGGAAAACGGAAGCCCCGGAACCGATCACGGTCATGGCGGGCACATGATGCTAGCTGGTCCAGCCGTCAACGGTGGTCTTCATGGGCAAGAAGTTAGCACGGCTGATTTGAACGAAAGCTCATTGCCATACTATGTTGATTTTCGAGCGGTATTCAGCGATGTGATTAAAAATTGGTTAGGGTTCGATCCGCGACCGATTTTTGAAGTGAACGGTGAGAAGTATGATGATAATGTCGGCAGCAGCCTATTTTCTTAAAACCTTGTTTTCATAAGGCATTTGTGCGATGGAAGCGAAAGCAAATTTTAGTTACGCACTGAAGTTAGTGGTAGCGATATTATTTTCCGTGGGCTGGTGTAGCGTTTGCGGCGCCGATGAGAACGTTCCGGATGGCTTTGAGCTGACAACATTTGCTACCGGGTTTACTGAACCTATTGCCCTGGCGACAGCGCCAGATGGTCGCGTATTCGTAGTTGAGAAGGGCGGCAAGGTTTGGATCGTTAAAGATGAAAGCATCGAGCCCAGCCTATTTGTTTCCATGGAAGTTTACACCGCTTCTGAATGCGGCTTGCTAGGAATTGCTATTGATCCGAACTACACCACGAATAAGTTTATATATTTCTTCGCCACGATAACCAGCGACGAGCAACAAATTATCAGGTATACGGATCAGGATGGTGTCGGCGTAAATTCGACAATCATTCGTGCGGGTTTGCCAACTTCAGGGCAGCTTCATAACAGCGGCGGATTGCGATTCGGACCTGATGGGAAGCTTTATTTCTCTATAGGTGACACAGGTCAGAGTGAGCTTAGCCAACAGATGCAAACGTTTGCCGGGAAGATTTGCCGTATCAATGCTGACGGGTCAACGCCGGACGATAACCCTTTCAAGACGCCTACCGGAACCCCACGAGCGATTTTCGCGTTAGGCTTTCGTAATCCCTTTCGATTTTGCTTCGCGCCGGATGGTGGTTTGTATGTCATGGACGTTGGCTCCAATGGTGAAGCGCGTCGCGAAGAAATTAACTTGGTACCAAGCGGCAGCAATGGCGGTTGGCCTTTGGTGGAAGGCGTGGGACAAGCGGATGTGGAAGGTGATTTGATCCAGCCTCTCGTGACGTATAGCGATCTAGGAGGGGCGATAACTGGTTGCGCCATTTATGACCAAACACAATTCCCCAGCCAATATAGAGGTGGTTTGTTTCACCTCGATTTTGTCAGCAACAAAATGTTTTTCATGTCATTAGGTGAGAATGCAGGCGAATCTCACACGGAATTCATGCAAGCAGAAAATGGTGTAGTAGATTTAGCTATCGGCCCTGAAGGCGGATTACTGTATACCGAGATGTTTACGGGGAATATAAAGCGACTGCGATTCTCTGCAGGCTCAGTTATCACCGTTGAGGACTCACCGGATGTTGAGGGTATTTCCACCGAGCAAGATAATCTCTCCGATGAACTATTATCGGAAAACACTAATCGACTATGCGGGAACGGCATGACGCTGATGATGCTTCCTATGTGCGTGGCTGTTGTAACCTTACGAAAGCATGGACGATCCTTGCGACGCAAGAAAACACTTCGATAACTATTACTTATTAAGGTATACGCAAGCCTCCGTGTCACGATAGAGGTGTTTGATACCTCATGTCTTTCACCCGACACCGCACAATAGCAAACAATATACCTCCGCAAAGTTATTGGCCTTTCTTTCTCAAAGAGATTTGCATGATACATGTTTTGTGTATTACAGATTAGCCTATATTATAAGCACTTCCCTATAAATGCCGGCGTAATGACAGCCCGCGCGCATTATTATTGGATCATCGCTATCGGTCGTGAAATTCAGATAGAAAAATTGCACCAGTGATTGATTCGTGTTGGAGGCAGGTCTAGTATGAGTCGGGGAATATGTCATGTGCGTGTGAATCATATGCGCACATGGATGCGTAACTTGTGCTGCAAGGGCGAAGAGCCTGTCGCGCCTGACCTAGAGTCGGCGTATCGCACAAACGCAAGTTCTGGGGATTTACAAATACACATTTAGTGAAGCAGTCTGCGCAACGTGCGCATCGTGTAGCGTTAGATATTTTATCTGCGTTTACTAATTCTGCTGACGACATGCAAGTATTTGCCCAGTGTCGAAACTTTTGAGTGAGGAGAATGAAGGATGATGAGTAGCCTAAAGAGGAAACTCTCGCGGGGATCAATCGGCCAACGGTTTGTCTGCTATATGATGCTAACAGCTGTGATTGCCACACCACCAGTCGCTATTGTTGGTTGCGGTGGAAACGATTTTCTAGGACTAGAAGATTATCAACGTGATTTACTATTGGGAGCGCTGGGCTTAGCTATTCTTAACGATGGCAGCTTTTTCGGATTCGGGATTGGCAGTGGCGATGACGCCGCTGGACAGGGGACACCCGGTGCTAACGGCATTAGCTGCTGGGATCTTAACGGTAATGGCCAAAATGATGAGGATGAAGATACCAATGGCGACGGCGAATATAGCGCCCTCGATTGCCAAGGCGGCGGCGGTGGCGTCGGCGTAGCAGGCAACGATGGCCAAGACGGCGCTAATGGTGCCGATGGTATCAACGGCGTTGACGGTCAGCCTGGTACACCAGGACCAGCCGGTGGCAACGGTGGCGAAGGTTCATCAGGTATTGATGGCAAGCCAGGTAATGATGGCCTGAACTGCTGGGATCTTAATGGCAACGGTATAGGCGATATCCCCGTAATCGACGAACAATTCGAATCGCTTTCTATTCGTGCGCTCGGTGCTGGCGTGCCATCACCAGGACTCAACGAAGACATTAACGAAGACGGCGTTGTAGATGTGCGCGACTGTATTGGCGCAGATGGTATCAACGGCACCAGCGGAACAAATGGAACCAACGGTATCGACTGTTGGGATCTCAATGCTAACGGCATCAAAGATTTTGATGAAGACCTAAACGGCGACGAAGTTGTTGATGCCCGAGATTGCCGAGGTACAAATGGTGCTAACGGAACTAACGGTACGAATGGAACTAACGGCACTAATGGTACTGATGGCACGAATGGTACGAATGGTACGAACGGTACGAACGGTACTGATGGTACGAACGGCGTAAACTGTTGGGATCTTAATGCCGACGGTATCAAAGATTTTGTTGAAGATGTCAACGGCGACAATCTTGTTGACGTCAGAGACTGCCGCGGCACGGACGGTACTAATGGTACTAACGGAACGAATGGTACTGATGGTGTGAACTGCTGGGATCTCAACGGCGATGGCATCAAGGACTTCGCTGAAGACTTGAATGGTGACCAAGTTGTTGATGTCCGCGATTGTCGTGGCACTGATGGCACTAACGGAACCAATGGTACAAACGGCACTAATGGAACCAACGGTACTGACGGTATCAACTGCTGGGATTTGAATGCTAACGGTGTCAAAGATTTCGCAGAAGATCTTAACGCCGACCAGATTGTCGATGTTCGTGACTGTCGTGGCCAGGATGGAAGAGATGGCACGAATGGTATAGACGGTTTGCATTGTTGGGATCTGAACGGCGATGGCATGGGAGATTTAGCTACTGAAGACATTAATAATGACAACATGTTTACAGTTGCTGATTGTCGTGGCAAAGACGGCACTGATGGAACCAACGGAACCAATGGAACCAATGGTACAAACGGTACGAATGGTTTGAGCTGTTGGGATCTCGACGGCAACGGTATGGGCGATCTTCAGACTGAAGACATTAACCTTGACGGTTTCTTCACTGTTTTGGATTGTCGTGGCGAAGATGGTACTAACGGAACCAATGGTACGAATGGTACGAATGGTACTAATGGTACTAATGGTACTAATGGAACAGATGGCCGAAACTGCTGGGACTTAAACGGTAACGGCATTGGCGATGTACCTTTCGAAGACCTTAATCAGGACTTGCTTGTCAACGTATTGGATTGTCGCGGCAAGGATGGTCGTGACGGTGAAGATGGCGATGACGGTTTGCATTGCTGGGACTTGAACGGAAACGGTATTGCTGAACTGATTGAAGATGTAAACCAAGACCAGTTTGTCGATGTTCGTGACTGCCGAGGCGATGATGGTGAAGACGGCGAAGATGGTACCAACGGTTTGAATGGTATCAACTGCTGGGATCTTAATCAGGACGGCATCGCTGATCTTGCGACTGAAGATGTCAACCACGATCAGGTCGTCGATGTTCTTGACTGCCGTGGTAGTGATGGCCAAGACGGTCGTGATGGCCAAGATGGTGAGCAGGGCGAACAAGGTCCAGCAGGCCCATCGTTGTTCGATGTTTTCGTAGAAGACTTCTTCACGATTGATGGCGGCAATTATGGTTCAGTTCCAGTAGGTGCAGCATCGCTACCAATCGTAGACATTAGCGAGCCAGCTATTGGTGAGTGTGGTCCTGATGATGTGGATGTTCTGGCATTCCGTACAGCGATTCCTGTACGTTATAATCCAGGTAATCCTGTTACGATGCGTCTGTTCATCTGGAGAGATGGCCCACCAACGGATGGTTGCTTTGTTTTCCGATTGGATGCGTTCCGCGCTTCTCATGGCCAAACGATCACACCATATGGTGATGAGCGTTACATCAAGCTTGATGTTCCGCCAGTAACTTCGCCTTTCGGTACGTTGTTGGTAGTTGATCTGCCGTTGAATAACCCTGGTACAGATCCAGCTAACGGTCTATGTCTGCCTAATGACTTGAACCCAGGCGATTTCCTAGCTTTTGAAGTGAACTTGCTCGAAACATTCGAGGATGGTGGCTGCTATACTTTCGCTGGTGCAGAGTTCTATGAAACTGAGGTTTCTGATCAGCCAGTCGTTACTCATGCAACTGTCATGAAAGACATCAATGACACTGAGTGCTTGTGTGGCGAAGTTGAAAAAGAGTGCCCTTCAGTTGACATTGTGTTTGTGATGGATACCGGCGATGCCATGCGATCAGTTGGTAATGCCATGTGTGATAGCATAGCTGAAGTTGTCGCAGACCTGGAAGACCAGGGTACGACAGTGAATTTCGAGATATTGGCTATCGCGCCATTCTCGGGTGCTGATCTTCCAGACTGCATCTCTTTTGAGCGGGACAACGTAGGCAATGTTTATGGCCTGACTGTTCCAGGCGATCCAGACGGTTGTCCAGGTGATTTATGGGGTGTAGAGCCAAATGTAAGTGGTCGTAATCCAGATCGTGATAAAAACTGGGGACCAGCGACAGCAATCGTTGCTCAAGAGCATAATTGGGTTCCAGGCGCTGTACGAATTGTTGTGCCGATCAGCAATGCAGGCCCATGTATGGGTGATCCATGCGATGATCCAGGTGCCGATCGTGGTGCTATCGATAACGCGATTGCCATCGCTCTGGCCAATGATGTCCTCATTTCACCCATCGTAGCTATGCAAGCTAGCGATTGCGTGAAGACGTTAGCTGCTGATGCTGCGGCTGCGACTGGCGGTATCATGGTTGATGCAGCCGTGTCAAATCCTGGTCATGGCCTAGCTGAGGAAATTGCGTTGGTCATTGATGACGCATGTGTGTCACCTTGCGACGATGATTATGTCGATGATTCTGAGGAGGACGATTCTGAAGAATTTCCAGATTCCCAGGAATTAGACTAGTCAGTTAGATCTATTCAAACCGTCGGATAGTAGGCGGAAATTACAATGGCCCCGAGGCGATAATACGCTTCGGGGCTTTTTGTTTTTCATCATACTTTCATGGCGTTGAAATTAAGGACAACTAGGCAAACACACGCCTGTCAGGCAATTCGTAACGCCGAAATCAAAAGCTTCAGAAGAGAAACCGCGTACCGCACGCAAGATGTCGCTACCTGAGACAATGGCATTTACATCTTTCCCGTCAGTATCAACGCGCGCGCGATGAGGAGGGCCACCAGCATTGGAAAATTTTTGCACGGAGGCTACGATGTCGTTAGAGTTGACTACGCCATCTGGCGCACTCCACATGTCTACAGCGAATGCCCCAACACTGTCACCGAATTGTCTAGCAGTAGCGATGACGGGGGCTGTTGTATTCAAATTGATTGCAGCTGTAACAGTCACTGCGTTATACATCGCTTCCACCGTGTATGCGTTGCCTGGAACTATTTCACATCCGTGTATATTAAGAATAGGTGAAGCACTCCAATCGCAGAAAACCATTGTTTGCGTGAGTCCTGCGAATAATCCTTCGCTTCCACCATCAACGATACTGCCACAGTCAGCATACCATGCTCCGCCGCCACCAATTCGATTTACGCGATAAGCAACTTCAAATGAGCCTTGGCCTGATGTGTCGATCGTAATGTATCGATCCTTAGTGAACAAATCTTCTGCAGAAGTAGGTAGCTTTACGTCAACAGGAGCTGCGCTCACTAGCTCCGCTAACGCGCCGCCTGACATCTTGACAATATTAAAACCAAATTCAAAGTCAGTATCAGTATATGAAGAATATACGTCAGTCGGTTGATGATAATTGGGGTTACTATTATTTAGAATTTCAACTTGGTAGCGATTTTCTCTAACAACAATCGCGGGAATAGAATCAGCAAACAAATCTGAATCTGTACAACACATATCAGACGAAACCTCAGTCGGCAAGGTGCCGTACCTTACCATCGCGTCACTGACGAAACTTGCTAATATTGCGGCATCACCAGTTGGATCGTGCGAGGCATTATAGGCAACGTCTGCATCGGGTACGGCGGAGCGATCGTAGAGAATCATATCTGCATGGATATTAGCGATCCAAGTAGGTTCGCTAGGCGTGCCTTGCATGCCAATGTGTGCGGCCGCGTATCCAACACTGCCATCTAGTCCATTCTCACCGTCATTAAAGAACGCAAAACGAATACTCCTGTCAGTATCTACAGTGGCAAAAACACGCGCCAATTCGAGGACAAATGCGATGCCTGAAGCATCGTCATCAGCGCCGCCTGACACGGTAACATCAACCGTGCTAAAACTATCCAAATGTGCGCTAACAATATACATCTCCAAAGGTGTTACGGAACCAATTTTTGTAGCGTATATATTATTATTCTGCATTCCCCCTCCGAAAGTTGTGTAGGGGTCCACCACGACATTCGTATAACCATAGGACTCAAGCCGCTGCTTGATTAAGTCAATGGCTTGTGCATTTCCAGGCTCAGTCACATACCTGGAGCTAAAGGCTGAAAAGTCAGCTATATGCTGTTTGAAGTTTTCAATTTTTAGCTGGTCGACCAAAAAATCCGCTGGCCCAGCTGCCCAGCCAATCGTTTGAACGGACAATAAGACAAAAGCACCAAGTACTGTACGACGCAATGAACACATGGGAGACCTCCAACGAAAAGGGGCTATTCGAGTCTATGGGCCGAGTTCGGAACATCGCACACCCATGTCCCCAACCTACCAAAATTCGACTTAGCCTACAAGGAATTTCTCATGAAATCCCTACAATACAGCCTCAGGCTTCGTTTATGGGCAATTAGGCACGCAAACACCAGTCAGGCAATCCGTGACGCCGAAACCAAAATCATCGGCGGCGAAACCGCGCACAGCACGCAAAATGTCGTTACTGGCGACAAGCGTATTAACATCTTTACCGTCAGCATCGACGCGGGCTCGATGAGGTGGCCCACTTGCATCGGAAAACTTTTTCACAACTGCTACGATGTCATTAGCGCTAACCAAGCCGTCCGGCGCACTCCACATGCCGCCATTAAAAATCCCTACGCTGTCTCCGAATTGTCGTGATGCGCCGATTTCCGGGGCAGTTGTGTTCAAAGAAATCGCGGCTGTCACAGTGGAGGCATCATACATCGCTTCCACCGCGTATTCGTTTCCTGGAACAACTTCGCAGCCATGCACATGAAGAACTGGTGACGCACTCCAGTCACAGAATGCAGGCGTTTGCGACAGTCCAACCAATTGCCCCTCACTGCCGCCATCAACAACATTGCTGCAGTCAGTATACCACGCACTGCCACCAGCGACTCTGGTCACACGATAGGCTACATCGTTAGTCGCAGAGCCTGATGCATCAAAAGTTATATATCGATCCTTGGTCATCAAATCTTCCGCAGCAGTCGGAAGCGCTGGTGCGGCTGGGCGAGCGTTAGTCAATTCCGCCAAAGCGCCGCCCGTCATTTTTACGATATTGAAGCCGAACTCAAAATCCGCATCACTGTAGGTTGAGTAGACGTCGGTCGGCTGGTGATAATTCGGGTTGCTGCCATTTCCAATTTCTAACAGGCGGCGATTTTCACGCACGCTTATCGCTGGTGCGAATGCAAAAAATGAAACGGAATCCGTGCAGCACATATTATCAGTTACTTCTGCCGGCATAGTGCCATAGCGCGCCATCGCGCCACCTAAGAAATTGGCTAAAGTGATAGCGCCGCCACCAAAAGTGCGAGTAGCGTCATATTCAATATCAGCATCCGGTACCGCCGAGTGGTCGTATAGAATCATGTCGTGTTGAATGACGCCTAGCCAGTTGGGTTCATTGGCGGTGCCTTGTAACATGCGATGGTTCGCCACATACGCTTCGCTGCCATCCAGGCCAGTCTCTTCGTTATTCCATAGCGCAAATCTAATACTAACATCAGTTTCAACACCGGCGAAAACGCGGGCGAGTTCGAGTACGAGTGCCGTTCCCGAACCATCGTCGTCGGCCCCTCCGGCATTTGTAAAATCAGCAAAATTCATACTGTCCATATGGGCGCTAATAATGTACATATCCAATGGCTGTACCGTTCCAATTTTTGTAGCGTATACATTGTGCTGTAATTGCCCCATAAACATGTAAGGGTCCATAGTGACATTGGTATATCCGTATGATTCCAGCCGTTGCTTGATTAGGTCAATAGCCATCGCATTTTCCGGCTGCTGCCAATGCCTCGTTCCGAAATCAGATAAGTCTTGAATATTTTGTTTGAAGTTTTCAATTTTGAGCTGGTTGGTTACGAAATCCCCTGGCTCAATTCCGAAGCAAATTGAACTGGAAAATACGATAAATAAAATACCAACGATTGAATGGTGCACATAGTACATACGAATCCTCCTATAAGGTATTGATATGAATCAATCGGCGCGGTGTGGGAGATTGCTTCGCGCCACGTCTACCACATAACTAAGCTATCAAATTCTTTGTAAAATGCAAAGAAAATCTTAGCAGGTGGTTGGAATTCCCGTATTTAGGTCATTTTACTATACTTAATCAAGCGATTAAGCGTAATTTTCGACGGGATGTTTTCCTGCACACTTATTAGATATTGAAGAATTGAAGGCGAATACCATCAAGATTTAGACTAATTTATCACGGAATAACAAGCCCGATTACACACATAAAAAATGTGATAGTAAGGATTCGTCAGTGGTGTTAGTGTGGAATCGTTGGGATTGAGTCTGGGGCGACCGCAGCCATGATAGCAGGTAACTCTACAGACTCGTCGAGCTGGCTAAGAACGCAATGGCAGGTAGTTGTGTCAGTTAAGTGAACCATCTTCCATGGGCCAACTTCAACTTTGTGTCCGTGGTGCTTTCCTACTACGCACGGATAATCCTTGTGCGTGCCAAAGTTTTCGCGCTTGACTGGCGCATGGAAAATCGCCGCTAGAAAATCATTCCCGCGCGTATAGGAAACGGCTACTCCCGGGTGATCTCCAAATTGCAATAGTTGAATTTCGTCCAAACGAAAACCGCCTGGCAAGGTAAGGGGCGTCTCAAAATTCAGCCCGGGCGCGAAGTTCTTGGCATCGAGCGGGGAACCGGGCCGCGCCTGATATAGTGAGAGAAACTTGCCAAACGCTTTGGGGGCGTCCACGGACAACGAATCGAGAAGGATACCAAAATTAATGGTAGAAGCTTGGGCCGAACTGTTCATTAGGTTTAGTCCGAACAAACCCAGGCCAGCCATAACTGCGAACAAGGCCGCTAGTGCCCACCGCCGTGACCTGAATAGTCTGTCTGACACCGATTTTTGCCTCGGTGGGTAGCCAGATTGAGCATCTAGTCCGCGATCTATTGACGCCCATAGGTTTGAAGGAGTGCCAGTTTCACTAGTTTGTGAAATTCCAGATGTTAATTCCTGGAGTTGTTTCAGTTCATCGTTGCACGCTGAACATAGTTGTATATGGTTCGAGACATCCGCGAGAGCCTCAGGCGAAAGCTCTTGGTCGAGGAAAAGCCCAATCTGTAGTTTGTACTGTTCGCAACACATAACCAAAACGATCTCAAAATTTTGTCTGGCAAGTCGAAAGCCAGTCGTCATGTCGCCCTGAGAAGCTAGCGGCCACAATTTGGATGCGCCGGAGTCTGTTTATCTTCCCTTATTTTGTAACTTTTTTGTAAAATGTTTCTCAAATGCTCTCTTGCACGGCTAAGGCGTGACGCAACGGTCCCTTCCGCGCATTCCAATACTTCCGCAATCGCCCGATAATCCAGACCTTCTTGATAGCGTAACAGCAAGATTGTACTGTCAGCCACGCCAATCTTCTCCAAGGCTGCTCTCATATCGAGCCGAATGGACTCGGCCTCATGTTGCCCATTCCCATCGTCCATTTTTCGGGCGTTTTGTTCCAGTTTAACACGATTAGTTTCGGCTTTACGAAGAAATTGGAGTGCTTCATTTACCGCAATCCTGTACAACCATGTTGCAATTGAAGAGTGACCATCAAATTTCTGAATTTGCGAAAATGCCTTCAAATACGTCTCTTGAGATAAGTCGAATGCATCGTCGGCGTTTTTGGTCATTCGAAGGAGCAGGCCATATATGCGATCAGAAGTCTGTTCAAACAGGTTTTGTCGGGACTTTCGGTTGCCGTGGCGGCATCCTTCGACCATATCATGTTCAGATGCGCTACTCATTCGCTACCAATTATCCGTATTTCCAGCCTGTCTGCACTTGGGGATTGTATAGGACAATAGATAAGTTGCCAAAAAAAGTATATGTTGCCTAACAATTCGTTGCAGATAAGTACGCTTTAGCAAAAGCGTGAGTAATGACGACCAGTTATTATCTATATCTTGGATGCGGATGCCGTGGATGGTGGTTTCAGTAATTTTCCCTAATTGGGAAGGAATCGTATAACTCGTGCATCCAATGATAAAACTAGCTGCCGCTGTTGGTTTGGCTCTTGGTGAGCCGGCAGGGCGGATGGCGTAGCAAAGTACTTGGAGACTTCAAAATGAAACGTATGATATTTGGCATAGCCATAGGGTCGGTATTGATGATAGGCACTAGCCTGCCCCTAGCTATGGCTCAGCATGGACACGGCGATCACGATCATGGTGCGCATGCTGAAGAGGCGGCACTTCCGAACTGCCCGATTATGGATGAGCCTATTAACTTGGCCATAAGCGTCGCTACGGACGATGGCCCCGTCTACTTTTGTTGTGATGGGTGTATTCCCAAATTCCAGAAAAACCCCGCAAAATACGCGGCTAAAGTCGCTGCACAACGCAAGGCGCTAGCCCATCGTGCGAAAGCCCAAGTGACGTGCCCTGTCACTGGAGAGCCTGTTAAACAGAAGTTCTTCGTCGAAAGCAACGGAAAGAAAGTCTATGTATGCTGTAAAGGCTGTATAGGTAAATATCAGCGAGATCCGGCGAAATACGCATCCGCTCTAGCCAATAGCTTCACCTACCAGACGAAATGCCCTGTCATGGGTGGCGACATTGACCCAACCGTATTCACGAAGCTCTCGACGGGCGAGACGATTTACTATTGCTGTCCGGGATGTGACAAGCCACTACGGGCAAACCCCGCCAAGTACAACAAGAACCTTGTCTCTCAAGGGATCACCATCAACTGGGCAGCGGTTAAGAAAGCAGACAGTGGTAAGGGCCACGGTGACCACGATCATGGCCATGGCGCTGACGGGCACGAAGATCACGATCACTAGTAGGCAATGGTGACGCCGCTGACATCCGTAAGGGCCGGAATCCACGTTCAAAGCACGGTGGACGTCTGCGCTGCCGGGTATCGATCGTATCTCGCTACGTATGCTTTCGAAAGGCTATTTTGGAGCGTCGATGGACCTAGAGAGCTATAGTCATGGCAAGAAGATTAGACATGCACAATCTGTTGAAGCGATATAAATCGCGCCTTAGTGCGTCTGTGATGGCTATAGGCATGGTGGTCGGAACCGTTGCGTTTGCCGAACCGCATAGTGTTCTCAACGAATGGTGTCCGGTGATGACGGATGAAAAGATCGACCCGGCCATCACGATTGAGTATCGCGGAAAGACCGTTGCTTTGTGTTGCGATACCTGTGTCAAGAAGTTTCGAGCCAATCCGGCGAAGTACGAAAGCCGGCTTCCTCAATTCAAGGAGGCTGCGAGCGCCACGGAGGGCGCATCGCACGGTGCGACGGGAGACGACGACTCCGACTCTGGCAGCGGAGACCACGGAGACGCCGATCGTGCGGAAAATGCGGGATCGTCGGATCAGCCTGGACACGATCATGGCGCCAAGAAATCCGACGATGAACGTGAACCGATTCTAGGCCGTCTTCACCCAGTTGTGATTCATTTTCCGATTGCTGGTATGCCGCTTGCCATGCTTGGTTTTCTTGTTTGGGTGCGGAGCGGCCGCGAGGCTTTCGCCCGCAGCGATGTGATTCCGTTGTTCTTGGCTACGCTGGCTTCGATCGCCGCTGTGATTACCGGCAACATCGCGCACGATTCGATGCGATTCAGCGAATCGCTTCATGTGATTGTCGAGCGACACCAGTTGGTTTCGACGACAATCATGGTTATTGCTATCTGCCTATCCGTCATCCGGCTTTGGCGTTGGAACGGGATGACAGGCAAATGGCGATGGATTTACGGTGGCGGCTTGGCGATTGTCTGTGCATTGCTTGGCTATACGGGTTTTCTTGGCGGTTGTCTGGTCTTCGGGCCGGATCATTTGGCCTGGTGACGCGATTTCGGTATCTAAATTGTGGAATTCTAAATGACGTGTAAGAGTAAAATGACTTTCAACTTGGTTGCTCCAAGCGAAAGTGGTCGATACGTCGATGCAGACATGCACACAAGCGGCAGATTAACTTCATGTGTCTGCTACGTTTCGCAGGATGAAGACTTTCGTTCCGTGAGGAGCGATTTCGGGAGCAACCAGTATGCCACATAGAATCGTTGACAAACTACGCTTCACTTCAAAGCACTGCGCTGTACTGCTAATCTGGGTGATCGGAGGGTGCTTTTCGTCCGAGCGTGCCGGATCCGTCTCCGATGCGGTGCGGTGGGACGCGATCCGCCATCCGTTGCCAACGGCTCGCGAGTATCAAGAATCGGACGACGCCAAACTCCCCTCGTTGGATGACACTTCCGGGCTTGAGAACTATTTGGCATACGCTGCGCTAAGCAACCCCGGCTTGGAAGCGGCGTTCAATAGATGGAAGGCTGCGCTTGAGCGTGTGACGCAGGAGGAAACCCTGCCGGACCCTCGTTTTAACTATAAAAACTTCATTCAAGAGGTCGAGACGCGAGTTGGCCCTCAGAAACAGGCAGTTGGCATTTCACAGATGTTTCCGTGGTTTGGCAAATTAGAGTTGCAGGGTAGCGTAGCTGCCGAAGCGGCCAAAGCGGCGAAGCAGCGATACGAGAACGAAAAGCTTACACTTTTCTTCGAGGTGAAGGATGCGTTCTACGAGTACTATTACCTTGGGCGAGCCATCGATGTCGTTCAAGAGAACTTTGAGTTGGTCGATTATTTGGAGAGCGTCGCGCGGGCGAGATATAAAACGGCGTCAGCCGGTCACCCCGATGTCATTCGTGCCCAAGTCGAAATGGGCAAACTTGAAGATCAGCTCAATTCGCTTCGTGATCTTCTCGTACCGGTCGTAGCTAGGCTAAACGCCGTGATGAATCGTCCGACGAATGCGAAACTACCTCTTCCCCTGTCGATTCCCGATGAGTCACTGAACATTACTGATGAAGAATTGCTTAATCAGCTTACACGAGAAAATCCCATTCTTAAAGCCCTCGATCACGAAATCGAGCGGGCTCGCCATGCCGTTGCGCTGGCGAAAAAGAACTACTACCCGGACATTACGCTCGGTCTGGACTACACCGAAGTTGGGGCCGCGAAGCGATCCAGCCCCAAGGGATTTGGGAACCCTGCTGCAGTACGGAGTGCATCCCGAGTCACCGGTGGTATGGGAGATTTGATCGACGCCTATGCCCTTGGCAAGAGCTTCAGCCCCGGCGGTCGGCCCAGTGATAGCGGGCAAGATGTCTGGATGGCGTCGTTGTCAATGAACCTGCCGATCTGGCGTGACAAGTATGCGGCTGGCGAACGAGAAGCTCGTGCGAGATTTCTGGCGGCGCTAGGCGCACGTACTCAACAAGAGAACTCACTGACAGCTACGACGCAACGTGCGCTTTTCGAGCATCGTGACGCGGAGCGTAAAATTGTGTTGTACCGTGATGTCCTCATCCCCAAAGCCAAGGAATCCATCAGCTCTACGGAGACAGCCTTTCGTGCTGGTTCGGCGAGTTTTCTTGATCTTGTAGACGCGGAGCGCTCGCTCCTGGAATTTGAACTCTCTTTCGAACGTGCCCTCGCCAACCGAGCACAACGATTGGCCGAGCTGGAAAAGCTCGTGGGTCGTTCGCTGTCACATAAATCTGATGGGACAGGTGTCACGTCTCAATCGAAGAATACGCCGGTCGATGGCAACAGTGATATAACTCCAGGGAAAATTAAGCCCGAAGAAGGAATGGACTAACCATGAGTTCCGCTGAAAACAAAGCAGTATCGATTCTCTCGAAAACACCAATTCCGCTACTTGTAATCGTGGTGTTTGTACTTGGTTATGCCTTCAAGGGCATGGTCAGCACTGCGCCACCTGCTCAGATGTCGGCCCAGGAAAGTGCCTCTGACGAGCCATCGGAGGAAATCTGGACATGCTCCATGCACCCGCAAATACAGATGCCTAAGCCGGGCAAATGCCCTTTGTGCGGCATGGACCTTGTTCTCGCCGCACAGACGTCGGGAAAAAAGACCGCCAAGAAAGCAAAGCACGAGCCGAAATATGCTTGCTCTATGTTTTGTGTTCCTCCTATGTCCAGGCCTGGCAATTGCCCCATTTGTGGCATGGTGATGGTGGAAGTCGAGGACGATGGTGGCGGTGAGGAAGGATCGCTCAGAACACTCACGCTTTCAGCGATGGCGCAGAAGTTGGCGGAAATAGAAACGGTTCCCGTTAAGCGCAGCACGGTATCCGCGGAAATTCGCATGGTTGGCAAAATCGACTACGACGAAACTCGCTTAGGCTATATCACGGCGTGGGTGCCGGGTCGTCTCGATCGGCTCTATGTTGACTACACCGGTGTGCCAGTTCAAAAGGGCGACCATATGGTCTACTTATACAGTCCGGAACTGGCGACGGCGCAAACTGAATTACTTGAGGCATTGCGGCGAGTTACCCCAAGTGAGCCTGGGAAAAAAACCTTGATGAACGAGCGAGCTAGCGCTTGGCTGGAGAGCATCCGAGACAAGTTTCGTTTGTGGGGATTAACGGACGAACAGATCGTCGAAATCGAAACACGCGGCACGGCTTCAGACTACATGACAATTACTGCCCCCATGGGTGGCATCGTCATTCACAAGAACGTCCTCGAAGGAAGTTACGTCAAGACAGGTACACGCATCTATACAATCGCCGATCTTGCGCATCTCTGGATTAAGCTCGACGCATACGAGTCTGATTTAGCATGGTTGCGTTATGGGCAAGAAGTGGAGTTCGAAGCCGAAGCGTATCCCGGCGAGACATTTACGGGGACGGTCGCGTTCATCGCACCAGTGCTGGATGCCAAGACCCGAACCGTAAAGGTTCGCGTAAATGTTGAAAATCCAGACGGTCGGCTCAAACCGGAGATGTTTGTACACGCAGTGGCTCATTCTGAAATCGCTGCCGGTGGACGCGTGGTAGATGCGGAACTTGCGGGCAAGTGGATGTGTCCGATGCACCCAGAGGTCATCAGGGACGAATCAGGCGATTGCAGTCGATGTGGCATGCCATTGGTACGCACTGAAACGCTCGGATTTGTTTCGATAGATGCCGGCGATGTCGAAATGCCGCTTGTGATTCCTGCATCTGCGCCGCTTATTACCGGAAAACGCGCGTTGGTCTATCTTTCAGTTCCCGACGAACCGGGGACTTACACGGGACGCGAAATTCGACTTGGCCCCAGAGTCGGCAATCAATACATCGTGTTTGAGGGTCTTGAGGAAGGCGAGCAGGTTGTTGTCAGCGGCAATTTCAAAATCGACAGCGCCATGCAAATCATGGCTAAGCCCAGCATGATGAGCCCAGCCGTGCCTGCTCCTGATGACCATGAACAACATCAGGGGATGACTACCGGCGATGCTATGCCATCACCAAGGCAAGACATGGATGAGCCTGACGGAACGAAGGTTACAGTCCCGCCAGCGTTTTCTGAAAAGTTCGCCGATGTGCTAGCGACCTATTTGAAAATACAAGATGCGTTAAGCCACGACCAACACGGGGCTGCTCAGGAATCCGCTAAAGCGATGGTCACAGCGTTAGGTGACGTTGACATGAGCTTGCTAACCGGCCAAGCCCACATGGCGTGGATGAAAGAAGCTAGTGGCATGAAGAAAAGTGCCACTGGCATCACCAACTCCGCAGACATCCAAAAGGCCAGAGCGGCCTTTGCACTCCTTTCAGAGTCGATGATCGTCTCTGCAAAATGCTATGGCACGACAGCGGAGATGGTCCATCGATACCACTGCCCCATGGCTTTTGGTGATCGTGGTGGTGATTGGCTGCAGCGGAAAGACAGTACTGAGAATCCTTATTTTGGTTCAGCGATGTTTCGATGCGGCGTGAAGAAGGAAGACATCGGTCGTCAGGCAGCAGAAGGAGTAAGCGATGACCGATAGTCAGATGCTAGGTAGTCCACCACCACAGCCTTCATTCATTGACAAGATCATTCGGTTTTGCATTGAAAATAAGCTGGTCGTGTTTCTCTTTATGATGTTCACGATCGGGTGGGGGCTGATGTCCGCGCCGTTCGACTGGGAATTAGGCGGTATGCCGCGCGATCCCATGCCTGTTGATGCCATTCCAGACATTGGCGAGAACCAGCAGATTGTCTTTACCGAGTGGATGGGAAGGTCACCGCAGGATGTGGAAGACCAGATTGGCTATCCGCTTACGGTGTCGCTACTTGGCATTCCCGGCGTCAAGACGATTCGAAGTTACTCCCTGTTCGGCTTTTCGCTGATCTATGTCATTTTTGACGAGGAAGTTGAGTTCTATTGGTCACGCTCCCGTGTGCTGGAAAAAATGAACAGCTTGCCGGCTGGTACGCTGCCGGATGATGTGCAGCCAGCGCTTGGTCCGGATGCGACCGCACTGGGGCAGGTATATTGGTACACCCTTGAAGGACAGGACGAAGATGGCAACCCGACTGGCGGTTGGGGCCTCGACGAACTTCGTTCACTTCAGGACTGGTACGTCCGCTATGGGCTGCTCTCGGCTAAGGGAGTTTCCGAGGTCGCGTCGATCGGCGGCTATGTCCAGGAATACCAGGTTGACGTAGACCCTGACGCGATGCGAGCCTACAACGTGACGCTCGAAGAAGTATTCATGGCCGTCAGGATGTCCAACGTCGATGTCGGCGCTCGGACAATCTCGGTCAACCGTGTCGAGTACATCATTCGCGGACTGGGTTTCGTGAAAACGCTCGAAGACATTGAAGACGCAGTCATAAAGGTCAACGATAATGTGCCGATCTACGTCAGCAATGTCGCGAACGTCACACATGGACCTGGGCTTCGGCGCGGGGTGTTGGATAAGGCTGGCGCGGAGGCCGTCGGTGGCGTTGTGGTCGTTCGGTATGGAGAAAATCCGCTGGCAGCAATCAAGGCTGTCAAGGATAAAATCAAGGAAATTTCTCCCGGACTCCCTACAAAAACACTAGCCGACGGAACTGTCAGCCATGTCGCCATCGTTCCATTCTACGATCGTTCGGATCTGATCTACGAAACGCTAGGCACACTTAGTGACGCCCTACTACAGCAAATTCTCGTGACCATCATCGTGGTTGTAGTCATGGTGCGCCATTTGCGCAGCTCGATCCTTATCTCCGGGCTGTTGCCGTTGGCTGTCCTTATGTGCTTCATTGCCATGCGGGCAACGGGCGTGGATGCCAACATCGTGGCCCTCTCTGGAATTGCGATAGCGATAGGGACGATCGTGGATATGGGGATCATTGTATGCGAAAATATTCTCAAGCACCTGGACGAAGCCGATCCCGACGCCAACCGATTAGAGGTTATCTATGCCGCGTCGAGTGAGGTGGGCAGCGCGATTCTTACGGCTGTCTCAACTACGATCGTTAGCTTTTTACCTGTGTTCACAATGGAAGCTGCCGAAGGGAAGCTGTTTCGGCCTCTCGCCTTTACGAAAACCTATGCCTTGATCTCGTCTGTTATTGTGGCGTTGACGATCATTCCTCCCGCCGCACACATGCTGTTCACACATAGTCGCAAGGGTCGCCGGAGTCTTACCTGGCTCTTTTATCCTATTCTAGCCATCGTTGGTGTTGGGCTTGCGATTGGTCTTGGCTGGTGGTGGCCGGGTGTGATGCTTGTCATCATCGGCACTTATGGTTCGTTTGAGCCGATGTTGCCTCCATTCCTTCGCAAGATGGGTCCGATGCTGGCGAACACTGTGGTTGTTGGGGCTGTATTGCTACTGCTAACGCAGTCGTGGCTACCGATTGGACCTGAAAAAGGCTTGTGGCGGAACGCCATTCTTGTTGGCGGGACCATCGGTTCGCTACTTCTCGTATTTCAACTATTCCAAGCTGCGTACCCTTATGTGCTGAAATGGGCGTTGGATCACAAGACGACGTTCCTTATCCTACCTGTTTCGATTGTCATTGCAGGCGGCATGGTTTGGCGCGGGTTTGACGAATTGTTCGCGTGGGTTCCGGCACCGGTGCGAGAGTCCGAGCCGGGGAATTATCTTTCGGCTACGTTTCCAGGGCTTGGCAAGGAATTTATGCCTCCGCTTGACGAGGGTTCATTCCTATACATGCCAGTCACGATGCCGCATGCCTCCATCGGCGAAGTGATCGACGTTCTGCAAAAGCAGGACATCGCATTCAATCAGGTGCCTGAAATAGAGCTGGCCGTGGGAAAGCTAGGCCGAGTTGAAAGCCCGCTCGATCCCGCGCCGCTCTCGATGATCGAAACGGTTATCAACTATTATCCGAAATTCCACACGAATCAGGCAGGACATAGATTGTCGTATGAGTACGATAGGACCGGCAAGGATTATTTCCGAGACAAAAAAGGCGACCCCGTTCCTGCCAATGATGGTGAGCCGTACTATGTACAGGGTAAATTTGCGCGCGATGAACAAGGAAACCTGATTGAAAAGTCTGGCGGAATGCCATTCCGGCACTGGCGTCCTGCACTTGATCCCGCACTCAATCCCGGACGCGAAGCATGGCCTGGGGTCAACAAGCCCAATGATATTTGGGATTTGATCGTAGCCGCAGGGAAAATGCCGGGGGCGACTTCCGCGCCGAAGCTCCAGCCGATCGCCGCACGAATCGTCATGTTGCAAAGTGGCATGCGCGCACCGATGGGCGTCAAAGTCAAAGGCCCGAGCCTTGAAGCGTTGGATAAGGTCGGCTTGCAGATAGAGAAATTCTTGAAGGAAGTTCCCTCCGTCGAACCTGCAGCCGTTATTGCCGACCGAATTATCGGTAAGCCCTATCTTGAGATCGACATAGACCGAAAGGCTATCGCCCGCTACGGAATCCGGCTACGGCAGGTGCAGGATGTTATCGAGGTTGCCATTGGGGGCAAACGTATCACGACAACCGTCGAGGGGCGCGAACGTTACCCTGTCCGAGTGCGATATCTGCGAGAGTTGCGTGACAGTATCGAATCGTTGGATAGGATACTTGTCCCGGCTCCGGGCGGCGCGCAGATTCCGTTGATCCAGTTAGCAAAAATTAACTACATTCGTGGCCCGCAGGTCATCAAGAGTGAGGACACGTTCCTCATTGGGTATGTTCTCTTCGACATGAAGCCGGGATACGCTGAGGTTGATGTCGTTGAGCAAGCTAATGCCTACCTTCTGGAGAAGATCGCTTCGGGCGAACTCGATATGCCAGACGGCGTAAGCTTCACCTTCGCGGGGACGTATGAGAATCAGGTGCGGTCAGAGAAGAAGCTGATGGTTGTGCTGCCACTAGCGCTGTTCATCATCTTTATGATTCTCTACTTGCAGTTCAAGTCCGTCATAACAACCAGCTTGGTGTTCACCGGCATTCTCGTGGCATGGTCTGGCGGTTTTATCATGATCTGGTTCTACTCTCAGCCATGGTTTCTGGATTGGGATGTTTTCGGGACAAGCGTGCGCGAACTGTTCCAGGCTCATCCGATCAACCTGAGCGTAGCTATTTGGGTTGGCTTCCTGGCGCTCTTTGGGATCGCCTCGGATGATGGTGTTGTGATGGGTACTTACTTGAAGGACTCGTTCGACAAGCAAACCCCGGATACCATTGCAGGGATTCGAGCCGCAACCCTTACGGCTGGCAAGAGGAGAATTCGCCCCTGCCTGATGACGACGGCTACGACTATTTTAGCCTTGCTTCCCGTGCTTACTTCAAGCGGACGCGGTGCGGACATCATGGTTCCCATGGCTATCCCGTCGTTTGGCGGCATGACAATTGAAATCGTTACGATGCTCGTGGTTCCCGTGCTGTTTTGCACTTACCAGGAGTTTAAGTTAAAGGCGAAAGAACGCGGATTTGAGCCTGGCCAGTAATGAATGAAATGGTTGCTGAGTAATTTGAGATCCACGATTAGACTTTATATTCTAATGGTGGATTTCAAATCCAGCGACGAACTCGTTGGCAATAGCGATCATACTCGCCTGCGAACTTAGCGCTGAGCATTCTCTCTTCAGGCACAATGAAAACGCGGTCGATCAGTAGCGTGAACACCGGCACGACGAGCGGCGGTGTTAGAGAACCAAACAATATGGCTGCACCGATAAGCCCTAGCACCATCCCGACATATATAGGGTTGCGACTACCGCGAAAAGGCCCGGAAGTAACCAGAGCCGACGACTCATGAAAAGGTCTAATCGTCGTCCGCGCACGCCAGAACATTAACGCAGGCCAAACGATGAGTGACATTCCGATGACAACTAGCGCAATGCCGCAAAGGTTGTATGGTTCCGGAATTAATTGCCCACCTGGAAAATAAACATGCAGCGTAGCCATGACCGCAAGAGAAATCAGCACCCATATGGGAGGTAGCAATCGCATCATCAATCACGCATTCCTAACAAATGGAAGAATTTGCATAATGTTCTCAGTGCGGTTTTTCATTCCACTCGAATCATCCAAACGACGGACATATTGACCGTGCGGGTTTCCAAGCCATCTCGCCCAGGTTTTGGTATATTGTATAAGTATTTTTCTTATTTTCTACTTACTAGCGGCGCCCGGATTCGAACCGGGGACCTCGGGTTTATGAATCCCACGCTCTAACCAACTGAGCTACGCCGCCACGATCTGAAATGCTGGGCAGCCTTACTTTCGCAAGGTTAACCAGTACAAATCGAAGCGTAACATAACGCCAGCCGAGGATTCAGACAAGATGCCGGGGGTTGGATAAGGAAATGTCGATGTCTCATGCATTGGGCGTCGCGCGGAGCAGCTATTGAACACTTATTTGCTTCCTGGCACCGCGCAAGCTGAAGCATGCGGCTCGTTCAAGAGCTTACGTTCGTTTGAACTGCTTATTCAGGTCAGCCTTGGACAGTCGCAGGGTCGTTGGCCTGCCGTGCGGGCAACTGCTGGATTTTTCCACCAAATGTCGTTGCTCTAACAAAGCTTCGATCTCAACATCAGTGAGCGTGTCGCCTGCTTTGACCGCAGCTTTACAGGCCATCATGTCCAGGAGATCGTGGATGACAACTTCAGTCGTAGTCCCGGCTGGCAAGTTGGCTAAGCGGTCTAGCAAATCGGTGATGAAGGGAGGCACTTCGATCGTTTTTAATATCGCGGGGAATGAGTGAACGGCGATCGAGTCGTCTCCGAAACGTGTGGCTTCGATCCCCAATTTTTCTAAAAGCTGAGCATGTTCTTCGATCAAAGCCATTTGCGCCTCGGTGGCTTGGATGGTCTCCGGGAGCAATAGCCTTTGTGACTCAAGCGAACCCGTAGCTATGCGGTCTCGCAGTTGCTCGTACATGATGCGTTCATGCAGGGCGTGCTGGTCGATGATGATAATGCCCTCTTCAGTTTCAGAGACTAGATACATATTGTGAAGCTGTATCGCCCGATGAGGCTGGTCGGGGCTGAGCGGGCTAACAGGCATTCCAGGCTGGGGCGAGCCGCCATATTCATTGGTTGGCTGCTGCGAATCGTTAGGCCTATATAGGGCTTCCCATTGTTCAACGGGGTTTGATGATTGATGACTTCCCATCTGTCCTGATGCGCCGAATCGGTCTGAGCTAGGTGAGCCGAAACCTCCACCATTGGGCGGAGATTGGCCCGGCACGATTGGCGCGGTTTGTTTTAGAAGCTGAGCCATCTGCTCTCGGACCTGCTGTTGCTGAGCCGGGTCTACCGGCGTTTGGGGCTGAGGTCTAAACGTGGGAGTGAGGTCCGCCTGCTGAAAAGTTTCTCTAAGAGCGCTAAGCACTTGGGAGTGGATAAGCCTGGAATCCTGCCAGCGAATCTCTATTTTGGTGGGATGAACATTCACGTCGATTGTTTTCGGGTCTACCTGAATGAATATGAAGGCTACCCCATGTCGTTTGGGTTCCATCAGCCCTCGATAAGCTTCGCGGACGGCGTGCTGTACGAATCGGTCTCGGATAAACCGCCCATTGACGAAAGTGTATTGCCATGACGGCGTAGCGCGGGAGTGAGTCGGTGGGGCGGTATATGCATCGAGATACACATCCCTTTCATTTCTTTCAGTGTGCATAAAAGCCGAGGCGAGTTCAGGCCCGTAAAATCTGGATAGTCTTTCAAGCCGATTCTCGCTCGCCGGCAACTGATGCGTAGTTCGGCCATTATTGATGAGTTCAAAGGCTACGCTGGGATAAGCGAGCGCAGTACGCGTAAACTGTTCGTTAATGTGCCCCGTTTCGGTGGACGGTGTGCGAAGAAAAGCTCGCCTAGCGGGTACATTGAAAAACAAATCTCGCACCTCGATAGTCGTCCCCGGAGGAGCGCCGGTCGCGTGTGATGATTTCACTTCTTCAGCTTCGACCTGAATTTCGTGGGCTTCGTCATCTTCAGCCGTGCGCGAGACGATTTTCATGCGAGCGACAGCTGAGATGCTGGCTAAGGCTTCACCTCTAAAGCCCATGGATTGAATGGCGAATAAATCGTTGTCATCTACGATTTTACTCGTCGCATGAGGCGTAATAGCCAAGGTTAATTCGTGCGCAGCGATACCACAGCCATTGTCGGTGACGCGGATGAGTTCTTTACCGCCACTTTTTATTTCAACGGTGATGTGCGTAGCCCCTGAATCCACGGCGTTATCCAGCAGCTCTTTAACCACGCTCGCGGGTCGCTCAACAACTTCACCAGCCGCGATTTTTCGCACGACCAGCGGTGGTAGCACTTTGATTTTACTTTCCTGCGACATTCTGCTCATTTCTTTTTTTGACGTTCGCACACTCTAATCCGATGCTACATTATAGACTCGGCTGAGGGTCTGGCAAAAAAGTTGGGGGAGCCTGTGAATTGTGGCTGGGGCGGTGGTTGCGTAGTCGCGGACTCAAAGATACAGTCCGCAACGGTTTGAAAACGAAACGAAGCGAACATTCAAGGGAGTGGCGAAATGCGATATACGAATACAACTACAATGAGACGGTGGGGGGCGAGCCTGTGTGTGATGGTGTGCCTGTTGGTTGCTGGCGGATGTTCGGATAAAGATAGTAGCGTTGACGTGGTCACACTGGAGGGGAAAGTTGATAAAATTGAGCGAACCACCGCGACCACCGGTACGCTGACCGTGCTTTATCGTAGCGAAAAGCATGGGCAGGATATGGTCGGGATTGGTGAGATTACATCTGAGACTGAAATTTTGATTGACGGCACGCTAGCTACGTTAGCGGATGTGCGTGAAGGGGAGCGGATTCGCGGCGAAGTACGCATCGACAAAGTCAATGGCCAAGAACGAAAAACGGTAATGAAGCTTCATATCGAGCGGGCAAAGCCGATTGGTATCAGCCCGGAAACCAAGCCATGAGTGCCAAGTTTATGACACAAGTGTTTTCGCGTGTCTGCTGCGCGATGTTGATCTTGGGCGTGTGCGTTTCCTCAGCCGTCGCTCAGCAAACTTTGCGCGTGAGTGCGTCTACGCAGATGACACCGTTGTTGAAAGAATTAGCCACTGCTTTTCATGATTTGCACGGCGACGTTACGATCGAAGTGAATACGCAAATCTCAAGTGAAGCTATTAAAGCTTTGCGAGAAGGTCACGCGGACATAGCCGCCGTCAGTCGAACACCGACGCGCGAAGAGCTTCGGTTTTTTCATCAGGTGGAAAAGAAGCAACTCATAGGTACGCCGATTGCGATGGGGGCGGTTGCGTTAATCGTTCGGCCAGACAATCCGCTACGAGCGATGTCGGTTCAACAGGCGAGAGATGTTTCGCTACTTGGCATTTACGACTGGACTAAGTTGGACGTTACTATCGATGGCAGTGTGGTTCACGAACATTCACCAACTTGCAATCACCCTATAAAGAAAGGGGCGTTCATAAACTTGATCGTTCCGCTTGATGGCAGGGATACGTTGGAATATATGCGTATGAATTTGAAATCAAGACACCATTTTCCGCTAGGTTTATCGCGATTGGATAGCGATGAAAAAATTGCTCACGAGGTAAGTTTCGACGCGAATGCGATAGGCTTGGTTAGCTGGTCGTCATACGACGGCATTCGTTATGTCGCTATTCAAGAAGACGCGGCATCCGAAGGCATTTTACCCACGCGCGATTCGATTCAAAGTCATGCGTATCCGTTGTCGCAATACTTCTATTTGTACACCGGCGGGGAAGTGCCTGCGATAACGAAGTCGTTTCTAACATTTGCGATTAGCCAAGAGGGCCAAAAGATAATCTCGCTCGCTGGTGGCGTGCCTTTACCGATGCAGAAGCCGTAGGGCACGGTCGTTTTTTCGCTTACTAAGTCATTCCCGCGCAGGCGGGAATCCAGAGCGACGGCCTATATGCGACAAGACGGGATTCCCGCCTGCGCGGGAATGACGATGGGTGGCATGGGTAAGCCTCAGCTTACCCGTGTCTTCGTGAGACGACAGCTTTGCTCAAGCCGATTGCCTCATTCGCTTTCGCTTGTCTCATTTTGATTTTCAAACCAAGCCCGAACAATTCTTTCGGATACGATAGGAAGCTTCGTGATGCTATTTTGCGCCGGGATGGAAGCCTCTCGGCAGCGGGTGATTAGCTCTTTCGAGGTGATGCCAAGTTCGCGGGCGAGTAATTTAATCGTGATACCTTTTTTAGCCATAATGCCCGGAATTCTACACGAATTGCGTTAAATAGCGAGCCACGACACTGGGGATTGTCCGAGGATAATTCTGTCATGGAATAATCGACTTCGCAGACGAGTTTGGATTCAATTCTACCGCACGTTTCGCAAACATAATCGCTTTGTCCTCTTGCCCCAGCTTATGAGCCGCGACGGCTGCCCGTTCCCAATGGTCTACCGTGTCGGGGGCGGTAGCTGTGAGCATCGTATATTCGCGTAACGCGCCAGCGGTGTCGGACATATGGATATATACGCGGGCTAAGTCGTTGTGAAGTTCGACACTGAACGGGTCAATGAATAACGCCCGTTTGAACCAAAACACCGCCTCACCATAGCGATCATGGCTGGCATGAATTTGGGCGATGGTCGCAGGTACGTCGGCATCATTTTCTTCCGTCCGCGCAAGCTCCAAAAGTTGCGCCAGTGCTTTGTCGTTATTCTCTCGATGGAGGTAAATGCCGGCTAGTCCTTTCCAACTGACTGGGTCCATCGGGCATAGTTTTTGCAGCTTTTTGAAATGCATTTCAGCCTGTTCGTATTGTTCATTTCGCAGCGCGATTTCACCCAGCCTTTTTGGCGAGGTCCAGTTCTTAGGGTTGCTCTTAGCCAGGACTTGGAGGGCGGGCATCATTTCATCTTCGTAAGCTTTGATCGCAGAAAGCGGCGGCTTTTCTGCGATGAGGGCGGCTAACACATCGGCAATTACCTGGGAAGCGTTTATATTGTTGGCGTCCAGGGTAATTGTTTTGCGAGCAACTTCCAATGACCGCATAACTTCGCCAGCGTCATACTCCGCCTGGGCTAATTTCCCCAAAATCGTCGCGTTTTCTTTATCTTTTTCGACAGCGTTACGGAGTTCTGCAACATCTTCCGGTGGCGTTAAATCGAAACCTTTCTCAAGAAGCGCACGTCTGGCCCAGACTCGAAAATCAGCGTCGAATGTTTCCGTGGGGATGCCGAAGTGGTTTGTAAAAACGTACGATTGCGTTTTTCCTTGTTTGTATAAATCTAACGTGTCAATCATTTTTCCATAGCCAAACCGCTCGGTGATGTATTCGCACATCCACTCGCTTTGGGCATAAGCCAGCTGTCGGTCAGACGGGCGCTTGGGGCGTATGAATCCCCAGTTGACTGATTCAAGCGTAAACAGTCGATCTCGTCGCATGGTATCAGCGAGTAACTCCCACCAGGCAAAGCTTCGCGGACTATCCTCGCCATAGACAGCTAAGCCTTCGGTGAACCAATGTGGAATGCGGTTGTTCGTAGCTGCGAGCGTGACGGTATGGGTGAATTCGTGTCGCAGGACTCTAGCTAGGTCATAGGTTCCGGAAAGGTGGGCGGATTTTCTCGGCGAAGCCAGCGCGATGACTCTTCCCGTACAAGCCCCGATGGTGTGTATCCAAGGTTGGCCTGTAATGCGCACGGCGAATGATCGTTGGGTGGGGAATAGTTCAATGATGGTTTTTTCGAGTAGGGGGGTGTCGTAATCTTCGGTGACAAGTTCGTAGATTTCTTCCAGATACTCAGCTACATATTCGCCCAAGCCTGGGTCTGATTCTTCCTGATAGCGAACGATAAAGTTTGGCGATTCGAACGTGTTGAATTTCGTGATCGAGTCTAGCAGGTCGAGTGTGAACTTGGTTCGTTTGTTGAACGGGTCCAAAGACCAGGCTTTGTCTAGTGCGTCGCGGGCTTTGTCTTCGTCACCCCATTGCATGTACATCAGCCCGAGCGTGGTATGGGTATCGGCGTGGGTAGGTTCGATTTCAATCGCCCGGAGTAGCTGCTTTTCAGAAGAGGCATATTGTCGAATGCCCGATAGGGATTCTCCGAGAATGCGGTGGAAAATAGCTGGGTGTGGGTTGATTCGCTCAGCCCGTACCTGAAGCTTTTCGACTTGCTTATCATTATATTGGCAAGCGTACCCCGAAGCTTGCAAAGCGATTGCCTTGAGATTGTTGGGGTTGATCTCAAGCGCCTTATCGCAGGTTTTGACGGCTTCGCTATATCTTCGTTCGGTAATTTGCTTGTTAGCTAAAAGTTGTAACGCGCCAGCGTGATTGGGGTTGATGTCCAGGGCTAGTGTGACGTGTTCTTCGACTTCTTCAAACCGCCAGCCTTCGAGCAAAATTTCTCCCAGCCCTACATAAGCATCGGGCAATCGGTCGTTTATAAGCAAGGCCGCTTTGTAATCTGAGACGCTGCCATCGGTCTCATCGTTATTATGTTTTTCTCGGAGAATATCCGCCGCGACCAGCCTCGCAGGCCAATAGGTGCGGTCAATTCGTGAGTACGCTTCCTGGAGCATCTGTGAAAGTACATGGCGCGTGCGACTAATGACATTGGTCTGAGTAAGCACGCTGTACCGAAGAAATCCCGAGGCGACGTCGGTTAGCCAGGCTGCGTCGTCAGTGAGTGATTCCCTCTCGACCAAGAGCGTATCAAACCAGCTATAAGTTGAAATCGCTTCATCCGTTTTACCAATCATTTCGAGCGTTTGAGCAAGCAGCAATCTGGGGCCTGGGGCTGACTTGTCCAACGCAATTGCCCTTCGGCATCGGGCGATAGCTTCGTCGTATTGACCTAAGGCATGGTGTGCGCGGGCAATTAGCACCAGCCTGATCACGCTATTGTCAGCCGGGAAGGCTGTCCCGTCGTCAATAGCTTTTTGATATTGCCCTAGCGCAAGCAGGCAAGCTGCCCGGCCTGAATTAGCGCGGTCCTTGTTGTCGCCATCAGCGATCAATTGGTCGTAGGCTGTCAGCGCCTCGTCGTACTTGCCGGAAACGAGAAGTTCTTCTGCTGCATCAATGTCTACATTTTGTAATTTAACGGCGGACTTTTCTTCTGGCTGATTCGATTCATCAGCTACTACATGAGTCAGCGACGCACCACTGATGAAGAGAACGGCGAGCAGAAATAAGTTAGTCCGTTGCGTCGATACAGTCCACATAGTTGAATCCAATGCTACGAAATATATAGCCGCTCTTTTCCTTGAGCGTGAAGGAGCTGCCACCAGCTAACCTATACTAATGTATGGTCGGCCAATTGGTCCGACTCCATTGATAAGCCATAGGCCACTTGATTAGGATAGCTGGTAAATGGCCGCAATCACACCCGCGCATGCCGGATAGGCGCAGAGAAGGGGCCGGACGTGTGTAAATTACGAGACATTGTAATAAAGAAAATAAAGAAACGTGAACCAGGCCAGTTAGGCTACGCAAGCTTCGATTTTAGAAACGAGCTTTTCCATGCGGAATGGTTTCGTGAGATATCCATCCACGCCAAGACTCTCAGCCCAGACCTGATGTCTTTTGCCTTCGTTGCCGGTAATCATGACAATAAACGGCTTCTCACCTTTTTTTGAATTACCTTTAAGTTTTTCAAGTACTAAAAATCCGCTACGTTTAGGTAGCATAGCATCCAGCACGATAACATCGGGGTCGCCGCTAGTTGCTAGCTCCACAGCCGCGTGTCCGTCCACGGCGGTTACTACTTCCGCGCCTAAGTCCTCGAAGAGCAGTTGCAATGCTTCTAGCATCTCACTGTCATCCTCGACAACTAGAATGCGCTTGCCTTCTAAAGCTTCTGCCACAGTTGTTCCTCCAGGAAAATTCACAGGGTTTGCCACCTCTCCTTATGCAGAACTTATTATACGGAGCATGGCGTTAAGTATCAAGTCGTTACGGCGATTAACTTTATTTCCCTTACACTAGATACTATATGATACCAAGTCGTGCTGCCGAGTAGAAAAGAGTAGAATGAGGAGTATATGAGCGTGGCTACCCAATAGGCTCTCAAGCCTTGAAATGGATGCTTTACCATCGCCACAGGCTACGTTAGACTGGCGCAATCCAGGGAAGACTGTATCTCTTTGGTGACAAGAAAAAGTCATGCGTAAAGAGTGGATATTATCGTCAGCTTCAGTTGACCTGGATAAGGCATCTCAACTATGGGGAGTTCCCGGTCTTGTGGCCCAGCTACTCATCAATAGGGGGGTATCCTGTGATACAAGCAGCGAATCGTTCCTCTTTCCCCAGTTAAGTCATTTACACGCTCCGAAAACATTGCCCGGCGCAACCCAGGCAGCTACCCTCATCGTCGAAGCAATCGCCGCTAAGAAGCGAATCGCGATATATGGGGATTACGATGTAGATGGCATTACCGGGACTGCTATCCTATGGCATATGCTCACTCAGGCTGGTGCGGATACGGTGTTTTATGTACCTCATCGAATCGAGGAAGGGTATGGCCTTAATGTAAATGCGGTAGGCAAATTGATCGATGACGGGGCATCATTGATCGTATCCGTAGATTGTGGCATCACAGCTGTGGAGGTTGCAGACTTTGTGAATGGTGCTGATGCACAACTGGTGATTTCAGATCATCATACCCCAAGCGACACATTACCCAACGCCGCTGCGATTGTTCATCCGCGAGTGGGGGGAATGAGTCCCAATCCAGACCTCGCCGGTGCTGGTGTCGCTTACAAATTGGCTTGGGCGGTTGCACAACAACTAAGCGGTGCCGAAAGAGTCACCCCAGCCTATCGACAATTGATGATGAAATTGTTGCCTCTCGCAGCCCTGGGAACTATTGCGGACATGGTTCCTCTGGATGGCGAAAATCGTATCATCGCCAAGCATGGCCTAGCCGCGATGGCCTCTTCGGTGATTCCCGGCGTGCAGGCGCTGATAAAATGTGCCGGTATGAATGGTAAGCCGGTGAGCGATTACGATGTGGGTTTCAAGCTTGGACCTCGAATCAACGCCGCCGGCCGCATGGGGCACGCCCGCTTAGCCGTGGAGCTTTTGACAAGAGCTGACGATGCCCGAGCCGATGAAATAGCCTTGTATTTGGAAGAACATAATCGTAGCCGACAAGCAACAGAACGCCGCGTAGTCAAACAGGCCTGCGAAATGGTGGATAAAGAAAACTTGGCTAGTGATGCCAGGCGGGCTATTGTGATCGCGTCAGAAGGATGGCACTCTGGTGTCATTGGTATCGTGGCTTCTCGATTGGTGAACAGATATCATAGGCCCACCGTAGTAATTTCGTTAGATGGCGAGGTAGGGCAAGGCTCCGCAAGAAGCATTCCCGGATTCCACTTAGCCGAGGCTTTTTCTGCTTGTTCATCGCATCTGGAAAGTTGTGGCGGTCACGCAGCTGCGGCCGGCTTGCGTGTAAAGGCGCAAAACATTGAAGCCTTTACAGAGCAGTTTGTAGACTTGGCCAATCAATCGTTGACGGGGAAAGACCTCGTTCCCAAATTGCGGCTAGATGCGATAGCGAATCTGGAAGAGCTGACGCTTCCCATGATGGAAGCCGTGCAACATATGGGGCCTTTTGGTGCAGGCAACTCCAAGCCCAAGCTCGCGACCGATTGGATTGAATTAGCCAGTGAACCTCGTGTGGTAGGTCGCGGGGGTGAGCATCTGCAAGTCACGTTTCGTGACAAAGGATTGACTGTAAAAGCCATTGGTTTTGGGTTGGCAGATCAGATTGAAGACCTTAAACAGCATCGTAGGTGTCAGGTTGCTTTTGAGCCTATCGTGAATGAATTCAATGGACGACGAAGTGTCGAAATGCAGATGCTCGACATAAGATTCCCCTAGTCGATCCTTTTTACCAGTGTGCAAATATGTTTAGATGGGCTATTACATTTTTTCTCGCCAGTTTCGGCGTACTCCTACTGGGCGTACCTACCGCGATCATCGGCATTTGGGATCGATCACGCCGGGCGGTAGCCTGGGGGTCGAATACCTGGGGGAGATGGGTGATCGGCGCCAGCGGGTGTCGGTTGATTATCAAAGGGTCTGAGCATACCGAGGGCGGACAGGCAAAATTTTATGTGGGCAACCATCAGAGTGCGTTGGACATTCCTGCCGTCCTGGTTGCGCTTGAAGGTCGTGTGAATTTCTTAGCCAAGCGATCCCTTTTTGATATTCCCGTGTTCGGCTGGGTACTCAGACTAAACGGATATGTGCCTCTAAGTAGAAAAAACGCTCGAAAAGACCACGCCCGATTGCAGAACATGTTAGTCGGGTTAAATCGGCGTCCGGTCTCATTTTGCGTGTTTCCAGAAGGTACGCGCAGCAAGGATGGCCAAATGTTGCCATTTAGTCGCGGTGCGCTGAAAATATGCAAACGTTCAGGATTGGCCGTGGTGCCATTCTCGATAAGCGGATCGTTGGCGGCCCATGCGAGAGGTCGGTTTTTTGTTTATCCTGGTGATATTCATTTGACCTTCAGCAAACCGATACCGGTTGAGACTGTAGAGTCTTTGGATGCCATGCAGCTACACGAAATAGTGGTACGCGAAGTTGCGGCGGGGCTGGAAGCACATGCCATGGTGAAAAAAGATGGGTAGCGAAATGGAGCCTCGTTCTTGAGTACTGGTAGCGAAAAATCTACGACGTCTCGCATAAGAGATCGCCTAGCTGGGCATAAGATTCTCATCACGGGGTCTACAGGCTTTTTAGCGAAGGCGTTTGTTGAAAAGCTGCTGCGCAGTGTTGAGACAATCGACAGCGTTCACCTTTTGGTAAGACCCAGAGTGGGAGGCCCTACGCCAGCGCAGCGCGTCAAACGCGACGTGCTAGGCTCACCAGCGTTTGATCGTTTGCGCGCCAGTTTGGGAGATAGGTTTCACGAACTTTGCGACCGTAAGATACACGTCGTCAGTGGCGATTTAACACGCGATAGGCTGGGCTTATCACCTGACGAATACACGGCTTTGACCAAGACCATTACGCTTGTTGTCAACAGCGCTGCGACAGTTACCTTTGACGAGCGATTAGACCTAGCTGTGGATTTGAACACGCTAGGCCCGACCCGATTATTACGCTTTGCGGCTGACGCTGGAGACATTCCTTTTCTTCATGTATCTACCTGTTATGTCTCTGGCCAACGCACCGGATCGATTGAAGAAGATTTCAGCGCCCCCGAAATAGCCAGGGAAAAGCTCCCGCGTGATAAAACCAGCGGCGAATTTGACCTCGATTTATTGGTAGCGTCTTTACAAGCTCAGGCGAAAGCTGTTCGACATCGTTTGGGGGCAGACACTGAAGCTTGCCGCAAGGAACTCATCGACCTGGGAATGGCTACCGCGCGATCCTTTGGCTGGAACGATACCTATACGTTCACTAAATGGATTGGCGAACAGATTTTATTGCGCGATCGCGGCAAAATTTCGCTCACCATTTTCCGACCGGCGATTATTGAAAGTAGTTATGAGGAACCTGCCCCCGGTTGGATTGACGGACTGCGCATGGCTGACCCTATGCTCATTGGGTATGGAAAGGGAAAGTTGACGGAGTTCCCCGGTCGATCAGAGATTCCGCTAGACCTTATCCCCGCAGACTTCGTAGCTAATGGTATGATCGCGACGCTTCCCGTAGGTGATGATCGTGCTGAAGGTGTCGAGCTTTACCAATGCGCGTCCAGTGCGAGTAACCCTCTGATTCTTAGTGCGCTATCGCGCTACTTGCAACGCGCGTTCAAGAAAAGGCCAATGCTCGTAGATGGGCAAAGGCTTACTTATCGCAAGCCATTTCTATTAGTCCCAGCCGAGCGTTTTTTGAAGCAATTAGCCCGCAAGCAAAAAGCCATTAGCCTGGCTAAGAAGATATTCGAGAAATTTCATTCCGGCAGGCGTCGTGTTCGTAAGTATAACGGGATGCTCAGACAGTTGGAGCAGCTAACTTACTTTGCAAAAATTTATACGCCTTATACGCACTTGGATTGTCGGTTTGTCGTGGACGCGCTGGACGTAGTCGCTAAGAAATTGCATCCAGACGACCGGGCAGAATTCCCCTTTGATGCCAAAGTCATTGATTGGGAAGACTATATGGTCAATCGCCATATTCCCGGCGTGCGGTCCTTTGTCTTAGGCACAGGGTCAGAGCCTTCCGGTCGCATCGCGGCTGAGTTGGTTAATGTTGATCCGTCCGTAGCTAAGCAGACCCTTAATGCAACGTCGTTGTTTGAAGTGTTGCAACGCGTCGCAGAGCGCTATCCAGATAAGCACGCATTGCAAATCAAACGCGAAAACCGTTGGTTGCGATTTACATATAAGGAAGTCGTGCAGGCAACGGGTACAATCATGCAGCGTTTTCAGGAACGTGGCTTAGTCCCCGGCGACCGCGTAGCGATTTGTGGTGTCAGCAGTCCAGAGTGGGGTATCTCATACTTATCTGTCATGCGTGCCGGGATGACCGCAGTCCCGCTTGACCCACAGCTACCGCCAGAAGATGCCTGGGCCGCCGCTCGTTATGCCAAAGCCAAGCTGATGTTAGCCGGGCCTGTCACCCACGCTGCGCTGGAGACTTCTCGCGCGGATGGCGATGTAGAAATCGTCATGATGAGTCGCCCGCTCATTCCTCCACCCGGGGCCTCGCTCGACAAAATGCCCGCACCAGTGATGAGCGATGGTAACGATATTGCTTCGATTTTGTTTACGTCGGGTACGACCGTTGCGCCAAAAGCGGTGCCCTTAACGCATCGAAATTTCCTGGCGAATGCTTCTGCGTTGGTTGATGTTCATCCCATTTTCCCAAACGATGAATTGCTGTCCGTTCTTCCGATGTACCATGCGTTTGAGTTTACCGGCGGTTTTATGGTGCCCTTAGCGTGTGGTGCGACCATTACATATTTGGAGCAGGTCAAAGGGGCACAAATCAAAGCCGCGATGCACGCGACGGGGACGACGGTCATGCTGGTCGTGCCGCGTTTTATTCGCATGTTATACGACGCCATCACCGGACAAGTAGCCGCGTCGGGTAGGGTAAAGAGAAATATTTTTAGATTCTTAGGTTGGCTATCGGATAAAACTGGTCGCCGCTTTGGAAGCACGCTTTTCGCACCCGTTCATAAGTCTTTTGGCGGGCGCTTGCGCATGTTCGTTTCGGGCGCGTCTCGCTTGGACCCCGAACTGTTTGAATCTTTTCAGCGCATGGGCTTCGACGTTTACGAAGGTTATGGCCTGACCGAAACTTCGCCTGTCTTAGCTGTGAATCCGCCAACTTCGGCGCGTTTGGGTTCTGTAGGCCCGATGCTTTCAAATGTGGACGCTGAGGTGCGCAATCAAAATTCCGAAGGCATCGGAGAAGTGTGGGTTCGCGGGCCAAGTGTTATGTCAGGCTATTTAGATAACCCAGAGGCTACGGAAGAAATTCTTCAACAAGGTTGGTTGCGAACGGGCGATCTTGGCCGATTCGATGGTCAAGGATATTTGTACCTGACCGGGCGATCAAAAGATTTAATCATCACGTCGGCTGGGAAAAATGTATATCCCGACGAAGTGGAAGCCCGCTATCGTGACGTCCCATTTGTAAAAGAGCTTTGCGTATTTGGCATGACGAGTAAGGATGGCGCTGGCGATGCCGTTCACGCGGTGATTGTCGTTGATCGCGGGGCTAGCGCAGATCATGATCGGTCTTCGTTGGAGCGTGAAATTCGCATGTCCGTAGAGGAGATTTCCGAGTCTGTTCCTTCTCATCAGAGGTTAGCTGTGCTTCATTTTTGGGACCGGGAAATCCCCAAAACCACGACTCTAAAAGCCAAGCGAAATCTCGTGCGGGATATGGTACAGCAGGAATGGGAGTCGCCATCCGCCGGTGGTGATATGCAAGAGCTTTCGACCCGCGAGAGCGATGACGATCAGCCAACGGTTTCACAAAGCCCGGCTGTGTTCGAGGCAGTACAGGAAATTCTCGCTTCTCAAACAAGAATGTCGCCGGATAAAATACGTAGGCCAATGCACCTTCTGCTAGACCTCGGACTCGATAGCATCGGGAAAATTGATGTCATCGGCACGGTGGAAGCGCGATTCGATATGCGTATTGACGAAGAAAAGTCAGCTCAGATTTCCCGCGTCTCTGATCTGTTATCAGCCATTGGCGACCGCACGCCGAAATCTTCCGGCACTTCAGACCGCAACATCTGGCAGCGGCGACTTACACAAGAACGATCATCCAGCGACACCAATGGCTCACTATCCGCGCCCCTGCTTCCCGTCCGGTGGATCGTTCGCGGTGGCGTGAAAGTATTTATGAATACCTACGTCCGCGTCATCGCACGAGGATGCGAGAACATTCCATTGTCAGGATCATTTATCTTAGCGCCCAACCATGCCTCGCATTTAGACACGCCCTCCGTATTGACTGCCGTGGGGAATCGACGTCGCGTATGGGTTGCTGGCGCAGAAGATTATTTCTTCAGTTCGCCATCCAAACGGTTTTTGTTTGGAAAAATTCTCGATACGATTCCCGTAGATCGCCAAGCCGATGGGCTTCGAGGTTTGAAAAAATGTGGTGATACGTTGCGTCGCGGTGACGGATTATTGATTTTTCCCGAAGGCACACGCTCGGTCAATGGAACCATTCAACCGTTTAAGATTGGGGCAGCGGTCCTGGCTATGGAGCGTGGCGTGCCGATTATTCCTGTGCATATTGATCGAGCTTATGACCTGTTTCCCAAGGGGCAAAAGCTCATCCACCCAGGCAGCGTAACCGTAACTTTTGGCAAGGCCATTGCCCCGCCGCCGCTGGATGAGACGAGTGACCACTACGCATGTTTTCAGGAAATGATCGCTGCTGTAGAAGCTAGCGTCGTGCGTATGCGAGACGAGGCCCCCGCGTGACGGAAAAAACGAGCAGCGACAGTGCGCGGCCTGCCGTATTTTTCGACGTCGATGGCACCATAGCCAAGACGACTATCGTTCATTATTACGCTTACTTTCGTGAAAAAAGAATGTCTGCGATAGTGGCTAGGTGTTGGCGAGCGGCTTTTTTGTTGAAATGCGTTTACTATCTCATCATGGACAAAATTGATCGCGGCAGGCTAAACAAGATTTTTTACCGAAGCTACGCGGGACTCGATGCCGAAGAAATTTACGCGCAGGCAGAAGCGTGTCATAAAGAAGTGATGCTGCCGAAGGTTTTCCCCGAAGCGATTGCGTGTATCAAAGATTATCACGCATCTGGAAGCTTAGTCGTGCTGGTGACAGGCTCCATAGATTTTATCATCGCGCCATTAGCCGCTGAGCTTTCCATTGAACATGTGCTCGCACCCGCATTAGTCGTTCAAGGCGGCCGCTTCACGGGTGAGTTGGATAGTGCCCCCGTCAGCGGCGAAGAAAAAGTGCGCCGCCTGGAAATTTTTGCAGCCGAGCATGATGTAGACTTAGCCAAGAGTCACGCATACGGAGATAGCATTGC
>JAJRPG010000067.1 GCA_024280855.1 Planctomycetota bacterium | reverse complement strand
TACACCCGTTTCAGCTTTACGGCAAGCCACGGAGCGCGTCACCACCGGCGATTTGACTGCCCAGGCGAAAATCGAAAGCGGCGATGAGTTCCAGGATTTATCGTCGGCATTCAATGACATGATTTCGCACTTGCGACAGGCGCAGGAAGACCTTCAAAAAACCAATCGCTCGCTGGATATTAAGCTTGGCGAGTTAGCGGAAAGAAACGTCGCACTCTATGAATCCAATCAATTGAAACGAGAATTTCTCACGAACGTATCACACGAATTGCGCACGCCTTTAGTATCAATTATCGGTTTCGCAGAATTGCTGCGCGATGCGTGGGAGAATCCTTCCATCGACGCGAAACGTTTGAGACGTTATTCGGAAAATATCTTAACCAGCGGTCGAGGATTATTAGACATCATCAACGACTTGTTGGACCTAGCCAAAATCGAGGCCGGAAAGATGGAGCTTCACCTCAGCGATTTCGTGATAGATTCGCTGTGTAGTGACTTGATCGATTTCGTCACCCCCTTAGCCGAGAAAAAAGAGCATACGCTTTCGCTTCATATTCAGCCGGACTTGCCAGCTTGTCATAGTGACGAGGGCAAGATCAAACAAATTCTCTATAACTTACTTAGTAACGCCATAAAGTTTACACCAGAAGGTGGCCGAATCGGGCTTCGAGCATCAGCAGGACAGCGGCCGGATACCGTCGAGCTTGTTGTCGAAGATACCGGAGTGGGCGTACCCGCAGATAAGCGAGACTCAATCTTTGAAAAGTTCTATCAACTCGATGCATCAAAAACCAGGGAATACGAAGGAACCGGGCTGGGACTAACCATCACCAAAGAGCTGGTGGGTATGTTAGGCGGGACCATCCGCTTGGCTGACCAGACTGAACCTGGGGCAACTTTTGTCGTACAGCTTCCCGTTCGCATCACACATTCTCGTACAAGGGTGAATGTCAGACTGACTTAATTTATGCCTCTAAACGTCATACCCGCGCAGGCGGGTATCCAGTCTTTTACGGTTCATTAACAAAAGCAAATGGATATAGACCCGCCCGTCACCCGTCTCCTGGATACCCGCCTGCGCGGGTATGACTGAGGAATGGGCGCTGTCCGCCACTACTGGAAAGCTGTTTAGCCGCTATAAACCCTGTTAAAACCGCTGGATTCATAGCAGCAAGAGGCATACAATAATAAGGCCTCGACAAAAAGTTAGGTGGCAAGCCGAATGGTTCAATCGCGGCTAAAACGCGCATGGCTGATAGGATGCAGAGCCCTGCGATTATTGTGAATTAAGACGCTACACAAAAAGCGAGATTGCGATAGTATGGAGTGATTGCGATGATCGCAGCCGTCGGTCAGATTAGTTGGCCGGTTTCAGAGGTGTTAGCGCAGCATGTAGGTCGTGAAGCCATTGTTGGTGGCATGGTCTGGCTGGGGATTTTCCTCGCCGTTGCCATCGCTGCTGCGTGGCTTTTGATTGTCCTTTGGCGACGGTTCATTGCACCCGACAATACTGGGAAACCGGATTTTACGCTTGAACAGTTACGGCAACTCCGCGATCAAGGTGAACTCACCCAGGAGCAATACGAATCCCTCAGGGAAGGGGTCATAGCTATGATTGGGACTCGGTCCGTCTGAGGGCGGCAGGTTAAGGATGGCAAGCGTTCGCCCGATGATGTAGTTAGTGTCGAAGCGCAGACGACGCCTGGCTCCAGAAAGAGCGCAAGGCAATAAAGGATTTTGTTATGACGACAGTTCGTGGCTCAGGAGGTTCGGGAAGCCGATCTCGACGTACCAGCACTTGCAGCTTCTGTGGTAAAAGCCAGAGAGATGCCGGGCCTATGGTCGAGGGACCAAAGGACGTATACATCTGCAAGTCGTGCGTTGAACTGTGTCAGAATATCATCAAGCAGGAAATGCGCCGCTCGTCTTCCACCAAAGCAATTACGGATGAAATCCCCAGTCCCAAAGTTGTACACCAATACCTAAACGACTACATCATTGGCCAAGAACGCGCTAAAAAGACCTTAGCTGTCGGTGTTCACAATCATTACAAACGCATGAGACATTTGGATCAAAGTGGCGCGGATGATATTGAAATTGATAAGTCAAACGTACTTGTCGTAGGCCCGACTGGTTCAGGTAAGACGCTTCTTGCGAAAACGCTCGCACGCATGTTGAACGTGCCTTTTGCCATTGGTGATGCGACTACCTTAACAGAGGCGGGATACGTCGGCGAAGACGTTGAAAATATCCTTCTAAGATTATTGCAAAGCGCCGAGTACGATCTTGAAGCGGCTCAGCGAGGCATTATTTATATCGACGAAATCGATAAAATCGGCAGCACCTCCCAAAACGTCAGCATCACGCGGGATGTTTCGGGTGAAGGCGTGCAGCAAAGCCTGTTGAAAATGCTCGAAGGAACCGTCTCCAACATTCCTCCGCAAGGTGGCCGAAAACATCCTGAGCAGCAATATATCCAGATGGATACTTCGCAGATTCTCTTCATCTGTGGCGGTACGTTTGTTGGCCTATCTGATATCATCCGTCGTCGTCTTGGTCATAGTGCCATTGGTTTTTCCAACGAGGGTGAGCCACGCGACATGCTCAAGGAAGAGGGTGAAGTGCTCGCTCAGGTCGCGCCTGAAGACCTCGTGGAATACGGCATGATTCCAGAATTGGTAGGTCGATTGCCAGTCATCACCGCGCTAGAACCATTAAGCGTCGATATACTCGTTCGTATATTGACCGAGCCTAAAAACGCATTGGTTAAGCAATATCAGAAATTCTTCGAGTATGAAAACGCCAAGCTGGACTTCGCAAACGATGCGCTAAAGGTTATCGCTCGTAAAGCTATGGAACGTGAAACGGGTGCTCGCGCCCTGCGTGCAGTCATGGAAGAGCTAATGCTCGACCCGATGTACGAATTACCTGATTCGCCTCAGTCCGGTAAATGTACCGTTACCAAAAGCGTAGCTGAAGGTAAGACTCCGCTTCTCTCTTCGCCTGAGCGCCGCCGCCGCCGAGCGTCCGCGTAATTGCGCATGAGCCCTATTTATATCTTAAACTTCATTACGCATAGCGATTTTCCAGTGAAGTCGGTTCTGCGAGTAGTCGATATGCGTAGCAACTGGCAGGGCTGGTAAGAGCGCCCATTGATGGATGGAGAGACAATGGCTATTGCGATTATATGCCCAAGATTAAGTTGTCGCGCCGTGCTGCGTGTCCCCGATAATATTCGGGGTAGGCGTGTGCGATGTGCCACCTGCGGCATCTCATTCCATGTCCCCGCAACACCAACACCAGTTATCACGGCAACTGCTAATGATTCGGATGGCAACAATGGCAAGTAATGCGTTATAATCCTTTTGATGATTCAAGCGTTTCATCCGTCCGTTCCAATCCATAATTATCGCACATGACACGCGAACAAATCGAGACGAATTCTTAACGACCAGTCGTATTTAATCATAGCGCATATATTTAATGAGTGACGTTAGAGCACCGGCGCAAGCCTGGTGGCAGTTAGGCGGCAATCTGCATGGCTACGAACTTCGCAGGACATGTCCGCAGGCTTGCGCCGTGTGGCTCTGATAGTGTTCAAAGGTTCGCATTATCTATCCTGACATACAAAATGTAATTAATGTGACTGAGCAAAGGCCAATCGCCATGTAAGCTTGTTTCCGACTGGTAGGATTACGCAAAGCGATTAGCGCGCATGTAATGGCTACTAACCATGCTAAGCCGCTACACATGGTAAGTAACATAGTCATCACAAACCATGTTGGTATCGTACCCCCTGGTCCCGACTTCATCAGGTCAGCCATGGAAGCTTGTGAGGCCGTAAAAATATCGCTACCTTGCTCGATGAGTTTCATTTGCTTATTCTGAATTTCAGTGAACTGGTCTATGTGCGCTCTAGCGATCGTTGTGAATGTAATCATCATTACCAGAGAAACACCGGCGATAACGAGTGCAACCAATCCCAGGCGGCTTTGTCTCATTGGCGCTTGCGCACCGTCTGTGGAGTCATCAACGATTTGCCTAGCCGTTGGTGTTGCCGACAAATCTGCCAACGTTGAAGCCTCTGGAGCTGTAACCGTATTCTGGCAATAGGGGCAAGCCACCAGCTTCGACGACCAGACGTCGTCTATCTCAATAGGTTGCGAACACGAACTACATTGAAATCTAATAGCCATAGCTCGCCATCGTACAAGGGCCATAGGCCTGCGGTCAACCGAACGTAAGTTCGGCGTTCATCCGAAAATCACAAAAATCTAGTTTTTTATTAGCGCATAATTTGCGGCTGATCGTGTGAGAAATGGTCATTATTTGAGCGAGGATTCCGAACGTTTTCAAGTCGCGCAACGTCGACACCTAGCTAAAGCAATAAGTGCGCTTTTTGCCTGTTTATAGTTATTTTCAGAAGTCAAGTGGAGCGATTGGCCATTCCGATAGCTCCCTGTATCTGGGTGAATTATTGCCTGGCGACTTGGGTTACATAACAATCAGCAGAGTGGAGTAGACGAAAATGCAAACGAAAAACGAAGCTATCTCAGCCATCCGCAAACTCAACACGACCGTAGCTCCCAATTTTCTCGCTGAATTTTCCAAACTCGAACTCGAACAATACCTCACGCGATTACGGCAGCGGTCGAACCCGCAGGCGGCTCACATTCGCCGGGATCGTCGTAGAATAGCAAAAAAATCTTTCACGACACACTTTTCAGCTACTTAGTGCGTCGGTACAGTTCAACTGATGCAACGTAAACATCGATCTTGGCTCTCCCTTTGTTTTTGCGCAGGCATCGCTTCAATGCTCATGCAAGCCGGGTGCAGCGTCGAGGCGGTTGGCGGCTGTTGCAGTGGCGACGTGTGTATTGATGGCACATCCGAAACTTTTTGCAAGGCAATTGGTGGCCAATACTTAGGAGACGTGACGGCCTGCCAAGACACATCCTGCGTCGAGCCAGTAAGTGGCGCGTGTTGCCTAGATGATGGCAGTTGTATCGAAGGCTTACAAAGCGAATGCGACTCGATGGGTGGCATGTTCTCTGGCGAGCTAACAACCTGTGCCACGAACACCTGTCTTGGCGCTTGTTGTGACGAAGAGGGTCAGTGTAGCGACTCAATGATGAGCGACTGTTTAGCGGCTGGTTCGAGCTATCAAGGCAACGGCACCTCTTGCGAAACAAGCTCATGTGTTGGTGCGTGCTGCACGGATACCGGCGAATGTTCGAGTACGACGAGTGACGACTGTGTGGGGACGTATCTCGGCGGAGGCACGACCTGTGAACCAAATCTTTGCGGCGGCGCCTGTTGCGATGAATCCGGCGTCTGCTCGATTTCAACCCAACAAACTTGCAGCGGCGTGTACAATGGTGATGGCACTACATGTACTGAGTCCAGCTGCGCGGGGGCGTGTTGCGACTTTGTAGGCACTTGCAGCTCGCAAACCCTCACCAACTGTGGATTAGCTGGCTGCACTTTTGAAGGCGTTGGCGTTTCTTGTGAACCAAGCCCGTGCTTCAATGGTTCGTTAGCTGCTTGCTGCGTCGATGGCTCGTGTTCACTGACGGCCTCGACTGATTGTAGGACTAATGGCGGCACTTTTTTTGAAGACCTTTCCTCGTGTGACATAGCCTTTTGCCAGCAAACGCTCGGGGCCTGTTGCACCGACGGAGAGTGTACCATTACATTTGGCTCGCAATGCACCGGGACTGACAGCACCTTTTTGGGTGATGGCAGCGCGTGCAGTTCCAGTACATGCACCCAATTGGGCCAGTAAACTTCCCAGGTACAGTTTTTACAGTCTCTGCGGGGTTGTTTAGTCCTGGACTTTTTGCGTGATTTCGGGTATGATTTTCTGGAATTATTCAGGAGAACGCAAGATGAGTACTGAGGATGCGATATTTGGTGCGGGTTGTTTTTGGGGTGTGGAAGAAGCTTTTCGCGGGCAGGCTGGCGTTGTTGAGACGGCGGTAGGTTATTGCGGCGGGAAGACGGAGAATCCCACTTACAAAGATATTTGCTCTGGTGAAACTGGTCATGCGGAAGTGGTTCGGGTGACGTTTGATACGGGGCAGACTACCTACGATGATTTGCTAGACGTTTTTTGGAATTGCCATAATCCGACGATGCGCAATCGTCAGGGTCCTGACGTGGGTACGCAGTATCGTTCGGTCATCTTTTTTCAATCGGAAGACCAGGAAGATTCTGCGCGGGCAACTTGCGAGGCGGTGGCTCATTCTGGTCAATATGAAGAGGCTATTGCGACTGAAATTTCTCCGGCGGCCACTTTTTATATGGCTGAGGATTATCATCAGCAGTATATGCAGAAGAATCCGCAGGCTGGATGTTCGGTTAATTTTAATCAGTAATAGTGCGTACCGTCATTCTCGTCGCTCAGTCATTCCCGCGCAGGCGGGAATCCAGGGTGGTGTCATAAGCTTGAAGGCAGAGAGTAACCATGACGGTAGTTATGCAACGGCTAACATTGGTATTGTTTTTCGTGACTGTTACGTTTTCAGCGTCCCCCACGTTTGCGGAAATAGTGACGATGTCCGGATCTAACGGTGTTCTTGTTTATGACGATGATGGCGGGGCTGGAGACCATATCAATTACTCCTCGCCTGGTGTTCCGATCAATGGGGTAGTTTCTGCCAGCCAGTTGATGCTAAGAGCTGACCTTGCCTTCAATTCTCTGATTGAATCAGAGCTGCTGACTTCTAGTTTTGAGAGTACGCTGTCTGTTTTACAGACAGTGCAACAAGTTCGGACAGAGCTGTATAGCTCAGCTGGTGGCGGCTTTTGGTTCACTACTGACTTGGATGTCGAAGTCTCTGTGAGTGGCCGCATGTCTTACGATTTGATAGGCTCAGAATCAGAGACCGGGATATTTGTTGAAGTTTTTAATGGAAATCATGATCGAATCGACCAACGTATTCTCGGAAGCATTACGGATGAAGGTTCTGGCGCGCTTGTGTTCGAGGATTCGTTTGTATTGGAAGGCGGCAGTACATATTCCGTCGATGTTCACAACGATCTAGTTGTTTACGCCCGTCGCTTTCCGGATGATGTATCGACTTCTTTTAGCGAAGTCACGTTACAAATTGCTACCGTACCCGAACCCATATCGCTCGTATTGCTTTGCTGCGGGATTCCTCTTGTTCTAAAACGCCGGCGACGGTTGATCGTAAGATGATTCGTTGTGTGGCGTATATAGAAAAATTTTATTTAATAGTGTCTACTGGAAGACACGGGTAAGCTGCGCGTACCCATGCCACCCTCGTGCGCACATCGATGCACTTGCCTGCTCGTTGGTGTTGTAGAACATTCTTGGCTCCGCGCGGGCTGAAGCCCGCGGCTCGGGAAGAATTCTATTATCGTATTAGGGCTGCTTCTACCCAGTTGAATCGGTCTTGGATGTCGCCTCGCAGGCCGAAGTCTACGATTAGTTCTAGCGTTTTGGCGTTTTCGATGTTGATGCGTAGTGGTCCATGCAGGGTTCCCTGGCGGACGTTTTCTTTTTCAAATCGTCGTGTGCCGTCTACGAGAATTATGACGTGCACATCTGCGAGTGGGCCACTGTTGTCGTCTATGCCGAAGGACGTGACGAATTCTTGGTAGATTCCTTTGAGGTCATATTTGAGGACAGAGCGGGAGTGTACGCCGATGCCATGTTCGTGTGTTTCTAATGATATGGTCATGGGGCCACCGACGATGTTGACGTCTGTGGTATAGTGCCAGTCAAGTGACATCATGGGCGTGTGCTGGTAGCTAATGGGTTCTAAGTCGCTTAGCCATTGCCATCTGCCGCCGCCCACTTCGAGATTAATGACCCGTTCAGATTCGATTTGTGCGTCAACGTCGAATTGTAAATGCGCTTTGATAATGTTAGTTTCCCACAGCAAATTTTCTGCGGTGATGCGGCCTGAGTTGCCTAGACGCAGGATGAAGTGGGGGGTGACAGGTTTTTCTTGTCGTTGGGATGACAGCTTAATCGCCCGTACCTGGGCTATGGATAGTTTGAGTTCATTTTCATTGGACTCGAAAACGAATCCTTCGGCGCTAACGCCAATTAGGAATCCACGAATGGTGTCTCCGTTTGCGAGTAGTGCTACGTCTTCACCCGATGGCAACATGCGATGTAGCCAGGCTTTTGCTCGTTGGTGCGAAAGTTTATCTTGTCCGCCGGGCAGAATTTCTACGACACGATCTAACGGGACTGAAACTTTGCCCAGGTCGGCTGTTTCGATTACCACGACGTCTTCGCCTGGTTCGGCGAATTGCCCGTATATGTGGTCTAGGTTGGATGTCTTAATGATGGCATCACGTCTTCGGGTTTTTTGTTGGTCGAAGGAAGTTGAAATGTTAATCAAATCTTCGGTGGCTATGTGGAGCTGTTTGTCCAGGCCTATTTGTATGGTGATGCCGTCGCTATTAGAAAGTTTGATGAGTTGTCCGGTGTGGACTTGCCCATCTACAGTGGTGACGACGATGTTTTGTAATGGTTCTATTTCGGATGCGCGTAATGATGGTAGCCAGGCGTTTGCGATCAACATGGCTGAGAGTAGGCCGAGGTGTTTCAGGCTTTTGTTCATAGGCTCATTTCTGAAATATCGGCAACAGGCGATTGGGCATTTGGAGAATGATGAGTGCCATAGCCGTCCCATATTCCTGCCCTGCTTGTCCTCGCCAGAAGCCTTCCGGTGACTGTCGCTCGACGAGTTCTCCTCGGACGGCGGGCCACCAGTCGGTCCAGTATACATTGCCGGCCAAGAACATTGCCTGGGCTGCATAGTAATGGCCATAGAAGTAATGGCCTACGGTGCGCTCTTTCGGCGGTTTGAACCGGCTAAGGTATTGTAGGCCTCGTTCGATCTCTTCGCCTTTATAAATTCCAGCATATTGTAGGGCTGCGATGCCTGCTGCGGAGCGTGCGAAGGCTGATCCGCCGGAACTTAGCATGTATCTGAAGCCGCCATCGGGGTTTTGGGCGTTTTTAACGTAGTCGATGGCTTTGTCGATGACCGATTTGTCGATGTAGATTCCGACATTTTTCGCGGCTCGTAGTGCCATGACCTGGCATATGGTGACGGAAATATCTGCGTCGCTGCGGACGGGTTGGTATCGCCATCCACCTTCGTCGTTTTGCGTGTTGACGATAAGCCGTACCGCGCGGCGAAGTGTTTCTCGAACTTCTGTGCGTGAGGTCATGCCGTACACTTCTGCCAGAAAGAGCGTGGCGAATCCGTGGCCATACATGGGTCCGTGGGAAGTTTCGGCGGCGAGCAATCCACTTTCGGAGCTGTGTCTTAATACAAAGGATAGACATTTATCGACGACCTGTCCGTAGCGGCCTCTGCCTGGCATGTGCCCGTCAGCCATCATGGCTAGTCCGACGAGTCCGGTGATGCCGACGTGTGGGCCGTAATGAGAGAGGCTGCCGTATGAACCATCTTCTGCTTGTTGAGTGGATAGCCAGTGTAGACCTGCATCAACGGATAGAGCTTGCGCTGGAGTGATTTCCTGCTCGGTTGCGGAGGCTGTGCGTCTTTTTTCTGCGTGTGCGATTGTTGATATACAAAGGCATATGGCTGTCGTCAGGTAAAAGCCTGCGTGTTTTGTATTGTGAAAGGCGCTCATGGCTTAGCCTCCTGTAGTGCGCGGTAGTATCGCTGAATCCATTCGCGGTATCGTTGAAGATATTTTTCACCTGCGCCTTGAATGACTTCGTCGCGTTGTCTTTGCGGAAGATGTCCCCATGAGCGTCGTGATTCTTCCAGTAGCCCGCCGGTTGCGCCACCTTCAGTAACGCCGCCGCTTGGTGGCGTGGTGGTTGAGCTAGCCTGGCCATTTTGAGGGTTTTCGCTGTCGGTTTTCTTGGGGTCGCCTTTGCTTTTTTCAGATGGTGACTGGGTACGGCGGTCGCTGGAAGAGGGTTTTTGGTTAGGCGATTTTTTGCGGCGCTGAGATTTTGCCTGTTCGATGGCTTCGTCCAATTTGGTAATCACTTGCTGCTGAATTTCTTGCGTTTTAGGGCCTGGGTTAAAATCGATTTCCAATTGACGGGCAGATTCGATCATGAGTTGCATGATGGATGTCATCAAGTCGTTGTTGGCTTGGGTGGTGACGCCGCGGATTAGTTTTTCGCCAAGCTTCTTATCGATTTTTTTGTTGCGGTTTTCATTATTCCCCTGTTGCATGATAGCCAGCGATTGATCTGCTGGAGCCAACGCGATAACGACTAGCGTGAAAAGAAGTACGCACCATCCTAAGCTGGATAGTTTCAAAGTGGCGTCGTGTTTATGTTTTTGTGGCATCATCACCCGTAGTCCTAATGTCTGGCTTTCGCAGTTAGCTTATTGGTAAGCGTTTGAACTTCTGTTTGATCCTCAGCTATGATTTTCAAATTGCGAAGATCATTTTCTGTAGGATCATTCCAGTCTACCTGATTGTTCGCGCTCACGGTGCGCTCGTTGATATTTATTTGAATCGCTTTGAGGACAATCAGCTCAGCCATAGTGGGTATTGGCTTTTGCTTCTTACCTTTTCCTTGCCCACTTCCGCCTCCGCTTTCGGCTTCCTGGAATTCGGTGTCTATCGGGGCGTCCTGAGTTTCTTTTATCGCAGCGATGAGTTGGTCTAGTTCACGGCTAATGCGTGTGCTGTTTTCCACCAGTTCGACGTCAATTTTTCGGGAGATAAGCCAATCGCGGCTGGTGTCCATCCACCCAGCTACGCGACGTAGCACCCAGTCGTACACGGGAACTTTTTCCATGTCGGGCAGCAAATCATCGAGTAGTGCGTGTACGCTAGCCTGAGTTTTGGCGAGTTTGGTAGCCTCTCTGGCTTCTCGGCGGGTGACACGTTTTTTCTTCACGACCTGCTCGTGCAGCGTGATAATTCGATCGTTAACTTTGGCTTGCTCGGTTCGCAGCTTTTCCAGATCTTCGCGTATCTGAGTTAGATGGCGTTGCATCGATTCGCGTTCAAGCTGTTCGTTGGCTTTTTCCAGCCGGGCGAGCGCTTCTTCCAAGATGCTTACAGATTCTTCTTGGCTGACGGTCGCTTGATTGGGGACGTCACTGGTGAGATGTTGCTCTGCGTCCTTCATCGTTTCTGAAGCGGATTGCACCAGATGCGACGCGCCTGCTAATCGCTCGACGCTGGCTAATTCGCGTGATAGTTGATTGGTATTGCGACGTAATTGGCGCTGCTTAACAGCTATATTAGAAAGCGATTGTTTATCCTGATCTTGCGAAATAATTTCCTCGGTGGCAAGTTGAAGTTGTTGCTGCTGCTGGATAAGTTGCTTTATCTGATCGATAGCACGGGTCGCCTCTTTTTGCAGGCGATCTAATTCACGCGATTCTCGCTGGCGTAGCGCCTGAATCATTTTGCGAATACCTTCTGACGCAGCTTTTTGTTCTATGTTCGCAGCGGCTGTGCGGTTTGATCGTATGGCTTTGACCGCGTCGCTAAGGTGTTTTTGTAATTGTTGGGAGCGAACAGCTCGCAAGGCGGCGTCCATGGCTTCGGCGGCTGAGGCATCTTTTTTTTCTAATGACGTTCGGAGTTCGCCTACATGATCGAGCAGCTGAGAAACGTCCTGGGCTAATTGGGTTTGTCTTCTTTCGATTCTTTTTAGATCAGCATCTTGGGGCCTGGACAATTCGTCTACCTTTTTTCCCATCGCGCCTTGGCCGAACTCGGATGTCTCGCTTTGGATTTGGCTTTGCCGGTCCAACAAGTCGCGTGTTCTCACGACCAGGCCTTGATAACTTCCCCACTGAGACATGTCTCTTAGCACCTGTTGCAACCTGGCTACTGATTGCTGTTGTTTTTTGATAGCTTGATTCATGTCATCGACTGAAGCCGGGGTATCTTTCTTTTCGGCTGCGTCTCTTAAGGTGGAGCGGGCGTCTGACATGGAGCCATTTGCTACGCTAGTAAGTGTTGTTACCAGTTGTTGAATCTGTTGGCCGGCTTGGTCTTTGTGCGATTGGTTACTGACAATTTGCTCGCCAAGCAGGGACATGCGCCGATTAACTTCTTGCAGACGTCGCACGAGCCTGGCCTGTTTGTCAGAAAGAGACATGGCTGTTTCTTGCTTTTTTTGCATGCCGCCGGGGTCGTCAATCATATTGTCGCGAAGTAGTTGCGCATCATCAACACTCTCAGATTGATCGAGAGATATGCGGCGAATGTGGTCTTCCATGCGGGCTAATTCATCGCGTAAACGTATGCTGAATTCTAGCTGGCTAATGATTCTTACTCGAACCGTAGAAGAGCGGGTAGTTTGCGGTCCTCCCGAATCGAGATCGCGGTTATCGATGGCTATGGCTTCGATACGCAAAGTGTCACCAGCATGAAGATCATAATCTTGCAGAAATAGCATTTCGTTGGCCAAGCGCACGACTCGTTGGTCATTATCATCCTGCGCGGTTTCAACTGTCAGCGTCTTGGTTAATACGTCTGTGTCTTTAGGCCCGGTGGCTTCAAGATGTAATGAGGCGATTCCAAAATCGTCGTTCGTGCGAACCTGGAAAGCAACCCGGCCAGTAGGCGTTACTTCTATAGTCGCCTGTGGTTTTTCGATAAGTACGATGGGCGGTGCATCTTTAATCGCGTGGATGGTATATAGAACGCTGCTACGGTTCGTAAGGCCATCGTGGTCTTGAAGTTCGACGCGAAAACTAATGTCTTGATTTATGGGGACCGTTGTGAGTAATGTCGATTGGTTCGGTGATGATGATTCAAGTGGTAATAGCGTGCCATCAGCCAATCGCAACCCGACGCTGGCGTTACTCTCATCAACACGAATAGGCTTGCTGGCTTGAACATGAATTGTTGCTCGGCCTCCTATCGTCGCTTCGATGGAACCCTGAGTGAAGTCGCTGGTGCGTGACGGATAGTCAATGGCGTATGGCGGGGCGAATACTTCGGCATTGATGGAGACAATTTCCGGACGACGAACGGCTTGGAGCGTGAAGGGGTGTTTCTTCGTAGAAGCGTCCCCGGCTTCAAACCAGTATTGCAAATCGGATGTAACAACGTCTATGGTTGCGTAAAATTGATTGCCTTCGTCGCGTTGCATGGCGATGGAGCTTACGTTTCCGTCGGCGTCTTTAATGCGGACCACGCTCCGCAACGAACTGCTTAGCCCTCGGTCTACGCGAAGTTTCACGGTAAATGATTCTCCGATTGGCACCGCATGATGGCTCGTCAAAGGTTGAATGGCTACGCGGCGAGGCCAATCGATTTCGCCGAATGGATAGATGTATCGATACAGGCCCGTTTGCATCCAATCAGAAGATGTCATGGTGACGCCTGCGAAAGTGACTATGGCAAATACCAGCAGCATTACTTGTCGCAATAGAGGTCGTAGAACAAGAATCTCGCGTAACGGCATAGACGAAACTAAATCATCGGTATTGGCTATGACTTGTTGTATCATGCGCGGAGAGCCAGCCGTCGGATTGTTCATAAAATTAACGGTGCTGGATAATCGATCTTGGAGATGCGGGAAATGCCGTTCAAGACGAGCAGCCATTTCTCTAGCGTCTATGCGAGCGTGAAGAGGCGTGATAATCCATCGCCAGGTAGCTGCGATAAAGCCTAGTATAAATACGGCTGCGACAAACAAGCGCAATGGTGCGGGTAACCAAAACAGCCAATCGATGGTGACGATTGTCACCCAGGCTGCGACTCCGCCGCCGACGACCGTGCATAGACCATAAGCCACGAGCCTGCGGCGCACCTGCACGCGCAACTGCTCAAGCTTGTCGAGCAGCTTTGTATGGTCGTTTATTTGGTTAACGGGTGCATCCACGATAATTATTCCGTACAAACAGTTTAAGCTAGAGCTACACTTTTTCGATTCAAACGTCTACACATTTTAAGATACCACTTTCATAAGAGTCCAAACATTTTTCGCAGCGACCATTCGGTGGTAATCAGCACAACAAAAAGAAGTAGTGCTAGTGTTGAATCCCACAGCGGTTCGGTTACATCATCAGGTATCAATACGCTTCTATCTCGAATACTGGTCATGGCCTGAGCCAATTCGCTAAGTTCTAAGACTTTTCCACCAGTCATTGAGGCTATGAGTTCTAGCTGTTCGTGGTTGGCTTCGGGGCGGCGCTTCTCAAGGTCCGGAGATGTGACGCGAAAAGGAAGCGTCGTGGTCTGTCGTTCGTTAGCTAGTGCATCATTTTGGATCACAACCCGATATTTTTGTGGCCTGGGCGGG
>JAJRPG010000066.1 GCA_024280855.1 Planctomycetota bacterium | reverse complement strand
GGCAAACTCACGATGCTCTACAGAGAAGATCGGCGTGCGGCAAATCTCTCTGGTGTTGCAAGGCTTCGGGATGTCTGTTGGCTCCAAACTCGCGTGCATAGCCATATTATAGGTCCGCAGATGCACATTGAACAATCAATCCACGACCAGCCCCAAATATGATGCCAGGTGCCCCATTCTTCGGGTAGGTTGTCCGTATCGCCCCCCCCACTTATGATGCCCCACTCAGCCACCTGCTAGGTTTGGCTAACGTAGACAATAAGTAAGCATGAAGAAGCGCGTCATCATCCTCGGATCAACCGGCTCCATAGGCCAAAACACCCTTGAAGTCATGGATGCGCTTTCTGACCAGTGGGAAATCGTAGGTTTAGCCGCTGGTTCGCGACACGCCGAGCTTGCCCAACAAGCCAATAGATGGCGGCCCGAAGCCGTAGCCATCGCAGATAGTGAGGCCGGCCCGAACCTCAAGAACGCCCTCGATTACGCCCCAAACGTCCTCACTGGCGAAAATGCTTTGTACAAACTCGTCAGCGAGACCGATTGTGACTGCGTGGTCAGCGCGGTGGTCGGGGCTGACGGGCTAGCTGCGACTCTTCGAGCCGTTGAGCTAGGTCGCCGACTGGCATTAGCCAATAAAGAGGCTTTGGTGATCGCTGGCTCACTACTCATGCCCCTCGCCGAGCAGACCGGGGCCACCATCATTCCGGTCGATAGCGAACATTCAGCCATCTTCCAAGCCCTTCATTCAGGCAAAATCGAAGAAGTCACCCGCGTGGTTCTCACAGCTTCGGGTGGACCTTTTCGCACCTGGTCCATAGAAGATATGGCTAAGGCAACCTTGGAGGACGCCCTCGCGCACCCTACTTGGGATATGGGGCCGAAAATTTCCATCGACTCAGCCACCATGATGAATAAGGCCCTCGAAATCGTCGAGGCTCATTGGCTGTTTGACCTGGACGCTGAAAAAATTGAAGTCATTATTCATCCGGAATCGATCATTCATTCGATGGTAGAGTACTGTGACGGGTCGGTGATCGCTCAGCTTGGAGCGCCGGATATGCGTACTCCGATACAATATGCACTAACGTACCCGGCCCGGATACCTGGACCAGCTAAGCGATTGGACTTGACCGTTGCCCAGACGTTACGATTAGAGGTTCCAGACGAGACGCGATTTCCCGCCCTGACGTTGGGGCATGAAGTCGCGCGACAAGGGGGCACAGCCGGGGCGGTCCTCAATGCCGCGAATGAAGCTGCCGTACAACTTTTTCGCAACGGGCGAATAAGATTTACAGACATTACCGAACTTACAAAGCAAGCGCTTCTAGACCACCGCTTCATAGCTAGTCCTACGATGGACGAACTACGCAAAGCTGACCGTCTGGCGCGAACCGAGGTTACTCGATGCACAACCTGCTAACGACGACGATTCAACCACATAACCTACTGATGCAGATTTCACTCGCATCCATTTGGGATAGCGTTTGGCCTTACCTGCTTATGGTTGCTGGTTTTTCAGCCATTGTGTTCGTCCACGAACTCGGACACTTTATGGTCGCGAAGTGGGCCGGGGTAAAGGTTGAACAATTCGCCATCGGCTTTGGCAAGGAAATAATCGGATTCACGAAAGGTGAAACGCGGTACTCGTTCAACATGCTCCCGCTCGGCGGGTATGTAAAAATGCTTGGGCAGGAAGACTTCGACGACAAGTCGGAGGAGTTGAAGTTCAACGATGACCCACGTTCGTTCGTCAACAAGCCCGTCGGACATCGCATGGCTATTGTCTCTGCTGGCGTCATCATGAATATCATTTTCGCTGGCTTGCTATTTATGACGGTTTTTATGATCGGCATGGAAACGATGGCGACCCGCGTAGGTTTAGTCGAACCAGACAGCCCGGCCCATCGCGCGGGCATCGTATCCGGCGATAAGATTTTAGAAATAAACGGTGAGCGCATTTTAGAATGGCAAGGCGTAAGCATGGCTGTCACCCTCGCCCCGCCGCACGAACCTGTAGACTTTCTCCTGGAACGAGAAAATGGCGAGCGCGAACATCTAATGGTAACACCGGATTATCGCCGCCCAGATAGCACACGCCAGCCAAGACGTCAGATCATCGGCGTGATTCCTGGCGTCACGCGCGAAATCGTCGCTATTGGCGCGGAAGTCAGCAAAGATAAACCCACCAGCCCACGCATCGGCGATACGATTGTATAAGTGGATGGCGTCGAAGCCACGGACAGCAACGCCAACGAAATACGCGAAATGATCGTCTACGCCAGCAAGATTGTCGTGGAGCGAAAAAACAAAGACAACCCTGATGAACCAGCCAAACGAATTCGGATTGATGTGCCGCCACAGCTAGCTTTGTACCCTTCAGATTCTCAAGACCCTAATTCAATAAACGTCCTGGGCCTCACGCCGCTTATGCGTATCGGAGCCATTGACCCAGAGGGTCGCGCAGCGCTAGCCGGTATTGAAGTTGGCGACACGATACTGAGCTGGGACGACGTTTTATTTCCCAGCAGAACAGACATTGCCCGTGCAATTAGAGATTCAGCTGAGCGCGATATACACTTCAAAGTACACAAACCTGGGAATCGCGTGGCAGAGGGCTTCATTAGACCAAAGACGAATAAGCGTGGCAGCGGCACGATTCAAGCTGTTTACGAATCTATAAACACTGACGAAGCATCGAGCGATGGGCCAATGACACGTCTTGCTAGCGTGCGCCCTTACGGCGCAGCCGACCAGGCAGGCCTTGAAGTGGGGGATAGTATTTTAATGGCCAATGGCCAGGCCAATCCGGCCATCCGTGTGTTTAGTCGCATGGTTCGTGAGCATTCCGGCAAGAGCATTCCTGTACGCATCGAGAAAAAAGACGGTAAAAAAATCTGGACGACGCTATGGCCTCAAGCGCCAGGCTCTATTGATGCATCATATAACCTGGTAGCTAATGAGTCCGTCGTTGTCGGCGCCGTCCGGGAAAAAATAAATGGTGTAACCAGCCCGGCTTTTGAAGCAAACATCCCTAAAGGGGCACGCATCGTTTC
>JAJRPG010000065.1 GCA_024280855.1 Planctomycetota bacterium | reverse complement strand
TTCATCGAATCCAATTGCCCAATTTTTGGCCTCAGAAATTGAAATGGGCTACGCCAGCTTACACGTCCGCCCATATCTGAACGATGGCTGAAAATGAGGATTCTTCAACAGGCTGTTAGGCCAAAGAAAGATAATGCACGATAATCAACTAAAAAGAATACAAGAGCTGTTCCATCGCGCGGAGAATCTATCCAGAGAAGAGCAATCAGCTATGCTGGACGAGGCTTGCGGAACAGACGAATCGCTGCGCAACAAGGTAGAAAGATTACTTCAGCTACCTACAACAGAGGTAGACGATTTTGTTCAAACGCTTGCCTTTGGCGTGGACGATTCGCAAGCGGATTCTCAGATACCAGCCCAAATTGGCCATTACAAAATTATCCGCCGAATCGGGGCAGGCGGCATGGGCGTCGTATATCTCGCCCAGCAGCAAAAGCCTATACGAAGGCAAGTGGCACTAAAGCTCATCAAACGGGGCATGGACACCGAACAGACCATCGCCCGGTTCGAAACAGAACGCCAGGCGTTAGCGATGTTCAACCATCCTCATGTAGCGAAGGTTTTCGATGCGGGATGCGCGGAAGATGGCAGGCCCTATTTCGCCCTCGAATATGTCGAAGGATTGCCAATCACAAAGTATTGCGATGAACATAAACTAACCATCCCCCAACGGCTAAAACTATTTATCAAAGTTTGTGAGGCAATTCAACACGCGCATCAAAAAGGCGTCATCCACCGAGATATCAAACCAAGCAACATTTTGGTTTCCGAGCAGCGGCACGAGCATATTCCAAAGGTCATTGATTTCGGTCTGGCTAAGGCACTCGACCAACGGCTTTCAACACAATCGGTTAATACCATGCAGGGCCAAATGATTGGCACGCCCGAATATATGAGTCCTGAGCCAACCGGCCAATCTGGTGAAGACATCGACACACGCACTGATATTTATGCTTTAGGTGTATTACTATATGAGTTGCTCGTAGGTTCACTTCCATTCGATCCAACCAATCTTCGACGAGCCTCGCTAGTTGAAATTAGTCGCATCATCCGAGAGGATGAACCTCCCAAGCCAAGCGAGCAAATCAGCGCTACTACGATCAACATTGCCGGTCTTCGCAACACCGATCGACGTTCGCTCTCGAAATGCGTGACTGGTGATCTAGATTGGATCACGATGAAATCACTCGAAAAAGACCGCACCCGCCGCTATACCAATGCCTCTGAACTCGCGGCGGACATCCATCGCTACCTTATTCATGAACCTGTTTCTGCAGGGCCACCGAGCTTCACATACAGGCTTAAAAAGTTTGCACAGCGTAACCGAGGTGGCGTGATCGCTGGAAGCGTTTTCGCTTTAGTCTTTTTCGTCGCAGCGGGCCTGGTGTTAAAATTCGCTGTGGCGGAGGCAGCCCAACGGGATCTCGCGGAGATTGCCACGCAACGGGCGCAGGATAGCCTTGCCCTGGCAGAGCAACATGCTCAAGAGACCCAAAGCGCGCTCGACCAATTAGAAGCTGTTGTTGAAATTCAGTCGTCCATGATTTCCGACATTGACGCTGAGATGATGGGTCGCAAAATCTTTACAAGTCTAAGCGAGCGAACTCTTGAAAAATTGATCCAAAGCGGCGCATCACAAGAACATATTGATTCAGTCCTCGCCTCCTTCGAGGACCTGAACGCAACGGACATCGCACTAAATATTGTCGATAAGGAAATACTCGCTGGAGCCGTGGCCACGATTGACAACGATTTCGCCGACCAACCATTACTGGAAGCAGCTTTGCGACAAGCGATCGGCAACACGTATCGTGAGATCGGCTTATTCCCTCAATCCCTTCCGCAGCTTGAACGAGCGCTTACCATTCGTCGCCAACTGCTAGGCAACGAACAATCAGATACATTGGATTCGATGATCGATATGGGCATTTTACTCATGTCGATGGGTAAATACACCGAGGCCTTGCCTCACTGCCGCGAAGCGTTGGACACGTCTCGACGCGTATTGGGCAATGACCATCCCAGCACACTGAACGCCATGAGTAGCATGAGCTTATTACTCGTTGAAATGGGCCAAAACGCTGAAGCGCTATCATATTGTCATGCGACGCTGGATACTCGCCGTCGCGTATTGGGAAGTCAACATCCAAAAACACTCAGCGCAATTAGCGAAATGGGCACCCTTTTAATACGCATGGGAAAGTACGCTGAAGCATTACCGTTTTGTCGCGAAGCGCTTGATGCCCGTCGTCAATTTCTGGGCAATGACCACCCGGACACATTGAAATCCGTTAACAATATGGGCGAACTGCTCAACTTGATGAACAAGCCCGATGAAGCACTGGAGTATTCGCGCGAAGCCATGGAAGGCTATCGACGCGTACTGGGCAACGACCATCCTGAGACGGCAAGTTCGATTAGTAACATGGGCTGGCTCCTAAGCTCGATGGGAAAAATCCAAGAAGCCTTACCTTATGTGCGTGAGGCTATGGAAACCTCCAAGCGTGCGCTTGGAGCTAAGCATCCGGACACGCTAAACGCGATCAATAACATGGGCTTACTGTACAAATCTTTAGGTGATAACGATGAAGCGCTACGCTACTTCCAAGAAGCGCTCAAGGGCCAACGACAAGTACTTGGTGACGACAATTATAATACGCTGATTTCTATTAACAATATGGGCACACTCCTACAATCAATGGAAAAATACGAGGAAGCGTCAGACTATATTCTTGAGGCGATTGAAGGTCTGAGACGCGTGCTGGGCGACGATCACCCTACTACGGTAGGTGCAATCTACAACATGGGCATCCTTCTGACCTCAACGAATAGACACGCCGAAGCTTTGCCCTATATCCGGGAAGTGCATGAAACCCAAAGAAAAACACTAGGCGAAAATCACGCGAGTACACTGGGTTCCATGCAAAGTTTAGGGTCCGTTTTACGAGACCTTGGACAACTTGAAGAAGCAGAATTGCTTGTTTCTAAATGTGTAGATGGTCATATGCAGGCCTATCCTGAAGGACATTGGCGCGTGGGATGGTCTTTGGTTTCACACGGAAAAGTCCTTGCAAAATTGAACCGATTCACCGAAGCAGAGTCGAAACTCTTAGAAGCTCACGCTATTTTGGCGGAACAACTCGGCATCGAACATTCACTCGCATTAAAATGCGTGCAATACATCGTTGATCTTTATATGTCCTGGCAAGAAATCATGCCCGACACAGCAGATGTTGCCAAACTCGACAAGTGGCAAGCTATGCTGACTAAGCAGAACAAGAATAAGCAAACGGCTCACAAATGAGATAAGTATCCTGTTTACTTTTGGGTTCTGGTATGACTGCGGGACACTGACACCTTGTCCGCATCCCTCATTTTCAAACCAAAATCGCACACGCTTCTGTATCCAATTAATTAATCTCCGGTCCGCAGCCTCCAAGTAACTCTAAGTATCAATTCGGGAATTCAATGTTATGGATCATGCTCCGTAGCATCTGATACATAAATACAAAATCTTACAGAATATTTTGACGGACATGCGAATATAAAACGCCTGTACATAGTGTAAGTGTAACAGAGTGGGCGAGCAGTCCGGCGCGATGTGTGCGATTTTGTAAAGTCGATGCTGGGTCAATGGAGGGACGTGTTTTTGCTTCGGGGGTTTTAGCGCTCAACGCATGGTAAACCACGGTGTTGATGCAAAATATTGAAAAGGCTAATTACTTTAAGGCTTGGGGTGCGCGCGGAGCGAGCCCCCATACAAGGCCTTAGCCCCTGTCAAACCACACAACTTTCATCACCAGTCAGGACAATATGTCTCGACGCGAAAAAATTTGTCATATTGCTTAGACAATGATCTTTGAGGGGTAGAAAATGGCGTCTCGTAAAAAAAATAAACGCGGGCTTGTAAATCAACCAGCCACCGCTAATGAACTACAACGGCTAGAACCAGTAAAGCCTCACCGCACCTTGGGCGATTGGGGGAAATGCGCGGCAATTCTAGCGCTGACCCTTACCGCATATTGGCCAGCGTCGCAGGGCGGTTTTATCTGGGATGACGACGCTTATGTGGAAAATAATCAGACGCTGCGAACAGGGACAGGGCTGGGGCAAATCTGGTTTCAAATCGACGCGACCCCTCAGTATTACCCGTTGGTCCACACATCATATTGGTTGGAATATCACCTTTGGGGGCTGAACCCGTTTGGCTATCATCTTGTAAATATCCTCTTGCACGCTCTCAGCAGCATCCTGTTGTGGCAAATACTAAAATTCCTCGGCCTGCCGGGCGCTTGGTTGGCCGGTATCATGTTCGCGTTACATCCCGTCTGCGTCGAATCCGTAGCCTGGATTACAGAACGAAAAAACACCCTGTCTGGCGCATTCTTTTTTGCTTCACAGCTGACATATCTGCACATGGCTTTTCCATCATCACTTATTTCCAATCGCCGTAAATACCTCCTGTACACAACCAGCCTGATATTATTTATGGGTGCCCTATTCAGTAAAACAGTGACATGCTCACTTCCTGCTGTCATCCTGCTTATCATCTGGTGGAAGCATAATCGAGTATCCGTCAAAGACGTGGTTCGCTTGCTGCCATTTTTCGTCGTCGGCATAACGATGGGCTTAGTCACTGCCTGGTTGGAAAAGACGCATGTTGGCGCAAGCGGCGAATCCTGGGACTTGTCGATTGTTGATCGCGTGTTAATCGCCAGTAGAGCGTTGGTCTTCTATGTAAGCACCATCGTTTGGCCTACAACTTTGACTTTCATATACCCACGCTGGCAAATCGATTCCAGCGTCTGGTGGCAATATTTATTCCCCGTTGGCGTCTCCATCTGCATTCTCTCGCTTTGGCTTTTGCGCCATCGCATCTCACGAGGGCCATTGGTTTGCGTGCTGATTTTCTCAGGAATGCTCGTACCGGCGCTGGGCTTCTTCGATGTTTATCCCATGCGATTTTCATTCGTCGCGGACCATTTTCAGTATCTGCCAAGCGCTGCGATTATGGTTTTAATAGTTGGCGTGGCTACGTCACTGACAGCCCGAATGAAAATCAGAATGCAAATGCTGGAGCGCGGTATGGGCATAGCGATGCTAACAATTTTAGCGTCATTAACATGGCATCAAGGCCAAGCCTACGCAGACCGTGAGACACTCTGGCGTGATACAATCGACAAAAACCCCGCATGTTGGCTGGCGCATTTTAATTTGGGCGAAGAATTAATCGACCAAAACCGCACTGACGAAGCCATTGAAAGTTTCAATCAAGTCGTAGAAATAAATCCCGATTATGCATATAGCTACGACAGTTTGGGTAACGCCCTACTTAAGAAGGGGCGTTTCAATGAGGCAATGCGACAATTTAAGAAAGCGCTTGTGGTGAATCCTAGACTTACCAAAGCCCATTTTAGTTATGGAAATGCGTTGGCGTCATACGGTCGTTTTGCTGACGCGGCTAAGCATTTCCAACAATCTCTCGAAGGGACAAAAGGAGACGCGCAGGTATACGAAAATATTGGTAGCTCCTTTTTAGCTTTAGGCCGAACTCAGGACGCCATCCCCATGTACGAGAAGGCCTTGTCCCTGAATGAAAACTTAGCTGGCGTTCACAGCAATCTAGGCCTAGCCAATCAAATGCTTGGCGACACCAACCTGGCAATCAATCATTACCGACGAGCGCTGAAAATTGATCCCAACCACAACCAAGCCCAGCGAAACCTGCAAGACGCTCAACGAAGTCTCGGCAAAACAGCGTTGGGAAGTTAAAGGGAATTCAATCAGCCTGCGCATATCAATCTTCAGGCTTCGTTTGACTTGCCGTGGAATTTTTCTGAATATCAGCCAATAGTTTATTGGCCCGTTTCAAATGTTCATGGTCTGGGGCGTATTTTTTTTCTAAAATTGAAACGCCCTGTTGGCCATACGATTGGGCCTGCTCATATTTTTCGAGGTCTAAATAAATCTCGCCAAGTTGCAACATAGCGAGTGCAGTACGAAAATTATCTTCCCCGCGAACCCGGCTAATGTTTTGTAAATAGACCATCGTAGCCGCTTCTGCCTGGTCTAATTGCTTGGCTGCGTAATAGATTCTAGCCAACCTGTTTTGCGTATGCAGGGTCATCGGATGGTCTGAACCAAGCGCTTCTGTAGCCTGGTTCATGTTTTCCGTGGCGAGTGGTATCGCCTGATCGTAACGCTTTAGATTGGCCAGGATGACTGCTAATGTGTCCACGCTTTCAAGCGTTATGGGATGCGTCGGGCCTAGGACGCGTTGGCGAACTTCCAGAACATCGCGTACAATAACTTCTGCCTGCTCAAAATTATCCTTTCTTAAGTAAGCTACGGCTAAGTTGTTAAAGGATATTAGCGTACCGGGATGCTCCATTCCTTGAACTTTTTTACAAAGATTAGCCTCCTGCTCGTGCATGCGTATCGCATCATCAAATCTTCCCAAACTAAGATAGGCCAAGGCAAGGTTGTTCATGGAAATCATGGTGCGAGGATGCTCAAGGCCAAGAATCTTAGTACGCTTTTCAACCAGCGTCTCCAACATGACTAATGAATCCTCATAACGACCGTCTTGATTTAGCAATAACGCAAGATTGTTCAAAATAGTCAGCGTCAATGAGTCTTCCTCGCCATACAAGGGCGTCGCTTTTTCTAAAGCAGCTCGAAACAAATTTTCTGCTTTTTCGGTATGCCCCATCAATTCCTCAAGCGAGGCTTGCCGGTTCATGGCATACAGCGACTGACGAAGATACATGTCACCAGATTTTTGCAACAGTGCAACAGCTATCTCGGCATGTGTCCTCGCTTCTTCATATTCACCAAGAGATTTGTAGGTATCCGCGAGCGTCGTGCGAATGGTCGCTTCCACATACGGCTCATCCGTGAATTGCGTTGAGATATTCGTAGACGCACGATCTAAAATTTCTCGCAGCGTGACGGACCTGTTAGCCTCATGCTTGGGACTGGCATTGGCTAATAAATCTTTATTGAGAAAATCGTTGACCGCTTGAGCCATCTGCCTTTGTCTCTCAGATTCTTCCAGGGCACGAGACTGCCCCACCGCGAAAAACAGACTTACAACAACGCCTACGATTAGCATGAGAAAGGTGCTGGACACACCGGCGACCAGCCCCCGGTTTCGCCTGGCAAACTTTCGCACCTGATACATCGTTGTCATAGGCCTGGCGGTAATGGGCTTATTAGAAAGAAAAAATCTTATGTCAGACGACAATTCTACCGCAGATTGATAACGATGAGCCGGGTCTTTCTCCAAGGCCTTCATGACGATGGTGTTCAAATCGCCTTTAAGCGAGCGATTAATCGACCCTAAAGATGGCGGCTCTTCATCGCTAATAATCTGAGCGGCTTTCGCAAGTGCCATCCCATTGACATCAAACGGAAGCTTATCCACGAGCAGCTCGTACAACAAAACGCCTAAAGCGTAAATGTCGGTCCGCGCGTCCACACCGAGTGAATTACCTTCCAACTGCTCCGGACTCATGTAGGCTAACGTGCCGATGACTTGCCCGGCCATCGTGTGCATCGTGTTGGGGCTACCCTCTTCGCTTATGGATTTAGCCACGCCGAAGTCAAGAATTTTCGGTGTGGGATTTAAGGCGTTGGCGTCCCCCTTTTGTTCCGTAGCGACTAAGATATTAGCCGGTTTAAGGTCTCGATGAACTACACCTTTTTGATGAGCATGATGAACGGCATCGCATATTTTAACCAAAAGCTTTAGCCGTCGCTTTGTATCTAGCTCGGCATTTTTCACAAATGTAGTAAGCTCAATACCATCCACGAGTTCCATGGCGAAGAATGGCCGTTTGCCCAGCTCGTCATCTGACATACCTGCTTCAAGAATGTGGGCGATGCTGGGGTGTTGAAGCCGGCCTAGAATAGAAGCCTCATATTCAAATCTTCGAATCATGCTAGCCCCAGTAAGGCCAGCGCGAATCAGCTTCACTGCGACTTCTCGAGAAGGATTTTCCTGCCGCGCACGATACACGACCCCCATCCCCCCTTCACCAAGTTTTCCAATAACCTGATATTTACCAATTTGTTTCGGTAGCTCATCAGTTTCAGTCGAAGCGGCTATTAACCCATGAGCGGGCGTTCCTAGAAAAGTATCCTGAGCAATGCTGTAATGACTCAGCAGCGCGTTGACTTCCTGTAACAAGTCTGCATCGCCGGTAGCCTGCTCGCTTAAAAATTGTTCACGTTGATTAGAAGGCTGGTCCAGCACGCTTTGAAAAAGCGATTCAATTTGTCGATCACGTTCTTTCATCTATGACTCATTTAGGGTTTCGGCCCCAGCTATTTCTTTATGCAAACGGGCGATGATATATCGCCATTCCCGGTCCACGGTGGATACTGAGATATTCATAGCAGCGGCTGTTTCCTCACGGTTCAATCCTGCGAAAAACCGCAGGTTCACAATCTGAGCTTTTCGCTCATCATCTTCCTTAAGGCGCTCCAATGCTTCGTCCAAAGCCAGGATGTCCTCAACCGGACTAGCCAACGGCATATCGAAGTCCTCAACATCAATTCGCTTTTTATCCCCGCCCCTCTTCAAACGTTTTTTTCGCCGAGCGTGATCGACCAGGATTTGCCGCATAGATTCCGCAGCCGCTGCGAAAAAATGCCCCCTATTATCCCATCCAGGGTCTTGTTTACCGGCTACCCGCATGTAAGCCTCGTGTACCAAAGCCGTGGGCTGAAGGGTGCTGCCAGGGGGTAAATGGGCCATCCGAGACCGGGCGAGATTACGCAACTCAGCGTAAACCACCGGTAACAGATCAGCAGCGGCCTTTCTGTCGCCACGATTGGCAGCTTGCACCAGTTTGGTTAAATCGTTTGCACTATCAGCCACAAAATAATCTCCAGATTTTTGACAGCCTATGATCCCCAACGGCGAATTAACACCTGACCACGACATATAGGATGTCAACTGAATTTGCTATCGAGGATTATATCCCTTGTAGCGTCCGGAGTCAGCCATCGTCGTGGAATTGAGCGTGGCTGTAAGTGGTACTCATAGTGAGTCCCCAAAAAAGCCGTTTTCGGGAATAATTTGCTGATTTTTAGGCAGACAGGATTGAATCGATGATCGGACGTAAAAATAGGCAGTTAATCAATAGCATGTTTTTTGTTGGTCTAGCTATGTCTTTTAGTGCGAACTCTCGCGCGGACGTGGGGCCACCGGCTAAAATCAGCATGACGCCAACGCTGGTGACTGCGATGGCTGGGGTGGAATTTCAGGGTGAGTTTACGATCAATGTTCGACGCCCTGGCAAGCTCACTGTTATCAAAATTTTTGGTGATGGATGGAATATCGTCAAAGTCGGAGTGACGCCTGGCCCGCACCAGGTTGAAGTCGGCCTGTTTCGTGTGCCGTTTCGCGCAATCCCTACCGACCCTGACGCCGTCCTCTCAATGACCATGAGCTTTGATGGCCAGCATGTCACGCGCTCGTTGGCGCTTGGACCAGCCATGGCGGCGCGACGACTCATCAGAACTCAACCGTTGCTATATACAAATGCAACCATACAAAGCAGCCCGCCATCTCTCTCGGCCAAAGCTTCAGAAATATCGAACGACGGTGACTACGTTTCGGTTGCGCAAGGCTGCCAAACGCTGCGATTCGAAGGACGAATTGTTTATCAGCATCCCAGCGCTATCGACGGCAGTTGCACAACGCCGACCAGCTTTACCTTAGAAGGCGTTGACGGCATAAAAGTTGAAGTTGTCGATCAAGACGCGGTTTTCGACGAAGTCATTTGGACCGGATTTACCAGACCTGACGGCACTTTTGATTCCGGGATGATTGCTTGGGACGACTGCGATATCGGTTGTACCGTGGGTTGCGATTTGCCAGACATATACCTTCGCTACGAATGCGACACGGCTGTTGTGAACGTGCAGGATGGCGATGATATTTTCGAGAGCGATTGGACCTGGGACCATGTGGGCGAAGTCGTGGATGACTTTGGCGGTAGCTATTACAACTTCGGCACGAAAATGCCATCCAACGTGTCTGAGATGCCTGCGTTACACATGCACAACAGCATCACCCGCTCGCATCGCTTTCTCACCAGTCGTGGCATCGCGACCCTACCCGAAGTAGACGTACTTTGGCCTTGGGGAACAAACGCTTTTTATGATAAGTCTGAGCCGGAAATAAACATCAGTAACAGTCGGCAGTGGAACATCGGCACGCACATTCATGAATATGGCCATCATTACATGGAAAATGAGTCGTTTAGCCAACCGCCGGATTACTGCAACGACTTCTGCGACGGAACGACAGCGTGTACCGCAGGAATGGATTGCGAGCAAGTTGGCCATTGTGGAGGATGCCCTGAAAATCCCGCCGACGCCTGGCAAGAAGGATTTCCAAGCTGGATGGCTGACGTAATCGTTCGGTCTTGGGCAGATGATTATCAATTCTCAGATGGTACGCCGTGGGTCGAACTACCCGCCTGCGCCAGAAGCCAGGAAACCCCACAAACCTGCTGTCAGGACGATGTGTTAAGAACCGGCAGCGAAATCCTGATTACTGAGACCTTTGTCAGTGCGCTGCTGAGAGACATAGACGATGGCGTTTCAATTGACGGCACAGGCCTGCAAGATGACCACAATGGTGATGGCATTTTCGATTCCATGTGCCTGGGCGTCAGTGAAATATTTAGCATTGTTTCGGGGGCAAATCCTCCTCAGAGCTTGCAGGGATTCGTAAATCAATTTTATAATAATTACCCACAGCATCGTACTTCGTTCTGGAAAACAGCGGTCAACATCGACCCGATACTTGTAAACGGGCTTTACCCTGCCGACACGCTGCCACCAGAAGCTGTACTTATTTTAGACTCATCGACACATCCGCTAACCGTGGGAGGGACTTCATCTTGCGTAGCTATTGAGTGGGAGCCGCCTGTTGATGATGTCATTGGTGCGTGCGAGTACAGTTACACATGGGTCACGGACGTCACGCAAGCGATTCCGAATACGACTGCGAATACCGTTGACTTCAGTGGCTGCCTTCCAACTGCACACTTAGAACATTATGGACTTGACGAATACTACTTTGGTATTCGCGCAAAAGATTGCGCCGGGCTTTGGGGGCCTCATCGAATTTATGGTCCGTTTGAAATTACAGAGTGCAACAGTACTGGCATTGTGGATGTCTGCGACATTACCTGCGACGGATCTGAACTGGATTTTTCAGATACTTGCGTTGGGGGCATGCCAGCCAATGGGTGCAACATATTTGGATGTGGCACTGAAGAAGATTGTAATGGCAACCTCGTGCCCGATGGCTGTGATATCATCAGCGGGTTTAGTGAAGATTGTAACATCGACAACATACCAGACGAATGCCAGCCATTCAAGCACTGGACTGGCGATATAAGCTCAGAATGGAAAACCGCAGGCAACTGGGTTGAAATGCAAATCCCTCAATTTGGTGACCATGTATGCATCCCGGCTAATGCGCTGAATGCGCCAGTTGTTTACGAAGAAGATGACACACTTCTGGCATCTTTATCCTCTAGGTTAGACTTTACCATTGCCCATTTGACACCTCAAATCACCCCTGATCTGCGTTTGGTAATCAATTCATTTGTGTTGGGCGATTTCAGAATGATAGGCGGCTCAACCAGAATGGTCGTGGACGATCGCTTGTATGTGGACGGCAAGTTCACATGGAGTATGGGAGAGATTACAGGTCCGGGCGTGGTTGAGGTCAAAGGTGGCATCGATCTGACACAGTTTTCAGGAAAACTAATTGGTAGCGAACTCAAAATCACTGGCGGACAAAGCGTCTCAGACGGGCCACGAATCACTGTGTCCAGTGGCGCGGTCGTCACCATCGACACCCAAGCGACCTACAACTATACAGGAAGTTCTGTCATTGTTGACGGTGGGAACGGCCTCGTCGATGTACGCGGCACCTTGAATAGCTCGGCTACTGACAGTGACGTTTATGTCCAGACACCTGTAGATAACTCCGGAACGATTCGTGCTCAGGTAGGTGATCTTGTTCTAGCCCGCGGCGGTGTACATACCGGGCTACTCGCTAGCGACATTGGAGCCAATCTAGTATTAAGCGGTTTCGGAGCCAATACAACTGAACTGCTCGCATCATCGAGTGTTGTTGCAGATAAATTTGAACTTGCTAGTACCTCAGGAAACATCCGAGGCTCAGTGAATATCGTCGACACGCTGGCTTGTAGCGGAGGAACATGGACATTCCACCCTGAAGCTAACGTTATTGATTACGGAAGACATTTTATAGCCACGCGTGCTGGCAATACCAACTTCCTAGCGCCGACGAATGGCCCGATTAACTTCGACACTGTTGACATCGGCCCACCAACCCAAGGCGCTATATCAGTACATTTTGATACAGGCCAACCGTTCAATATTACGGATTTCACGCTAACAAGTTCAGTGGTTGATGGCAGTAGCCCCATCAACATTGGTGGCTCGTTTTCCTGGCGCGGAAATGGTAGATTTTTTTCTGGCGGAGACATAACTGCTAATTGCCCTGTCACAATTGCGGCAAGCAACACCGATAAAATCCTCAACCGTACATTTCACAATAAGCAAACGACCACTATGTTCGGTGGCGGACTTGGCCTTGGCGGTCCTTCATCCGTTCGCTGGCACAATCTGCCCGGTTCACTTTTTGATATTCAAGCCAACACCGTCAGAATCACTGGAAGAACTTTCCATAATGAAAGCACGTTGCTTAGGTCTTCCGGCACAGGTAATGCCTTTATCGGCTCGGCGTTTGATAACTCAGGCCTCATACATAACCAAACTGGTATGATGGACCTGAGGGGTGGTGGCGTTCATAGCGGTGAGCTTCGTAGTGACGCCGGGACACTATTATCAATTTGGGGGACGACAGAATTCCTGCCGGGTTCGAGCCTTGTCGCCGATGATATTGAGTTATCCAGTAGCAACTGTATGGTTCGTGGAAATGTGAACATTAGCGGTGTCATGACCGTCAAAAGTGGGCCTTGGACATTCACCAACGAAGCCAACATCATCAGCTATGGAACCGACCTAGTTGTGAATACAGGGAAAGTGACATTTGAAGCACCTACCGATGCGCCGATTGTTTTTGATACGATTACATTCAACGGTGGCACCGCAGAGTTCAACACAGGTCAGCCGGTCAATGTGACTACGCTAACAAGTCTCAATGGCACAATAACAGGGGCCAGCCCAATCAATGTGGCTAATATGTTCGTTTGGACGCGTGGAAACTTTTTCGCGGGCGGCGACGTGACACTTAACGGGACTTCCGTAGTTAATGTGACCAGCAGCGCGCGTACTATGAATAGGCAAGTATTCAATGCCGGAGATTTCACTTTGCTCGGAAGATTTTCGCTAAGTTCCGGGCGACGAATCACAAATCTCGCTTCTGGCGTGTTTGATATGCCAGGCGACGACACGCGAATTTCAGGCGGATCGTTCCTCAATGAAGGACTGTTCCTAAAGTCAGCCGGTAACGTTTCAAGCGATTTCTTATTCCATGATTTCGTCAATGCAGGCACAGTTGATATCCAAACCAACCGCCTGGTCATGCAAATAAGTAGTTATACGCAGACAGCTGGCGAAACCATTCTTAGCGGCGGCGATTTTCTGATGGTGTCATCCAACGACCCCATGACCATCGACGGCGGCATCCTCATGGGTATCGGCATGATCGACGCAGACGTGGATAACAATGGCGGCACGACAGCCCCAGGTTTATCCGCTGGTGAATTAACTATCGACGGCGACTACACACAAGGCGCGACCGCATCGCTCGAAATAGAAATCGGCGGCGCAAACACAGGTGAATTCGACGTATTAACCGTAACTGGCGCTGTTACCCTCGCTGGTGAACTTCGCATTACAGACCTAGCTGGATTCACTCCGCAAGCCGGTAATACATTTGTCATTATGACGGCTGCGTCGATAGCCGGGACGTTTGACGTTGAAAACATACCGAACCATTACATCGTGATTTACAACGCCACAAACGTAACGATTCAAGGCGTCGCGCCTTCGCCAGACCTGAACGGCGACGGCGTGGTCGATCTAAAGGACTTCGCGTTGTTTCAATCTTGCTATAACGGAGCAGGCCAACCGCCATCCGCAAGTTGCACAGCCGGTGTAAACGCTGACCTTGATATGGATAGCGACGTTGACCTCGACGACTACATGATCCTGTTCGCGGCTATCACACCGTAAGCAGCGATCGACTTTCATTACAAAAACGGAGCATGAAGACATGAAAAAATATATCGCAATCTTAATGATAGCCCTCGCCTCGCAATCAGTCATGGCAGTGCCAGTGCCTGACACTATTTTCACCTACCAAGGTGAGTTGAAAAATGCTGGCGGCGTAGCTAGTGGTTCGTTTGATATGAGCTTCTCACTGTGGGATGTAGACGCTGGAGGCGTTCAGATTGGTCTGGCTATTGATAAACCCGGCATAGTCGTCACGGATGGTCGATTTACAGTTCAATTAGACATGGGCGCAAATGCCTTCGATAACAATGGTCGTTGGCTGGAGATCACCGTTGAAGGATTCACATTATCTCCACGACAACCAATCACGCGCTCGCCATATTCAATTCAGACACGTGGTATTTTCGTGGATGACAATAACAACGTTGGCATCGGCACGACTAGCCCGAACTCCGACCTGAAAGTCGTAGGCGATGGTTCTCAACCCACCGTGCGCATTTCTAACGGCGGCAGTTGTGCCAACATGGATAACACCGGGTTAATCATTGCCGACATCTGCGGATCAGCGAGAGCGGCGTCTTTCTATGGAGTCACTACTAATAGCGTGGTGAGCATAGCCAATGACGGCGTGGGCAAAGCCGCAGACTTCAGCGGTGACGTAAGCTTTAACGGAGGGAAAGTCGGTATTGGTACGAGCGATCCTGTTGAAAAACTTCAGATTGTAGGCGGCACCGACGTCTCCCCCGCTGGTGGCGGTTTTCTTGTGCTAGGAAATCTCACTGGACAGAACATTGCGATTGACAGCAACGAAATTATGGCTCGCTTCAATGGTAGAACCTCCAACCTGCATCTTAATGCCAACGGAGGAAACATCATTTGCGGCGGCTCTTTGGATATTAATTATTCAATCGTAACGGGACTGTCTGACGCTACCTGCCCGTCTGGAACTCAAGTGATAGGTGGCGGATGTCGCATCGCTGGTGACGCAGAAGTTAGAGCAAGTTATCCGTCTTCTAATACGAATTGGCATTGTGAAGCAGGAGATCAAGTAGGTTTCTACGTATTGGAAACTTATGCGATTTGTGCAAACGTGAAATGATCAGCCGATGCGATACGCCGTCACCGAAAACTATTCGTCTCGGTTGTGGTAAGTAGCCCAAAGGAAAGTTCGTAGCTTTATATAAGCATAAATAGAATCAATAAGCCATGAAAACAAACCGCAAAAAAATTGATAATCGCAAGTCAGTAGGCATACGCTCCCGCGCAATCATTCTCATGCTCCCCGCAGCATCATGGCTATTCATGATGACTTTCTCTTACGCAGCTGGAACAGATGATCCACAGTCATTTACAATTCCTTGGTATACAATCGACGGTGGCGGAGGATCTTCCGAAGGAGGTCAGTTCTCCGTAAGCGGAACCATTGGCCAGCCTGATACCGGTGTGATGATTGGCGGCGCGTTTGAAATTACTGGCGGATACTGGTCACAACCCATCTTCATTCCCATTCCCGGCGATTGTAACCAGGACGGCGTCGTAGACCTGAATGACTATACTTGCTTTTTCGACTGCATGACTGGTCCTAGCCAAGGGTTGCAGCCTGGTTGCGATGCATTCGACTTCGACAATGACAACGACGTCGATCAAAAAGATTTCGACAATATCCAATCTCTGTTTGGTTCTTAATCCGCTTCCGGTCAAACACCACGCCACAGCTCGCGTGAGCCCTTGGCAATTAGATCAATAAAAAATGCACCGACCAGACTTTCCACAATCGCTCGACCCAGGGTTCTCACCGGCCCCCAAGCAACCGGAACTGTGGGGCACATCGTAGCAGACCGCCAGCCATGCGTGTGAGCGTTAACAAGGCGCATTAGTGATATAACTCGACGTGGAAATCCATACAAACGAAAAAGCGGGCGAGCGGATTCGAACCGCCGACGTCCAGCTTGGGAAGCTGGCATTCTACCACTGAATTACGCCCGCAAAGTACTGTAAATACAGCACTTATGTGTTTTCGTCTTCAAGGCCAAGTTGCCAAATATAGGCCTCAAACATCCCATTTTCACGGTTAAGTTGCCAAGTTGCTGATGCGTTGCAGCCCGGCATCCGATACTGTCTGTGCATGGCAACAAACCCACGATTGGCAACAAGGCGACGCATACCAAAGCTCTCCGAGAATACCGAGGGGCGAAAGGGTAGGTACTACGCTGCCTACCGCGATGCCGACGGCAAATGTCAACGGCGACGGTTCAGCCGGGATCGCAAGGAATCCGAGCAGGAGTACCGTCGCTGGGTCATCGAACACTACGATGACGCTGCCGACATCGTAATCCGAGACGGGTCGGGCTTCAAGGGCGATTCGGTGCAAACGCTGCCCCATATCGCCAATGCCTTCATCAAGCACGACGAGGGTCGGGTGCGACCCGACGGTGCTGCCCGGAAAAAGGGAACGATCACCCTGCGCGTCTTCGACGACAACTGCCGCCAAGTCGTCAGCATCCTCGATTGGGCCGAGAAGCGTTATGACGACCGCCTAAAGTCGGATGCCTTCTCTGACCTGTTCACGGAGACTGATTACGAGGCCATGATGATGTATTTCTCCAAGCGTCTCGGTGCTTCACAGGTAAACAAGCATCGACAGCGGTTTTGGAAGATCGCTGACTTTGCGAAACGCCGTCCATTTCAGGCGCGATTATCATTCGGGCCGAATGATGTTCAGCAATTTGGTGGTGTCGAGAACAATCGTGAGCGAGAAATCCCCTCGGTCAAGATGATTCAAACGATTCTCAAGGCGGCACGCGAACGCGAGCGCGTGTGGATTTGGCTCGGCATCGGGTTGGGGTTTGGCAACGACGATCTCGCCCGTTCATGTCCCGTTCATTTCGACAAGGACAGCTACGACATGAAACGCGGCAAGACCGGGTTCGCTCGCTACGGAACAATGTGGCCGATGGTGTGGGCGCACCTTGAGAAATATATGAAGACAAATGGGGGCGACAAGGACGACCTCCTGTTTAGAACGCGCAACGGACTCCCGCTCGTCTGGGTCAAGGCAAAGACGGACGATGAATTGCGAAATGGCACGACGACGCGCGAGGCGTGCAAGACTCCGTACAAGCGATCCGATAGCGTTTGGCAGGCGTTCAGGAAATTGAAGACGCGAGCCGGGATGGATGACTGGCCGGAAGGCTTCTACATCTGGCGACATGTTGGGGCAACATCGTATGCGGCTCGTGATGGTGTTGGGTTGGCGGCAGTACGAACCTTCTTGGGTCACGGCAAGAGTGACGCCGCTGACCAGTATATGAAAAATCTATCGCCAAATGTGAAGGAGGTTGTAGAGTGGGTCAACCGGATGCTCGACTCGGACGACTTGGATTCGTGGAAGGAAAAAGAAGGAGCCTAATCGAAGAACCTCCGCAAACGCGGGTCGATGTCATCGGGGTTCATCTTCACACGGCGGCCATTCCCGCGCGGCCTGCGCCGCCCGGACTCCGGCGAGACCTGAGCTTCATCTTCAAGCATCTTCTGCAAGTCTTCTTGGCGAACATACCGCCGCGACCCGCGCTGGATAACGGGTAGGTCACCTCGTTCAATCCGCTTCTCAAGGTCACCACGGCGGCACCGTGCTGCCTTGGCTGCCTCGTCGATGCTGAGGGGGCGCAGTCGCTGGACAGCATCCGTCCATTGGCGACTCCGCTTGCCGACGGAGGAACCACGCGGAACGCTGGCGTCGGACGGCGCGCTCATCTCGCCGTCAAGCTGACCTTGCCGCAGATTGTCTTCATCCCCTCGATACATCAGTGCCTCTGACCTATTCTATCCGAATCGTTTTCCATCCGATTTCAGCTACGGAATCACGCCCCCTGCCACTACCGCATAATCTGCTGACTTTACGCTTCGCCTACGGAACCCAATTACGCTTTTGGAACATACCGGGAACGAAAATCAACCACGGGGAAACACACTCAATTAGTTTGTCCAGCCGCACCTAGGCGTGCCGGATCATTTCTGCGTACCAATCCCCTTCGCGGTAGGGGGCAGCGCCGCCGCCCCCTGCCGCCGAACCCAATCTACTCGCTGGCTAACGGAAGTTCGTCGGACTGTAGCCCGTAATGCCAGAACGCCTGAGCCAGCAGCGATACCGCCCGCCACTGCGTGTCTGTCCAAGCCGGATACTTGCGGGTCAGAGCCGACGCCGAGCCGTCAGTGTCTGGATACGGAATGTTGTTCGGCCAGTCGGGGTGCGTCCCGGCTCCCATGTGCGTGGCGTCGGCCACCTTCATCCGCGTGTCGAAGAGCGCGTCCGTGATCTGGCCGATGCAGCCGAGCATCAGCGCGTTCCTGTGTGAGTTGAGGGCGTTCATGACGACTTGCCATTCGTCGTGTGTGAGTTTCGGGCAGGCATCTCTAGCCAGCGCGATGGCGTCCATCCGAAAGATGCTATCCTGCGACGGTAACGGCATGTTATTGTTCATGACCTGTTCTCCTTTCTGCCGGGCATCGCCGGGCTTGATTTCTGCGGCTTTCCGCATTCCTTTTTCACTCTCACGCGCCTTGCCTGATTCGTTGTTGACGAACATCAGCCCGTCTCCTTTCTCCCCCGTAGGGGTCATGGTCGGCGGTGCCGCCTGATCATTGTTACGCTCCGTCCGCGTACCACCAATGTTCTGACGCATCCCCGCTCGGCTTATCTTCTTTTTCTTCCGGTTGGCCATCTCAAGCTCCTTTGTCTTGAACTTCCATTGCAAACAAAGCGACCGCGCTTCGTCATGCTCGTCTACTTGTTTTAGACCTGATATTTTGGAAATCAAGGTGCTATCTGGCGTGCCACGAAACGGCACTGCTGTCCGTTTTCCTTGCAGAGAAAACGGACAGGAGAATCGCGCGTATTCATACCAAGAAGAGGGTGGTGTCCGACTATTCGCCAGAACTCGGACAGCCTAGGAGGGGGTGGGCCTCCCTATAGGAGGCCCACCCCCTCCTAGGCGAGAATGCTCTATAGATGTCTGATGCCCATCCAAAGACGGCTCTATCTTTCGCTAGTTTCTGTACGATCCACGGCAAGAAGTTTTCAGGATTTCAAAAACGGTTTGCATGAAAGTGCATCACATGGAGTGTCGTAACTGAAACGCGAATGAGAAGAGATGTCATGGCGTTCGACTGGCGCACGAGGGACTTGGCACTCGCCATGCCGAGTTGGGAACAAGCGGAGACGATGACCGCCCAGCGCTACCGTGGCCGCAAGGTGAGCCAAGTGCCGAAGTCGGATCAGAACATCCCGCTGCCGAAATGGGTCGCCGAGCGCCTCAACCGGATTCTATTAGACTCGCTGCCAGGGTGCGTCGTGGAGGAGGGGGCGGGACTCCCGACAGACGGCTCAGCTCCGTCCGGCGATGTGGGACATGACTCCCAGACTACCGTCCTGCATCGTAGGACAACTGTCGTGCGTGATCGCCGATACGAGTGCCTAATGGCTGTTAAGCCGGGACAGCCGTCCGACAGGTGCCTGTGCGAGCCGTACAGGGGCGATCGAAGACGCCGCCGAGCGTATCCCGGTGGCGACCCTACCCCACTAGCAACTTCAATCACGCCCGCCAACTTCCGATAAGAAAACTGGGGCGTCCGGCGCGGTGAGCGCGAGGCGTCGGGCTACGCAACCCGATCTGCACTTCCGTACGAGAATCCCCAACCGAGGAGCCAATTATGCCCGCAGCCAATGTAGTTCGCCGTGCTAAGAGCGATTCACTAGAAGTCCCTGCGCTGCGCATCCTCTCGTCCAGCGTGGCAGAGACAGAGCGTGTAGCCTTTATCAAGAACCACATCCGAGCCATCGAGATATGCGGGCGCAGAACCATCCACCATGCATGGCTGGCTGGTAGAGAATTGATTTTCATCAAAGAACAGCGAGCCGACCTGCGCGGTCGGGCGTGGGTCGCCTTCATCAAAAAGCATTTCGATCTTGGCGAACGCCAAGCCTACGACATCATGCGAGTCAATCGTGCCTTCCCCTCGCTCAAGGCATTCCCCAAGGGAATCGAATCTGTGCGTGGTGCGATCTCTCACTTGCAGGCGAATCAGGAAGTCGATGAGGCCACGAAACGGGCGGATGGGAGAACACGCGAATCCCGCATACAAACGAACTGCAACAGGAAACTCGAAACCGAGACTTTGAGTGAAGTCGAAGTCTACCGACCGTCGGCGGCGCTGCCCGGCTCGGCGCGAACGCGCGACCAGTTGCGATCCGCCCAGCAACAACTGGCGGAGATCGCCGCGAGCGACGCTGCGGCTTTCAAGAAAGTGCGTGCGGTCATCCAGCAGCAACACGCTCGGATACAAGCATCTGCAAAACGAAAGACATCCAAGAAACGGTGAACGCAAGTGCGCTTCAGCCGAGCAGCGGAATGCAGATGCTACCATCATCATGCTAAAGGAACGCCCCAATGCCTCGACACAGCAAACCACTCAAGTACGCCGAAATGCACTGCGGCATCGGTGCGATGCGGCTGGCGTTCGAGGGATCAGGTGCCGAGTGTGTTTGGTCATACACCGCCGATGGGAAGGCGCGCCGCTGCTACCACGAGAACTTCGGCGACAGCATCATCGGCACCGCTGACGATATTCCCGCGCATGACATTCTGGCCGTAAATCTTGACGAGTGCGCAGCAACCGCCAAGCGACGCAGATCGGCGCAGCATCCCCACGCGATGATCCTTGATGTGGTCTGCCTGCACCGACCCCTCGCCTGCCTGCTGGCGGGAAAGGCCGATGCTGTAAGCACAACGAGCCGCGCGGCACTGATCAACGAGTTGGTTCGCCTCGGCTATTTCGTACACCGTGCCAAGCTGGACGCCAGACAGTTCGGGCTTCCACAAACAGGCGAGACTGAGTGCATCGTGGCCTTTGACCGGGAGACCGCATTTCGCTTTCCGACCAAACAGGGCAGGATGAGCAGCATCGACACGCTGCTCGATCCGACACCGCATGATCGCTACTTCATCTCAGAGATGAGCCGTGACAAACTGATCGCCCGTCGCGGACGCAGCATGAACAACGGCAACACATGGCACATGGGATTTGTCACCGATGGCTGCGCAAACGAATTGACTGATTCGCCCGATGCACCCTATGACAACATCCTGACCCTGCCAGATGGCCGATGGCGTATTCTCAACGAGAGAGAAATCGCACGCCTGCAAGGTATAGCCGACTCGTTCGTTGTTTATCCCGAATGGCGCACCGCACGAAAGCAGTTGTCGCGTTGTATACCTGTTCCGGTAGCGGCTGCTGTCGCGGAGCGAATTGTTGCGGAGCTTCGACCGGGTTCCTGCAAAGTGAAAAAACAAACGAGCGCCAAGGTCGTGGCCAAGGACTCCCGTCTCCGAAAGCCGAGGGGAGCAAAGCCCGTCACGGCGAGAAGTCCCACCTCTCCGCTTCGTTGGTATGGAAGTTTGAACGGCTACGCTGCCAAGATCGTGGACTTGTTCCCGACACACAAATTTTACTGCGAGGTTTTCGGCGGCAGCGCTGCCATTCTGTTGGCCAAGCCGCCGAGCAAAATCGAAACCTACAACGACATCGACGAGAAGCTCGTCGGGTTCTGGCGTGTCTTGCGAGAGCCGCGCTTGAGAAAGCGTCTGATAGAGATGATCGAACTTACGCCTTTCAGCCGAGTGGAGTTTCACGATTGCCTCGCCGGACGGGACACAGCCGAAGACCCAGTAACGGATGCATGGAGATTCTTGGTGGCGTCCAACCAATCTCGTAACGGCTGTGCCAAGAACGAATCCGATTGGGCTTACACGAAAACCCAAGGTACGAACCCGAACGCATGGGCAACGCTGCCAACTCGACTCGCCGAAGTAGGCCAGCGTCTCAAGCGTGTCCAAGTGGAGAGCCTGCCGTTTGAAGATATCCTTCGGCGCTATGATTCGCGCGGCGTTTTTTACCTGCTTGATCCACCATACCTCCCGGAGACGCGGGTAACGAGCGATCGCTATACCCATGAATGCACCCGCGACGATCATGTACGGTTGCTCCGCATCGCTCGCGGACTGGATGCAAAGGTGGCCATTTGTTCGTATCGCTCTGATCTCTACGACGACTTGCTCGACGGCTGGCAGAGAACAGACATCAAGGGGAAAAGCTACGCCGGGCCGCGTACCAAAAGCCGCAAGCTCCCTGATCGCATGCTGTCGGTCTACACAAACTATGAACCACCGTCGAAATGACAATCAAGGTACGCAGGCGCTGTGTGACGCACCAGCGGTAGCCTTCACGGAGGCTACTACGCCCGCGTCTCCTCTTCGGTACTACGGAGGTCTCCAGTCCTTCGCTCGCCAGATCGTGGATATGATGCCACGGCATGACTTCTACGCTGAGCCTTTTGCGGGCGGACTGTCCGTCTTGCTGTCGAAGCCCGTGCGCGAAACGGAGTGTATCTCGGATATCAACGCCGATCTCGTCAACTTCTGGCAGGTGGTACAGCGGCCCGGCACCCGACGACGCTTGATCCAGCAACTTGAGATGACGCCGTACAGCAGAGTGGTTTTCAAGGAGTGCATCGGCGTCCTCGAAAACGGCGAACGAGACTCCGTGCGGCGCGCGTGGTCGCTTCTCGTGCGTTGTAACCAAAGCCGTAACGGGGCTGGCACCCACAACTCTTGGGCATATGAAAAGGGTGTTGCGAACAAGAAGGCGGATTCGTGGGCAAGACTACCAGCGCGGATCGAACTGGCCGGACGCAGACTCCGGCGGACGCAGATCGAGTGTCTGCCGTATCAGGAGACCCTTCGCTGGCTCGACAAACCGAAAACGGTTCTTTTTTTGGATCCGCCGTTTATCCCGTCCACGCGAGTTGCGCCCAAGATTTACCTGCATGAATTCTGTACCAAGGAACATGAGCGACTGCTCTACCTCGTTGGCAAGCTCAAGAAGGCCAAGGTGATTCTCTGCGGCTATAGAAGCGAACTATACAGAACGCGCCTCGAAGGGTGGCGAAGAACAGATATCGAGACCAAGAGCTTCGCCGCGCTACGCGGTAAGGGCAGCAAACGCGACGAGCGTGTGTTGTCAATTTGGACGAATTATGACCCGCAGTCGAAATAACAACCAAAGCACGCAAGCGATATGTGACCCCGCCGCCGTTGGTCGCACGACAGCCATGCTCCGCGCATCCCCGCTCAAGTGGTACGGAAGTCTACATTATCATGCACACAAGATTGCTGCGATGCTCCCTCCCCACGACCACTATGTTGAACCGTTTGCGGGAACGGCATCGGTACTGCTCGCACGACGGAAGCCCGTGGGCGAGTCCAAGAGCGAGACCATCGGAGACCGCGATGCCGACATCGTCAACCTCTGGCGTGTGATTCAGCAACCTGCCTCACGCCGTCGCCTCATGGAACAAGTCGAATTCACGCCCTACAGCCGAAGCGTTTACCGGGATTGTGTCGCCACGAGACGCGCTGGCAGTAGTGAGGATTCCGTACAGCAGGCATTCCTGTTCTTGGTTGCCTGTCGCCAGAGCCGAGTTGGCAGCTACACCAACGAGTCTGGTTGGTCATACGGTAAATCCTTCACGAACAAGCACGCGAATCTGTGGGCGCGGTTGCCGGGAATGCTCCAGCATACAGGGCGCAGGCTTCGGGGCGTGAGGATCGAATGCGACACCTACGATAAGACTTTGGTAGATGCGTCGAACACAGCCGCATTTTTGGATCCTCCCTACTTGCCAGAGACGCGCGTCACGCAGAACAAGTATCTGCACGAATTTGGCCGCAAGGAACATCAGCACTTGCTACAAATCGTGCGGAGGCTCAAGAAGACAAGGGTTTTGCTCTGTGGATATCGAAGCGACCTGTACGATAACGAATTGCGAAAGTTTCGGCGAGTGGATATCAAGGCCAACAGTTGCGTCGGGCCGACGATGCGGGGGCGTAAGCGCCCGTCGCGCACGCTTTCACTTTGGATGAACTATGATCCACCGAAGTAACGACTACAGAGAGCGAACCGCGCCAAGAAAAGCCCGATAATAATATGCGGCGTACTGCAGACCGGATAATTTCTATCTCAACAGCTCAGGATCGCATTTCCGAGGCTGAATCCGGGCGGCTAGCTCCGCCCCCCATACCAAGAGGATGTCGAGACTAGCTCAGACCCGATTCTCGTTGACACCCTATAACCACGCGGTTTCAGCCAGTGACGCCGAGCCAAAAGATATCATATAGTTGCCGGGATAGCGCGCGGGTTTCTTGGCGGGACGGCAGAAGATGCTGTCCGCAATCCGAAGTGCGACACGAACAACCATCCAGCCAACTCAGGCTGTCATATCCAAATGCGGGGGAATGAAAGTAAGTGCTAAAAAGACGAAAGATGAATGCGCTGGGATTGCTAAGCGTTATGTGCTTCCTCTCTGGTTGCGATGCTTTGTCGTCGCTTGATGGTGGCACTCTCGCTGACCAAGAGTTTGTGGCTGTCGATTTTCCTGAGATCGGCGGCTCGGATGGATTAACCGCCAAAGCAGGCGTCGTTGAATCTGAGCCAGCTACCGTCACCATGCCGGACAATGTTCTTGCTGACACGCAAGACGAGGTATCCCTGACGCTTCAAGCAGAGAGCATTACTGTGTCTGTCGATGGCGAAGCGGCGAGTCGCCGAAGTCCTACATCCAAGGGACAAGGACACCATGCTTCTATTACCTTTCGGATGGCTGAGCGAGATTCCGATGCGTGCGATGCGCTTGAAACCATCGGGCCGTTTGAGTTGACCATCATTGATGGCGTCGTCACCTTGGAACAAGATTCATTTCCGCTCAACGCCCGCTTTCGATCACTGGTTCGTGGCGGTCGCTTTGAGTTTTGTTCGGAAACAGAAGCGGACTTCGACGGGTCGATCTCTTTGGGCGGCGCGTCCTTCGAGTTTGGACGGCTTCCCAACGACGAAAAGCGTGTTGTGATTTGCCATATCCCGCCGGAAAAAGACGAAGGCGACCCGCACACGATCACCGTGGGTTCATCGTCTGTGGACGCTCATCTTGCCCACGGCGACTACCTTGGCGATTGTGACGACCTTGATGATGGCGGTAATGATTCTGACGAAGATGATGATAACTCCGAAGTGGACACCGATGCCGATGGTGTCACCGACGACGCCGATGCTTGCCCGGAAACGATTGCCGAAGAGATTGTTGATGAGAGTGGTTGCTCGTGCGCGCAGCGCGACGGCGACAACGACGGCGTTGATGATTGCAGCGATACATGTCCTCGCACGGCCAGCGAAGATGCGATAGATGATTCGGGCTGCTCGGAGTCGGATATTGATGACGACGACGATGACGGAGTGAGCAACGGAACAGATGCTTGCCCGGACACGCTCGCGGGTGAAGCTGTGGACGATGTTGGATGCGATTGCTCTCAACGCGATGGCGACGCCGATGGAGTGAACGATTGTGATGATGATTGCTTGAATAGCGAGAGTACAGAAGTCGTTGATGATACGGGCTGCGCAGACGACGATCTCGATGACGACGATGGTGATGGGGTTATCAATGGTAGCGACAACTGCGCAAGCACGCCGTCCGGCGAGGCGGCAGATACCGCAGGCTGCTCATGTTCGCAGTTGGATACCGACTCGGACGGCGTAAACGACTGCGACGATACTTGCGCCAGCACAAGCGCCGGACTGACAGTAAACACTAACGGATGTGCAACCAATCAGATTGACGACGACAATGATGGCGTGATGAACGATGCGGATGATTGCCCAAACACAGCCACCGGAGCCACGGTCGATGCGAGCGGTTGCCATTGCAGCCAACTCGACGCGGACAACGACGGCGCGAACGATTGCAACGATAAGTGCGCTCAGACCCCTGCTGGCGAAACGGTAGATAGTAACGGCTGTTCGACATCGCAGTTGACCATGACTGTGACAGTACCCGGCCCGACCGATATTTATCTTTCCGGTCAGCCCGATGGTACAACGGCAACATGGTCGTTGACTGGATTCACGAGCGTCGCGCCTCAACATTCGCCGAAAATGATTGATGTTTCCGCGTGGGCAGGGATGGAACTCCGCTTCACGGCAACAGGTGTTGTCGTCACTGGAGGAAACAACGCCGCGACGCCCGATGGTCGTAACTGGGTGCTTCGCCCAAACGGGTTGAGCCAGGTGTTTGGCCTGACTGCGATGACCGACTACAAGGAAGGCGCTCTCGTCGGCGTTTTCCTCACAGCCGCATTGCCGTCATCCGGTTTGCTGCCGTATATGTCGTCGTCCGGGATTACAACAACGACACCGCTTCTGCAACACATATTTGTGATCGGAACATCTAGCCAAGTCGTGATCCCCAAGAATGCGACACGCCTGTTTTTTGGTGTGGCCGAGCAGCAAGGACTCATCATCGACAATAGCGGTAGCTTCGATGTAACAGTTGAAGCCATCGCACATGCAACGCTGCCGTCTGATCCGCTCGCTGCAACCCGCTTCTACACGGGTAACCCGAACGATCCCAAGGACGGCATCGGATGGTTTGATGCGGGACAGTGGGCGTTTGACTACAACTTCGATGGAGTGGCCGATTTTACTACGACATTTGGACAAGCGGGCGACACCCCCGTGGTTGGCGACTGGAACGGCGATGGACTCGACGAGATCGGCGTAATGACGCCGTCGGCGTCCGGCAATATGTGGATGCTCGACATGAATGGCAACGGTGTGTTCGATAGTGGTGATGTAACTTTCACTTACGGCGCGGACGCTGGTGCGATTGCTATCGCGGGCGATTGGAACGGCGACGGAACATCCGAGCTTGGGTTCACAACGCCAGACAATCTTTGGCATCTCGATCTCAACGGCGATCATGTGGACGGCTCTGGAGAAGCACTCGATACTCAATACAATCGATCCATTTCTGTTGTCGGCGACTGGACAGGAGACGGAATCAGCAACCTCGGCAACACGCCCAACGGATCGGTCGGCTGGCAGTTTGACCTAGACAACGATCGTCGATGGATATGGGGGACGACCTACCGCGACCAGAACTGGTCATGGGGCAACCCATCCATCGACACGGGCGTGGCAGGCGACTGGGACGGCGACGGCTTGGACGACCCGGCTAGGTATCGCGCGAGTACCGGAGACTGGCACTTCACGACGCGGGTAGGAAAAGGCGTTCTGGTTGGCGCTAGCGTCATAGGTTTTGGGGCTAATGCAACGCCAGTCGCAGGGTCGTGGGCAAATGTTCGTGCTGTGGACTAAGAATCGCACCGTCGAGGACGCTTACGAACAACAGATAAGGCAGCGATTAGGCGAACACTGAACAGCCGTCCGCAGAAAATGTGTGTCGAATGAAATGGGAACCACCATAGCTATCATGGTACGCATTCTCGGAGGCGCACGATGCTCATAGTCGCTAGCAACCGTAGGGTGGACGGCACTAGGACTTCTTCGCGTTTCCGCTCAGCAATGAATAGAACACGGGAAGCACGAGCAGGGTCAGCATTGTGGATGTTAGGACGCCGCCGATGACGACCGTGGCGAGGGGGCGCTGAACTTCTGCACCTACGCCCGTGTTGAATGCCATCGGGACAAAACCCAAGGCAGCAACCAACCCAGTCATCAGGACGGGGCGCAGGCGCATCATGGCTGTTTGTTCGATTGCTTCGTACATCGACATGCCCTTATCGAGCAGGCTCCGAAGGTACGACACGAACACCATGTCACCGAGAACAGAGACTCCTGACATAGCTACGAAGCCGACTCCGGCTGAGATGCTGAACGGCATGTCTCGGAAGTGCAATGCAAAGACACCTCCCACAACAGCAAGCGGAAGCGTCATGAAGATGCGGATCACATCGGTGACTCGACCATAAGTGATATACAGTAGGACGAAGATGAGGCTGAGCGCGAGAGGCACTACAAACATCAGTCGTCTGGATGCTCGTTCCAAATGCTCGAACTGTCCGCCGTATCGAACGAAGTAGCCCGGCGGGAAGTCAATCTCTGATTCGATTCGTGTCCGCGCCTCGGCGACCAAGCTGGCCACATCACGACCACGGGCGTTGCACTGAACGACCACGCGGCGTTTGCTCCATTCACGATTGATGGTGGATGGCCCATCAACGATTTCCAAATCCGCCAGACGCGAAAGCGGTAGAAGTTGTCCCGAAGCTGTGGGAATTAGAAGATTGGCTACGCGCTCCGGGTCTGTGCGGTACTCATCGGGCAACCGCACCGAGAGCGGAAACCGAACCTGCCCCTGACGAATCTCACCGATGCGGATGTTGCCGATAGCCGCGACGAAATCCAGTACCTCACTGGCGGGTACGCCGTGTCGCGCGAGTTGGTCTTGGCGCAGCCGAATCTTCAACACGGGCAACCCCGTGACTTGCTCCGTCACCGCGTCGGCGGTGCCGGGAATGGATTTCAGAATGTCTTCGATCTGCCCGGCGATGGTTTTGAGTTGAACGAAGTCATCACCAAACACCTTGATGCCGAGATCGCTGCGGATGCCAGCGACCATCTCATTGACCCGCATCTCGATGGGTTGCGTGAAGATGGCTCGCATGGCGGGCATCGAAGCCAGCTTGCCTTCCATCATGAGTACCAGTTCGGCCTGCGTGCTTGCTCGTTGCCATTGCGTTCGCGGGTGGAGCGTGATGAACACATCGGTCAGTTCGATCCCCATTGGGTCTGTCGCCACCTCGGCTGTCCCGGTGCGCGACCAGATATCTTTGATTTCATCCGGGAAGCTCGTTAGCAGTTCCTGCTCAATCTTTGTTCCGTAACGCACCGATTCTTCGAGGGAGACACCCGCGAGGCGCACGGTGTTGATGACAATCGCTCCCTCGGAGAGCCGCGGAATAAATACTGCGCCAAGATTGAGCGCAACCCATACGGCACTGACCAGAGCGACCCCCGTGAAGGATAGAACCACCCCGCGAGCGCTGAGGACATAACGGAGCATTGGAGCATACGCCCGTTTTGCGAGTCGGACAATGAGCGGCTCACGATCCTTGATTTTCTTCGGCAGACACAAGCTGGCCAGCACTGGCATGAGGGTCAGCGACGCGATCATCGAACCAGCCAACGCGAAGATCACTGTGAGTGCCATAGGCGAAAAGAGTTTGCCTTCAATCCCCTCCAGCGTAAGGATTGGCAAGTACACGATCATGATGATGAGTTCACCGAACATCGTCGGTTTTCGCACCTCGATGGCAGCGTCGCGCACGATCTCGATTCTGGATCGTCCATCGTTGCTCTCGGCCAAGTGCCGAACGCTGTTCTCGATCATGATGACCGAGCTATCTACGATGAGTCCAAAGTCGATAGCGCCCAAGCTCATCAAACTGCCCGCGATGCCGACGCGGAGCATCAAGTTCCCCGCGAACAGCATCGAAAGCGGGATGGCCAATGCAACGATCAACCCAGCCCGAAAGTTCCCCAAGAAAAGAAACAGCACGACGACCACAAGGATCGCACCCTCGAACAGATTGGTCTTCACTGTGTTGAGTACCAGATCAACCAAGTCCGTCCGGTCGTAGACTGTCTTGACCTCGACATCCGGCGGGAGCGACATTTTGACTTGCTCCATGCGCGCTTTGAGTCGCTCAGTGACATCACGGCTGTTCTCACCCATGAGCATGAACCCTAGCCCAAGCACAGCTTCGCCCTTACCGCCATAAGTGACAGCTCCTCGCCGCACCTCGTGACCATCAATGACATCGCCGAGGTCGCGCACATAGATGGGTACACCGTCCGTTGCGGTCACGACGATGTTGCCGATTTCTTCAAGCGTTGTCACGAATCCGATGCCCTGAACGAGCAACTGCTCGCCGGATCGCGTGATGTTGCCGCCGCCGACATTGGCGTTGTTGCGGCGAAGTGCGTTGAACAAGTCCAAAAGCGACAGGTCGTACTTGGTCAGCTTTACCGGATCGACGACAACTTGATAGTGGCGCTCGTGACCGCCCCAACTGTTCACCTCGGCCACACCGGAGACGCTGCGAAGTTGCGGTCTGATGATCCAGTCCTGAATCGCTCGCAGGTCGCTGAGGTTCTTCGTGTCGCTGGTGAGGATGTAGTGAAAAACTTCTCCCAAACCCGTGGCAACTGGCCCCATCGCGGGCTGCGATAAGCCTTCGGGTAATTCCACGGTACTGAGGCGCTCCATGACCTGCTGCCGGGCGAGATAGATGTCGGTGTCATCGTCGAAGATGACCGTGACCTGCGAAAGGCCAAACTTGGAGAGAGAGCGGACTTCGACAAGCCCCCGCAATCCGCTGATGGCTTGCTCCACTGGGAAAGTGATCTGCTGTTCGATCTCGACAGGAGATAATGCGGCTGCGACGGTGTTGACCTGAACCTGCACGGGCGTGGTATCAGGAAAGGCGTCGATGGGTAGTCGTGACAAGGAGAATGCACCCGTCACCGCGAGACCAACGGCGATGGCGATCACGATGAAGCGATGTCGGAGTGACCAGTAGATAATGTCATTGAGCATGGCGAAAGTCTTTCCTATTCCACATCACAGCAGCCAGCGCCGATGTTGGACTTGAGGATTTCTGTTTTCATCAGGAAGCTGCCGATGGTGACCACGGATTCACCGGGCGTAAGACCCGCAAGAATCTCAACATGCCCGTTGGCGCTCGCGCCTAGTGATACCTTGCGCGGCTCAAAGAGAGTGTCGTCCTGCTTGACAAACACCAGTTGGCAGCAGCCATCGGTTTGGACGGCTTCGCTGGGGATGGAGACCACTTCGTCGTTGTCGAGAATGATGATTCGCGCAAGCCCGAACATGTTTTCCCTAAGCAGGCCGTCTTTGTTGGGAAGATTCGCGCGGACTTTGACGGTGCGGGTTCGGTCGTCCACCGTGCTAGCGATCCATGAGACGGTTCCGTCGAACGAGTGACCGGGCAGACCGTCTACGGTGAGCAGTACCGGGAGGCCAACGCGCACCAGCGTGAGGTCATGCTCACGCAAGTCCATCATCACCCACATCGTGGATAGATCGGCGACTGCATAAAGCGCGTCCCGCTGCTCGACGACTTCGCCAACAACTGCGCTTCTTTCGACAATGCGACCCGCCGCTGGGCTGCGCAGATCGTAGCGCGAAAGTGCGACGCCCGATTCGCTGCCAATTGCCGCCAACTGCGCATCACTCAAACCGAGGATGTGAAGCTCGCGTGCGACAGCATCCATTTCGCTCTTGGCCACCTTGAGCGTACGCATCGCTGCAAGGCGATCTCGCTTGCTGTTGAAGGTGACGGCCTCATGCGTAGCGTGAAATCCTGCCTCCGCCGAAGCAAGGTTGCTCTTGGCAGTATCTAAGTCCTGTTCACTGCTGATCTTCTTATCGAACAGCGTTCGCTCCCGTTTAAGCGTCGAGCGGGCTAATTCCAGTCCGGCATGCGCTTGCAACAGGCGACTCTTGGCATCACCGACTCGAACCTCGTTGAGTTTGTTTCTCACCTCATTGGAAGGAGTCGTCGCTGTGCAAACATCCAGCATCCGTTGCGTGCCACGATAGATGGTGTCCACACGCTCGAAGTCTGCCGCTGCGAGTAGGTGACCTTCGCGGACGCTGATGTAGCGACTCTTCGCAAGTCCCAGCGCTGGACTTTCAAGCACCGCCAGAACATCACCCGCGTTGACAACGCTTCCTATTTCGGCGGATGCCTCCGTCACGACACCGCCCACGCGGGGCGTGATTCTGACAAGCCGCGTCTCATCAAAGCCCACTTCCGCAAGACACTCAATCGTGTTCGACAGACGGCGGGTTCGGACGACTTCCGTTTCAATACCCGCCTTGCGTGTCGTCGTTGCGTCGAGAAACCGAACCTGCAAACGATCTACCTGACACTGGCTATCGTTGCTCCCCGTGAGAAGCCGACGGTTGGGTTCCAAGCGAATCGAACCTTGCGCGTCGCTGTCACGACGGGTCAGCGTCTTCGGCCTCAGCGCGATCCATTTCTCTCTGACTTCGGGGTTGCAGAGCGTGCATTGCGATTCGGGCAACCCGTGCGCGGCGCACCAGTCGTTTGTTTTCTTGAAGTTGGCGACCAACGAATCATCACATCGGCTGCAGACGGATTCCGGCACGCCATGTTCCGCGCACCACTTACCCGTCATGCCTGCCTGTTGCTCGTTGGGTGTTTTTTCGCTCTTTACATCTGACGCATCACCGCTTTGGTTGTCTTTCTGGTTTGCGGGATTGAGCTTAGCCCATTCCGCCGCAACCTCTGGATGACAAGTCACGCACTGTGACTCAGGCAGATCGTGTTCTTTGCACCAGTCGCCCGCTTCCTTGAACTTCTCAGGCGAAGCGCCGCACCGCGTGCAGACCGACTCCGGCACCCCGTGTCCGCCGCACCAGCCATCATCGAGTGTTGGTTCAACAGGACTTGACGCTGGCCCAAGCGGGAGCGCGGCCTTTTTCCTGGCGAGTGCGCCGCTAGATTTACTTGGCTGTGTTGTGCTGACGGGGTTCAGCGCCGCCCATTGTTCACGCGCCCCCGGATTGCAGTTCGTACACTGCGACACAGGCAAACCATGTTCCCCGCACCAATCTTGCCGCTCTTTGAACATCGCAATCAGCGATGCATCGCATCGTGTGCAGACGGACTCCGGCACGCCGTGTCCTTTGCACCAACCTTTGGACATGTCAATCGGAACCGCACTTGTGTCCGGGCCGATCATGGATGCCGTGACGACCTTTGTTGGTGGGTCGTCACCTATTCGTTTCTCTTGCTCATCTTTCTCTTTGCAACCGCCCAAGATGATCAGCGCAAGAGCCGTCATCGAAAAAGCCACGCGACAGCCGTGGCCACATAATGTGTTCATCATTGTTCTCCATCTCTTCGTGATAAGCCCAGCATCGCCGCCGCGATATCGCGCAGCGGAACGCCTGCAAGTTCATTGAGTTCTATGGCATCAGTAAGTATGCCAATGGCCAACAACGCGAGCGGCGACCCATGAACGGGCGCACCACTTGCGCAGCGGTAACATCAGAGGGTCGGATCAGAAATCAGATGAGGAGTGGTCGGTCTGAGTCCGGGATGGTGAGGAGTTCAACTAATCGAGTCGCGTTCAGATTGCGTGAATGATACTGATGCGACAGAAATGCATCGCAAGGTACTTGTGCCACGGCAATCGTCACAACTAGCATGACGGCGACATCATCACCGTCCGTTTGCTTCGAGTGCGTAGAGACGACATTGCAGGATTCCGCGCAGGAGTCGCAGTCGCGCGGATGGGATGAATCATCGTCGTCAGGAGCTTCGTCGTTCTTGTTGCAAGGACAACCACCGGGGCATCTATCCGGCGCGTCGTGCGACTTTTCATGCCCCGGAATCCCCTGTGTGCAGCATTCGACAAGGATGCCCGCTCGGCAAAGCGTCGGCATCGCCACGAAGCTCCAGACAATCGGAATGAGTGCAAGAATCCGCATAACTACAGTCTATGCAACGCCTTTGTGTGCGTCAAAGAATCTCGGCACGCATGTCGAAGCACGAGACATCGCAATCGGCGGAGCGCCGTGGGCGTGAACGACGCCCGTAGCCACCTGGGAAAGCCCCAAGAATCGGGTCTGAGGCACTGGTAGCTCTGCCTCACGAAAAAATCTTAGGAAATCTCAACCATCCGCTTGACCTTCATGTTGACTTTAAGGTGTAGAATACGGGTGAGATGACAACGAAAGCACGAACAGACGAGTTGATGACTATCGGAGAGGTGGCCCGCACCGTTGGCGTGGCGACGCCTACGCTGCGGTACTACGAAGAGGAAGGTCTCCTCTCACCGACCACGCGGAGCCGAGCAGGTTACCGCCTCTACGACGCCCAAGCGGTCGAGCAGCTACGGTTCATCCGTTCCGCGCAGGCTGTGGGGTTTACGCTCGATGACATCCGCACACTCGGTCGGCTCGAACAAGAGAGTGGTAAATCTTGCAAGGCGGAAGTGCGGCGACTGCTTGCACAGCGCCTCGCGGAAGTCAACGAGAAGATGAAGGACTTGAAACGGGTTCAGCAGGCTTTGGGGCAGGCGCTGGATCGGTGTCAGCGCTCGAACGGCGA